>NZ_JAGGPK010000020.1 GCF_018613855.1 Arthrobacter sp. ISL-30
GCAGGCCTCTGCGAAGCCTGCGACCACACCAAAGAGAACCCCGGCTGGACCACCAGACCAAGCCCCGGACCCCAACACACCATCGAATACCGCACACCCACAGGCCACACCTACCACTCCACCGCACCCCCACTGCCCGGAACCAGCATCAGGGAACGATCGGCGCCCATCGGGTTCCTAGCGATGGCCCTGGACCCTTGGCGCGGGAAAATCCGGCACCGTGCCAAGCTGGGAAACCCAGCCGCTTAACAGCGAGCCTGATAAGCCCTGCGGCGGTGGTGCGTGCATTCACTTGAAAGAACCCCTAGAACGCCCAGTCCTCATCCTCAGTATTGACGGCTTTGCCGATCACGTAGGAGGAACCCGATCCCGAGAAGAAGTCATGGTTCTCGTCGGCGTTCGGGGAAAGCGCAGAAAGGATCGCCGGGTTCACGTCCGTGACAGAGGCCGGGAACATTGCCTCGTAGCCCAGGTTCATGAGGGCCTTGTTGGCGTTGTAGTGCAGGAACTTCTTGACGTCCTCGGCCAGGCCGACGCCATCGTAGAGGTCGTGCGTGTACTGGACTTCGTTCTCATACAGCTCAAAGAGCAGCTCGAAGGTGTAGTCCTTGATCTCCTGCCGGCGGGCCTCAGAAACCTTCTCCAGGCCCTTCTGGAACTTATAGCCGATGTAATAGCCGTGCACGGCCTCGTCGCGGATGATGAGGCGAATCAGGTCGGCGGTGTTGGTGAGCTTGGCGCGCGAGGACCAGTACATGGGCAGGTAGAAGCCCGAGTAGAACAGGAAGCTCTCCAGCAGCGTAGAGGCTACCTTCCGCTTGAGGGGATCGTCGCCGTAGTAGTAGTCCATGACAATCTGGGCCTTCTTCTGCAGGTTCTCGTTCTCGAGGGACCAGCGGAAGGCATCGTCAATTTCCTTGGTCGAGCACAGCGTCGAGAAAATCGACGAGTAGCTCTTGGCATGCACCGACTCCATGAATGCGATGTTGGTGTACACAGCCTCCTCGTGCGGAGTCAGGGCATCCGGGATGAGGCTGACGGCACCAACCGTGCCTTGGATGGTGTCCAGCAGGGTCAGGCCCGTGAAGACGCGCATGGTCAACTGCTGTTCCTGAGGCGTCAGCGTGTGCCACGACTGGATGTCATTGGACAGCGGCACCTTCTCCGGCAGCCAGAAGTTGTTGACCAGGCGGTTCCAGACCTCCACGTCCTTTTCATCCTGGACGCGGTTCCAGTTGATCGCCTCGACGTGGCTGAGCAGCTTGACCTTCTCGGTCATTTCATCCCCTTAGCGTTTGGGTTCTTTAAGGTAAGCGTACGACGGCGGGCGCGCACCCGGCGTCGTACTGTTCAGTTTTTGTGGACGGCAGCGCCGCCCGAAGTTCAACCGAGTTGGGTTGTCACAGCATGCAGCTGACACAACCCTCTACCTCAGTCCCTTCCAGCGCGAGCTGGCGGAGGCGGATGTAGTAGAGCGTCTTGATGCCCTTGCGCCAGGCGTAGATCTGGGCCTTGTTGATGTCACGCGTGGTGGCCGTGTCCTTGAAGAACAACGTCAGGGACAGGCCCTGGTCCACGTGCTGCGTGGCGGCTGCGTAGGTGTCGATGATCTTCTCGTAACCGATTTCGTACGCGTCCTGGTAGTAATCCAGGTTGTCGTTGGTCAGGTACGGCGCCGGGTAGTAGACGCGGCCGATCTTGCCTTCCTTGCGGATCTCGATCTTGGATGCCACCGGGTGGATGGAGGACGTGGAGTTGTTGATGTAGCTGATGGAGCCAGTCGGCGGAACAGCCTGCAGGTTCTGGTTGTAGATACCGTGCTCTATGATGGAGGCCTTCAGCTCGCGCCAGTCATCCTGTGTGGGGATGTGCGTGCCGGCGAAGAGTTCACGGACTCGCCCGGTCTCAGGAGCCCATTCCTGCTCGGTGTACTTGTCGAAGAACTCGCCCGAGGCGTACTTGGACTTCTCGAAGCCGCCGAAGGCCTGGCCGGTCTCGATGGCCAGCTTGTTCGAGGCCCGCAGCGCGTGGAACAGCACGGTGTAGAAGTAGATGTTGGTGAAGTCCAGGCCCTCTTCCGAGCCATAGTGGACCCGCTCACGCGCCAGGTAGCCGTGCAGGTTCATCTGGCCAAGGCCGATGGCGTGGCTCTGGGCGTTGCCCTGTGCGATGGACGGGACCGAGTTGATGTAGGACATGTCCGACACCGCGCTGAGGGCGCGGATGGCGGTCTCGATCGAGGCGCCGAAGTCCGGGGAGTCCATGGTCTTGGCGATGTTCATCGAACCAAGGTTGCAGGAGATGTCCTTGCCCACGGTCTGGTAGCTGAGGTCGTCATTGTAGAGCGACGGCGTGGAGACCTGGAGGATTTCCGAGCACAGGTTGCTCATGGTGATCTTGCCATCGATCGGGTTGGCCCGGTTCACCGTGTCCTCGAACATGATGTACGGGTAGCCGGACTCGAACTGGATCTCGGCGAGGGTCTGGAAGAACTCGCGGGCGTTGATCTTGGTCTTCTTGATCCGGGAATCGTCCACCATCTCGTAGTACTTCTCGGTGATCGAGACGTCAGAGAACGGCATGCCGTAGACGCGTTCGACGTCGTACGGCGAGAAGAGGTACATGTCCTCGTTCTTCTTGGCGAGCTCGAACGTGATGTCAGGGATCACCACGCCAAGGGAGAGAGTCTTGATGCGGATCTTCTCGTCCGCGTTCTCCCGCTTGGTGTCCAGGAAGCGGTAGATGTCGGGGTGGTGCGCGTGCAGGTACACGGCGCCGGCACCCTGGCGGGCACCCAGCTGGTTGGCGTAGGAGAAGCTGTCTTCGAGGAGCTTCATGACGGGGATGACGCCGGAGGACTGGTTCTCGATCTGCTTGATTGGCGCACCGTGCTCACGGATGTTGGTCAAGGACAGGGCGACGCCGCCGCCGCGCTTGGACAGCTGCAGGGCGGAGTTGATGCCACGGGCGATCGACTCCATGTTGTCCTCGATGCGCAGGAGGAAGCAGGAGACCAGCTCGCCCCGCTGTGCCTTGCCGGCGTTGAGGAAGGTAGGCGTCGCAGGCTGGAAGCGGCCGTCGATAATCTCGTCTACCAGCCGGGTAGCCAGTTCCTCGTCGCCGCGGCCGAGGTGCAGGGCGACCATGCAGACACGGTCCTCGTAGCGCTCCAGGAAGCGCTTGCCGTCAAACGTCTTCAGCGTGTACGACGTGTAGAACTTGAAGGCGCCTAGGAAGGTTTCGAAGCGGAACTTCTTCTTGTAGGCGCGGTTGAACAAGTCACGGATGAAATTCATCGTGTACTGGTCCAGGGTTTCGCGCTCGTAGTACTGGTTCTTGACCAGGTAGTCCAGCTTCTCCTCGAGGTCATGGAAGAAGACGGTGTTGTTGTTCACGTGCTGCAGGAAGTACTGGTGGGCTGCTTCGCGGTCCGCTTCGAACTGGATTTCACCATTGGGGCCATACAGGTTCAGCATGGCGTTCAGTTCGTGATAGCCCAGGCCCTTGTAGGCCTCAGGGAGCGGCTTCTTGGCGTTGTCCGCCGAAGTGCCCTGCTGTGTGGTCCCGGTTACTTCTGTGTCTGCGACAGTCGTGTCCAAAACTTATCCAATCCTTGATTGACCCGAAGGACGTCTTCGGGCGTCCCCATGAGTTCGAAACGGTACAGGTGCGGGACTTGGCATTTGCTGGCGATGATGTCGCCGGCCATGCAGTAGTTGTCCGCGAAGTTGGTATTTCCGGCGCCGATGACGCCGCGGATCAGCTTCCTGTTCTGCGGGTTGTTGAGAAACTTGATGACCTGCTTGGGTACGGAGCCTTCGCCGCCGGTGCCGCCATAGGTAGGCACCACCAGCACGTAGGGTTCGGACGCCACGAGGGGCGGGTCCTTTGCATAGAGCGGAATACGCGCGGCATCCCGGCCAAGTTTCTCAACGAACCGCCGGGTGTTTTCAGATGATGAAGAAAAGTAGATGAGGTGACTCCTCGTGCTGGCAGCGTCTGCTGCAGCAGAAGCAGGAGCTGTTGCCAGCGCTGCCATGGGAGTCACCTCGCCTGCCTGGAAATTCTTTCGATGGTGGCGGAGGGCGGAAGCCGCCTAGGCCACGGAGGAAGCTGACGCCAAGGCCAGTTCCTCGATCTTGTCCGGACGGAAACCGGACCAGTGGTCCAGGTCGGTCACGACAACCGGTGCCTGCATGTAGCCCAGGGACTTCAGCCGCTCCAGTGCCTCGACGTCCTGGGAGATGTCAACACTCTGGTAGGCGATGCCCTTCTTGTCCAGCGCGCGGTAGGTGGCGTTGCACTGAACGCAGGCCGGCTTCGTGTAAACCGTAACGGTCATGGTCCCTGTCCCCTTAGTTGAAGTCGATGCTGTTCGTATCCGCAGGCTCGAACGGAACTGTTACCGACTCCGCTGCTGGGCCCGCCGACTGCCTTCGCAGCCGAGATGCTTTTGGACTGTGCTGGGTTCCCTCTGCCGGTTTCCCGCTCAATCTGCTGGTTTCCCGCTCAATCCGTAAGTTGATACTACATGTAGTGCAAGTGCCTCGGCGGAACCCCAAGATGATGTATTACAAGTATGTCATTTAATGCACCGTTAATCCACAAGACAGGTGCCTCAAAATGTCCGGAAATACGCCGATTCTGAAGACTTCGTCCACACCCTGTGGAGTACTTAGCCACATTTAAACCCGCGCGTGTCGTATGGGTGGACGGCGTGTCGTAACGCTTGAAACCCTGCGTGTTGGCCACCCGCAACTATAGAAAAGCCACGAAGAAGAGACGCAAAACACGTCCGGCTGACAGGGTTTAGCGGCGGAACTCACATCGAATGCTTGGCGTTCCAAGCCTCGAACAGCCGGGAGACCACGAAGTCCGCGGTCAACGCATGCCAGGACCGGAAGTTGCTGACCATACCGTGGCCGCCCGGCATACCCACCCAATCAGCAGCCACTCCCCTGCCCCGCGCCGCCAGCACCTGCCGGCGGGTCGACTCCGGATCCACCACCCGGTCACCCCGCCCATGGAGCACCAGGACGGACTGACCCGCACGCAGGTGGCGTGCCTCGTCGTCGGGCCACCAGGGAGCAAGCCCGACGACGACGGCGACTTCCGGACGCTGCGCCAGCACCGCCGCCACGCGGCCTCCCATGGAATGCCCGACGAGGGCAACCGGCACGGGGCCGACCTTGGCCTGTATTGCTTGAAGGGAATTTTCGACGTCGGCCACGGGACTGCGGGCTGCACCGTTCCATCCCCGAACCTCGTAGCTGACTCGAACCACAGCCACGCTGAAGCCGGAAGCATGTTCCCCATCCGAGGCCGATGCACGCATTCGAGAAGCGGCGTGCTGGATGGAAGGCACAAAAGCACCAAGTCTGACACGCCCTGGATCGGCCCGCCAGGGCTTCCGCAAGGAGACTTCAGGACCACCATGCAGGAGCACGGCCACGGCTGAAGGGGCGGCCCCGGAAGCGCCAAACACTCCTTCGCCCCCAAACCATCTTCCAGCCTTCATGGGATCAAGCTCCTCATGGAATCAAGCTACAGGGCCCGGGAAATGCAGGCCCAATTCTTCTTATGCATTTTTTCGCGATAGGCTGGTCAGCACTCAACATGGGCAATGAAAACCCCGGAATGGCAGCGCAGCCAAAGCAAAAGGATTCCTGATGGTCAACCTTCTACATCTCCGCACCCTGCTTGAAGTGACCCGGCTGGGTTCCTTCGCAGCAGCGGCCGCGAGGCTCGGCTACACGGCGTCGGCGGTCTCGCAGCAGATGTCGGCATTGGAGAGGGACACCGGCGTCGAACTGTTCCACCGCTCGGCCCGAAGCGTCGTCCCCACGGAGGCAGCCCTGACCATGACGCGGCACGCCTCAAAGGTGCTCACCGACGTCGAGGCACTTATGGCGTCAGCGTCCCGCACCCACGACTCCGCCGCGCAGGAACTCCGACTGGGGATCTTCCCGAGCCTGGCAACCTACGTCCTCCCCGCGATCCTGGGCAATCCCCGCTGGAAGGACCTCGGCATCGACCTTCGCGTGTCAGTGGCTGAACCTGCCCAGACGATCCAAGGGCTGCGGACCGGGGGCGAACTGGATCTCGCCCTGGTCTACCAAGTGGGTCAGTCAGGGCTTGCCTGGCCGCATTCCCTGGAGCGGCAATGGATCGGTGACGACAATTTCCGGGTGGTGCTCCCTTCGGTCTGGGGCATCCGGGAAGACGCGGAGGTGGCCGCCGCGCATCTGTCGGACATGCCGTGGATCATCCATCATCCCGGAACCAGCGACGCCATGGTGATCGAGCGCCTCTTTGCCAGCTGCAACCTGCACCCCCGGGTGGTGGCCTATAGCGATGACTTCCATGCGAGCCTCGAAATGACTGCGGCGGGCCTGGGCGCCTCGCTGGTTCCGGAGCTGGCCCTGGTCCACCGGCCTGCCGGCGTCGTGGTACTCGACGTCCCGGACATCAGGCTCGCCCGAAACGTGTTCGCACTGCTCATCAACGAAAAGCGCACCGCGCAGGTGCAGCTGTTCACGGAACTGCTCGCAGACACGCTGCATTCGACCAATGGGAATGCCCGGCCAACGCCGCAGTCGGCAATCCGGCGGGCGCAGACGGGTAGGCGGAAGTGAATTTCCCGGGATGCTGGAATGCACTGGTACTTGGGACTATCTTGAAGACATGAGCAAGGTAGCGAGCCAGCACTTCGGCGAAATAGAGCTAAATCACGGCCGCGAGCACTGTTATGTGGCCTCGCACGAACTCGCCGGAAACCAGCTCGAGCTCGACCTGAACGTCGCCCCGCATGACCACTTCGACGAAGCCGCACTGCACAAGGTGGACTACAGGCTGCGCTACCTTCCGGAGCTTGTGGACCAGGTACGGGACATGATCGCGGAGGAGCTGGACCAGGAAGGCACCAACCCGCAGCAGTACCTGCACTTCCATTCGAACCAGCTCAAGGACGACCAGCTCAAGGCGGTCTTCGGCGTCGAGGACAAGGCGCAGCTCACCAAGGATGTGTTCCTGAAGGCCCTGAAGCTGGGGCATGTTGCCATCTACCCGGGCCAACCCGAACGCTACTTCGTCCTGGACTTCACTCTCGGCTCGCACTTCACCGATGAGCTCCTGGTCGCCGCAGCGGACGAGGACGGCGTGGTCGACGACGAGATTCTCTGGGAGTCCTGACACAACTTAAACCACGACGACGGTCGGTCACCTTGCAAGGTGACCGACCGTCGTCGTGGTTAAGGAATTGCTACTTGGCAGCTTCCAGCAGGTTGGCGCGAACCGTCTTGGTGGCCTTGACCAGGTTGCGCAGCGACTCTTCCGTCTCGGTGTAGCCGCGGGTCTTCAGACCGCAGTCCGGGTTGACCCAGAGCTGGCGGGACGGCACGTGCTTGACGGCAGTGGAGAGCAGCTCCGTGACCTCGGCCTCGCCCGGCACGCGCGGCGAGTGGATGTCGTAGACACCCGGGCCAACGCCGCGGCCAAAGCCGTGGGACTCCAGGTCGTGGACGACCTCCATGCGGGAGCGGGCTGCTTCGATGGAGGTGACGTCGGCGTCGAGGCCATCGATGGCGTCGATGATCACGCCGAACTCCGAGTAGCAGAGGTGGGTGTGGATCTGCGTCGCGTCAGCCGCACCGGCGGTGGACAGGCGGAAGGAATCCACTGACCACTTCAGGTAATCGGCGTGGTCGGCCTTGCGCAGGGGCAGGAGCTCGCGGAGGGCAGGCTCGTCCACCTGGATGACCTTGATGCCGGCGGCTTCGAGATCGGCGATCTCGTCGCGCAGGGCCAGGCCAACCTGATTGGCGGTCTCGCCCAGCGGCTGGTCGTCGCGGACGAAGGACCAGGCCAGGATGGTGACCGGACCGGTCAGCATGCCCTTCATCGGCTTATTGGTCAGTGACTGGGCGTACTCAGCCCAGGCAACTGTGATCGGAGCCGAACGCGTCACGTCACCCCAGAGGATGGAGGGACGGGTGCAGCGGGAGCCGTAAGACTGGACCCAGCCGTGGACCGTGACGTCGAAGCCTTCGAGGTTCTCCGCGAAGTACTGGACCATGTCGTTGCGCTCAGGCTCGCCGTGTACCAGGACGTCGTAGCCAAGCTCTTCCTGCAGGTCAACAACGCGCTTGATCTCGTCCTTCATGAGCTGCTCGTACTGCTCGTTGCTCAGCTCGCCCTTGGTGTTGCGGGCACGTGCGGACCGGATTTCGGAGGTCTGCGGGAAGGAACCGATGGTGGTGGTAGGCAGCGGCGGCAGGTGCAGCGCCTCTTCCTGGGCGGCTTCACGGACCGAGTACTCCGAACGGCTGAAGTCGGCGGCCGTCAGGGCAGCAGTGCGAGCACGTACGTCGGCACGGCGCACGCCTTCGGCTGCGGCACGGGAAGCGATAATGCGGGTCGCTTCATCGATGGCCGGCTGGACGGCGGCGGCGTCGGTCAGGAGGCCGGCGAGGGTCTTGACCTCAACAGCCTTCTGGTCGGAGAACGCCAGCCAGCTGCGGAGCTCTGCGGAGAGCAGAGTCTCTTCTTCGACGTCGTGCGGCACGTGCTGGGTGGACGTGGACGTGGAGACGGCAACGCTGGCAACCGACTTCCGCAGTTCGGCGAGCTTGCCGGCTGAAGCCGCGAGGTCGTTCCGCCAGATGTTGTGGCCGTCAACAAGGCCGGCAACGAGGGTCTTGTCACCCAGCAGCGCGAGGTCTGCGGCAGCCGGAACGGCACCCTTGAAGACGTCGATGTGCAGGGCGTCAATGTTGGTCTTGGCAATGGCGGCGAACTGACCGTCCAGCGAACCGTACGGGGTGGAAACGAGGATCTGCGGGCGCTTGGCCGCGGCGGTGAGCACCTCGTAGGCACGGGCAACGGCGGCGTCGAGCTCGGCTGCGGGGATTTCCTGGTCGACGACGAGGGCCGGCTCGTCCAGCTGGACCCAACTCGCGCCCGCTGCGGCGAGCTTCTCAAGGAGCTGGACGTAAACGGGCAGGACGTCCTCAAGGCGGGACAGCGGCGAGAAGCCGGCCGGGGCGTCGTCGGAAGCCTTGGACAGCAGCAGGTAGGTGACCGGGCCAACAATGTACGGGCGGGTCTCGATGCCGTTGGCCAGGGCGAATTCGAACTCCTCGACCTTGCGGGTGGAGGTGAGCTTGAACTCGGTTTCCGGACCGATCTCGGGAACGAGGTAGTGGTAGTTCGTGTCGAACCACTTGGTCATTTCAAGCGGCTGCTGCACCTTGTTGCCGCGGGCCAGCGTGAAGTAGCCGTCGATGTCCAGCTCGCCGTCGGCGTTCAGCAGGTTGCCGAAGCGGGCGGGAACTGCGCCGAGGTGGGCGGAAGCGTCCAGGACCTGGTCATAGAAGGAGAAGGTTCCGGGGACGGCGCCGGCCTCGGTCAGGCCCAGCTCCTGCAGGCGCTTGGCGATGGTCAGCTGGATGTCCTTGGCTGCGGCGTCAAGGGCGGCGGCGTCGATCTTGCCGGCCCAGTAGGCCTCTACGGCCTTCTTCAGCTCGCGACGGCGGCCGATGCGGGGGTAGCCGAGAAGGGACGCGGCGGGGAACGGGGTCTGCTGTTCAGTCATGTGTATTCCTTGCTGGCGGTGAACGGAAGTTATTTTGAAATTGTCCTGGGAGGCCTGCGTCAGCTGGCCATTTCCTGGCGCCGGGCGACGGCGTGGAGACGGCTGCCGGGCCGGGCCGGACGAGGCAGGGCGAGCTTGTCCAGCACGTCGAGGGCGTGGGCGTGCTCATTGAAGGTGTACAAGTGGATTCCCGGCGCCCCTGCGTCAAGGGCTGCGTTGGCCAGGTCAACGGTTGCCCTGACCCCAATGCCACGCGCCTCGGCTTCCGTATTAGATGCCGCCAGCCGCTCCATGAGCTCCGGAGCAGGCTCGACGCCGGCGAGTTCGCTGAGCCGCTTGACGCGCCGCAGGCTCGTGAGCGGCATGACGCCCGGGATGATGGGGATGGTCACGCCGGCACGCCGTGCACGGGAGACAAGGTCGGCGTACTGGTGGGCGTGGAAGAACACCTGGGTGATGGCGAAGTCGGCACCGGAGCGCTGCTTGGCCAGGAGGACCTCGACGTCGTGCCCTTCACTGGGCGACTCGGGGTGCCTGGTGGGATAGGCGGCAACACCAACGGCGATCTTCCCGGCGCACAGCAGTGCCGACCGGCGCTGCTCCACGCGGCGAATGAGCTCGATAAGGTCCTGGGCATACCGCAACGATCCGCTGGCGGGCAGGGTGCCGTCCTTGGGGAGGTCGCCGCGAAGGGCCAGGATGCCGCGGACGCCGTGGTCCAGGAGCTCGCCGATGATCTCAGCCAGTTCCCCGGCAGTGTTGCCGACGCAGGTCAGGTGGGCGAGCGGGCGAAGCGTGGTTTCCAGCAGGAGCCGGTTGATGAGTTCGACGGCGGTGTCCCGGTTTGAGCCGCTGGCACCGTAGGTCACGGAAACATAGTCCGGCTCGGTTGCTTCCAGTTCCCGGATGGTGGTCCAGAGCGTCTCAGCCGCAGCCGGAGAACGGGGCGGGAAGAGTTCATAGGAAAGGGCAACCGGGGCGATCCCGGAAAGATTAGAGTGTGCGTCAATAAGGCTTGGTGGTGACATTTGCGTCCTTGGCTATGGGTCATCGGCACAGCAACCGGATCCTGGGAACCGATCGGCTAATATGCCGGTGAATTGAGTTTGGGATACACGAAAAAACTCCAGCAGGGCGCAGCCGCGACTGTTACGCCTGGAATGAAGTTGTCCGTGTGCAAATGTCAGGCCCACATGGGGGCACCCACACCCTCCTGGATGCCTTGAGGGCTGTCCGTACGGAGGATCGCTGACACGTTACCGCGGTAACTTGTCTATGACTCTAGGACCGGGCTTGTTGGGGGCACAACTTCGCGTCCGAATTAAGACGCAGTTTTACGCTCGGCTGGACGCTCCCGGTGAATTTTCTTCGCTCGAAGCAGCTACCAGGGCTTTTCCACCAGAGGATCCGAATCCGCACCGTCCAGATACTCGTCCAAGTGCCCGCCGTCGGTTCGGTCCTGCTGTGCCTTACGGGCGCTGTCCTGGAGCTGCTGCAGTTGGTTCGTGGTGGCCGGTTTTTCCTCCACCTCATCTTGCGGTGCCGGTTCCTCCGGCTGCCCGTTGTCGCCGGCTTCAGCATTCTCTCCGGCTTCAGCCTGGCGAAGCTTTTCGGCAAGCCGGACGGAGGCAGCCGCAAGGGCCTGTCCTTCGCCGTCGGCATTGCCGGCATGACCAGCCTGGAAGCACCCGCCAGCTGACCCCGCGATCACAGCTTCCGCCTCCCGGAACAATCCTGACGCAGCCGCAAACTCACCGGCCGAGGCATTCCCGTCTCCAAGTTTTTCGATTGTGAGCGCCAAGTTGACCCTGACCTTGCACGAATCATCCTCCGGCGACCGGGACAACGCTGTTTCAAAGGCCGGCCGGGCGTTTCGGAAGTCTCCGGCAACAACGAAGGCGTCGCCAGCGGCGAACAGCGCCTTGTGGGGTTCCACCAAGTTGGCGACGGCGAGCCATGATGTGGCCTTAGACAATGCTGCGGCGTCGGATCGCTGGAATGCATCCAAGGCCTGGTCGGCCAGTGGCGTCACAGAGATGAGCTTTGCAGCACAGAGAAGGCACGCGAGCACCGGGACGGCGCACCATAGCAGTAGGCCGCCACTGAAGCGCGGCTTGAATTTGATCCTCATCGTGACCCCCGATGTGCCGCTGATTCCTGCGATGCCGTTGATTCCCGCGGTGCCGTTGATTCCCGCGCTGCCGGCGATCGTTGGAGGGCAGCTGAATTCCGTAGTGCAGTTGCATGCTTGAGGGGCTCGCCCAGCAGGAGCGAGAACGCGCCAAGGGCAAACAGCCAGTAGAGCTCCAGGCGCACTGCCCCACCCGCGTCGCCCAGGTCCCTGGTACTGAACTGCCTGGTATTAAACGCCGCGGCCTTGGCTTCCTGGGACATTACGCCCGTGGGGTCATCAGCCTGGCGGTGCAGGTACGGTACTTGCAGCTCCCCTGCAATATCCCGGAGCCTGTCTTCGTCGATCCGGGACACAGCTTCCGTCGAGCCGTCCGACGCCGGGTCCTTGAGGTAGCTTCCCTCCTCCCCTGATTCCCCTGCAGCCGGTGCCTTCATCCGGCCCCCTTCGCTGGTTCCGTAGCCCAGCACTGCACCACCATCGATGAGTCCCGGATCCGTCCCCATCGGCGCCCCCCGATCGGGGCTGGTGTTCTCGCCGTCGCCGAAGTAGAAGACAAGCGCCGGCCGTCCGGGATGTTCCGCCCTGGCTGCCTCCAGCCGTTCCTTGAGGAGCTCCCCCGCCGCCGTGACGCTGCTGCCACGCGAATATTCAATAGGCTGTGGCGCCAGCACGTCGACGGCCGTTGCCAGTGCGGAGGCGTCCTGGCTCAGCGGCATGCGCACCCTTGCAGAGTCATCAAACGTCAGGAGCGCAAACTTCGCCCCGGCAAACTCCTGGCCCAAGGTGGCGATGTCCTTGCGGACGCCCTCAAGCCGTATCCTGCCGCCGTCGTAATCCTCCGCGGCCATGCTTGCCGACGTATCCACTACAAGGAACACATCAAGGTCCGCGACGACGGCACGGGACTCTCCAGCCGGCCACCCCGGCCGCAGGGCGGCAAGCAGCAGCAACAGCATGGCTGATCCCCGCAGTATCCACCCGCGCCTGCCGTACTTCCCGACACGGTTCGCGCGGATCCTCCACACGGTGAAGCCGACGACGATGGCCGCAAGGACGGCCAGGGCCCACAAGGGAAAAACCGGCAGAACGGTCATGGTTCGAGCTTCCAGGCTGCGATCAGCAGGGAGGCACCGGCAAGCAGGCCGACGGCCAGGGGAACTGCAGGGCTGTCCGTGACGACTGCCTCGGGCGCCGCCCGATAGCTTAGGGCCTCGGTGGCCTGCACCTTCGCCACAATGTCGCTAACAGAGTCCGGACTATCCGGAGTGGCATAGACTCCCCCGGTGCCCTCCGCCACGGCTTTCAATCGCGCCCCCGGCTGATCGGAGGCATCCCCCGAGTCGAAGTCCCCCGGATTCAGGGCGTGCACGTGGACGCCCCTGGTCGTGGCCAGTTCGCCGGCCTCCTCCAAGGTGAAGATCGGAGTGCCGGACAGGAAGTTGTCGGTAGCAAGGATGACGGAGCGCGAGCGCTCAGGCCCGGTTTCCGCACCCGTGTCGTCGCCGGCCGGAAAGCTCTGGACGCAGGTGGCCAGCCCGTCACCGATCAACGACGATCCCGCACCGCTCCACGTCCCGTCAAAGAACCCGGAGGTGCCCTCCTTGCCGTCGAAGGCGTCCCGCGCTGCCTGCAACTGGGTGGAGATGTACGCGTAGTCGTCGGTGAGGGGGAACAGTTGGACGGCACGGCTGTCGAAGATCACCATGCCTATGCGCTCGCCGTCGAACTCTTTGGCAAGGTCTGCGAAGACTTCCACCAGCGCCGAGTCGGTACTGCCCATCGAGCCGGAGACGTCAAGGCAGAGCACGATGTCCCGATTCCTGGTCTCCGGCTGCACCACATCGCTTTGGACCGGCCTTGCCGCCGCCACAACGGCGGCGGCCAGCAGCACCCCGGCCGAGACGGCGGCAATCCAGAGCCAGCGGCGATGGCTGCGGAGCGCCCGCCGGTATTCGGGCAGGGCGGCAAGCCGCTCCCTGTGGGCGATGTAGCGCCGTTGTGGCTGCTTCCCGCGGCCGCGACGTAACAGGATAAGAGTTGCCACGATACCCACGGCCGTGGCCAGGGGAAGCATCCACCACAAGGTCAGCTCCATTCCGCTACCGCCTTCCGGGCCGTCCGAACAGAGTCGCGTACTGCGGCCCCTGTTCCCTGGCTGAAGGCGGCGGGGTAGATGCACGCCACGGCTTCGGCCAACTCCGTTAGTCCCGCTGCCTCCAGTTCCTGCAGCGTCATGCGGGTTGCGTCCGTGCCGGTGGCATCCCGGGCGAAACTGCGAACCAGCAGGCTCAGCTCCTGATGGGCGGCGCGGGCCGGGATCCTGCCGGCTGCGGCGTTGGCAGCTACGGCGTCGATCCGGAAGAGGTACCGGCGTCGCAGTTCTGCGGAGTCCAGCGAGGCCCCCAGGGGAACGTCCGACGGCGGCGCGACCAGTTGGGCCTGGCGTGCCTTCGGCCCGGTGTTCCGCATGCGGGTCGGTCGTAGGACCCGCACCAGCCAGAACGCGACGAGCAGGACCAGGATGACCCCGACGAGGAACCAGGCCGGGCTGTACGGGAGGGGCGCGTAGAAGCCCACACTATCCTGCATGGGCCCGGCCGGTCATGCGGTGCAGTTCCAGCAACCGGAACAGCGCGGGTACCACGTCATCCCCGCCGGTTACCCCCTCGGTGACGCCAAGCCTGCGGTAGAACTCCCGCCGGACGCCTTCGCGCTCCTTCATTGCTTCGGCGTAGGCACGCCTCACCGAAGGCCTTGCGGCAGGGGCATCCGGAAGGTAGGTGCCGTCGGAAATATCGACAGTTTTGAAACCGCGGGGACAGGGAGCCAGCTCAGCGTGAGCCTCAACGGCGAGCGCAGCATCACGGACAGTGAGCCAGAGGATTTCGTGCCTGGCCTGGAGTCGTCGCAGGAGTGATTCCGTTTCGGCGTCCGGAAGGAACTCGTCGGCGACCACGAACACCAGCATCCTTTGCCTGAAGTTCCGCAGGGTGAATCGAAGCTGGCAGGACAGGTCGCTGCGTGGTGATTCACGGCCGGCGGAGTCATGAATGGCGCCGAGAAGGCGTTCCAGATGCTCCTCCCCTGTGCGCGGGGGAAAGTAGCGGGTTTTCTCGGCGTCGCCGTGAACCAGCGCGACGTCGTCGCCGTGCCGCAGCGCGAGGAAACCGATCAGCCCCAGGGCGTCCAGCGCTACCTCGCGCTTTGCGTTGCCGTCTTTTGATGCCGCTGCCATGTTCCGACCGGTGTCCGCCACCAGCAGCACCGTCTGCCGCCGAACGGAAATGTAACGCCTGATTAGTGGCGAACCATGGCGTGCGGTGGCCTTCCAGTCGATGTCCCGAACGTCGTCACCGGGAACGTAGGGTCGCAGTTCATCAAAGTCCAGGCCACGCCCCTTGAATACGGAACCATATTCGCCGTCGAGCATTCCCAGGGTCCGGCGGCGGGCAGCGATGAAGAGCCTGGACTTTACTTTCTTAAGGAGGCTTGGCACGTCAGTCAGGGAGTCTGGACCGAAGCGAGTACGGCGTCGATGATGGTCTCCACCCGGACGTCTTCTACGACGGCGTCGAGGCCGAGCACGATCCTGTGGCGCAGGACCCTGTGGGCAAGGTTCTTGATGTCCTCAGGTATGACGTGGTCCCGTCCCTTCAGAAGAGCCAGGGCACGGGCCGCCTGGCTGAAGGCAATGCTGGCGCGGGGGCTAGCGCCGAATTCTACGACGGCGGCGAGTCGGGGATCCAGGTGCTGCCCCGCGTTCCGGGTGACGAAGGAGAGCCCGACAATGTAGCGAACGATCGCCGGGTCCAGGTAGATGCCCCTGACCACTTCCTTGACTTCCCCGAGGGCGTCCATTGAGGTCGCCGGCGGCGGAACACTCCCTGGGTCAAGGATGCCGGCGTCCATCCTGCGCACGATCTCCGCTTCCTCCGTCGGCCCGGGGTAGCCCAGGACGTCCTTGAGCATGAAGCGGTCCAGCTGGGCCTCGGGGAGCCGGTAGGTTCCTTCCTGCTCTATTGGGTTCTGGGTGGCCAGGACCAGGAATGGATCGGGAAGGCGATGGGACTCTCCGCCAATTGACGTTTGCCGCTCCTGCATGGCCTCCAGCATGGCGCTCTGGGTCTTGGCACTGGAACGGTTAATCTCATCGAGCAGCACGATGTTGGCATGTACTGGGCCCAACCGGGTGACGAAGATGCCTTTTGAGGCATCGTAGATCTGGGTGCCGGTGATATCGCTGGGTAGAAGGTCTGGAGTGCACTGAATGCGCCTGAATTCACCGCCTACGGCCTGGGCAAGCGTTTGTGCCGCAGTGGTTTTGGCCAGTCCAGAGACGCTTTCGAGAAGGACGTGCCCACCGGTCAGCAGGCCGATCAGGAGGGTTTCCCGGAGGCGATCCTGCCCCACCACCTTGGCTTCGAAGCTGCGGGAGATCCCCGCCACAAGCTGCTGAGCCCGGGAAAAGCTGCCTGCATCGATAGTGGCCGTCGCGGTGTTCTGAAGCGTCATCGTTCCCCTGGGTTGGCAGTTGGCTTAAGCAGGTCCTCCAGGCGGCCGCAGTTGATCCGCCGTCCGCCCAAACACCGGCCCTCATATCCAAACGGCGCTGAACGAATAGCGCAATGGGCACCCCTCCCCATGCTGGTTCGGCAGGTCTATTCTTTAGCCATGAGCCAGCTTCCAGCCAGTTACCAGGACTATCTTGAGGGCAAAAGCGTTGCCTTCATCGAAACCGTTCGGCCGGTCCTTCTCCAGTCCGCCGCTGACCAACAACACGGCGTCAGGGTAATTTACAATCCCGGCTCCACCGGGCATCAGGCACACCTGGACGAGAGCGTTCCTTACGGCACCATCGTCGAAGACATCGACTGACACCACTGATCGCAACGGTCGCGTCAGGGGTCCGCTGCTGGCAAGCACTGGAGAAGCTCCATGACTAAAAGGAGATCCCTGGCAGTGGCCGCCGCAGCCTTGGTAGTCTGCGGAGTCTTGGCGCTCGCGTCCCTGGCGTCCAGTTCCATGCTTCCGCAGGAGACGTCGTCACCTCCGCCCTGGGGAGCGATACCCTCAGTACCCGGCGAGCTTCACGTCACTGCCGCCGGAGACTACTCAGCGAACGATGCCGCGTCGGCTGTCCTGTCCGGTGTCGGCGCTCTCAAGCCCGATCTGCATCTGGCGCTCGGCGACCTTTCCTACGGTTCCAAAGACGGTGAAACTGCATGGTGTAACTTCGTGACCGCGCGGGTTGGCATGGGATTTCCCTTTCAGCTCATTGCCGGAAACCACGAAAGCAATGGGCAAAACGGCCACATAGACAACTTCGCCCTCTGCCTGCCAAACCTCCTGGCCGGGGCGGTGGGGACCTACGCCAAGGAGTACTACGTCGATGTCCCGGCCGAAAAGCCTATTGCCCGCTTCGTGCTGATATCCCCGGGAATCCCCTTCTCCAACGGCCCTTGGGACTACTCCGAAGGAAGCGAGAGGTACAACTGGACTTCGGCGGCCATCGACGGCGCGCGGGCAGCGTCAATACCGTGGGTTGTGGTCGGTATGCACACGCCGTGCATCTCCATGGGCCGCTACCCATGTCAGGCTGGGAGCGCGATAACGAATCTCCTTGTGGACAAGAAGGTGGACCTCGTCCTCAACGGTCACGAACACCTGTATCAACGGACCAAGCAGTTGGCCACAGACTCGCAATGTCCGGAAATCCGGCCGAATAGCTACAACCCTGAGTGCGTCCAGGACAGTGATGAGCAGCTCACGAAAGGGGCAGGCACTGTCTTCTCCACTGTCGGAACCGGTGGGACGCCCTTGCGGGATGTTAATCGCATGGACCCTGAGGCAGGCTACTTCGCAGCCTTCTCAGGGAGGAACTCCAGCCCAAGCCATGGCTTGCTCAAGCTACGGCTCACCACCAGTAGGCTGGATGCGGAGTTCCTTGCGACAGATGGTGCTTTCATGGACAAGTTCAGCATTGGGGCTCCTGCACAGTAGCGCTAGCCCTTCATTGCGCCCGACAGGGCGAACGAATCGCCAGAGCCCCTGGACACCAGGGCATACAGCACCAGCACCGGAATTGAATAGAGGATGGAGAAAGCGGCCAGCTGTCCGTAGGCCACCGCGCCGTGCTGTCCGAAGAACCCGAAAATGGAAACGGCCGCGGGCTGCTTCGACGCCGACAGCAGCAGGATGAACGGGATAAAGAAGTTTCCCCAGGCCTGAATGAAGACGAAGATAAAGACCACTCCCAGCCCCTGGCGCATCAGGGGCAGCACCACTGTGCGCAGGCCCATCATTCCGGAGGCCCCATCCACCCAGGCTGCCTCCTCGAGTTCAAGCGGGATGGAATCGATGAAGTTCCTGGTCATCCAGATCGCCATGGGAAGTGTGGTGGTGGCCATGAAGAAGATGGTTGCAGCCATGGAATCCAGCAGGTGGAGCTGGACGAACAATCCATAGACCGGCACCATGATGGCCGTGATAGGCAGGGACGTCGCAAAGAGGACAGCGTAGAGGTACGGCTTGTTGAACCTTGATTGAAACCGGGAAAGCGGATAGGCGGCCAGCACCGCAACGACCAGGTTCACGCACGCCGTCCCCGCCGAGAGCAGGAAGCTGTTGGCCAGCGGCCGGAAGAGGAGGTCCGGCGTGAGGATCGAGGTGAAATTGGCGAACGACGGCGATGCCGGCCAGTTGATCTCGTGGCCTGCCTCGGTGTCCACGGCCGCAAGGACAAGCCACAACAGGGGCAGCACAAAACACAGGGCCACGACTGCGAGGGCGGCGTCGGCGGCGAGCCGTGTCCGCCGTCGTATTCCCTTCGGGTTCATGGCCGTTCCTGCCGAAGCAGCCGGACGTAGGCTATGCCGAAGACTGAGCCGATGACGATGATCACCGATGCGACGGCCGTCCCGTAGCCGATGTCACCAAATTTGAACGCCTCCTGGTAGGCAAGTACCGGGAGTGTGGTGCTGGCATTGGCTGGCCCACCGGCCGTCATGATCCAGATCAGCGTGAAGACTGCCAGTGTCTGGAGGGTGATGAGCATCAGGTTGGTGGCGATACTGCTGCGAATGACCGGAAGGGTTATGAACGCCAGCCGTTGCCAGGAGCCGGCACCATCCATCAGGGCGGCCTCGGAAATGTCCCGCGGTACTGCCGCCAGCGCGGCCCGATACACAAGCATCGAGAACGCCGTCCCCCGCCAGAGATTGGCGAGGATGATCGCCGTCATGGGGAAGGAATACAACCAGTCCGTCCCCTCAAGGCCGATAGCCGCGAGCAGCTGGTTCAGCGTTCCGTCCCTGTTGAAGTATGCGTAGGCAGCGAAGGCAGCCACAATTTCCGGAAGGATCCAGGCAGACACTACCGCTATGCCGGCCACGGCTGAGATCGCCCGGCCTGCTCGGCTCATCAGCAATGCCAGCCCGAGCCCCAGGATGTTCTGGCCCACGACTGCGGACGCCGCCACAAAGACGACTGTGAGCCAGACCGATGCGGGGAAGGAGGGGTCGCCGATCATCCGGGCATAGTTGTCCAGGCCCACCCATACGGGATTACGCGCGGACTTTCCGGACAGGGAAACGTCCGTGAAGGAGGACACGAAGGACCAGACGACGGGAGCAAGCAGGAACAGCACCAGGAGCACCACCGACGGTACAACGGGAAGGAAACGTGTGCTCCTCTTCAGCGAACTAACGTTGCTCAGAGACCCAATGTTCCTCAGCGATGCAAAGTTCCGGATTTTAGGGGCGGACATGAATCACTTTTGGATGACCTTGTCGTCACCCACGATTTCCCTGACCGTCTGGTCGTATACGGCACCTGCCTCGTCGGGGCTTTGCTTGCCGGTGATCACTGACTCGGTTGCGACCTGCACGGCCGTTGAGATCCTCGGATAGTCGGCTGTGGCAGGTCGGTAGTGGGTTACGTCCACGAGCTCGGAGACTTCCTTGATAAAGGGGTTGGCGGACTGATAGGCGGGATCGGCGGCGACGTCCGCCCGCACCGCAATCTGCGAGCTGTTGATATCGAAGGCGAGGGCGTTTTTCTTGTTCAGGGCCGTGGTCAGGAACTTGAAGGCGAGGTCAGGTTCGGCAGTGCCGGCACCGACCGCAAGGGTCCATCCACCGGACATGCTGACGCCGCCGGGCTCCTGGCCGTTCTGCGTCGGGAAGCGGGCTACCCCCATCTCGGTTGCATAACCCGGCCACTCGTAGGAACCGCCCGCCTGCCAGAACGACGGCGCGTAGGAGCCTTCAACGGTGGCGCCCATCTTGCCTTGGGGCAGCCATTCGCCGAACACCTTTTTCCAGACGTTGGCATCCAGCGCCTCTGCGGGCGTCACGGCGAGGCCCTCATCATAGAGGGTTTTGAGGAAGGTGAGGGAGTCCGTGAACCCCTGGGAACCGACCACCCACTTCCTGTCCTTCTCGTCATAGAGGGCGGCGCCTGTGCCATACAGGAGCTCATAGAAGCTCTGCATGACGGTTCCTTCGCCGGTGCCTTTGCCTGCGTACATGTTGAAGGGGACCACTGAGGGGTCGTTTGCCTTGATCTTCCGTGCTGTATCAAGGATCTCCTGCCACGTGCGCGGCTGCCACGGTACAGGGATGCCGGCCTTCTGCAGCACCGTCTTGTTGTACCAGATGGCCCGGGTGTCGGTTCCCAGGGGCACCGCGTAAATACCGCCGTCGTCCGCGCGGCCGGCTGCCTTGGCGCCCTCGCTGAACTGCTTCCAGTCCTCCCATTTCTGGAGGTGCTCATCCAGCTTGAGCAGGTAACCGGCCTCGACGTCAGCGCGCACCTTGAAGGTGTCCTCGTAGAATACGTCCGGCGCGGTCTCGGGCGAGCGCTGCGCGAGCGCGAGTTTGGTGCCGTAGTCGTCGTCGTTCGCCTGAATCGGCTCCAGCTCCACAGTGATGCCGCTGTTAGCAGCCTCAAACTCGCCCTTCGCGTCCTTGAGCACGTTTTCAAGGGCGACGAAGGAATCGGTCTTCTGGTACATGACCGTCAGGGTTCGGGCTTGAGGTTCGCCGGGACCGGGAGAACATGCGGCCGTGGCCACAACCATCAGGGCGGCTACTGCGATTGCCGATAACCGGGGGCGTAAGTTCATGGAGGTTTAGCCTTCCAGGAGAAGGCGCTGGGCCCTCGGTGCCAATGTGTGCTCGAGTACAAGGCAGGCGGCACCGACGGCACCGACGTCCTCGCCGACGCCGGTTCCCACCACCTCGATGCCGTGGATCTTCCGTGCCGCGCTGTTTTCCATCAGCAGGTCCGGAATTCTGTCGAGATAACGTTCCGCCAGACGTCCCCAGAATGGTCCGCCGAACACCACCCGCTCGACGTCGAGCGTGTTGGCAACAACGGCCACCGCCCGGGAAACCAGGACTGCGGACCTGTCAATAATTTCAATCGCACGCCTGTTGCCGGCGTCGGCAGCATCGCACAGCATGGCGAAGCTCTCCTGAACGGCAGGACCGTTGGCATCCTGGCGGGTGTCTTCAATGACCCCTTGATCCTCGGCCTCGGCCACGAGGACCTGGGGAATGCAGGACGACTTCACGCAGCCGCGAAGCCCGCAGTCACAAGCAGGTCCGGCAGGGTCGACGATGATGTGGCCAATCTCGCCGGCGTTTCCCGAGGTGCCACGAAACACCTCGTCGTTGAGGACAATGCCGCAACCTATGCCGGTACCCATATACATGAAGATGAAGCTGCCCGTCCCGCTGGGGCCGCCGGCCCAGGTCTCGGCCACGGCAGCACTGGTAACGTCCTTGTCCACCAGGGTATCCAGCCCGGTCGCCTGGGCCAGGGCGTCACGGAGCCGGACGCGATGCCAGCCCATGAGCAGTGGCGGATCGACTACGATTCCTTCGTCCACGTCGATCGGTCCCGGGGCGGCGACCCCGAGTCCTGCGATCTTCGTGGGATCGACTTCCGAATCGTCGATAAGCTTCCGGATTTCGGCCGCGATAGTGTCAATGACGCCGGACGGGTTACTGCCCCCGGGCGTCTTGATACGGGCATGCTTGACGACGTCTCCCACAAGGTCGAGCAGCACGAGAGTGATGACTGCGGGGTCGAGGTGCACGCCGACCGCATACATTCCGGACCGATTGAGCCGGAGAATGGTGCGGGGCTTACCGGGGCCGCTGCCTTCCTTGCCGGCCTCGACGATCAGGTTCTGGTCAAGCAGGCGCCTGGAGATGTTGGAGATGGTCTGTGGCGAAAGACCGACGATCTGGGCCAGTTCGACCCTGCTGAGACCGCCTGACGACCTCCTGATGGCATCGAGAATCACGGTGAGGTTGAAGTCACCCATGCGGGGCAGATTGGTTCCGCGCCTCGGAGTCGGCTGCCGGATCTCAGTCACGGAATCCCCTAAAAAATCATTCGATGTGCGGTTGGGTCACAAGCTGTGTCTGCATCGTACGATACCTGTACCTATCCCGGAACAGTTACACCATCCCAAGCGCATCAACGGCGCGCCTACCGGCCTCCCTGACCGGGAAGGCGAGCTCTTACCGACGTAGTGGAGGAATGCGCAAGTTGTGGAGGAATGCGCAATGGCCCTGATGCCCGCGGCGGGGATCGACGTCACTCATGCGCTGGTCCGGCGCCTGCTCGAGGAGCAGCGGCCGGATCTTGCAAACCTGCCCCTGACGAGGATTGCGAATGGCTGGGACAACGTCATCTTCCGGCTTGGCCCCGCCTATGCGGTGCGGCTGCCTCGGCGCAGTGAGGCGGTCGAACTGATCGTCAAGGAGCAGGCCTACCTTCCCGGATATGAACGGCGGTCCCCTGTGCCCATTCCCGGGCTGGTTTTCAGTGGGCGGCCGTCCCGCGACTACCCCTGGCCCTGGAGCATTGTCCGCTGGCTTGAGGGCGAGCAGGCCTCCGTTCTTCCCGCACCCTTCCGCGCTCGATCGGCTGAAGCGCTGGCCGCCTTCCTGAAAGGCATTCAGGTTCCGGCGCCCGGGAACGCCCCGATCAATCCTTTCCGGGGCGTGCCCCTGTCTCACCGGAATGACGACATTCTGCAGCGGCTTGAGGACGGACGCCGCTACGGGCAGGCCCGCCAGCTTCGAAGGCTCTGGTCACAGGCCCTCGCCGTGCGCCCGTGGTCGCAGGCCCCACTCTGGATCCATGGCGATCTCCACGCGGCCAATATCCTGATCGGCAATGAGGGTACCCTTGCCGGCGTCATCGATTTTGGCGACCTCGGCGCCGGGGATCCCGCCGTCGACCTTGCGGCAGCGTGGCTGGTGTTCGACGCCGAAGGCAGGCGGCGATTCGTCTTCGCGATGGGCGCCGACGTCGACGCCGAAACCTGGGAACGTGCCCGGGGCTGGGCCCTTGTGCTGGCAAGCGCCATGGTGAGCAACTCCGACGACAATTCGATGATGCTCGCCTGCGGGCACTTTGCCTTGGATCAAGTGCTGGGAACCGACTAGCTGGAGCAGGAACTGCGCGACCTTGACCGTGCTGCCGGGCGTGGATAGCGTCTGCCTTCATGGGCATCGTTTTCGGCGGAATGGCAGCCAGCCTCGATGGATACATCCGTTCTGAGACCGGAGATCTATCGTGGCTGAACGATGCAATGGCAAAGGATGAGGACTACGGCTTTGAAGCGATGAGCCGCAGGACCGGAGCGTACGTCATGGGCGCCAATACCTACCGCGAGGTAGCCGGAATGGGCGGTATGGGCTCCCAGGTTATGACCCACGTTGCCACCCATGACCCAACCATGACCACGACAGGGAATACCAGGCTGTTCTCAGGAGACCTGAGAGATTTGGTTGCCGGGATCAAGTCCACCATTCCCGAAGACAAGGATATTTGTGTGTATGGCGGAGCCCAGCTGGTTACTGAATTCATCGAGTTGGGGTTGCTGGATGAATTGGGCATTTCCGTCGTGCCGGTTCTCCTCGGCGGCGGAGTTCCCTTCGTCGGCAGGATCAGCCGATGGACGAAGGTTGAGCTCCTGGAGTGTAGGCCGTTCCCGTCCGGCATTATCCTGCTTAATTACAGGCTGAAGCGTTAATTACAGGCTGAAGCGGCACTAGCGTCTGCGGCTGCGCACCACAGTGAACTTGGGGTTGCGGCCCTCGATCTTGCTGGGACCAACCAGCCGCTCAAGGGCGGGCAGGTATTGCAGATGGTTGTTGTAGACGGTCCAGAGCTCCCCGTCCGAGGCAAGTACTCGCGCTGCGGCCTCAAACATCCGAAGCGCTGCTCCCGCATGCACGCTTGCCCCTAAATGGAACGGCGGATTCAGCAGGATGAGCTTCGCGCTTCCGGCCGCGAAAGTGGACATGGCATCGTCGTGGACCACCCTGATTCTGTCGGCCAGCCCGTTGGCAGCGGCAGTTGCCCGAGCGGAAGCCACAGCCGCGGCAGACTGGTCCGTTGCGGTGATGCGGGAACCCTGGTGACTCCTGGCGTACATGGTGGCGAGGATGCCCGTGCCGCAGCCAAGGTCCACTGCCTCTGCAACCGCTGGCATCCTGTCGATGAACTCCAGCAGGAAGCGGGTGCCGATGTCGAGCCGGGTTCCGGCAAAGACTGCGCCATGGGAGCACACGGTAAGTCCCAGTTCGCTATTGTCCTGCGATACGGGGAAAGGCGGCGCTGCCACCGGCACCTGCGGCATGGAGGCAAGGAGCACCCGGGACTTCCGCTGCGCGAGTTGAGGCTGGACAGTCCCGAAGTAGCGTGCCAGCACCTCATTCATACCCAGGGACATGTGCTTCACGCGGCCGCCTGCTAGCAACACGGCGCTTGGACGGATGTAGCGTGCGACGGCGTCCCCAACCTCGTCCAGTTCGGCAAGGGACTTCGGCAGCTGCAGCAGCACCAGGTCCGCGCCGGAGAGGAGCGATTCGCCAAGTTCGTGATGTTCAAATCGCCCGGCAAGGCCTGCGGCGGAGGCATTTCGAGCCAATGCAAGCCGACCCGAATAAAGGTCCTGGAAAACCCTGACGCGTCCGACGCCGAGGCCGACCAGGCTGCCAAGTGTCAGCGCCCCATAACGGTCTCCGACGACGGCGACCTGGCTGTCCGCGCTGAGGCCGAGGCCGGCGGCCGTCTCCAGCAGGAGGCGGTCAGTGGCGTCGTGCGCCTCGAGGTTGGCTGCCTCGACGTCGGGAAACCTGCGAAGCCGGCCAAAGAGGCCGTCCAGGTCCAAAGGGTGCGTGTCCAGGCGTGGCATCGAAACTGAAGGCCTTCCTTTCGGGAAGCAAAATAGCCCCGGACTCTTGTCCAGGGCTATTTATCGTTTCCAGGGCTACTTTTCGTTTGGTGGAGCTGAGGGGACTCGAACCCCTGACCCCCTGCATGCCATGCAGGTGCGCTACCAGCTGCGCCACAGCCCCAAACTCTGCGCCCGCCGGTTCTTCCGAACCAGCCGAAGCAACTTGTCCATCCTAAACCACAACAGTGTGAGATGCGAAATCGTGGCCGGGAAACAAAAACACCCTGGCCCGAAGACCAGGGTGTTCGTTTGGTGGAGCTGAGGGGACTCGAACCCCTGACCCCCTGCATGCCATGCAGGTGCGCTACCAGCTGCGCCACAGCCCCATATTCGCGTTGCCCGAAAACCAAAACCAACGGCTCAGGGAGCCTTGGTTTGTTCCGGTTTCCTCCGGGCAACTCAAATATCTCAGAACAGCGATTCGGAAAATTCCAAATCGGGCATATTCAGTTTTGCGCGCCAGGCTATTCGGTTTCTCCGGCGGATTTCGATATAACGGAGGGGTCGTTGCCAAGCTCCATGTCCACCACGGGACAGTCCTTCCAGAGGCGCTCAAGGGCATAGAACACCCGGTCCTCGGCATGCTGGACGTGGATCACGACATCGGCATAGTCCAGGAGGACCCAACGGCCTTCGGATCGTCCTTCGCGGCGAACAGGACGACGATCCTGCTTGAGCAGTTCCTCTTCGATCCCGTCCACGATTGCATTGACCTGGCGCTCGGTGGGGGCCGAAGCGATGAGGAAGATATCGGTGAGCGCCAGGCGGTCGCTGACGTCCAGGGCCACGATGTCCTCTGCGATTTTGTCCGCCGCAGCGCGCGCAGCGTGGCGAGCGATGGCGATGGAAGATTCTGTTGCAGTCACGAGACTCCTTGTCGGTGGCTGATGCCGTAGAGCGGTCCAGCCGGAATGGTCAGCGGGAAAGTCCGCTGATGATCATGATGACGCCTGCGATGAGGGCCACAATTCCCAAGGCAAGTACGCCCAGTTGGAGGAGGCGGAACCTCTGTGCTCTGCCCAGGCCCGCTGTTGCGGCGTCGAGGGGTTCCAGCCCGTAGGCGGAACGCGCCGCAACCCGGGGCGGCTCAACCTGTTCCCCGGAGGTTGCAGCGACAAACGCGGCAGGTGTCGCCGGTTTCTGGTTGGCACCCGCGGTGCGGGCACTTGATGCCGCCTTCGCTGCGGCCTCTGCACGTGCAAGAACACCTGCCCTGCCTGATCCCGTCCCCGAGCCGTCCCTTCCGGGCCGCGACGGGGAGGCCTTCGAAGGCTTCTCGGGAGCGAGCTTTCGGGCCGGAGACGTTGTAACAGGGACAAAGCTGGTGGTGGGCGGCTTCATGACGGGCCGGTCAACGCCGGGTATCTTGACGAACTCAAGGGGCGTAACCATTGCCAGATTGCTGGCTGCCGTGGGGTCGACTTTAGGGGTTGCTGAACGGTTGTTTTGTTCCGCCAGTTTCTGCTTGGCGAGGGCCCGCTTGTTCAGGACTGCCGCGCGTTCGGCGAGGGCAATCTGCTCGGCCAGGATTTCCGGATCGACGGCCTCCGGATCATTCGCCGCGATGTGTTCCATCTTGGCCAGTTGATTTTGTGCCTGTGCAGCGATGAGCTCGCGGGCAGCCAGCGCTTGCTCCACAGTCATCCCGGCAGGGGCGGATTTCTGAGCAGGGGCGGATTTCTGAGCAGGGGCGGATTTCTGAGCCGGAGTCGCCGTCCGGGACGGCTCGGCAATCTGCGGAGGAGTTGCCGGAGCGTCGGGGACGGATTGCCTGGAAGTTCCCGGGCCGGCTGTGACGCGAACGCCGCCGTCGATCACGGGGATCATCGAGGTGGACGGCGCTACTTCCTCCTTAAGCTGTTGCAGCCGGAGTTGACGACGCGTGGGCGGTCCACCGCCGGCCAACTGCTCTTCCTTGTCCGCAAGCTCCTTGATGGCGCGCAAGGCAGCCCGGTCACGGGCGCGGATCTGGGAAGACCGCTCAGCACTGGTCTGCGACGGAACGGCATCTATCGGCACATCTGCAGCGCGGCGGGTCCTCGGCCTGACAGGCTCTCCGGCCTTGGCGGGGACGTGCGGCTGAACTGCAGGTGCCTGACGGTTTGGTTCACCGGGATTCGTGCCCGGCAGTTGCTGCTCCAGGCCTTCGCCCCGGGCCCGGCGCAGTTCGCGCCGGCTGCGTATCGGTTGCTGTTCCTGACTCATTCGAAACTCATTCAGTACGTGCTCGGTCGTCTGACGGTAAGGGGGCTGGTATTTGCTCCCCCGGTTCGGGCTGCCCTGCGTACAATCCGTATTTGGCGATGTACTGCACCACTCCATCCGGAACGAGGTACCACACAGGATTCCCGTCTTCGACCCGGGTGCGGCAGTCCGTTGAAGAAATAGCCATCGCCGGAACTTCCAGGAGGCTGACATCGTCCCGGCCCATGTCATCCAGCTCATGACCCGGCCGCGTTACCCCCACAAAATGCGCAAGGGACCACAGCTCGTCCACGTCCTTCCAGGACAGGATCTGGGCCAGGGCATCGGCGCCAGTGATGAAGAAAAGATCAGCTTCCGGCCGCAGCATGCGCAGGTCCCGAAGGGTGTCAATGGTGTAGGTCGGCCCGGGCCGGTCAACGTCAACCCGACTGACGGTGAACCTAGGGTTCGATGCCGTGGCGATGACCGTCATAAGGTACCGGTGTTCCGGTTCGCTGACCTTCTTGCTGGATTTCTGCCAGGGCTGCCCAGTAGGGACGAAGACAACCTCGTCCAGCTTGAACTTGGCCGCCACTTCACTGGCGGCAACCAAGTGGCCGTGATGGATGGGGTCGAATGTTCCACCCATCACGCCCAGACGGAGCCGCCGGGCAGCCCCGTTCTGCGGTTGCCTGGTGAAAATCTTAGTGGCCGTGGTCGTGCTTGTTCGGGTGCTGGCGGTGCGGATCGGCGTGCTCGTCGACGGCCTCGTGACGCTTGCCGAGGTTGGTGTAGGAAAGCGTGACGAACATCAGGAGCAGCAGAAGCGCGAACATCACAATGCCGAAAACCCAGGGCTCAGCCCACAGCGGCGCGAGTTCCTCGTGCCCGCCTTCGCCCACTTGCGCGGCAATGGATGTGGCGATCTGCTGAAACTGCATTTTCTCCCCTATGACTGGAAAAGGATATCGACGGCGGATCACCCGCCGTTCCGGACTTCTGTTCTATGTTACAGCGTTGTCAGCTGCGGACTTGGCCCTCGCCCTGCACGATCCACTTGGTGGTGGTCAGCTCGGTGAGACCCATCGGACCGCGGGCATGCAGCTTCTGGGTCGAGATTCCCACCTCTGCGCCGAGGCCGAGTTCGCCGCCGTCAGTGAAGCGCGTGGACGCATTGACGATGACTGCTGCGGAATCCACTTCGGCAATGAACTGCTCGGCATGGGCAAGGTTGTTCGTCAGGATGGCCTCGGTGTGCCCAGTGGACCACGTCCGGATGTGCTGGACAGCTTCCTCCAGATCGTCCACCATGCCAACTGCGAGGTCCAGGTCCATGTATTCCGTAGCCCAGTCGTACTCCGTAGCAGGGACTGTCTCGACCTTGCCCTCGAGTGCTTCCCGGACGCGGTCGTCGGCGTGCAACGTCACACCGGCGGAGCGCAGCGCCGCAGCAACAGCCGGCAGCACTGTGGAGCCGGAATGGACCAGCAGCGTTTCCACGGTGTTGCACACACTGGGCCGCTGGGTCTTGGCGTTGAGGAGGATTTCGACGGCCATCTCTTCATCGGCGGATTCGTCGATGAAGATGTGCACGTTGCCTTCACCTGTTTCGATCACAGGCACTGACGAGTTGTTGACGACGGTCTGGATCAGTTCGCGGCCACCGCGGGGAATAAGCACGTCAACCCGTCCACGGGCGCGCATGAGGACATTTGCCCCCTCGCGGCCATACTGGTCCACAGTCTGGACGGCGTCGGCCGGAAGGCCTGCATCCTCAAGGACTTCACGAATGATCCGGACCAGCGTTTCGTTGGTGTTCGCGGCAGCGCTGCCACCGCGCAGAATGACCGCGTTACCGCTCTTCAGGGCAAGGCCTGCGATATCCACCGTCACGTTGGGACGAGCCTCGTAGATGGCAGCCACAACTCCCATGGGCACGTTGACCTGGCGCAGGCGAAGGCCGTTGGGCAGCGTCTGCCCGCGCACCACGTTTCCAACGGGATCGGGAAGGCCTGCCAGGTTTTCGAGCGCGGCGACCAGGGCGTCGATGCGAGCGGGGGTGAGGGTCAGGCGGTCCAGCAGGGCGGCGGAGGTCCCGTTCTCCCTGCCGGCCTGCACGTCCTTCTCATTGGCGGCGAGGATTTGGCTCTTTTGCTCCACCAGGGCAGCACCGATGGCGTGCAGTGCCCGGTCCTTCCACGCGCGATTGGCCTGGGCCATGCGACGGGCAGCCTTGCGCGAACGATCCGCAATGCTGTTCACTGCGGCCTCAACCTGGACCTCCGACAATGGGGATTTCCCGGCCTCGGGAGTCTCCGGAGCCTGAACGGCGTCGGACATCACGGAGTCGGAAATCACAGCAGTATCGGGGGTAAGGGCCTCAGTCATTCTCCAAGTTTAGTGGAGCGGCGGGACTGAACCAGCACAAGATCGTCAACATGAACAACTTCACGCTCATATCCGCGGCCGAGCGACCTGCCCAGTTCCTTGGTGGACCGGCCCAGCATGCGCGGTAGCTCCTCAGCGGAGTAGTTGACAAGTCCGCGGGCTACGACGGTTCCGTCCGTGGACACCATCTCCACCGGATCGCCTGCCTCGAACTCCCCGTCAACGCCGGAGACGCCTGCGGGCAGCAACGAAGTATGCCGGTCACGCACTGCCTTGACTGCACCATCGTCGAGCACCAGGCGACCGCGTACTGACGCCAGGTGGGCCAGCCACAGGAGCCGTACCGGCTTGCGGTTGCCGTTCACCTCGAACCAGGTGCCGACGTCCTCGCCCGCCAAGGCTGCCGCCGCGTTCGCCGTCGACGTTACCAGGGCGTGGATGCCCGAACCGGCGGCAATCGTTGCGGCCTCCACCTTCGTCATCATGCCGCCCGTGCCAACGCCGGCTTTCCCGGTCCTGCCGATCGACACGCCTTCCAGGTCCTGCGGTCCAGTGACCAGCGGGATCCTCTTGGCACCATGCGACGGCGGCCCGTCGTAGAGCGCGTCCACGTCAGAGAGCAGGACCAGGGCATCCGCCCGGACCAGGTGGGCCACCAGCGCGGCCAGGCGGTCGTTGTCCCCGAAGCGGATCTCATGCGTTGCCACGGTGTCGTTTTCATTGACTACGGGCACCACGCCGAGGTTCAGAAGACGGTCGAGGGCGCGGAAGGCGTTGGTGTGTTGGGTACGGCGCATGAGGTCATCGGCTGTGAGCAGCACCTGGCTGACGGTCACGCCATGGGCTGCGAAGGCCTGCGTGTAGCGGGCCATCAGGAGCCCCTGGCCAACACTGGCCGCGGCCTGCTGGGTGGCAAGGTCCTTGGGCCGCTTGGCCAGGCCCAGAGGGGCGAGGCCGGCGGCGATCGCGCCCGAGGACACGAGGATGATCTCCGTGCCGGCGTTGTGCTTGTCCGAAAGAGCGTTGACCAGGGTTGTCAACGACTTCTCCGAGATGCCGCCCTTGATGCTGGTAAGGGACGACGAACCCACTTTCACCACGATCCGGCTGGCCGTCGCCAGGGCGTTCCGCGGAGGCACCGCCGGTGCCTCATCCGTCATGGTGATCCCTTGAGCGCTACTGGTCATCGTCGACGTCCAGTCCGCTCTCCTTCACGGGCTGAGCTGCTCGACGACGGCTGACGGATTCCGTCCAAACTCCAGCCTTGCGCTCGGCTTCGAGCTCGGCACGCGCGGCGGCCTTGGCGTCCCGGCGCTCCAGCTGCTCTTCACGCTTCTGGGAACGAGTCGGGCGTTCGCCGATGTCCGCTACGCGGATATCCGTCCCTCGCGGCGTGGCGAGCAGTTCAGCGCCAGCCATCATGGTGGGCTCCCAGTCGAAGACAACGCCGTCCTCTTCGCCGATCACCACAGTGTCGCCGGGCTTGGCGCCCATCTTGAACAGTTCGGTTTCGATGCCCAGCTTGGCGAGGCGATCTGCGAGGTAGCCGATAGCTTCCTCGTTGGTGAAGTCCGTCTGCTTGACCCAGCGCACGGGCTTCTCGCCCAGGACGCGGAAGAGCGGCTCGAGGTTCTTCTCCTCGCGGCGGATCCGGAACCCGGTTTCATTGACGGCACGGGGCCTGATAACGGGCGGGGCAACCTTGGGCGGAGCGGCGGCTACGGCCTCGCGGGCCGCCTTGACGATTTCAGCCATGGCAAAGCCCAACTGCCGCAGGCCCTCATGACTCGTGGCCGAGACTTCGAAGACACGATAGCCGCGTGATTCAAGCCCAGGGCGAACGAATTCGGCCATGTCCCGGCCGTCGGGCAGGTCTACCTTGTTCAGGGCCACCAGCTTGGGCCGCTCGTTGAGGGGTACGACTTCGCCGTCCACGCCGGCGTAGCTCATATCGACGGCGTACTTCTCAAGCTCCGCTTCGATGATGGCAAGGTCCGACAGCGGATCGCGGTCCGATTCGAGGGTGCCGCAGTCCAGGACGTGGACCAGGGCCGCGCAGCGTTCAACGTGCCGCAAGAAGTTCTGTCCCAGTCCCTTGCCCTCGCTGGCGCCTTCAATCAGTCCGGGAACGTCGGCGATCGTGAAGCGGACGTCACCGGCCTGCACTACTCCAAGGTTCGGGATGAGCGTGGTGAAGGGATAGTCCGCGATCTTGGGACGGGCAGCGGACATGGCGGCGATGAGGCTCGACTTGCCGGCTGACGGGAACCCGACCAGTGCGATGTCCGCAATGGACTTCAGCTCCAGGACGATGTCCCGGGAATCGCCCTCAATTCCGAGCAGCGCGAAGCCCGGGGCCTTGCGCTTCTGCGAGGCAAGGGAGGCGTTGCCCAGGCCGCCCTGTCCGCCTGCAGCGGCCACGAATTCGGTGCCCTCCCCCACGAGGTCGGCAAGCACTTCACCGTCCTTGGTCTTCACCACGGTGCCATCCGGGACGGGGAGGATCAGGGTTTCGCCGTTCTTGCCGGCGCGCCAGTCGCCCATGCCGGGTCCGCCGTTGCTGGCACGGCGGTGCGGGGCATGGTGGTAGTCGAGCAGGGTTGTGGTCTGGTAATCCACACGCAGGATTACGTCCCCGCCGTTGCCGCCGTTGCCGCCGTCGGGTCCGCCTAGCGGCTTGAACTTCTCGCGCTTTACAGAGACACAGCCATGGCCGCCGGTACCGCCGGATACGTGCAGGACTACCCGGTCTACGAAGCTCGCCACGTGATTCTCCTCTGTGTGTGACCTGGCGCCCCTGGGCGCCCGAGTCGATTGTAATGCTGTTAAAAGAACGGTGGAGCGGGCCGTTTGGCCCGCTCCACCGGTTCAGAACGTTTTGTTACTCTGCAGCTGCAGCAGCAACGATGTTCACGACGCGACGGCCGCGGCGAGTACCAAACTCAACCGCACCTGCCTGCAGGGCGAACAGGGTGTCGTCGCCGCCGCGGCCTACGCCGGCGCCCGGGTGGAAGTGGGTGCCACGCTGGCGGACGATGATCTCGCCTGCGGAAACTACCTGACCGCCGAAGCGCTTTACGCCGAGGCGCTGTGCGTTGGAGTCACGACCGTTGCGAGTGGAGCTCGCGCCTTTTTTGTGTGCCATGTGAAATGCCTGCCTTCAATAAATTCTAGGGAAACTGAAAACCTGAACAGCAACCGGAGGTTACTTGATACCGGTGATCTTGACCTTGGTCAGTTCCTGACGGTGACCCTGGCGCTTCTTGTAGCCGGTCTTGTTCTTGAACTTCTGGATGACGATCTTCGGACCACGCAGGTCTTCGAGGATCTCAGCCGTAACCTTTACCTTTGCCAGGTCCGCAGCGGCGGACGTGACAGAGTCACCGTCAACCAAAAGCAGCGCGGGCAGCTCGATGGTGCTGCCGGCTCCACCGGGGACGCGGTTCAGGGTAACGAAGTCTCCAACGGAAACCTTCTCTTGGCGGCCGCCGGCGCGGACAATCGCGTACACCACTTGGGAACTCACTTCTCTCGACGTCTATTACAAATTTTGCGTGCGGAACCTTGAACCGGAATTGGTTGGGTTCACGCTGTGCCTCAACGCCGTGGACTCCAGAGCGGAGTCCGTGAGCCATCCCATGAATAATTCCAAGTGAACAATTCCAAGGGGCATAACCCAAGTGTTGGCGTAAGCACCGAAGATCTAGATTACGCTAGTTTGGCCTCCGGCTGCAAATGAGGCCGGCCCCGCGGCGGCTGCGTGATACGCACCACTGCCTGGCTTTGCGCCGTCCGGAACCGTGCCCATACAGCCTACCCTCTCCGCCGACGCGGGCGTGGACTGCTGCTCCGACACGCCGGAAACGGCTCAGGCGTGCAGCCTGGGAGCATCGAAAAACTCCACCTCATAACGGCACGACTGCCTGAACGCTTCGACCATGCTGGTGCGTTCAGCGGGAGAGGCATTCATTGCCGCGGCATCGGTGAGACGCACGGCCTGGCGGGTAGCCTGGGCAAATTCCTCGTCGGCGTAGGTCTTGAGCCAGGCTTCATACGGGTGGTCCGAGGATTCGTCTGCCGCTACGTAGGCTGCGTGCAGGCTCTGGCCCACTTCGGCATAGAGCCAGTAGCAGGGCAGGATGGCGGCGACGAGCACGGCGTAGCTTCCCGAGGCAGAGGCGGCCAGCAGATGGTCGACGTAGGACTTGGTGACCGGGCCCAGCGACACGTCGGCGGTCCGGTTGCTTAGCCAGCTCCTGTGCAGCTCCGACTCCACCTCGAGGCAAACCTGGGAGCCGCGAGCCCAGAAGAGCTGCTCTTCCTCACTGGGCGCCATTGCTCCGGCGCGTGCCAGGACTCGAGAGTAGCCGTTGAGGTACAGGGCATCCTGGGCAAGGTAGTAGGCGAAGTGCTTCTCGGAAAGCTCGCCTGTCTGCAAGTCCTGAATGAAATCCAGGCGGTAAATGGCCTCGAGCTCCGGGAGCGCGGAGGCCCAAAGCTCTGCTGTGAAGTCGCCGGCCTGGACCGCTTGGGACGCGTGGTGGAAGTGATGAATCGGCCCGCTGCCGCGTCCGACCTCGAGGGAGTCCGATAGCTTGAGGGCACCGCGAAGCCATGGTTTTACCTCCCGCAGCGCCGCTTCCCAGTCGCCCAGGCGAACTTGTGCCGTGGCAAGCGCGGACGACATTGAGCAGCCAGTTCCATGGCTGTTCCGGGTATCCACCCTCTCACCCGGCACTTCCACGACATCCTGCCGAAGCAGTCCGCTGGTGTTGACCAGGGCATCCGGACAGTCCGTCCCTTGCAGGTGTCCACCCTTGACCAGGACAGTGTTACCGCATTCCGCCGCGAGGCGCTTGCCTTGGTCCAGGGCGGCGGCCCAGTCCTGGGCCTCGGGTTCGCCAAGAATCATGGCGAGTTCGGGAAGGTTTGGCGTAATGAGGTCGGCAAGGGGCAGCAACTCCTTCAGTGCCGCCTCGGCTGAATCACGCAGGAGCCGGTCCCCGCTGGTCGCCACCATGACAGGGTCCAGGACGACGACGGCGGGGCGTGCCTTTTCCAGCCAGCGCCGGACCTCGCCGATCACGGCAGCATCCCCAAGCATGCCGATCTTGACGGCGTCGATGGCAATGTCGTCCGAGATGGCATCCAGCTGTTCCCGAAGGAACTCCACAGGCGGGACATGGACTGACCGGACACCCTGGGTGTTCTGTGCCGTCAAAGCTGTGATGGCTGCCATGCCATAACCGCCCTGGGCCGCGATGCTCTTCAGGTCCGCCTGGATGCCGGCCCCGCCGGACGGGTCCGAACCCGCGATGCTCAACACCCGTGGGGTCTGGCGCCCCGGAGCGGACATAGGCAGGGTGCTGGAAAAGGACGATATAGCCACGAAGACATCCCTTCGCCGGTGCTAGCCGGACAGGTTCAACGGGTCTCATCTCAGCCGGCACTGTGCGCGGCACCCCGTGTCAGATTCCAGCGTAACCTGAGCCGTGTTCGTGGCCTGAATATGGCGTGGGCTCCACCAGCTCCGGTGATCAGGCAAAAGTGAACCAGGCAAAAGTGACCAGGCAAAAAGTGACCAGGCAAAAAGCGAGATGCCCCGACCAGCTTCCACCAGGGAAGCGGCCGGGGCATAAGAGCACCGGGGCATTAGAGCAGGACTGTCAGCTACAGCTCCGAGGCAGGTACTCCGACCCCGAGGATGATCGGTTCATTGCTCGCAGGCGCCTTGGCGGGAGCGGATGCCCCCTGAGCTGAAGCCCTTGGAGCCGATGCCTGGTGGGCAGTGCCCCCCGAAGCCGCAGCCGTAGTCTCGTGATGCTCCACCGATGTCTCGTTGGCGGCACCCTGTGCCCTGCTGGCGCTTCTGTTCCGGCGTCCCCGCCTGCTCGGCGAGCGGGAGGATTCGGAGTCAGGATGCTCTTCGGTCCGGGGCAACCCTTCTGAGTCTTCCGGCGCCGTCGGGCTTCCTTCCGAATCATCCGATGCCGGGCCGGCGTCTACGGGAGAGCCGCCAAGGTGCGCGAACGCCTCGGCCAGCAGGTCCAGGCTCATTGGCGGCGCGGACCGGGCAGGCTCCTCCGTCGGGCGCACCAGCGGCAGGGCCACCTCGTCTCCACCAAAGCGAAGCACAGATGCATGCCGCCCGCCGCTCGTCGGCGAGTATGGCTCACCGGGCGAGGTTGCTTGGGACGACGCTGCTTCGGGCATGGCTGCTTCGGGCGCTGCCTCCCGAACTGTATCCGAACCAGCCGGGGCCTTCTGGATGCTTCGGGCGATTTCTTCTTCGTGGATGTGTGCTGCGTGGGCGGCTGCCGCAATGTTGGCCAGTGCAGCACGAGTTGCCTCTGCCTTCGCCTGGCGTTCGGCATCGACAGGTTCGGGATGGGGAAGCGGCGTCGGGGCCAGGACGGGTACCTCGGCGATCGGCTGTCCCCCGCCCTTTCCACGACGGCGCTTGCGTTCGGTGCGAACGACGGGCTGGACCTCGGCGCGCTGGTGGTGGTGTTCGGCAGCCACGACATTGGCACGGCGGTGCTCCACCGGCTCGTCGTGAGTGACCATGCCACGGCCGGCGCAGTGCTCGCACTGTTCGCCAAAGACCTCCAGGAGTCCCGTACCCATGCGCTTGCGGGTCATCTGGACCAGGCCAAGCGACGTAACCTCCGCGACCTGATGCTTGGTGCGGTCACGGCCGAGGCATTCCACAAGCCTGCGCAGCACGAGGTCGCGGTTGGATTCGAGCACCATGTCGATGAAGTCGATCACGATGATGCCGCCGATATCGCGCAGCCGCAGCTGGCGCACCACTTCCTCAGCGGCCTCGAGGTTGTTCTTCGTGACGGTTTCCTCGAGGTTTCCGCCGCTGCCGGTGAACTTGCCGGTGTTGACGTCCACCACGGTCATGGCCTCGGTACGGTCGATGACAAGGGAGCCACCGGAAGGCAGGAAGACCTTGCGCTCCAGCGCCTTGTGGATCTGTTCGTCAATGCGCCAGGAAGCGAAGATATCCTGCTCAGACGTCCACTTCTCAAGGCGGCCCACCAGGTCCGGCGCCACATAGGTGACGTAGGCCTCAATGGTGTCCCAGGCGTCGTCGCCGGAAACGATCAGCTTGGAGAAGTCCTCATTGAAGACGTCGCGAACCACCTTGATGGTGAGGTCAGGTTCCCCGTACAGCAGTTCGGGTGCCAAGACCTTGGTGGAGGTGGCCTGCCCCTGGATGCCCTCCCACTGGGCTCGCAGGCGGTTGATGTCGTGCGTCAGCTCCTCTTCGGACGCGCCCTCGGCGGCCGTGCGCACAATGACGCCGGCGTCCTCCGGCAGGCGGTCCTTGAGGATTCGCTTGAGGCGGTTGCGTTCGACGTCGGGCAGCTTGCGCGAGATGCCTGTCATCGATCCGCCCGGCACGTACACCAGGTAACGGCCCGGAAGGGAGATCTGGCTGGTCAGTCGGGCACCCTTATGGCCTACAGGATCCTTGGTCACCTGGACGAGCACGGAATCGCCGGACTTCAGCGCGTTCTCGATCCTGCGGGGCTGGCCTTCCAGCGTAACGGCGTCCCAGTTGACCTCACCGGCATAGAGCACGGCGTTGCGGCCCCGCCCGATGTCAACGAAGGCCGCCTCCATCGACGGCAGCACGTTCTGGACCTTGCCAAGGTAGACATTGCCGATCAGCGAGTCCTGTTGCGTCTTGGACACAAAATGCTCAGCCAGGACGCCGTCCTCAAGGACAGCGATCTGGATTCTGTCATCGCGCTGGCGCACGATCATCTGGCGGTCCACGGACTCGCGGCGCGCCAGGAACTCTGCCTCGGTGATGACCTGGCGACGACGGCCGGTCTCACGGGACTCCCGACGGCGCTGCTTCTTCGCCTCCAGCCGCGTTGAGCCTTTGACGCTTGTGACGCGATTGCTGCTGGAAGATTCGGCAACCGCCCTCGGCGCACGCACACGGGTGACTGTGTTGGGCGGATCGTCGTCGCTGCCGCCGGTCAGCTCCAGGTCCTGGTCGCCACGACGGCGCCTGCGCCGACGGCGGGACGTTACGCCTTCTTCGAGTTCCTCTGTGGCCGTCGCCTCCTCGGCCTCGCCCTCGGGAAGTTCGCCTTCCTCGCTGTCCTGCTCCCGCTCGCCGGCCCGGCGTCCCCGGCGTCCCCGGCTGCGGCGGCGGCGACGGCTGCTGCTGTCCTCGAGCTCACCTTCCGCAGGAGCTTCCTCGGCCTCTTCGGTTTCTTCTGCCTGCTTGGCAGCGGGTTCCGGCCGAACCACTGTGCTCAGGTCCGGTGCCTGGAAAATCATGGACGTGATGGAGACCGGCTCCAGGAACAGGGAACCAGCTGTCGTAGTAGTGCCGGACTCCTCAGCCGCTTCATCGTCGGAAGCTTCTTCGCCCTTGCTTGCAGCTTCTTCAGCCTTGGCATGCGCCCTGGCGTCCTCATCCGTGGCGACGCTGGCATCAGCGGTTTCCGCCTCAGATGCAGTCTCCACCTCAGGTTCGGTTTCCGCCTCGGGTGCGGTTTCCACCTCAGATGCGGTGGCCTGCGCCTTCGTTGTCCGACGACGGCGCACCGGCTTTTGCGGGGCTTCTCCCTCAGGTTCCTGGCCAGCTTCCTGGATAGGAGCAGCGCCTTCCTCCCCAAGTCCCGGCAGCGGTTGGGCCTCCTCGACCTTCTTGCGCGTGCGGGTTCGTCGGGCGGGAGCCTTGGCTGCAACAGGAGCTGACGATTCAACAGAAGCATCGGGGCCTTCACCCCCGGTGTCGCTTTCCACTGCTGGTTCGGCAGCGGCCTTTGTCGCTACCCTCCGCCGGGAGGCGACCTTCTTTGGCGCTTCAGGGGCTTCAGCCGAAGCCGCTTCTTCATTGACGGCTACAACCTGGTCATTATCCATATGTGGCAACACTCCTGCCCTTGCGGCGCCGCCACATCCGACGCCCAGCGGGGCAAATTATTGTCAAAACCCTCAGGCGTTGACAGAAGTCAGTTGTATGCCTTCCGGTTCGCACCGATAGTCGGGGTGCGGCAGCCCTGAAAGGCCGGAGGCGTCATTCTGAAACCCGTTGTTCGAACACCACAACCAGGTGCCGTCCATGTGCATGGCGGGCTTACCGGGGATCGACGATCCGGGCAGGCCCTGCTCAAGCGTGGCGGTCTTGGGAACAACCCACCGGACCGGACGCCGCATGTGGATCGGCTTCCGGCCACGTTCATTCTCTCACATCAGAGCTAAGGAGAGAGGAAGGCACCGCCGGATCTGCGTCCTGACGTCTTACCGTGATGCGTTGACTGGACGCGGTTTTCAGGCCACGGCGCTACAATCAGCCCAGAAGCACCTCATGCCAAGCAGGAGACGCCACGACTGTCAACCACGACAGTTGAAGCGGCGTATTCCGGAAAAGGATCTTTCCGCCATGTCGAGCACAGCCAGGGACAGACTGGCAGGCAGCCGTTCAGCCGAAGCCACCGATACGGTGAGCACTCCCGCCTTCCCTGCAATCGTCAGGGACAGGCCGTTTGCCTGGATGCTGCTCACCACCAGCATTATCGGCTGGCTGGCCTCTGGAGCCCTTGTCCTGGAGAAGCTGGAAATCCTTAAAGACCCGAACCACACCACCGTCTGCGACGTTAATCCGTGGATTTCTTGCGGCCAGGTAATGCAGACCTGGCAGAGTTCGGTGTTTGGCTTTCCCAACATGTTCATTGGCATTGTGGCCTTTGCCGTGACCCTCACCACTGCGATGGGGCTGCTTTCCGGCGCAAGGTTCTCCCGGGGTTACTGGATTGGGCTCCAGGTCGGCGTGACGCTCGGCTTCGCCTTCGCAGTGTGGCTGTGGTGGCAGGCACTGTACGCCATCAATATCCTGTGCCCGTTCTGCATGGTGGTGTGGGCCGTCATGATTCCAATGTTCGTCTGGGTGACCCTGAGGAATGTTGCGCAGGGAGTCATTAAGGCTCCGGCCCCGCTGGCGAAGCTTCTGGTGGACTCCGGGTGGATCATCACCGCCCTGCTGTATGTGGCTGTCGCTGCCACCGTCTTCTTCGCCTTCGTCCACGTATTCGTCGGGACCTCGGGCTTCTAACCCCGCAAACCGAGGCCCCATAAAACCGGATGGTCCCGCAATGCCGAAGGGCCTCGCATTCGTGATGAATGCGGGGCCCTTTCGCGAATTTAGGTGTCCGGCGTCAGGAGAACCAGATGCCGATTTCCCGTTCGGCTGACTCCAGGGAGTCCGAACCATGAACGAGGTTCTGCTGTACCGCCAGGCCCCAGTCACGGCCGAAGTCGCCGCGGATGGTGCCGGGCACCGCCGTCGTTGGATCGGTTGTTCCGGCCAGGGAACGGAAACCTTCAATAACCCGGTGGCCTTCGAACACTGCCGCCACCACCGGGCCGCTCAGCATGAACTCCACCAGGGGCTCGTAAAAGGGCTTGCCCAGGTGCTCTGCATAATGCTGCTCGAGCAGTTCCCTGCTGGCGTTGACCTTCTTCAACTCGACCAGGCTGTAGCCCTTGGCCTCGATCCGGCTGAGGATGGTGCCGCTTAGCTTGCGGGCCACGCCGTCGGGCTTGATCAGTACAAGAGTGCGCTCAATGCTCACAGATGCTCCAATGTAGTTCGGGGTTTCTCCGCTAGTTTACGGGCTTGTCGCCGTCTGCCTCGCCGCGATGGGAGGCATCCCATTCGGCCTGTTCGCGGTCCCGCTTCGCGTTCTCGCGGTCGATCCGAATGCCGGCCCGGATGCCGTACCACCAGCATGCCGCGAACAGCGCACCCACCACGTACATGGTGGGCTCGGCGATTCCCGTGAGGATCAGCACAAGTTGGAGGACCCAACCCAGCCCGATGCCCCAGGGCCGGGACAGGAAAGCACAGGCGAACACGAGGACAATGCTTAGGCCGATACCCACGCCCAGGATGAGGGCCGGATTCACCTCGCCCCTCCGCAGGCCGAAGACCACGAGGGTGGCGAAGAACGCGACGAACGCCTCAAGCAGGAGGACCGTTGAGGCAAACATCACCTTGGTGGAGCGCCGCTTCTTCGGCATGCCTGGACGCCATTCACGCTGGGCCTTTGTCAGCCTGGCCATCTCACGCCCCCGTCTTGCCGAGGAGGATGCGGGCCTCGGCCACTACCGTGATGGACCCCGTCACCAGCACTCCGCCGGCGAGGTCGTCGTTCGATTCGGCACGTTCCACGGCCCACTCGAGGGCGTCGTCCAGCTGTTCTGCAATGTGGACGTTTTCTTCGCCGAAGCCCAGGTCCACGGCAAGTTCGGCCAATTCCCCGGCAGGAACTGCCCGCGGCGAATTGGACTGGGTGAAGCAGAACTCCTCGGCCAGGTCACCCAGGGATTCCTTCAGCTGGCGGAGGATCTCCTCGGCGTCCTTCTCGCGCAGGACTCCGACCACCACCACGAGCTTGCTGAAGCTGAAGGCCTCGTGGAGGGCTTCAGCGGACACACGGACGCCATCCGGATTGTGGGCGGCGTCGACGATGATGGTGGGCGCGGTACGGACTACTTCAAGCCGCCCCGGGGAGGTCACGGTGGCGAAAGCCTCCCGCACCACATCGGCGTCGAGCTCCTTTTCACCCCCGCCGAAAAAGGCCTCGAGGGCGGCGACAGCCACTGCGGCATTCTCGGCCTGGTGGGCGCCGTGCAGCGGTACCAGGACGTCCTCGTAGCGTCCGGCGATCCCCTGGACCGTTACGAGCTGGCCGCCGACGGCTACACTGCGGGATTCGACGCCAAACTCGACGCCCTCGAATCGGAACGGGACTCCCGTTTCGCGGGCCTTGTCCAGCAGCACCTGGGCGGCGTCCACGGGTTGTGCCGCACTGATCAGGAAGCCGCCCGGCTTGATGATGCCGGCCTTCTCGTAGGCGATGTCCTCCGTGGTGTCTCCGAGGAGGTCGGTGTGGTCAAGCGAAATGGGCGTGACCACGGCTACCTGACCGTCGCCGACGTTCGTGGCATCAGTGATCCCGCCGAGCCCCACCTCAAATACGGCGACATCCACCGGCTGATCGGCGAAAATCGCGAAACCGAGGATTGTGAGGCATTCGAAGTAGGTGAGCTTCGGCTGATTGTCCGCCGCAAGTTCGTTGTCGACGATCTCAAGGTACGGCCTGATCTCATCCCAAATCCGGACAAAGGTGGCGTCGGGGACCGGCTCGCCGTCGATGCTAATACGCTCGGTCACCTTGGACAGGTGGGGACTAGTGTAGCGGCCGGTGCTGAGCCCGTGGGCGCGAAGGCCGGCCTCGATCATCCGGGCGGTCGACGTCTTGCCGTTCGTGCCGGTGATGTGGATGATCGGAAAGGCCTTGTTCGGCTCCCCGAGCACGTCCATGGCCCGGAAAAGCGGAGCCAGCCGGGGCTCCATCTTGTTTTCGGGCGCCCGGCCCAGGAGTTCGGCGTAGACGCTCTCCACGGAGAATTCGTCGCTCATGCATCCACCTTTGCAACCGTAATGGCAGGTTCACTGGATTCGGCGGCCAGCAACGCCTCCAGTTCCAGCGAGAGGGTCTCAGTTTTTACAAGCTCGGAGTTTGCCGCGAGGGCGTCCACCACGTCCCGGCCCGCCTGCACAGTTGTGTGAATGCGGTCGCTGACGTTGAGTCCGGCGTCCTTGCGTGCCTGCTGGATGGCACGGACCATGTCTCGGGCCAACCCCTCGGCCTCAAGCTCCGGGGTCACCTCGGTGTTCAGGACTACGAAGCCGCCGCCAGGAAGCATGGATACTGCCCTTGTGGCTGCGCCGGAACCGCCGTCGGACTTGTCCGCCACAACAGTCTCAAGGGTGTACTCCTGTGGCTCCAGTTCGAGACCGCCGGCCGTCACCATACCAGAGTCGCTGACGGACCAGTCGCCGGACTTGGAGCCCTTGATGGCCTGCTGGACGTTCTTGCCAAGTCGCGGACCGGCAGCGCGGGCGTTCACCACGAGCTTTTGTTCGATGCCGAATTCCTCGGCCGAGGCCTCGGCGGCATCGAGCAGCCGGACCGAGCGGAGGTTCAGCTCATCGGCGATGACTGCCGCGAAGCCCTGAAGCGCCTCGGTACCCGGTGCCACAACGGTCAGTTCCTGCAGCGGCAGGCGCACGCGCAGGTTGGCGGCCTTCCGCAGTGATGAGCCGGTGGAGCAGATCTGCTGTACACGGTCCATGGTCTGTACCAGTTCCGGGTTGGCCGGGAACATGCCGGCATCCGGCCAGTCGGCCAGGTGCACGGAGCGGCCGCCGGTAAGGCCCCGCCAGATCTCTTCCGAAATCAGGGGCAGCAGCGACGCCGAGACGCGGCATACGGCCTCAAGGGCGGTGTAGAGGGCGTCGAATGCGTCAGTGTTCTCGTCGAAGAACCGCTGGCGGCTGCGGCGCACGTACCAGTTGGTCAACATGTCCAGGTAGCTGCGGAGGGCATCGCAGGCAGCGGAGATGTCATAGCTGTCCAGGCTCTCGGTAACGTTATGGACCAGGTCCCCGGTGTTGGCCAGCAAGTACTGGTCCAGGGTGTCCGCGTACCCGTCGTACCGCAGCTTAGCGTCGTACCCGGCGCCGCCATTGGCGGCGTTCGTGTAGAGCGTGAAGAAGCTGTACACGTTCCACAGCGGCAGGATCACCTGGCGGACGCCGTCGCGGATGCCCTGCTCGGTGACGATCAGGTTGCCGCCTCGGAGGATGGGACTCGCCATGAGGAACCAGCGCATGGCGTCCGAGCCGTCGCGATCCAGGACCTCGGAGACATCCGGGTAGTTCCGCAGGCTCTTGGACATCTTCTGTCCGTCCGAGCCCAGGACGATTCCATGGCTGATGACGTTGCGGAAGGCCGGGCGATCGAACAGCGCCGTGGAGAGGATGTGCAGCATATAGAACCAGCCGCGGGTCTGGCCGATGTACTCCACGATGAAGTCCGCGGGGTTGTGCGTGTCGAACCAGGCTTCGTTCTCGAAGGGGTAGTGCACCTGTCCGTAAGGCATGGAGCCGGAGTCGAACCACACGTCCAGCACGTCCTCGACGCGGCGCATAGTGGACTGGCCCTCTTCCGGGGTGCGGGGGTCGTCCGGGTTGGGCCGGGTGAGTTCGTCGATGAACGGACGATGCAGGTCAACCTGGCCCTCGTTGTTCAAGGGCAGGCGGCCGAAATCGGCTTCGAGTTCAGCGAGCGAGCCATACACGTCGGTGCGCGGATACTCGGGGTCGTCGGACTGCCACACCGGAATGGGAGAGCCCCAGTAGCGGTTGCGGCTGATGGACCAGTCGCGGGCGTTTTCGAGCCACTTCCCGAACTGGCCGTCCTTGACGTTGCCCGGAATCCAGTTGATGTCCTGGTTCAACTCGCTCATGCGGTCCTTGAACTTGGTGACCTCGACGTACCAGGAGGACACGGCCCGGTAGATCAGCGGGTTGCGGCAGCGCCAGCAGTGCGGGTAGCTGTGTTCGTAGCTGGCCTGGCGCACAAGGCGGCCGCCGGAGCGCAGGGCCTGGGTGATCGGCTTGTTGGCATCGAAAACCTGGAGACCGGCGATCTCGGCGAGGGGTCCGTGCGCGAACAAATGCAGGAACTTTGCGCCTTCATCAACGGAAAGCACTACCGGGATGCCGGCATCCTCACAAACCTTCTGGTCGTCTTCACCGTAGGCCGGGGATTGGTGGACGATGCCGGTGCCGTCCGTGGTGGTGACGTAATCGGCCACGAGGAAGCGCCAGGCGTTCTGGTTGCCGTATTTCTCGTTATCGGTGAAGTAGTCCCAGAGCGGCTCGTACTCGAGGCCTGCCAGCTCGGCTCCGGTGTAGGTGCCCTCGACGGCGGCAGCGGCAGCCGCGCCGTCGTCATAGCCGAGGTCTTTGGCGTAGGTGCCCACTAGGTCCGCGGCCAGCAGGAAACGGCCGGACAAAGGCGCCTCCGCGGAGGCGGCCTTCACGCCGTTCGGTCCCATCGGCACCACGGCGTAGGGGATTTCAGGTCCGACGGCGAGCGCGGCGTTAGTGGGGAGCGTCCAGGGCGTTGTGGTCCAGGCGAGGGCCTGTACCCCGGCCAGGGCCTGGGAGAGCGCGGACTGCCCTGCCTTGATCGGGAAGGTGACCGTGACGGTCTGGTCCTGGCGGTTCTTATAGACGTCGTCGTCCATGCGCAGTTCATGGTTGGACAGCGGAGTTTCGTCTTTCCAGCAGTACGGCAGGACGCGGTAGCCGTTGTAGGTCAAGCCCTTTTCGTGGAGCTGCTTGAAGGCCCACAGCACCGACTCCATGTACTCGACGTTAAGGGTCTTGTAGTCGTTGTCGAAGTCCACCCAGCGCGCCTGGCGGGTGACGTACGCCTTCCATTCATTGGCATACTTCATGACGGAGGCCCGGCAGGCGTCGTTGAATTTGTCGATGCCCATGGCCTCGATCTGGGTCTTGTCCGTCATGCCCAGCTGTTTCATGGCTTCCAGCTCGGCGGGCAGTCCGTGGGTGTCCCAGCCGAAGCGCCGTTCGACTCGCTTGCCGCGCTGGGTCTGGTAGCGGCCCACGAGGTCCTTGGCGTAGCCGGTCAAGAGGTGCCCGTAGTGCGGCAGGCCGTTGGCGAAGGGCGGGCCATCGTAGAAGACGAACTCGTTGCTGCCGTGCGCGCCACCGGGCAGGTCGCTGTCGCGCTGGTCAATGCTTGCCTGGAAGGTGCCGTCCTCTTCCCAGTACTTGAGGATGCGTTCTTCGATCTCCGGGAACTTCACGGAGGCGAACACACCGGAGGCAGTGGAGCCTGTGCCGGCAGCGGCTGAGGCCTTGGGGTAATACGTCATCTCATCATCCTGGGTTGAGCCGGTGAACTTGCGTTTCATTCAGGATGCGAGGACGGCGCCGTTTCCGTTGTCGCCAACAGTTCCGGTACCGCGGTACCACCTCACTTACCGCCGCCCGCCCTCCCAAGGAAGGTCCGGCGTCGGCCGCTCATTACTGCTGTAACGGGCTTACCCGTCCGGTTCTAGTGATCCGGCCGCATGCGGTCCATGGACGTTCTTCCGGAAGCTCACCGGTGATGGCCGGGTCAAAGCTTGTGGATCAAGTCTAGCGGCTCAGCTTCGGGACTCCATAACCGGTCCTACCTGCGGAACCGGTGTGGTGGAGCGGACAACTTCAACCCTTTCCTGCCTAGACTCAGTGCCATGGCCGTCTCCCCCTTGACCTGTCAGTTGCTGGCGATTGCCCTGCTTGTGCCGGTGGCGTCCGTGTCCTTCTTTCGGGCCGTCCTCACACAATGGCCGACGCCGGTGGTCCAGCTGCTGTCCTTCACCCCGTGGATGGTGGTCCCGGCAGTCTTCGCACTGGGGCTGGCGCTGGCCGGCCGCCGTGCCTGGATAATGATCGTGGCCGCGGTACTGCTGGCTGCACAACTGCTCTGGCTGTTCCCGTTGGACGCCGGGCGCCCAAGTGCGGCACCGTCCCGCTCAAGCACCTCGCTGAGCGTGATGAACATCAATTCCCAGTTCGGAGAGGCGGATGCCGCGGAAATCGTACGACTGGTCCGCGAAGAGCGCGTGGGCCTGCTCGCGGTCCAGGAACATACACCGGCCCTGGAGAAGCGGCTGGCGGCTGAGGGACTGGGAAGCGTGCTGCCCAACAGGGTCAGCAACTTCGCCAGGGGTGCCGGCGGCAGCGCACTCTATTCCCTCCACCCTATGCAGTTCGTTGGGATGGTGCCGGACACGCCATTCGAGATGCCGAGGGTCCGGCTGGCACTTGGGGACACACACCCCACCGTCACCCTCGAAGTGACGAATATTCATGCGCTTCCACCCGTTGAGGGACGCATCCACCAGTGGCGGAGCGACCTGGCCGCACTGCGGCACCTGGTCGCGGAGGGAGGTCAGGGCAACCGCCTCCTGATAGGTGATTTCAACGCCACGTACGACCACTCCGAGTTTCGCGCGGTGCTCGACGGCGGTGAGGGCGGCACGAAGTTGGTTGATGTCGGGACTGCAGCTGGCCTGCGGCTGCTTCCTACTTGGCCGATGGAGGGCGTACCCCTGCCGGGGATCACCATCGACCACGTCGTCACCACCCAGGGAATCGCCGGTTCCCGCTACGCCGTTCACCGGATCCCGGGATCCGACCACGCGGCGGTGCTGGCCACGCTGAGCATCCCTTCCTCGGATTAGGGCCAGCCTGGCCTCAGCCTTTGCGGATCAGCTTGTAGTTCGAGGCCTGGGCTACCGGCCGGATGATGATCTGGTCCAGGTTGATATGGTGCGGCAGGGAGACGGCGTAGCGGACGACGTCGGCCACGTCCTCCGCGGTCAGCGGCTTCTCAACCCCTGCATAGACGTTGTCGGCTGCGGCCTGGTCGCCCAGGCGGTTGAGCGCAAACTCCTCGGTGTGGACAAGCCCGGGTGCGACTTCGATGACCCGGATATTGTTCTCGGCTTCCTCCAGGCGCAGCGCCCCGGTCAGCGCATGCTGGGCAAACTTGGCTGCGTTGTACCCGCCCCCGCCTTCATAGGCCGCGAAACCGGCCGTGGAGGTGAGGTTCAGGATGGTTCCTTCGCCGTGGGCACGGAGCATTGGCAGGAAGGCACGGATCATCTTCATGGTTCCCAGGACGTTGACCTTGTACATCCAATCCCAGTCGTCCGTATCGGCGTGAGCCAGGGTGTCTGCTCCACGCGCCCCGCCGGCAATGTTGATCAAGGTGTCCGCTCCGCCTGCCTTGGCGACTGCCGCAAGCAAAGCCTCAACGTCGCCGTCGTCACTGATGTCCGCGGCGAACGGCACGGCTCCGGTCTCAATAGCCAGGGCGGCCAGCCGCTCCTCGCGTCGGGCTACGGCATAAACCTTCCAGCCGCCGGCAATAAGCGCCCGCACGGTAGCCTCGCCGATTCCTGTGCTGGCTCCGGTCACAACTGCTGTCTTATTCAGTACCGCTTCAGTCATGGCACAACCTTAGCGTCGTGGCCGACTTGCCCCTGCTCAGTGACCTTCCCGCTTAATGGCCTTCCCGGGACAGCAGGTAATCCCGCAGGACCTGTGCATGATTGGCCTCCGGGTCCCGGGCGCCATAGAGCAAGGTGACGCGCTTGTTTCCGCGGGCAAGTTCCAGGAGCGTTTCGACGGCGGCGTTGCCATCCAGCTCAGCCTCGTAGCGCTGCCTGAAATCCTCGAAGCGTTCGCGCATATGGCCGAACTCTTTCCGAAGCGGCGTAGACGGCGCGATCTCCTTCAGCCAAAGGTCAAGGGCGGCCCGCTCCTTCGTGATCCCCCGCGGCCACAGCCGGTCCACCAGCACCCGGACCCCGTCGTCGTCGGAGGGCTCCTCGTAGACGCGTTTGAGCGCCAGTACGTGCGCCAGCCCTGCCATGGATGCATGCTATTGCAGGGCGGGGCCCGGGAACATGAAACAATTGGGACCATGGCTGAATCAACGCAGGGTACAGACACGCCCGCAACCACCCCCATCAACGTTCCCCACAAGCCCGCCCTTGAGGGCCTCGAGGCTGCCCTGAGCCAGCGCTGGCTCCAGGAGGGAACCTACAAGTTCAACACCGACACCACACGGGAGCAGGTCTACTCGATCGACACTCCCCCGCCCACGGCGTCGGGCTCCCTGCATGTGGGCCATATGTTCTCCTTCACCCACACCGACGTCCTGGCGCGATACCAGCGCATGATCGGCAAGAATGTCTTCTACCCGATGGGCTGGGACGACAACGGCCTCCCGACCGAACGCCGCGTGCAGAACTACTATGGTGTCCGCTGCGATCCGGCCATCCCGTACGACGCCGGCTACCGCCCGCCTGCAGAGCCCGCGAAGAACCAGCGCGATTTCGACGTCGTCTCCCGCCGGAACTTCATCGAGCTGTGTGAGGAACTCGCCGTCGAGGACGAAAAGGTCTTCGAGAGCCTGTTCCGGACCCTGGGCCTCTCAGTCGACTGGGACCTCACGTACCGGACCATTGACGACGCTTCGCGTGAAGTGTCCCAGCGCGCTTTCCTCGCCAACCTCGCCGTCGGCGACGCCTATATGGCCGAAGCTCCAACGCTGTGGGATATCACGTTCCGTACTGCCGTCGCCCAGGCCGAGCTTGAGGATCGGGAAGTTCCCGGCGCCTACTACCGCTATCCCTTCTTCACCGAGGACGGCGAAAAGGTCTTCATCGAGACCACCAGGCCCGAGCTTCTCGCGGCCTGTGCAGCGCTGGTGGCAAACCCTGACGACGACCGTTACAAGCCGCTCTTCGGCAAGACGGTGCGTTCGCCGCTGTTCGACGCCGAACTTGAAGTCAAGGCCCACCCCCTGGCCAAGGCGGACAAGGGCGCAGGCATTGCCATGGTCTGCACCTTTGGAGACCTGACCGACGTGACCTGGTGGCGCGAGCTGCAGTTGCCCACCCGTGCCATCGTCGGCAGGGACGGGCGCATCATCGCCGAGACTCCGGACTGGATCACCACCGACGCCGGGCGGGAGGCCTACGCCGCAATCGCCGGCAAGACAGTCTTCTCCGCAAAGGAAGCAGTCGTCGAGCTGCTGGCGGAAGCCGGCCTGCTGGACGGCGAGCCGAAGAAGATCACCCATCCGGTGAACTTCTACGAGAAGGGCGACAAGCCCCTTGAGGTTGTTACCTCCCGCCAGTGGTACATCCGCAATGGCGGCCGGGATGAAGACCTCCGGGAACGCCTTATCCGCCGCGGACAGGAAATCAACTTCCACCCGTCGTTCATGCGCTCCCGCTACGAAAACTGGATCGCGGGGCTGAACGGCGACTGGCTGGTCTCCCGCCAGCGGTTCTTCGGCGTGCCGATCCCAGTGTGGTATCCGCTGGATGCCCAAGGCAATCCCGACTACGAGAACCCGATCCTGCCCTCCGACGAGTCCCTGCCGGTGGATCCTGCAGCTGATGCAGCTCCGGGCTACGACGAATCCCAGCGCGAACAGCCCAACGGTTTCATCGGCGATGCCGACATCCTGGACACCTGGGCTACCTCCTCCCTGACGCCGCACATTGTGGGCGGCTGGAGCCGGGACGAGGAATTGTTCGCCAAGGTCTACCCCTTCGACATGCGCCCCCAGGGCCATGACATCATCCGTACGTGGCTGTTCTCCTCAGTGGTGCGCGCCGATGCCCTGCAGGACATCGCACCCTGGAAGCATGCGGCTATCTCTGGCTGGATTTTGGACCCGGACCGCAAGAAGATGTCCAAGTCCAAGGGCAATGTGGTGGTTCCAACCGCGGTCCTGGAGGAATTCGGCTCCGACGCCGTCCGCTACTGGGCCGCTTCGGCAAAGCTCGGCGCGGATACCGCCTATGAGATTGCCCAGATGAAGATCGGCCGCCGCCTGGCGATCAAGCTGCTCAATGCCTCGAAGTTCGTGCTCAACCTCGGAGCGACCGAAAACTCGGTCGTCTCCGGTGATGATCCCGTCTTGTCGAACCCCCTCGACCGTGCGTTGCTCGCCCAGCTCTCCGACGTCGTGGCGCAGTCCAGCAAGGCGTTTGAGAACTACGACTACGCCCGTGCCCTGCAGATCACCGAGTCGTTCTTCTGGCAGTTCACGGATGACTACGTGGAGCTCATCAAGGACAGGGCCTACGGCGCCGCCGGCGAGACGGAGCAGGCCTCGGTTCTTGCGGCCCTTGCCACGGCGCTGGACTCCCTGCTTCGCCTGTTCGCACCGTTCCTGCCCTTCGCCACGGAAGAGGTCTGGAGCTGGTGGCGTCCGGGCTCCGTGCACCGTTCTGCCTGGCCGGCTCCTTTGGAAATTGCCAACGGCGACACCACCATGCTGGCCACCGTGGGCCTCGCGCTGAGCGGCATCCGCAAGGCGAAGTCCGAGGCCAAGGTCAAGCAGCGCACCGAGGTGCTGTCGGCAACAATCACCGCCACGGAATCGCTGGTGACACAGCTCAAGGCGGGCTTGGCCGATCTGAAGGCCGCTGCGAACGCGCGGGATATTAGCCTGGTGTCCGGTGAGGGCGAACTGACCGTGAGCGACGTCGTCCTGGCTCCGGCGGAAGCACCGGCCGAAGGGTAGTTCTTAGGCAAGTCCCAGAGTTTTTGGGCAAGTCCCAGAGTTTTTGGGCAAGTCCCGGAGTTTTTGGGCAAAGGGGAAGCCCCATCAGCGTTTTGCCGTTGGTGGGGCTTCGACTTTTCGGCTGTCTCGTGATGTCTTTGACAGTCTGGCAGAATCCTCAGAATTTCAGGTCTTACTACTTCATCACTAATAGCTTGCCTCAACTTTGCCGAAGGCTGCGTTAAGTGCATATCACTGAGTCTTTGGTTTCTGCGTCCCTCTTCTTTCGAAGTGGGTAAATTCAATTGTGGTACTGCGTCCCGGGATGCACAAGGGCCCCGGAAAAACTACTCTCATGTAATTCCGGGGCCATCTGCGAGTCGTTCAGGAGGTCCAGTTCAGGCAGACCGGGCTAGTTGAATTCGGGCCGTTCCGTGCGGCTGCGCTTCAACTCAAAGAAGTGCGGGTAGCCCGCCAGGGCGACGGTGGCGTCCCAGACCCTGCCGGCATCGTCACCGCGGGGAATTCTAGTGAGGACCGGGCCAAAGAATGCGGTGCCGTTGAAGGCAACAACGGGAGTACCTACGTCCTGCCCCACAAGCGAGATTCCGGCCTCGTGGCTGCTTCGGAGCTTGTCATCGTACTCATCGGACTCAGCGAAGCGTGCCAGGTCTTCGGGCAGGCCGGTTTCCGCCAGGCCCTTCGCGATGACGGAGTTGTGGTCCTTGTTGCCTTCGTGATGAATCTGGTTGCCCATGGCGTCGTACAGCGGCTTCACGTACTCACAGCCGTGAAGCTCTTGGGCGGCGATGATCACTCGAACAGGGCCCCAGGAGTCGTCCATCTTCTCGCGATATTCAGCGGGGAGGTCCCGTCCTTCGTTGAGTACGGACAGGCTCATGACGTGCCAGTCCGTCTCGATCCCCCTGGCCTCCTGGACTTCTTCAATCCAGCGCGAGGTAACCCAGGCAAACGGGCAAATGGGATCGAACCAGAAATCTGCCTTGCCGGCAGCCGATTGAGGCACAGGGAACTCCTTGTGTGGACAACGGTGGGGACAGTGAGCCGCGGATGGGACCACACTGTCAGTGACAACAGCCGCTCAGGCAGACTTATTCCGACGTTTGGCGGCTACTTCATGCCCGATCATGGTTGGTTGCGCCTTCTTGGCTACCACGTCTGCCGTGATCACAACGCTGGCGATGTCGTCCCTGCTGGGTAGTTCGAACATGACGGGCAGGAGGACTTCCTCCATGATTGCCCGAAGTCCGCGTGCGCCTGTTCCGCGTTCCAGGGCCTGATCAGCAATGGCATTGAGGGCGTCGTCGTCGAAGAGCAGTTCCACCCCGTCCAGCTGGAACATCTTCTGGTACTGCTTCACCAGGGCGTTCTTGGGGGTCGAAAGGATCTGGATGAGGGCCGGACGGTCAAGGTTGGACACGGTGGTGATGACGGGCAGCCGCCCGATGAACTCCGGAATCAGCCCGAACTTGAGGAGGTCCTCCGGCATCACTTCACCGTAGGAATCCAAATTGTCCTTGATTTCGTTCAGGGGCGCCCCGAAGCCGATGCCCTTGCGGCCTGAACGGGACCCGATGATGTCCTCGAGCCCGGCAAAAGCTCCAGCGACGATGAACAGCACATTGGTGGTGTCGATCTGGATGAATTCCTGATGCGGATGCTTCCGGCCGCCCTGCGGTGGGACCGAGGCGACGGTGCCCTCAAGGATCTTCAGCAGGGCCTGTTGGACCCCCTCACCCGAAACGTCACGGGTAATCGAAGGATTTTCGCTCTTTCGCGAGATTTTGTCGATCTCATCGATGTAGATAATGCCCTGTTCGGCCTTCTTGACGTCGTAATCCGCAGCTTGGATCAGCTTGAGCAGAATGTTCTCGACGTCTTCGCCGACGTAGCCGGCTTCCGTCAGGGCAGTGGCGTCGGCGACCGCAAAGGGAACGTTGAGCCGGCGGGCCAGGGTCTGGGCCAGGTATGTCTTTCCGCAGCCGGTTGGTCCGATCAGGAGGATGTTGGATTTGGCTATCTCAACGTCCTCGTGATGCCCGCCCTCGGCCAGGGCCCCGCTCTTGGGAGTGTGCCCGGCCTGAATCCGCTTGTAGTGGTTATACACAGCGACGGCCAGGGAGCGCTTGGCCGGTTCCTGGCCGATGACATATTCCTGGAGGAAGTCAAAGATTTCACGCGGCTTGGGCAGTTCAAAGCTGCCCAGATCGGCTACTTCCGCGAGTTCCTCTTCAATAATCTCGTTACAGAGTTCAATGCACTCATCGCAGATGTAGACGCCGGGACCGGCAATCAGCTTGCGCACCTGCTTTTGGCTCTTTCCGCAGAAAGAACACTTCAGCAGATCCGTGCTCTCGCCAATCCGAGCCATGTGTGAATCCCTTCGCTACTTCCTGCCAGTGCTGCCCCGCACCGCCTTTTTGGTGCCGCGGCTACCGGTCGGCGGAACCGTGACATGTTCCACTCTAGGTCACATTGGACCGCTTGGGTGGAAACAGAACACCGATGTAGTCCATATTTCGTGGACCACATCGGTGCCCTTTGAGTTGCTACCGCGCGATTGCCTGCGGCTTGATCTTGCGCGAATCCAGTACCTGGTCGATCAGCCCATAGGACTGGGCTTCGGCCGCCGTCAGGATCTTGTCGCGCTCAATGTCATTGTTGACCTGCTCCGACGTGCGGCCCGAGTGGTGGGCCAGCGTGTCCTCAAGCCACGTGCGCATGCGCATGACTTCGGCCGCCTGGATCTCCAGGTCTGATGCCTGGCCACCCTGGCCGCCAGACAGTGCCGGCTGGTGGATCAGCACTCGGGCGTTGGGCAGGGCAAGGCGCTTGCCAGGTGTCCCGGCTGCCAGCAGGACGGCCGCTGCACTGGCTGCCTGGCCAAGGCAGACGGTCTGAATCTCCGGGCGGATGTACTGCATGGTGTCGTAGATAGCGGTCATGGCCGTGAAGGAACCACCCGGTGAGTTGATGTACAGGGTGATGTCGCGGTCCGGGTCAGTGGATTCCAGTACCAGGAGCTGGGCCATGATGTCATCAGCAGAGGCATCGTCCACCTGGACGCCGAGGAAGATGATGCGATCCTCGAAGAGCTTGGTGTACGGATCCTGGCGCTTGAACCCATAGGGTGTGCGCTCTTCGAACTGGGGAAGTACGTAACGACTGGAGGGCAGGTTGCCGGCAGACGATCCGAAATTGTAGTTCATGGTTATTGCTCCTGAAATCAGTTCTGTCCTGGTGCCGGTTACTTCTCGGAGTTCGGGTTGTTCGAGTTGTTCGAGGCGTTCTGCGTTCCGCCGCCACCGGCGACGGAGCCTGCGTGGGCGGAAATCTTGTCGAAGAAGCCGTATTCCAGCGCCTCCGTAGCCGTGAACCACTTGTCGCGGTCGTTGTCCTTGAGGATGGTGTCCACGGTCTGTCCGGTCTGCTCCGCGGTGAGTTCGGCCATGACCTTCTTCATGTGCAGGATCAGCTCGGCCTGGATCTTGATGTCCGATGCCGTGCCGCCGATGCCGCCGGAGGGCTGGTGCATCAGGATGCGGGCATTGGGTGTTGCGTAGCGCTTGCCCTTGGTGCCGGAAGACAGGAGGAACTGTCCCATGGAGGCAGCAAGGCCTGTGGCCACGGTGACGACATCGTTCGGGATGAACTGCATGGTGTCGTAGATGGCCATGCCGGCGGTTACTGAGCCGCCGGGAGAGTTGATGTAGAGGTAGATGTCCTTGTCGGGATCCTCAGCGGAAAGGAGCAGCAGCTGCGAGCAGATTGCGTTGGCGTTCTCGTCGCGGACCTCGGAACCGAGCCAGATGATGCGCTCTTTCAGCAGGCGGTTGTAGATGTAGTTGTCCTGGGTCGCCGGATCGACCGTTGCCATCCGGGGGGCCTCTGCTTGCTGTGACATATTTACTTACCTCTCGCTGGTGACAGTGCCATCACTGAAGTGCCATCACTGAACTTCACTACTTGGACACTAACCGTTTTCACAGGGGTTTTGTTCTCGGGAATCGCGCTGTTCGCTGACGGCGCACGATCGCGGAACGGTCCGCCGATGCGCTCTCTTACGGCTTAAAGCAGCCCGCCCCCGGATCCTGTGATCCGGGGGCGGGCGGGGGCATTCCTTAGAACTTCACGGCGGCGGGATCGTCGCTGGGGACAACCTCGCCCGCTTCTTCGGCTTCCGCCTCCGGAGCTGCTTCTTCGCTACCGGGACGGACAAAGTCGCTGAGGTCGACCTTGTTGCCTTCGGTGTCCACAACCTCGGCCTGGCCCAGGACAACTGCCAGGGCCTTCCGACGACGAACCTCGGAAACCATCATGGGAACCTGGCCGCTCTGGTCAATGATCTGGGCGAACTGGTTCGGGTCCATGCCGTACTGGCTGGCGGTGCTGACGATGTAGTCGATCAGCTCGTTCTGGCTGACGCCCACTTCTTCCTTGTCCGCAATGGCGTCGAGAATGATCTCGTTCTGGAACGCGCGCTCGGTGTTGGCCTTGACCTCGGCGCGGTGCTCCTCGGTGTCGTGGTCACCTTCGCCGTGGGCGTTCTCCGGGTTGAAGTGCGCCTCGATCTGCTCGGCGACGACGGACTCCGGCACGGGAACCTCGATGAGCTCAACGAGCTTGTCCAGGACCTTGTCGCGGGCCTCTACGCCCTGGTTGACGACCTTGGACTCGGCGGCCTGCTTGGCGAGGTCCTCGCGGAGCTCAGCCAGGGTATCGAACTCCGATGCCAGCTGGGCGAAGTCGTCGTCGGCCTCGGGCAGCTCGCGCTCCTTGACGGCCTTGACTACGACCTTGACCTGGGCTGCCTCGCCGGCGTGCTCGCCGCCGACAAGGGTGGTGTCGAAAATGGCTTCCTCGTCTACGGAAAGTCCGGCGACGGCTTCGTCGAGGCCTTCCAGCATGGTGCCGGCGCCGACCTGGTAGGACAGGCCGGTGGCGGAGTCGACCTCTTCACCGTCGATAGTGGCGGTGATGTCGATGGTCAGGAAGTCATCGGTCTGCGCGGGGCGGTCGACCGGCTTCAGGGTGCCGAAGCGGCCGCGGAGCTCGTCGAGGGCCTTGTCGACGTCGGCGTCGGAGGACTCAGCAGCAGCGACCTCGACCTTGATGCCGGCGTAGTCTGGCAGTTCGATCTCGGGACGGACGTCCAGCTCGACCTGGAACTTGAGCTCGCCATCGGTTGCGGAAGGATCCGGAACCTCCGTGATCTCAACCTCAGGGCGGCTGAGCGGGCGGATGCCGGTCTCCTGGACAGCGGCCTGGTACCAGCCGTTGAGGCCGTCGTTGATAGCAGTCTCCAGGACATAGCCGCGACCAACGCGCTGGTCGACAATCTTGGCGGGAACCTTGCCCTTGCGGAACCCGGGAACCTGGATCTGCGAAGCAACGGTCTTGTAAGCGGCATCGATGCTCGGCTTCAGTTCCTCAAAGGGAACCTCGACGTTGAGCTTGACGCGCGTGGCGGTGAGGTTCTCGACAGCGCTCTTCACAGTCTAAGTACTCCTGGTTTTGTGGGATGGGGTTCTGCCGTGTTGCGGATATCCGGAACTGACACAGAGTCGGGGTGACAGGATTTGAACCTGCGACTTCCTGCTCCCAAAGCAGGTGCTCTAGCCAAGCTGAGCTACACCCCGTGAATGCACAGGACAGTCTACGGCCAAGGGGCGTCGAATGCACATTTGACACTTGGCACCAGAATTAGGTTTAGTTATATCCGGCTTGAACAAGCCACCGGAAAACTCCCGGTAAGATCAGAAGCACCACGAGGTGTTCAGGATCATCCCGGGGACGTAGCTCAATGGTAGAGCCTCAGTCTTCCAAACTGATTACGCGGGTTCGATTCCCGTCGTCCCCTCCACTAAGAAATGAATGAGACTGAAGGCCCCCGAGTCCGGGGGCCTTCAGTCGTTCTCGTTGATAGTCGTAGTCCTCAGCTCTGGCAGCCCGGGCACCAGTACAGCTTTCGTGCTCCAATCTCCGCCAGGCCGACGGTTGTGCCGCAGCGGCGGCACGGCAAGCCTTGCCGCTTGTAGACGTAGTGCGCTTCCTCGCCACGCGCTCCCTCCGGCCTTTCAGACCAGAACGTCGCCGGCGTCGTCACAATCCGGCCGCTCCGGACGCCGTCGGACATGAGTTCCACGGTGTCGTCCCAGAGCAGCCCGGCCGATTCCGCCGACAATGACTCGCCGGGCAGCCAGGGATCGATGCCCTGCCTGAACAGGACCTCGGCGCGGTAGATATTTCCCACACCGGCCAGGACCGATTGATCCATCAGCAATAGCGCGACGGCGGTGCGGCGCCTCGTTACGCGTCGGACGAACTCTTCGCGGTCCCCCGGCATGTTGCGTAAGGGGTCCGGCCCCAGGCGGCCCAGCACGGTGGCGGCCTCCGCCTCGGAGATAGCGGCACACGTGGTAGCGCCGCGAAGGTCAGCCCAGCCATGATCAGAGACAAGCCGGACCCGCACCGCGCCCACCGGATCGGGTGGACCTGAATAGGTGGCCACAATCGTGCCGGCAGGCAGCTCCCGCTCGCCGATCCTTCGCGGCGCGCCAATGCTCGAAGCCCCTTGGAAGGTGTGGTCCCCGCCGAAGCTCCATGCGCCGTAAAGTCCTAGGTGCACATGCAGGATCAACGCGTGTTCAAAGCGCAGGAACAGCTGCTTCCCATGCGCGGTGCTTTCCGCAAGGACGTGATCGTCCAAGAGGGCCGCACCTGACGCGAAGCGCCCCTGCGGGCTGCTCACACGGAGGCGCCGGCCAACGAAGACGTCCTGGAACTGGCGCGCCAGGCGGTGGATGGAGTGTCCTTCAGGCAAGAGCGGACGTCCCTTAGGCGATTACTTCGCCGGTAGTTTCGTATGCCGCGATCTTGCCGATGCGGCGAATATGGCGTTCGTCGTTGCTGAAGGGCTCATTCAGGAAGGCCTCGATCAGTTCAGTGGCCTCCTCGACGCTGTGCTGCCGGCCACCGACGGCGACGACATTGGCATCGTTGTGCTCGCGGGCAAGCTTGGCCGTTGACAGGTTCCAGGCGAGCGCCGCGCGCACACCCTTGACCTTGTTTGCCGCGATCTGTTCGCCGTTGCCCGAACCACCCAGGACGATGCCGAGGGCGTGCACTCCGGCCTGCTGGTCAGCAACCACTGCCAGGCCTGCATTGATGCAGAAGGACGGGTAGTCATCCAGCGCGTCGTACTCCTTAGGACCATGATCAACCACTTCGTAGCCCTTTGAAGTCAGGTGCTTTACCAGGTGGGCGCTCAGCTCCATGCCGGCGTGGTCCGTGGCAATGTGGACGCGAGGTGTGGTCACGGGAAGTCCATTCAGTCGGCGCGCCTGAACGGCATGGCCGGGCGCGTTCGTTAGGGGGTCGGTCCTAGATTACTAGGACTCCGGTGGCCGACCATCCCGCTGCGCCCTCGCTGCGATTCTGTTAAGGAGTGAGGCCAGTTTGTCCGCGGTGGCGGCGGTGCCGGCGCTGAGAGCGATCCGGCGGCCATTGACCCGTCGGACAACGACGGCGGGTCCGCTGCTGACCAGCATGGCAGTGGACCCATCATGGTGCCGGAAGCCCCAGCCACCAAAATCGGCAGCCTTGACGTCTGCGGCCGACGCCCCGGCAATGTCCCGCGCGGGCACGTCCAGCACCCGCAGTGCGCCGGCAACAAAGACCTGCAACCCGGAACGGTCTGCCCTGACACGCGCGAACAGGAATGCTGCACCGATGACGGCAGCGGCCACAACCACGACAGCCAGCCAAGGCACTGCTATGGCGATCAACGCGGCGGGGAAAAGCGACGCAACGCAGATCATGACAAACACTGAACTGCGTGCATGGACCCAGAGCTTGATGGAGTCTTCGGCCAGTCCCGGATCCGAATTCAGGGCGAGTTCCGTCTCAAGGGCGCGGTCGTCCTCGGGCGTCCACCGGTCGTCGGGCTTGAAGGCAAACATCATGACGACGCCGAGTCCCAGTGCAGCCCCGCAGCCCAGCCCCAGGACTGTCAGGTCCACCCGGGATTCCCGGGCATCCGCCAGGCCTGCCTGCCCTACGAGCCCGGCAGCCAGGACGGAGGTCATGAACAGGCTCGCCATGAGTCCGAGGCCCATCATGATCCGGCGCATGATGACCGGCCGGGCTATCGGGACTGCCTGGCCAAAGATTGCCCAGCCAACCGCGGTGATTAACGCTGCGCCTCCCCCAACATAGACGCCGAACGGGGCAAAGGCGCTGCCGCCGTCGGCGTTCCAGCCAATGGCCAGGGGGTCCGGCAGGTCCCCGCGAAGGAGCAGCGCGCAACCGGCGAAGGCCGCCGCGAGAAGGAGGGGAAACGTCACCGCAAAGCGGAGCGCCCTGACATCCAAAGAGTCGCGGAAGGTGCCCATGCTCTAACGCTACGCCTGTCCGCGACACTGTGGTCCATCGTCCTTGCCAAAGGCTTTTCGAGTGAAAGAATGGCCAAACAGTGCCGGAAGCGGCTGCAGCCGTCCGGCAATCCAAACCCATCTGGAGGCACCACCTTGCCAGGCCTGAATCTGACGCGTACCGAGGCCAGGGAACGCGCCGCGCTGCTGGACGTTGCATCGTATGACGTCACCCTCGACCTCACCAAGGGCCCGGAAGTCTTTGGTTCCACCACTGTTGTCCGTTTCAGCGCCGAACCGGGCTCCAGCAGTTTCATCGATGCGATCACCAGGACCGTACACAAAGTGGTGCTCAACGGCGAGGAACTGGATCCCTCCACAGTTTCCGACGGCGTTCGTATCCAGCTTCCCGGCCTCGCCGCAGACAACGAGCTCACCGTGGTGGCTGATGCGCCCTACATGAACACCGGTGAGGGACTGCACCGCTTCGTGGACCCTGTGGACAATGAGGTGTACTTGTACACGCAATTCGAGGTTCCCGACTCCCGGCGGATGTTCGCCGTCTTCGAGCAGCCGGACCTCAAGGGGACGTTCAGGTTTACCGTCACCGCCCCCGCACACTGGGACGTTATTTCCAACTCCCCCACTCCTGTCCCCGTCGAAGCAGAGCCGAGCCCCGACGGCGGTGCGCGCTCCACGTGGTCATTCCCACCGACTCCGCGACTGTCCTCCTACGTCACGGCCCTGATCGCCGGTCCCTACCAGTCCGTACGCAGCGAGGTCACCAGTTCGGACGGCCGGGTCATCCCCTTGGGCGTCTTTGCCCGCAAATCGCTGATGCAGTACCTGGATGCCGAGAACATTTTCAGGCTCACCCGGGAGGGCTTCGAATTCTTTGAAGCCCAGTTCGGGTTCCCCTACCCCTTCGAAAAATACGACCAGCTGTTCGTGCCGGAGTTCAACGCCGGAGCGATGGAAAATGCCGGCGCCGTGACCATCCTGGAAGGCTACGTCTTCCGCGGCAAGGTCACTGAAGCACAGGTGGAACGTCGGGCCATCACGGTGCTCCACGAATTGGCCCACATGTGGTTTGGCGACCTTGTGACGATGCGCTGGTGGAACGACCTGTGGCTCAACGAATCATTCGCGGAATACATGTCCCACCTGGCGGCGGTCGAGAAAACGGAGTTCGACAGGGCCTGGACCACGTTCGCCTCCGTGGAAAAATCCTGGGCCTACAAGCAGGACCAGCTGCCTACAACGCACCCGATCTTCGCGGAAATCAACAACCTACAGGACGTAGAAGTCAACTTTGACGGCATCACCTATGCCAAAGGCGCTTCGGTTCTTCGCCAGCTGGTGGCGTGGGTGGGACAGGATCAGTTCATGGCCGGTGTGCGTGAGTACTTCAAGAAGCATGCCTGGAGCAACACGGAACTCAGCGACCTCCTGGTGGAACTCGAAAAGGCCAGTGGTCGCGACCTGGATCATTGGGGCGCCATTTGGCTGGAGACTGCGGGCGTGAACACCCTCGCGCCGGAACTGGATGTCGACGCCGATGGCATTATCCGGTCCTTCGCCATCCTCCAGTCAGCTATCGAGGACCAGCCCACGCTCCGTCCCCATCGCCTCGCCGTCGGCTTCTACGAGCTCTCCGGCGAAGGGAGGCTGGAACGCGTGCATCGCGAAGAGCTGGACGTCGACGGTCCCCGGACAGAGGTTCCCGCCCTCATGGGATTGAAGCGTCCCGACCTCATCCTGCTCAACGACGACGACCTCGCCTACGCCAAGGTCCGCCTGGACCCGGCGTCCTGGGCTACTGCGAAGGAACACCTGAAGCATTTTGCCGCGAGCCTTCCTCGCACCCTCGTCTGGGGCTCGGCCTGGGATGCGGCGCGCGACGGCGAAACGCCCGCCCGCGGCTATGTGGAACTCATCCTGGCCAACATCGCACACGAGACGGATTCGTCCGTGATCCTCGTCCAGTTGCGCCAACTCGCAACCACCCTGACGTACTACGTTGCGGAGGAGCACCGGGAAGCCACCATCGTCTCCGCCGGCGACAAATTGTGGGAGCTGGCCTCCGCGGCAGAAGCCGGCTCAGATGCCCAGCTGCAGTTCGTCAAGTCCTACGCCCTCCTGGCCCGCAGCAGCAGTCAACTGGATACCGTCGAGGGCCTGTTGACCGGCAGCTCGCCCTTGCAGGGACTGGCGGTGGAACAGGATCTGCGTTGGGAGCTGCTCACCTCGCTCGTGGTGGGGGGCCGCTACGGCCAGGAACACATCGACGCCGAGCTCGAACAGGACAACACGTCCAATGGACAGAATGCTGCAGCCCAGGCAAAGGCCGCCATTCCAACTCCGGAGGCCAAGGCCGCTGCCTGGGAGTCCATCGTGGTGAAGGGCGAGCTTTCCAATGCCCTTCAAGGCTCGGCAGTCACGGGATTCACGCGGGTCCTGGATACGAGCCTGCTGGAGCCATACTCAGAGAAGTATTTTGAAGCAGTGCCGGGCATCGTTGCCACCCGCACGCACGCGCTCGCCCAGCAGATCGTCGTCGGGCTCTATCCCTCGCAGCTCACCAGGCAGGCAACCGTGGACCGGACCGACGGCTTCCTGGCGGGCCTCCCGCCGGAAAGCACAGCGTTGCGGCGCATGATGCTGGAAAACCGCGACGGCGTAGCGCGCGCCTTGAGGGCCAGGGCCATCGACGCCGAAGGCGGGACATCACAATGAGCCTGGATGAACACCGCTATGAACTGAGCGTCCGCTGGACCGGGAATCGCGGCGACGGCACATCCTCCTATCGGGGTTACAGCCGCGACCACGACGTCGAGATCCCGGGCCTGCCTGTGCTCAAGGGCTCCGCCGACCCCACCTTCCACGGCGACCGAACCCGCTATAACCCCGAGCAGCTCCTGCTGGCAGCCTTGGCGCAGTGCCACATGCTCTCCTTCCTCCACGTCGCCGTCAAGCACGGGGTTGTGGTCACCGCCTATGAGGACTCAGCCGAGGGGCTCATGAGGCTGAACAAGGACGGCAGCGGACAGTTTGAGAATGTCACACTCAAGCCCCACGTCACTGTTGCGGATCCGGCACAGCTGGAAAAGCTGCCCGAGCTGCACCATGAGGCCAACAAGGTCTGTTTCATTGCCCGCAGTGTGAACTTCCCGGTCCGGCATGAAGCCACCGCGTCATCCGGCTAGACGCCTGCGCCTGGTCTAATCCCCTGCGGGGGTCTAATCCCCTGCCGGCGCGGATGCCAGCAGTTCCCCGACCAGCCGGGCCTCTGTCAGCGGGCTCAGCCCTGCTTTCCGCTCCCTGTCCAGGCCGCGCTGCCGTTCATCAGCCAGCGTGTCGCGGAGCGTTTCCTGCCAGGGGCGCAGGGTAAGGCCCGCATCCAGGGCGGCCGTATTGGCGCGGGCACAAAAGCCGTCGTGATTGGGCGGCAGCCAGAGAGGCAGGGAGTCAGGCCCCGACCAGTACTCCACGCCATGGCTCTGCAACCAATCCTCTCCGGCAACGACGACGTCCCCCGGCGGGCCTGCCTGGATCCTCGCCTCATCGATATATTCCCCAAAGGGCACCACTTCGCCGACGGCGTTGAAGGTGCCCACGATTCCTTGCTCCGCCGCCTTCAGGATCCAGGCGGCGAGGTCCCGAACGTCGATGACCTGTGTCGGGAAATCCGGGATGTCGGGAAGCAGGACGGTGTCCTCATTGCGGGCAAAACGCGCGGGCCAATATCCGTAGCGATCGCTGGCGTCCCCCTGCCCGGCGATCAGCCCGGCCCGGCAGATGTGCGCCTTCGCGCCGACGAGCTCGCGGCTGGCAAGTTCTATGGCCACTTTTGCTTCCCCATAACGCTCCGGGGTAAACGGAACAGTTGCCGGAAGCGGCTCAAGGAGAGCTGTGTCTTCGTCGGAGCCGACGATTGAATGGTCCGCATACACGGAGCAGCTGGAGACGAACGTCCAGTGCCTTGTGCGGTCTGCCAATGCCCGGAGCGCGCCGCGCGCCTGGGAAGGGTCACGCGCGATCTCGACGACGGCGTCCCACTCGCCATCGGGATAGGCATCGTCTCCGACGGTGCGGTCCCGGCGCAGCCACTGCACCCCGGGCGGCGGGGAAGCCACGGATCCACGTGCAAGGCAGGTGACATTGTGTCCAGCCAGGACTGCCTGGCGTGCGACTTCAGCGGAGAGGAAGGCGGTGCCGCCCAGGATCAGGATGCGCATGCCGCCACCCTACGGCGATAGGGTTGGAGAGAGACAGAGCTTTCCGCGCAGGGCGAATATGACAAGTGCGAACAGGACAAGCCGGAACAAGTCGCACGAGTAAAGCAACAGGAGTACTTCCGTCTATGGACACCAATGTTTCTCCCCTACCCGAAGTAGCGGCGGATGTAGCGAGAATTGATGTCGCGGGCATCCTGATTACCATCGGCGTCGGCGTGGCCGTGTGGCTCATCGCCAGCTTCATCATCGTCAGGATCACCAGGCGCGTGGCCAGTGGGAGCACGCTCTTCAAGAAGCCGCATTTCCGCTGGGTGGCTCCTGCCCTGAGGGCCCTGGACCATGAGCGGCGGGCCCAGCGTGCCGAGACCATTGGATCCCTGCTCAACAGTGTGGTTGGCGTCGTCATCGTAACCATCGTGATCATCTATGTGCTCAAGTACTTGAATGTGGACATCACGCCGCTCCTGACGAGCGTTGGAATCCTTGGTGTCGCGATTGGCTTCGGCGCCCAGCAGTTGATCCGCGACTTCCTCGCCGGAATCTTTATCACCATCGAGGACCAATACGGGATCGGCGACGTCATCGAAACCAGCGAGGTAGTGGGTACCGTGGAATCCGTCGGGCTGAGGATCACCAGGGTCCGAGCCAACGACGGCGCCATCTGGTACCTTCGCAATGGCGAAATCCTGCGCGTGGGCAACCGGTCCCAAGGCGACTACGTTCCCCCTTCGGATGCTGAGTCGCAGGATGAATCGCAGGACGAAGACGAACCAAAGGTCGCGCCGCCCCTGAAAGCAGCTTCGCAGCCGGCAGAAGCCGCAGCGCCGGCATCCCAGAATCCAGTAGCAAAGCATCCGGACCAGAAAGCCAGTGAGTAGCATGAGCAGTCAGTCAGCGCCCCATCCGCCGCAAGACCAGAACCAGGCTGTCCAGGGTGAACGTCAGGGAGCCCCGGCGGCGACACAACCGCCGTCGAGCCTTCCCCTGCACGGTCGTCAGCTTATGCAGAACGATCCATTCAGCCAGCCGGGTTACACGGACAGCTTCTACGATGCGATCGGCGGGCACGATACGTTCGTGAAGCTTATCGACGTGTTTTATGACGGTGTTGCCAAGGATCCACTGCTCCGGCCGATGTACCCCGAAGAGGACCTGGGCCCGGCCAAGAGCCGATTCCTGATGTTCCTTGAGCAGTACTGGGGCGGCCCGACCACTTATAGCGAAGAGCGCGGCCATCCAAGGCTGCGGATGCGTCACATGCCGTTCCGCGTGACTCCGGAGGCGAAAGACCGGTGGCTGTTCCACATGCGTGCAGCGGTTGATTCCCTGGGATTGTCTCCACTGCACGAGGGCACCCTGTGGGACTACATGGAGCGCGCCGCGATGACAATGATCAACAGTCCCTCCGCCTCAGAGGGGAACTAGCCGTGGAAATTAGTGCTTCCTGTTAGTGCTTCGGCTGGAGGCGCCGGCGCCGAAGTCGAGGCCGGCCCCTGTACGCACCAGCACATGGCCACGCTGGCTGCTGATCCTGAACCAGCGCCCATTACGGTAGAGCTGCTGTTCGCCGTCGGCCAGGAACCCCAAGGCCAGCGCGGCAAACGCTGCACCGGCAGGCACGCCCCAGGCCTGCTCCAAGCCGCGACCCCACACCGCCGCGCGGGCGTTGTTCACGATCAGGGCACCGGGGTTCTCAGGAACAATTCCGGCCACCTCGGCAACTCCCGCCTCAGCCGAAGACTTCAGCTCTGCGTCCGCGATACTGCCCAGCAGCTCCCAGCCGGAACGCGGCGCCCCGACGCCGGCCCATGACTCGGACACTGTGGTAGGCGGAACCGGCAGCTCGACATCGTCGTCGGAGGATCGGGCAAGACGGTCCAGTACGGACGCCAGCGAGACGGTGGAATCCAACTCGGCAGGCTCCGCGAGGGCCATGGTCCGAAGGCCGAGAATTGTGGGAGTAGCCTCCCCCAGCAGCCGTGGCCGGAGCACGCAGACATACGCCGCCAGGACGGAACCTGCTGCCTGGAGCCTAATTGCCCCGTCATCGATCCTTTTGGCTCGGGTGACGAAGGTGCGCAGATCGGCCAGATCGCGGGAGTCGGCGAAGCGGACGGATTGGGTCAAGACATCGGACACGTTAACGACTCTACCGGCATAGCGCTTGTTGAGCAGTGTCCGCTTGTTGAGCAGTACGTGCTTGTTGAGCACTGTCAGGGCGCCGTCTAGAGTCGAACCATGACTGACGCGCACACCGGCCTGCAGAACCAGGTCTTCCAGGATCCGACTTCCACTTTGATTGAGCTGCTGGACCTGGGTCAGCTTGAAGGGGCGCGTACCGACGAAGACATCTTCCTGGGTCCGTCGCAGAAGCAGCCGAGGCAGCGGGTGTTCGGTGGCCAGGTCCTGGCACAGGCCTTGATGGCCGGGATGCGGACGGTCGAGCCGGACCGCGTCGTCCATTCGATGCACGGATATTTCCTTCGTCCAGGCGACGCCAACAAGCCCATCACCTTCGGGGTTCAACGGCTCAGGGACGGCCGGTCCTTCTCGGCACGCCGGGTACATGCTTACCAGGAGGGCGTGCCCATCCTGTCCATGATTGCTTCGTTCCAGCTGACCGACGACGGCGTCGATCACCAGTCCGGGATGCCCGCGGGCGTCCCAGATCCAGAATCGCTGCCGAGTACGGCGGACCTGCTCAGCAAATACGATCACCCCATCGCCCGGCATCTTGCCTTCGAACGGCCCTTCGACGTTCGCCATGTGGACCCCGCCTTGTACGTATCCGCCAGCGGAGAAAGGACGGCCACGAATGCTGTCTGGATGAAGACGTTTGGTCCGCTGCCCGACGACGAATTCCTTCATCGCGCCGCCCTTGCCTTCGCCAGCGACTACACCATCCTGGAACCTGTGTTGCGCCGACACGGCCTGAGCTGGATGACTCCCGGAATGAGCGTAGCGAGCCTGGATCACGCAATGTGGTGGCATCGTCCGGCCCGAGTGGACGAATGGCTCCTGTACGTCCAGGAATCCCCCAGCGCCCAGGGCGCCCGAGGGCTTTCGACCGGCAAAATCTTCAATCGACAGGGCCTGCATGTGGCATCAGTGGCCCAGGAAGGCATGGTCCGGGTTCCGACGGACCTGAAGAGCAAGGTTGTCGGCGCCATCCAGTCGCGCGTCCTGGAGCACCAGGTGCGGAAGGCCGAGCGGGACTAGTTTCCCGAAGCAGCAATTACGGCAAAGGCCGGCTCCCTGGGGGAGCCGGCCTCTGTGCTGTAGAACGAAACTTAGTCGCGGGTGAGGCGGCGGTGAGTGACGCGATGCGGCTTTGCGGCATCGGGGCCGAGGCGCTCCACCTTGTTCTCCTCGTAGGACTCGAAGTTGCCCTCGAACCAGTACCACTTGGACGGGTTCTCGTCGTCGCCTTCGTAGGCAAGGATGTGCGTTGCCACGCGGTCAAGGAACCAGCGGTCGTGCGAAACCACCACGGCGCAGCCGGGGAATTCGAGCAGTGCGTTTTCAAGGCTGCTCAGTGTTTCGACGTCGAGGTCGTTGGTGGGCTCGTCGAGGAGCAGCAGGTTTCCTCCCTGCTTGAGCGTGAGCGCAAGATTCAGGCGGTTACGCTCACCACCGGAGAGCACCCCGGCCTTCTTCTGCTGGTCCGGACCTTTGAAACCAAAGGCAGACACGTAGGCACGCGAAGGCATTTCCACCTGGCCGACCTGGATGTGGTCCAGCCCGTCGGAAACAACCTCCCACAGTGTCTTGTTGGGGTCGATGCCCCCACGGGACTGGTCCACGTAGGAAATCTTGACCGATTCGCCGATCTTGAGTTCGCCGTCGTCAAGGGGCTCAAGTCCCACGATGGTCTTGAAGAGGGTCGACTTGCCGACGCCGTTCGGGCCGATGACGCCCACGATGCCGTTTCTCGGGAGGGAGAAGGAGAGGTCCTCGATCAGGACACGGTCATCAAAGCCCTTCTTGAGGTCCTTGGCTTCAATAACCATGTTGCCCAGGCGGGGTCCCGGCGGGATCTGGATCTCTTCGAAGTCGAGCTTGCGAGTGCGCTCGGCCTCGGCTGCCATTTCCTCGTAGCGTGCCAGACGAGCCTTGGATTTGGTCTGGCGGCCCTTGGCGTTGGAACGGACCCAGTCGAGTTCCTCGGAGAGGCGCTTGGCAAGCTTGGCATCCTTCTTGCCCTGCACCTCAAGGCGTGCCCGCTTCTTCTCAAGGTAGGTGGAGTAGTTGCCCTCGTAGGGGTAGAGGTGACCGCGGTCAACCTCGGCGATCCACTCAGCGACGTGGTCCAGGAAGTAGCGGTCGTGAGTGACGGCAAGGACGGCACCAGGGTACTTGGAGAGGTGCTGCTCAAGCCACAGGACACTCTCGGCGTCCAGGTGGTTGGTGGGCTCGTCAAGAAGCAGGAGGTCCGGCTTCTGGAGCAGGAGCTTGCAGAGGGCTACACGACGACGCTCACCACCGGACAGGACCGTGACGTCCGAATCCGCCGGCGGGCAGCGGAGGGCGTCCATGGCCTGTTCCAGCTGCGAGTCGATGTCCCACGCGTCGGCGGCATCGATGGCTTCCTGCAGCTTGCCCATTTCCTCGAGGAGGGTGTCGTAATCCGCGTCCGGATTGGCCATTTCCTCGGAGATCTCGTTGAAGCGCTTGATCTTTCCGTAGATTTCACCGACGCCTTCCTGCACGTTGCCCAGGACGGTCTTTTCCTCGTTCAGCGGCGGCTCCTGGAGCAGAATGCCTACGCTGTAGCCGGGGCTAAGGCGTGCCTCGCCGTTGGACGGCGTGTCCAGGCCCGCCATGATCTTAAGGATGGTGGATTTACCCGCACCGTTCGGGCCCACGACGCCGATCTTGGCGCCGGGGTAAAAGGACATGGTTACGTCGTCCAGAATAAGTTTGTCGCCAACGGCCTTGCGGGCCTTGGTCATTGTGTAGATGAATTCCGCCATGCGTACAAATCTAGTGGGTTGAACTGGATATCACACATTCCCGGAGACCGTTCTGAAGACCGACGCGATAGACGGACAGGTCCGGCAGGCCCTTCGGCGACGACTAGCTCGAATCGCCCACGAAACACTTGCCGCTGGCAAGGACAGGCAATACGCCAACCGTGACAGCGCCTCCACGGATCTGTCCGATCACGCAATCGCCCCCGGACTTTGCCGCCGCTTCTATGGCATCCACATCAAGTCCAGTCGGTGTCTTGCTAGTGGATATTTCTAGGGTGTCCGCGGGAATTCCGGCGGCGACAAGAGCGGACTTGAGCTCTTCCCGATCCGGTATTGCCTTGCCTTGGGCGGCAGCCGCGGTAAGCACGTTCCTCAGGGTTCCTGAAAGGAGTTCGGTTGCTGTCGCCACAGTGGACTGTGGTGTGGGTGGGGAAGAAAGTGATGGTGAGGCTGTTGCCAGGGAACCGGTGGTGGCCAGGGCAGTGCTCGATTCCCCTGCAGGAGTTCCCACGGTGGGAGGAACACTTCCGGAACAAGCGGCGGCGGAAAGTGTGACAAGCCCTGCAACCGCCCCCAGTATCGCGCCACGTGCGGGGTTTTTGATGAGAACGTGAGACCTTCCGCTGCTTTTCACCCTGCAATTCTGCCACGCGGCACTGCGGCGCGAGGATAAGGCGCGAGCATAAGCAATCCGGGGTGGTGTCCGAACGATTCAACCGCGCCGCAGTGCGACCCTCTTGGATTGCGGGAATCGGCAGTCAAGCGACTGCCGAAACCAGCTCACCCGTTTCAGTGTCCACCAAGAGCGCCTCTCCATCACCTTCCTCCGGCAGCACCTCAATGGTTGCCGGGGGCTCCCCCGCTTCGTCCTCGGGTGGCGCCTCGGACCCTTCGGGAGAAGTCCACGGGTTGCTCAGGGCTGCATCGCCGGGCTGATTGGCCTGAGGCGCCGAAGTGCCGCTCATCCGGGTGAAGTTGGCGGTCCCCCACATGAGATCATGCCCAATGGACTCTGCGTCGATCTCCGCCACGTGGTAGATCTTGCCTTCGTGTTCCCACTGACGCAGTTTCAGCTTGCCTACAACGATGACGCGCTGGCCCTTCTTGAGGCTGCACGCGACATGGCCGGCCAGATGCCTAAACGACTGGATTGTGAACCAGTTGGTGTTGCCATCCACCCATGTACTCGTGTTGCGGTCAAAACGGCGTTCCGTGGATCCCAACCTGAATGAAGCTGTCGAGGTGCCGCCCGGCGTCGTCGAACTCCTGATTTCCGAGGCGACGAAGCCCCGAACTGTAATAATGTCGCTCACCGTAGTGTCCTAACGTGAGATGAAGTGCCATATCCGGCCCTTCCAGCTTCGCTCCCAGGGAAACGGCGACCCAGTCCAGAATCGCGGTATGTGCATATCTCCAGCGGATGGACGCCTGTGGAGGATGAGTGCGACAGGGCGCCCTCCTGACGCCGAACGGCGCAAAGTGGCTGTAAACTTTCAGGGGCACCATAGACAACGGTTGTTGGTGTACATGCCCCAGTAGCTCAGGGGATAGAGCAGCGGCCTTCTAATCCGCCGGTCGGGGGTTCGATTCCCTCCTGGGGCGCAGTTGTGGTGAGGCGATACATCGGCGACTCCCCGGTCTTCCGACCGGGGAGTTTCTCTTGCCCACTCCCTATTTGAGTGCGGACACGACGATGCGCGTTAGTTCGTGAATGACTTGGGTGCGGGCCGGAAGACCATTCGCGTAGTTGCCAAGGGTGTAAATCACGAAAACAAAGCTCCTGTCCCCCTGCACCAGGATGCTGGCGTCATGAAGGTTTCCATTAAGCCAGCCGTACTTATGGAAGACGCTGATGTCCGGCGGTACCGCAGCCGGAATCAGCGATTCGTAGTTGGTGTGCTGCATGAAGGAAAGCAGCTCTGCCGTGTGCTGTTTATTGATGAGCTGGCCCGCATACAACAAATTCAGCAAACCGGCCATCTCGGCCGGACTGAGCAAATTCACCGCAGGATCATAATTGATGCCGATCGATGCCGCATACTCACGAAGCCTCTGATAACCGATGGCATCCCGCAACAGGGCCCACGATTCGTTGTTGCTGTACTGGACCATTTGCCGGATTTGAAACGAGGCCACATAACCGCCTAAAGGGGCTGTCAAGGATGCGCTCCCGCTTTCCACTAGGTGGTAGTAAGCAGCCGCCACCAGGATTTTCGCAGTGCTGGCAGCAACAAACTTGGTCCGTGCTCCATATTCGTAAGTGTGGCCGTCGGCCATATCGATCAAAGCCACACCCACCTGATGATCCCCATAGGCATTGATGACTCCATTGATCTGTTCGTGGAGTATTACGCCAACAGGGGCTGCCGGAGGCGGCGGTTCGACGGCGACGGCAGGGGTGCCCGGCGCGGCAGTGTCCGGGTTTGGGGACGCAGGAGACGTGGGCACGGTCTCCGACGGGCTGGCTGGCTCCGACGGGCCCGCTGTCGCCACCGGAACCTGCCCAGCTGGCGCCTCAGCCGCGGACGTCGCTGGAAGCGTGGGCAGGGACGGCGGAACAGACGCCGATGACGTCGGCGCCGCGGGCGCCATCGGTGGCACACCGGGCAAGGTCGCCTGCACCGTGCAGGAGGTTATAGCGAAGATCAGACCGACTGCGGCAGCCGTCGATCCGGACATCAGGGAAAATCGGGGCCGTTTGCGGTGGGTGGTTTTGCGGTGGGTGGTTTTGCGGCACGGCGCTGAGGGATCAGTCATCCTGACATGGCTCTCTCGAAGAAACTCAATGGTGCGCACGTAATCTTGCACCGAGGTAATTAGGGAGGATGTCCCGTATTCAGCACAAAGAACGGGACTTAAAGCGCGCCTTTGGATACCCCGTTTGTTCCGCCACCAGCTTCGGCCAGGAATCTGAAAAAGCAATCGTCCAATGGGTTTTTGTCTGATTGAATCCCAATGGCCCCGATTCCGGCTCTCGCCATGCCTCATAGCTAAACCACGATGGCTAAACCACGCCAATAAGAGTTACAAAATAATGCACCCGCTGACGCGGGGAAGCAAGCCTCTACACGACAAACAAATGAGAAACAGGCACTTCTCCGATGCCACACAAAAAACGGCCCGGCGCCGGATGGTTCCGGTGCCGGGCCGCCAGGTGGAGAGCGGGTCCATGCCGTGACGAAACAGGGACCCGCAGCCTTGGCCGGGAGGATCAGGCGAACGGGAGGACAAGCTCCGCGTACCGCTCCTTCATGGTCTCCAGGACAGCATTGCCGTCCGCGTCCCAGATCTCCTGGTTGAAGATTTCAACTTCGATGTCGCCTGTGTACCCGGCATCGCGCACCCACGTGCCGATGGTGGCGAAGTCAATCACGCCGTCGCCCATCATTCCCCGCGACAACAGCGCATCCGCCGCAATCGGCAGGTTGAAGTCGCACACTTGGTACGAGGCAATCCGGTTCTCCCGGCCCGCACGTTCGATCTGTGCCTTCAGCTCCGGGTCCCACCACACATGGAACGTGTCGACGGCGACGCCGACGGCGCTTGCGTCGTACGGAGCCGCCAGGTCGAGCGCCTGCCCAAGGGTCGAGATGAGGGCGCGGTCCGCGGCATACATGGGGTGCAGCGGTTCCAGGACCAGGCGAACGCCATGTTCGAAGGCAAAAGGAACCAGATCCTCCAGTCGGTCCGCCGCCCGCTGGCGGGCAGCCACGATGTCCTTCTCCCCCGGAGCCAGGCCGCCGACGACGAGGAACAGTTCCCGAGTGTCGAGGGCCACCGCTTCCAGGATCGCCGCACGGTTATCCGCCAATGCGGCGGCCTGGCCTTCGGCGTCGGCTGCGGTGAGGAAACCGCCGCGGCAGAGGGAGGAAACCCGCAGGCCCGCGTCCTTGATCAGCCTGGCAGCCTTGTCCAGCCCGGCTTCGGCAACCCGGTCCCGCCACGGTCCGATGGCTGGAATGCCGGCACAAACGCAGCCGTCAACGGCTTCGGCAAGGGTCCACTTCTTGGTAGTGGCGCTGTTCAGGGACAGCCGTGAGAAGTCGCTCATACGCCTACTCCATTGATCCGCAGGTAGTCGGACATCCGGAACGCGGCCAGGGCGGGATCGCGCAGGAGCCCGGCCTGGTCGGCCAGCTCAAAGGTCCGCGCCAGGTGAACTACGGAGCGGCCTGAGTGCAGTCCGCCGACCATCTGGAAGCCGGCCTGCTTGCCGTTGAGCCAGGACATGAACGCGATGCCCGTCTTGTAGTAGAACGTCGGCGCACTGAAGATATGCTTGCCTAGCTCACGCGTGGAGTCCAGGATGGCGCGCGCCTTGACGGCGTCTCCGGCGTCGTAGCTTTGCAGGGCGGCCGAGGCCGCTGGGTAGATAGCAGCGAAAATACCCAGGAGGGCATCGGAATAGTGGCTGCCGTCGCCGTCGATCAGTTCGGGGTAGTTGAAGTCATCGCCCGTGTAGAGGCGCACTCCCTGAGGCAGCGCCGCCCGGAGAGCGACCTCGTGTGCGGCGTCCAGCAGTGAGACCTTGACGCCATCAACCTTGTCCGCATGCTCGCGGATAAGGCCCAGGAAGGTCTCGGTAGCCACTGCCACGTCGTCCGAACCCCAGTATTCGGCCAGGGCGGGATCGAACATGGTGCCGAGCCAGTGAAGGATAACCGGCTGGTCCACTTCCTGCAGGAGGGTGGAATAGACGTGCAGGTAGTCGTCCGGGCTGGTGGCGACTTTGGCCAGCGCGCGGGAGGCCATGAGGATGACCTTGGGCCCTGCTTCGCTGACGACGGCGATCTGCTCACGGTAGGCATCGAGCACTGCCTGGATTCCTGCGGGTCCCGCAGCCACAGCGGACAAGTCCAGCTGGTCCGTTCCCGCTCCGCAGGATACGAGGTCGCGGACGGACTTGCCGGCGGTTGCGACGTTTCCGGCCGCTACAACGGTTGCGGCTTCCGCGCCAGTGCGCTTGATGAGCTGCTGCGTGGCTGCCCAGTCAAGGCCCATTCCGCGCTGGGCGGTGTCCATGGCGTCTGCCACGCCGAGGCCGTAGGACCACAGCTCGTGTCGGTAGGCCAGGGTGGCGTCCCAGTCGAGCTGGGCCGGGGCGCCCGGCGTGTTGTCCGCGCAGGCTTCGGGAATGACGTGCGCCGCGGCATAGGCGTGGCGCGAGGTGATTGGCGCGGACGGCTTGGCCCACGTGGTGCCCGGCCGGAGCTTATAGAGCCGGGTGCTGCCATCTTCGTCGGGAAGAAGTAGGGAAGTCATTAGAGGGTGATCTCCGGGATGTCGATGGTGCGGCGCTCTGCTGAAGACTGCAGGCCCAGCTCGGCGAGCTGCACGCCCCGGGCGGCGGACAGGAGGCCGAAGCGGTGTTCGCGGCCGGCAACGACGTCGCGGAGGAATTCTTCCCACTGGAGCTTGAAGCCGTTGTCGAGCTCGGCGTTGGCCGGAACTTCCTGCCACTGGCTCCGGAAGGATTCGGTCACGGGCAGGTCGGGGTTCCAGACCGGCTTGGGGGTGTGCGCCCGCTGCTGCGCAACGCACTTGTTCAAGCCGGCGACGGCGGAGCCATGGGTGCCATCGACCTGAAACTCGACGAGTTCATCGCGGTAGACGCGGACGGCCCACGAGGAGTTGATCTGGCCGACCACTTCGTCGCCGCCCGGAGTTTCGAGTTCGAAGATGCCGTAGGACGCGTCGTCGGCCGTGGCCTTGTACTCCTTGCCCTGCTCGTCCCAGCGGGCAGGGATGTGGGTTGCAGTCTTTGCGTTGACGCTCTTGACCTTGCCGATGATTCCTTCAAGGACGTAGTTCCAGTGGCAGAACATGTCGGTGGTCATGCCGCCGCCGTCTTCCTTGCGGTAGTTCCAGGACGGACGCTGGGCGGCCTGGACGTCGCCTTCGAAGACCCAGTAGCCGAATTCGCCGCGAATGGACAGGATACGGCCGAAGAAGCCTTCATCCACCAGCCGGCGCAGCTTGACCAAGCCGGGCAGGTACAGCTTGTCGTGGACGACGCCTGCGGTGACGCCGGCTTCCTTGCCGATGCGGGCCAGCTCGATGGCTTCCTCGAGGGTTTCCGCCGTGGGCTTCTCAGTGAAGATGTGCTTGCCGGCGGCCATGGCCTTCTTCAGGGTGGCGGCGCGCAGGCTGGTCATGGAGGCGTCAAAAACGACGTCGACGGTGGGGTCGTTGATGACGGCATCGAGATCGGTGGACCATTCAGCGACCTTGTGCTTTTCAGCGAGTTCACGAATCTTCGCTTCGTTGCGGCCAACCAGGATCGGCTCCACCTGAACCTTGGTTCCGTCCTCGAGGGTGAATCCCCCGGCGTCGCGAATGGGGAGGATGGAACGCAGCAGGTGCTGACGGTAGCCCATGCGACCGGTGATGCCATTCATGGCGATGCGGATTGTCTTCGTCTCGAAGCCCATAGTTACTCCAGGTTGTTCGGTTGTCTGCCTGTCGGCCTATTCTGGAAAGCGCGTTCCCACTCGTTCTAGTTTGCATGCTGGAAAGGTTGCTGGCAAGCGCATTCCCTAAATATTTGAGTTTTTCTTCCTGTGCAGTTTCACCGCCTGCCCTTGGCCTCTACACCACCGGCCTACTTGGGATAGACCCAAAGGCAAACGCTTTCCCATTCAGTGGATAGAACTGCCATAATGTCCACAAGCACATGGAAACCACTTCCGGACAGGAGTTCACGTGGCTGCAAGCACACTGGCAGAGGTGGCGAAGCTCGCCGGGGTGTCCCCTGCCACGGCGTCGAGAGTGCTCAACGGGTCAGCCCGCAAGCCCGGTGAGGACATCGCCGAACGTGTCCGCAACGCTGCCGTGAGCCTGGGCTATATTCCCAACGCACAGGCACAGGCCCTCGCGCGGTCCAGCAGCGGCCTGATTGGACTTGTGGTCCATGACATCGCAGACCCCTACTTTTCCGCTATTGCCAGGGGCGTTCAGGAAGTCGCCCGGGAGCAGCGCCGCATGGTTCTTCTTGCCTCGACGGGTGGAACCCCCGAGGAGGAACGCGAGGCTGTGGCTGCTTTTGCCGCGCGGCGCGCCGATTCAATCGTGATCGCCGGAACACGTTCCACCCAGGCGGGCCATGCCTCAGCCAATAAGGAACTTGCAGCGGAACTGGACCGCTACTGCCGCAACGGCGGTCATGTAGCCGTTGTAGGTCAGGGCGTTGTCGGCGCAAAGGAAACTGAGGGCTACCATGTGGTGGCCGTGCCGAACGAAGAACTCTCGCGCCGCCTGGCTCTCGATCTTGCCGCGATTCATATCGGGCAGTTTTGGATCATTGCCGGCCCCGAAGGACTCGCAACGTCGGATGAGCGGACCAAAGGGTTCCAGAGAGGACTTGAGGCAGCCGGGCGCCCCGCGGCTGAAGTCCTGAGGACCTCCTTCAACCGGGAGGGCGGCTATAAGGCCGGAGGTAAGCTTGCCTCTCGTATCCAGGCGCTCTACAAGGCGGACCCGAATGCCGCCAAGCCGTGCATTTTTGCGGTAAACGACGTCATGGCGATCGGTGCTGCGGCTGCGCTGCGTGAAAAGGGAATCCGCATCCCCAACGGCGCTGCCATCGCCGGTTTTGACGACATCGAAACCCTGCGCGATTTCCGTCCCGCCCTCTCCACTGTCAGGCTCCCCCTCGAGGAAATCGGACGCCTGGCTACGCGAAGCACTGCGGGAGAGGACGTCGGCCGGACTTTGGAAGTCACTGGAGAAGTAGCGCTGCGTCGCAGCACTGAAAAGGGCTGATGCCCATGGCTTCGCAATCCGCGCAGGAAGAGACCGTTCTGGAAGAGAATCTGCCCGGGCAGCCGGCTGGCCTTACTTTTCATCCAGCCACCGCCAGCGGCACAGCGCCCGCCAGTGGCACAGTTCCCGCTTTCCTCGTGCTTCCCGGCGGCGGATATGGGCGGCAGGCGCCGCATGAAGCCGAGCCGGTAGCAGAGTGGTTGTCATCGCTTGGACTTCACGCTTTCGTCCTGCGCTACAGCGTGGCGCCCAATCGCCATCCCGCTCCGCTTAGCGATGCCCAGGCTGCGATGGCATGGATCAGGTCCGGGAGGCATGGGCTGCAGGTGGATGCCTCGCGGGTGGGGGTGCTGGGCTTCTCGGCCGGTGGCCACCTTGCCGCAAGCCTGGGCACGACGGACTCGCCCCTGACGGCTCCGGATCTTTCGGTGCTGTGCTACCCGGTGATTTCCTTTACCGACCATGCACATCAAGGGTGCGTCGATAACCTTCTGGGCCCTTCACCGTCGGATGATGACCTTAGGTCAGTGTCGGTCGAGCAGCACGTCACAGCTCAGACACCGCCGGCATTCCTTTGGCACACTTTTGACGACCAGGCCGTCAGCGTCGAGCACAGCATCCGCTTCGCCGCCTCCCTGCGTTCAGCAGGCGTCCCCGTCGAACTGCATATCTTCCCGCATGGGCGCCATGGCCTTGGACTGGCAAGTGGCGTGCCAGGCGCCTCTGCCTGGCCCCGCTTGTGCGAGTCCTGGCTTGAGCAGCGAGGATGGATCCACCCCATGGCCGCACCCACGGCTTCCAGCCGTTTTGGCGGCAATCTGAAGGGTTGACGGTGTGATGGAAAGCGACGCTAAAGGGTTTGAGACCAGTACGGGCAGTGGATCCGGCCTGACTACCTCACCTGCCTCCTGGCCCGACGTCGAGTCCCTCTTCGGCGCTCGCGGTGAACCTGCCCGCTGCTGGTGCCGCTGGTTCATCCTGACCGGCCCACAATGGCGCGAGTCCTGGCCCGAGGAGCGCAAGGCCCTGTTGAAGACCCGTTTTGAGCAGGATGCACCGGAACCTGGCGTCCTCGCGTATCGAGACGGGAAACCGGTCGGCTGGTGCGCCGTTGAACCCCGGTCCTGCTATCCGCGGGTCCTCAATTCCCGCCTCTTGCGGCATTCGGCCGACTCAAAGGAGGACGAGGACATTTGGGCAGTGACCTGCTTCGTCGTGGCTCCGAATCAGCGTCGCACGGGAGTCGCTTCCGCTTTGCTGGCAGCCGCCGTCGAACATGCCTTCAACCACGGTGCGACGATCGTGGAAGGCTACCCGGTGGATCCGGAAGTGCGACCGAAGGCCGGTCCGTCGGACCTCTACCATGGGACGGTGAACCTCTTCACGGCCGCCGGCTTCACCGTTATCGACACGCCGATTCAAGGGCGCGCGGTAGTGCGGCTGGAGCAAGCAACAGGGCTCCCGTAGCCTCGGGCCGCGGCCGGAATCAACACGTGTGGGGATTCCAGGATGGACTGTATGGCGCCGCCGGCGGCCCCCAGGAGCGCCGCTGATTGATCAAGGGTGGAAAGCATCACCGATTCGGACTCCAGCAGCCCAGGGGCGTGGATTTCCAAGCTGCGTTGCAGTGCGGGCCGGATCCAGTCGCCCAGCAGGGCGAAATGTCCCCCGAGGACCACGGCTGGCAGGTCCATGATTCTGGCAGCCGAGACCAGGGCGAGCCCGAGGTAACGCCCGGCATTTTCGACCGCAGTAACGGCGTGCCCCTCGCCGTTCCGCAGCGCATCAAGGAGCCCAGTCAGGCGTACTGATACAGGGGACGCCGCAATTCCGGCCGCAGAAAGGATGGCCTCGAGCCCGGCGAAGGTTTCCAGGCAGCCTCGTCCGCCGCAGGAGCAGTCCGGACCATCGGGATGGACCACCACGTGGCCCAACTCCCCGGCGTACCCTTGGGGCCCGACGAAGAGCTCGGAGGCTACGACCAGGCCGGCGCCGACGCCGACCTCCCCGGAGACGAAGACAAAGTCATGGAGCTCCCGTCCCCGCCCGTACCAAAGCTCTGCGAGCGCAGCACTGTTGGCCTCGTTGGAGAGCAGTACGTCGAAGGCTGCCGCCGGGAGAAGATCCCTCACTTCAAGTGTCACTGAGGACCAGTGCAGGTTTGGTGCGGAGACTATCGTCCTGCCAGCCGAATCAACGAGGCCTGGCACCGCCAGGCCTCCGCCAAGGATCTGCGTGCCCGTGTCCCCGGCGGCCTTGAGCACAGGCTCAAGCAGCCGCGAGATCTGCTTAATGACGCTGCGCGGATCCGCGCCACTGTTTTGTGCCTCTTCGGAGGTGTGGAAGCGCAGTGCTCCATTCAAGTCAACCAGTCCCGCAGCAAGATAATCCACGTTGATCTCCAGCCCGATGACAGCGCGCTGCGGATTCAGCTGGAGCCCCACCCCGGGCCGTCCGCGTTCGCCGTCGCGATTCAGGCCGAGTTCACGGATGAGGCCTGATTCGATGAGGTCAGCTACAAGGCTGGAGACGGAAGCCTTGGTCAGGCCGTTCGCCGCTGCAAGCTGCGCCCGCGTGGGAGCGAGCCCCGGCCCCGCGGCTGCAATCCCTTTGAGCACCAGCGCCAGGTTGCCGCGGCGCACATCGCCAACTCGGCCTGGAAGCGCAACCCCGCGCCTTGCCGCCGTCTCCATTGCGCCTTCTTTCGTCACCACTGCCTCCATAGCCGGCAAAGGGAAGATCTTCCCCTCATCCATTGACCTTAGTCCACCACAGACCATATAGTTCAGAACGAAAACTAATGCGGAATGTCAGCCGCCCCACCATACTCAACTGCAAGGAAGCAATCATGAGCTTGAAGCCCAGCCCCCAAGACCGTTTCACCTTCGGCCTTTGGACCATCGGATGGACGGGTGCCGACCCCTTTGGCCAGGCAACGCGAACGGCCCTGGACCCCATTGAAGCCGTTCACAAGCTCAGTGAAATCGGCGCCTACGGCATGACCTTCCACGACAACGACCTCATCCCCTTCGATGCCTCGTCGTCCGAGCGCGAACTGATCCTGAAGAACTTCAAAGCGGCGCTCGCCGAAACAGGCCTCAAGGTTCCGATGGTCACCACGAACCTCTTCAGCCATCCGGTCTTCAAGGACGGCGGCTTCACCTCCAACGACCGCTCCATCCGGCGATTTGCCTTGGCCAAGGTGCTGCGGAACATCGACCTCGCGGCGGAACTTGGCGCGGAGACGTTCGTGATGTGGGGCGGGCGCGAAGGCAGCGAGTACGACGGCTCGAAGGACCTCTCCGCCGCCCTTGACCGGATGCGGGAAGGCGTGGACACGGCCGCCGGCTACATCAAGGAGAAGGGCTACGGACTCCGGATCGCCCTTGAACCGAAGCCCAACGAGCCCCGCGGCGACATCTTCCTGCCGACGGTCGGTCACGGGCTCGCCTTCATCGCGCAGCTTGAGCATGGGGACATCGTGGGCCTCAACCCCGAAACAGGCCACGAGCAGATGGCCGGCCTGAACTTCACGCATGGCATTGCCCAGGCTCTCTGGGCAGGAAAGCTCTTCCACATCGACCTCAATGGCCAGCGCGGCATCAAGTACGACCAGGACCTCGTGTTCGGCCATGGCGATCTCACCAGCGCCTTCTTCACAGTGGATCTTCTCGAGAACGGCTTCCCCAACGGCGGCCCGAAGTACGACGGCCCTCGACACTTTGACTACAAGCCATCCCGCACGGATGGCTATGACGGGGTCTGGGAATCGGCCAAGGCAAACATGTCCATGTACCTGCTGCTGAAGGAACGGGCCCTCGCCTTCCGGGCAGACCCGGAAGTCCAGGAAGCCCTCACGGCTTCCGGAGTGTTCGAACTCGGCGAACCAACTCTTGCTGCTGGTGAGACGGCGTCCGCGCTGCTGGCCGACGCGTCTGCCTTCGCGGAGTTCGACGCAAACGGCGCCGCGGAACGCTCCTTCGCGTTCATTCGGCTCAACCAGCTGGCTATCGAGCACCTGCTCGGCGCCCGCTAGGCCTTTCCAGACAACTACACCTCAACCGCCGCCGTCGGGTCCTCCACGCAAGTGCAGGATGCGACGGCGGCCCTGCAGAAAGTTCCAGTCATGCCATTGGTCGCGGGAATCGACAGCTCCACCCAGTCCTGCAAGGTGGTGATCCGGGATGCCGATACAGGCGAACTGATCCGCGAGGGGCGGGCGTCGCACCCGGCAGGCACCGAAGTGCACCCTGAGCATTGGTGGTCCGCCCTTCAGGAGGCCCTCGCCAGCGCCGGCGGGCTGGACGACGTCGTGGCGGTCACCGTCGCAGGCCAGCAGCACGGCATGGTCTGCCTCGACGAAACCGGCGACGTCGTCCGCCCGGCCCTGCTCTGGAACGACACGCGCTCGGCCAAGGATGCCGAAGAGCTGATCCTGGAAGCCGGAAACGGCGACTCCGCGAGCGGCGCGGAACACTGGGCAAAGTTGCCATGGGCCGCATCCCGACCTCGGTGGCCGTCGTTACCGGGCATGGTCCCGAAGGCCCGGTCGGGATGACCGTCGGCTCACTGGCAACGGTTTCGCTCGATCCGCCCCTGGTGACCTTTTTCGCCATGAAGGAATCCCGGTCCTTCGCCGCCCTGCGCAGCCTGGACCGCATCTGCATCAACGTCCTGGACGAGGATCACGCCGACGTGTGTTTTGCCTTCGCCTCCTCATCCGGGCCGAAGTTCGCCGTCGGCGACTGGGACATGGACCGCGGGGACGCACCTGTTCTCCGGACAGCTGCAGTAGCCATGCATTGCGGGATTGGCCCTGTGTATGAAGCCGGCGATCACTACGGCCTGATGGCACGACTGACGGACCTGCGCACAACGGACACCCGCCCCATGGTTTTCTACCGGGGCCTGATCTCACGGCTGCACCCGACCACCGGGCGTCACGCAAAGACGAACCGCCTCGACTGGTGGGCGCACTGATGTCCCACTCTCCGGCGGAGGTACGGCACGCGGTGGAGAATCTTCTGGGCCGGTACGCCGAGTACGCCGAGTACGCCGATGAACGCGACGCGGCCGGCGTGGCCGAACTGTTCAGTGACGCCGTTGTCAGCTTTGCCGGGACAACGCTGGGCACGGCGGACGAAATCTCCGGGCATTACGGGCGCATCTTCGCAGCGGCCCCGCCCAGCCGGCACGTGCTGACCAACATCATTGTCGATCGCGCAGGTTCCACGGCCACCGCCCGGTGCCGTTACAGCCGCTGGGCCATCGAACCGGACGCGAAGCTGCTTGCACTGGGCGATTACCGCGCCACTTTCGCCGGCGCCGAGGGCGCCTGGAAGTTCATCTCGTTCGAGGTATCCCGCGCCTGGCAGGCCTAACACCCCGTTGCACCGTCAGAACCTACCCCCCAAGCTGTTTTTCAACGAAGGAACCACATGTCATTCCCCCTGGCCCAGCAACCGGAGACAACACCCCGGGCGCGGCCGCTCGACGGCGTCGTCATCGCCGACTTCTCCAGGGTCCTGGCAGGCCCCTACGCCACGATGCTCCTCGCGGACATGGGCGCTGAAGTCATCAAGGTCGAAAGCCCGGCCGGCGACGATACCCGTTCCTGGATCCCCCCGGTCCGCCCTGACGGCGTTTCGACCTACTACGCCGCGATCAACCGCAACAAAAAATCCGTGGTGCTGGATTTCAAGGACCCTGACGGTCTTGCCGCGGCGCAGGCACTGGCCGCCCGCGCGGAAGTCGTCATCGAAAACTTCAAGCCCGGCGGCCTGAAGCGGTTCGGACTCGACTACAAGTCGGTAAAAGAGCGCAACGAGTCCGTCATCTACTGCTCCATCAGCGGCTTCGGCACCGCGGAGGGCTCCTCGCTGCCGGGCTATGACCTGATCGTGCAGGCGATGTCCGGGCTGATGAGCCTCACCGGCGGACCCGAAGGCTCCCCGTACCGGGCCGGGATCAGCGTCTTTGACGTCATGGCCGGCCTCCACTCCACCATCGGCATCCTCGCCGCTCTGCGCCACCGCGACCAGACCGGGCAGGGCCAAAGCATTGAGACCTCGCTGATGGCATCAGCCATGAGCGGGCTGGTCAACCAGACCTCGGCGTATGTCGCCGGCGGCGTCACCCCGCACCGGATGGGCAACGCCCATCCCAGCCTCTTCCCCTACGAACCGCTTCCCACGGCCGACGATGAACTGATCGTCGCAGCCGGCAACAACGGCCAGTTCCGCAAACTGTGCGCCGTGCTCGGGGTGCCTGAACTCGCCGATGACCCCCGCTTCGCTGAGAACAAGGACCGCACCGAACGCCGCGAAGAACTCCGTCCCCTGCTCGTGGACCGGCTCCGGACCCAATCCGCCGGGTACTGGTTCGACAAGCTCAACGCAGCAGGGGTCCCCAACGGGCCGATCAACAGCATCAAACAGGGCGTGGAATACGCACAGAAACTCGGCCTGGAACCCGTCGTGCAGGTCGGTACTGCCGGGAACCTGGTCCCCGGGGTGCGGAACCCGATCACCTTCTCCGCGACCCCGCCACGGTACGACCTGGCACCGCCGAAACTGGGCGAGCACACCGAAGAAATCCTCGCCTGGCTCGCTGCTCCCGCCGCCGCCCGCCCCTCGACGAAAGAACAAGCATGACCATCACCGCAGAAACCCAGAAACTGAACTTCCCCACCTCCCTGGGCACCTCCACCGCCACGGAAATCCGCCTGCTCGGACAGGACCTCCCCGGCGATCTGATGGGAAAAGTCGGCTTCGGTGAACTCGCCTTCTGGCTCGTCGCGATGCGCCGTCCCACCCTTGGCGAGGTACGGGTCTTCGAATCCGTCCTCGTCGCCCTCGCAGACCACGGCTTCACCCCCACCGCGATTGCCGCCCGCCTGACCTATCTCAGCGCGCCGGACTCGATCCAGGGCGCCATGGCCGCCGGACTCCTTGGCGGCGGCTCCCGCTTCCTCGGCGTCACCGAGGACTGCGGTAAATTCCTGGCCACCGTCCTGGCCGCTCACGAGGGTGCGCTGCCGGACACCGACGAGGAATGGGACGAACTCGCGCTGCACGCCATCAAGGCCCAGCGCGCCGAGGGCAAGTTCGTTCCGGGCCTGGGGCACCCCAACCACAAGGACGGGGACCCCCGCACACCCGTGCTCATCGGCATCGCCGACGAGGAAGGGCTGCGCGGACCCCACCTACGGCTCTTCGAAGCCATCGGCAGGATGAGCGAGCAGGCACTGGGCCGGAAACTGCCGCTGAACGGCGCCGGCGTCTGCGGAGCGGCGCTGGCCGACCTGGGACTGCCCACCGATCTGCTGCGCGGTTTCGCGCTTCTGGCCCGAGCGGCAGGCCTGCTCGGACAGATCGCCGAAGAACGCCGCAACCCGATCGCGAACGACATCTACATGACCGTGGACCGCAACGCGGCCTACGTCACCCCCGAGAACGACTAGCCACACAACCAGCGCTGCCAACGACGGCAGCGAAGAGCACAGGGAGAGAACCATGGCAGAACTGACCGCCGTTTTGGCCAGTACACACCACCCCTTCTACCTCAAGGCGACCACCGCGCCGCCCGAGGAACGCATGCCCCAGGCAGACGAATGGAAGCGGAAAGTCGAGGCATACCGCGAAACCCTCACCGCCGCTGAGCCCGACATCCTGGTCATGGTCGGCGCCGACCATTTCCACCAGTTCTTCCTGGACAACTACCCGACATTCATGATCGGTAAGCAGGAAAAGTACGACGCGACGTTCTACAACGAGGAACGCGAATTCGGCATCCCGAAGTACGTCCTCGACGGTGACCTGGTGCTCTCGAACTTCATGCACCAGGGCCTGCTGGATGAAGGGTTCGACTTTTCCTTCAGCCACGAACTGAAGATCGACCACTCCATCATCTGCCCGATCATCACCGTGCGCCCTGACGCCGACCTGCCCGTGGTGCCGATCTACACGAACATCTTCGCCCCGCCGTTGCCCTCGCCCAAGAGGTTTTGGGATCTGGGCCGGATAATCCGCAAAATCATTGACGCCTACCCCTCGGATAAGAAGATCGCCGCCATCGGCACCGGCCACCTGTCCCTGGAACTGGGCGGGCCCCGGATGTTCGGCGAACACGGACCGGACCCGGAATTCGACGCCCAGGCCATCGAATGGCTCTCCACCGGCAACATCGAAGCCATCCTGGAGAACGTCACCCATGAATCCATGGCCAGTTCCGGCAACGCCACGCACGGCTTCATGGACCTGATCCTTATGATGGGCATCGCCGGCCCCGAGAACGCCGACTACGTTGACCAGCTGGACCTCTACCACACCCGTGAAATGTTCATGACCTGGTACCCGAACAAGAACGACAAGATGGCCGAAGCGGCAGCCCGTTCGGCCGCCGAGGCAGGCGGTGTCACCGGACCGGTGTACGCGGCAAAGGCAGGAGCGACGGCATGAGCAAGTACTACGTGAACAAGTTCCTCTACAGCATCGACCGTGACCCGGAATGGGTCGCCCGCTACAAAGAGGACCCGGCAGCTACGATCGACCGCTGGGAGAAGGAAGTCGGCATCTGGCTGAACAGCGCAGAAAAGACCTCCTGGCTGTCCTTCACCGAAGACGAACGCCGCGCGCTGATCAACTCTGACTACGAATGGCTCTTCGCCTACGGCGCCCACTTCTTCCTCTACCTCACCCTGTTCATCGGCGTGTTCTCCGACGACTGGACCGAAGAAAAGGGACCGCTGTCCTACCAGCTGGAATGGGCACGGCGTTTGGCGCCGTGGATCGGTAAACCCTACCCGTCCGTGGCACTGTAGCCGTCGCGCCCCTAAACCGGCACCGGGGCCGGAGAAGGGAGTTGGAACCATGATTCTTGAACACGCAAGATTCACTATCCATCCTGGCCAGGAGCAGGCCTTCGAAGACGCCTACCAGCGTCTTCGCGGCACCCTTCTCCAGGCCCCGGGCTGCCGCTCGGCCCAGTTGCACCGCAGCGCCGAACACGAGGGGGTTTACCTCCTCTGGGTCGGATGGGACACCGTCGCCCACCACACCGATCATTTCCCGGAAACGGACCAGGGCAAGGAAGTCATTGCCACCTTCGCTCCCTTTCTGGCCGGTGCCGACGTGAACCACTTCGACGCCGAACCCCTCTGACCGTTCCACCCGTTCGCCAGCGAACCATCACGAGAGAAAGAAAAGCCATGACCCAGCAAGCGGTTAACAATGATGTTGCCTTCCTTCCCGGGAACCCGCCCGAAAACGCCGGGTGGCCAGGAGGTGAGTACTCCCAGACCGTTGCAGATGGAATGCAGATCGACTACAACGTCCGGGTGCCCATGCGGGACGGCAAGAACCTCCTCGTGGACCTCTACCGGCCCGCCGAAACGACGACAGACCTGCCTGTAATCGTGGCCTGGGCGCCTTACGGCAAGCACGGCGCCCTCAGCTTCGCGGGCTGGCCCGGACACGACGTGGGCCTGGACCAGCTCTCCAAGTACGCAGCCTTCGAAACCCCGGACCCCCTCTTCTGGACCCGCAACGGCTACGCCGTCATCATGGCCGACGCCCGCGGCGCCTGGGGATCCGAGGGCGACGTGACCATGTGCGGGCCCGAAGAAGCCGATGCCTGCTGTGACCTGATCGAATGGGCCGGCGAACAGGACTGGAGCAACGGCAAGGTCGGCATGGCCGGCGTCTCCTGGTACGCGGTCATCCAGTGGGCCGTCGCGGCCCGCCGCCCTGCACATTTGGCAGCCATCAACCCTTGGGAAGGCTGGACGGACCTTTACAAGGAAGTCCTGACCCACGGCGGAATCCCGGAAACTCAGTTCGGTGCAGCGCTCGGCCCGCTGATCGCCAACACCCATGGACGAGTCGAGGACATCCCGACCAACAGTATGAACCACCCGTTCTACGACGAGTACTGGCAGTCCAAGGCCCCTGACCTGTCCGCCATTGAATTGCCCACCTACGTTGTGGCCAGCTGGTCTGACCACGGCCTGCACACCAGGGGAACCCTTGAAGGCTTCCGCCGCATCGCCTCCAAGCAGAGTGGCTGGAAGTGCACGGCCGCAAGAAGTGGCAGAACTTCTACGACCAGGACAGCCTGGCCCGCCAAAGGGAATTCTTTGACCACTTCCTCAAGGGTGAAGAGAATACCGTGACGTCCTGGCCCAAGGTCAGGATCGAAGTCCGCGACCGCGCCTACGTTGGCGAAAACCGGGCCGAAAACGAATGGCCCCTGGCCCGCACTGAATACACGCCCCTCTACCTTGACGGCGGCCGCGAGGCCATGAGCAAGGACCCCGCCCCGAATCCGGAAACGATCTCCTACGATGCCGCGACCGGCAAGGTAGTTTTTGAGCACACCTTCGCTGAGGACACCGAAATCACCGGCTACACGAAACTCCGGCTATGGGTCGAAGCCCAAGGGTCCAATGACATGGACCTCTTCGTAGCCCTGCAGAAACTGGACGCTGACGGCAACGAAGTGAACTACCCGTTCTTCTCCACCTTCGACGACGGGAACATCGCCCTTGGCTGGCTCAGGGTCAGCCGCCGGCAGCTCGCGGAGGATTCACGCCCGGAACAACCGCGCTACACGCACCAAACGGAAGAGCTGCTCAGCGAGGGTGACATCGTGCCGGTAGACATCGAAATCTGGCCCTCCAGCACCCTGTTCCACTCCGGGGAAACACTCCGGCTCGTCATCCAAGGCCACGACGTGAACAGCTACGCACACGGCCTTTTCGCGCAAGGCCACACCTACACCCGCAACAGTGGGCAACACATCATCCACACCGGGGACGGACACGACTCACACCTGCTCCTGCCCATCATCCCCTAACCCAGTGGGGTTGCTGCGAACTGACGAAAGCAGCAACCCCACCCACCCACAGCACCGCCCAAGAGAGACACCATGACCAGCATCACTGCCGGGGTAGCAGAAACCGCCGATGAGCCCGCCCCGCACACTGCCACGAGTGTCCCGACCATCGGCGATACAGCCCCTACCCGCTAGGGCTACCGCCGCTCAGTTGTCACCAACTGGCTCGAACTACTCCCCGGCGACACCGTGGTCCTCATCGCAGCCAATAAAGACCGCATCGAAGGAACGATCGACGTCGTCACCAAGGACGGCTCGTACCTCTGGCTACGCCAAGGCCATGGTCAGGGCAGGCAACTCTTCTACCACTGCGACGGATACCAAATCCTCGTCGACCCAAGAGCGGAATAACCCACCCGGACTCACCCGGCGCAAAAGAGAGAAGAATGCGTGGCCTTCCAACCCGTGACCACCGTAGACGGCAAAGCCGTTCCACTCAGACGCAACAACGTCGACACAGACCAGATCATCCCCGCCGTCTACATGAAGCGCATCACCCGCACAGGATTCGAGGACGGCCTCTTCGCCAACTGGCGCCGCGACCCGGATTTCGTACTCAACCGCCCCGAGCGCTCAGAAGCAAACATCCTGATCGCCGGCCCCGACTTCGGAACAGGGTCCTCACGGGAACACGCAGTCTGGGCGCTCATGGATTATGGCTTCCGAGTGGTCATCTCACCACGTTTCGCCGACATCTTCCGAGGCAACGCAGCAAAGTCCGGTCTTCTGGCGATCCAGCTAAACGGGCAACAGGTCGACCAACTGTGGCAAATAGTGGAATCCCAGCCCGAGCTTTCTCTCCGCGTCGACCTAGACGCTCAGAGAATAACCGCAGGTGACCTGGCTATGGGATTCACTGTTGATGCGGACACAAGGTGGAGACTGCTCAACGGCCTGGACGACATTGATTCGACCCTGCAAGACCAGGAATTGATCTCCGCCTTTGAGACCACCAGGCCGGCCTGGCTTCCAACGACTACGTTGACATAGCCACGACAGCGAACGGGCACATGTCAGATACAGATCATGCGGCCCATGGCCCCACATTCTTGGGACGGGAGGCCGGCACTCGGTCACACCACGAAACCGAAAGTCAGGCGCCGCCTCCTGCCCCCAATCAAGCATGCGTCTCATAGAAAAACCACCGAGACTGTACATGATCAATCAGTGGTCCGACGGGCACACGTTTACGTCAATTGCTTCTTTGCCAGCCAAAACTCCCGAAACTGTGTTGGCCAAACGCACGGGTCGTATCGACCCACGTGCTAGCCCACGACTGGAACCTTATCCGCGCGGACAGGCAAGGTTAGGGCATCCGCCGGGTCTGGCGCCGAGGTTCGGGCGCGGACTCGCGTGGCCGAATCGCGAGTTTTGTTAGAGTCAGCCCCTCACCAGCCTGCGGCAAGACGAATTTCTGTTCAGGGAAAGTCAGACCTACCACCCCTGGGGCCCATCACGTCAAGTTTGTACACACCTACCCTTCTAAGGGCCTCTGACTGCGGAAACACTGTGCCCGACTTGGGACGCGATCGGACTCCAACCCTGCAAACACTGGGAACTCCAGAAAAAACACGCAATCCGGCCGATTCCGGCCGGAGTACGATCCAGTCAGAAGCCGAAGGTGTGGACAGTCCACACCTCCTGCTTTCCAGTTTGCTGCACCATTCGTACGACTGCCGCGCCGCCCATGCGGGAGTGCGCCAGCCTTGTCTTGTGCGCGGTGTGGATCCGACCGCTCCTACCACACTCCAGGTCCTGACACGGGAGTCGCCGATGACAGCCACGCCCGGGGACCGGTATATGGGGCACGACACAGGCTCCAGGTCGATGAGCGACATTGACGGTCATTCCCCCTTTCCGAACTTCTCATTGTGCTGTAAGGGAAGAAACTTGCATGACTAAACGCCAACGAGCCCGACGCCCTACACGATATTGCCCTTGCAGGCGTAGTCGCATCGGAACCGCCTGCGGCTGTCAGCGGTCGCTGGCGGCGACAGTGCGGAAGCCGCAGTTGCCGCTGGAGGATTCTGGCGTGTTGGCTGTCCGGGCGGCAACCCGGTAGCGGTTGCAGTAGGAGTCGTGGCAGAGGTAAGAACCGCCGCGCATGACCCTCCCGGCGCCGATGGTGGGTCCTTGCGGATTATCCACCGGCGAGTTGCGGTAGTACTTGGGCAGGAACCAGTCGGCGCACCATTCCCAAACGTTGCCCGCAACTTCGTAGAGACCGTAGCCATTGGGAGGGAAGGTCTTGACTGGTGCGGTGCCAAGGTAACCGTCGTCGGTGGTATTCACTGCTGGGAAGGTGCCCTGCCAGATATTGCAATGGTGCTCCCCGCGGGGAGCGAGCTCATTCCCCCACGCGTAGCGCTTTCCTTCGAGGCCGCCGCGGGCGGCGTATTCCCATTCCGCTTCACTTGGCAGACGCCGGCCGGTCCAGGCGCAATATGCCAGCGCGTCGGAGTGGGAGATATGTACCACCGGATGATCAGGACTATCGCTCCAGTGCGACGCCGGTCCGGCCGGATGAGCCCAGTCGGCGCCCCGAACATTCAGCCACCAGGGCGCGCCGGACGCAGCCCCCAGCACCTCGCTCGTCGGGGCCTGCACTAGCAGATGAAACACCGCGGACGTGCCGTACAGCTCGGCCTCAGTTCGGTAACCGGTCGCGTCGGTAAACGCGGCGAACATACGGTTCGTGACCGCCGTAGTGTCCATCAGGAACGCATTGAGACGCACCTCGTGCACCGGGCCTTCCCCGTCCGAGGGATACCCCTCGCCGAAGGCGTCGCCCATAGCGAACACGCCCCCGGGAATTATCACATCATCGTGCAGGCCGCTGGCAGTTGGGTTCTGGAGGATGATGGGTCGGGAGTCCGACGTCGGGCCCGCAACACCGGAAGGCCGTGCTGCCGAACAGCAGTTTCCGGCCGTCTGGCCGTCGGTACCCCTGCGAATATTCACAGTTTTCTCCCGAGGGCTGCGTTGTGAGAGTGCCGGTCCTCGGCTTGCCTCACGGAGCTGCTCTGGAACCCGACCTGAATGAGGTCCTCGTGAAGGCTCCTGAGATCGGTGTTGGTGATGCTGGGAAGCATCACGGCAAGCTGCCACGGTGACATACTTCCGTTCCGCTTGACGAAGACGGGCGTCGCGACGAACGGGAAACGTTTGAGGAGAACGGACCGGGTTGCATCGTTGCTGAGAAGCTCACGGACTGGGGTGAGGACGCCTGCTGAGGCCGAGGCGAAAGTCCCAGGGTCGTCCGGAAATCGGGGGGGTTCCGCTACCCTTGGCCAAGCCTCTCGGATTTGAAGATGCGTCTCATCAACCGGAGCATCAAAGGGAAGCCCCAGCCGCTCGAACTGTGAGGCCGGTGCCTCGTTGAGCCGCATCTGGACCACGAGCAGATTGATCATACGCAACTCAATTTCATCATCGATCATTGGGTGAAGCTGCTCGGGGTCGGCCTGGACGTCGAAGAGAAGGCAGCCGTAAGAGTATGGACTGCCCACGGCCTGGCCAGGAAGTTCCAGGACGGGAGTGCCCTTAGTGAAGCTGAATGGCGGCGCCAGCCGGGCGGTTCGAAGCTCCTCAGGTGCGAAGCGGGCGTTCATGTGCGTAGGCATCAAGGTGAATTCAAGGAGGGGCCGATTGTCCGGTTCGGCACAGGTGCGCATGTAGACGAAACGGCCGTCGGTTACATTGACGTGGCCGCCATAGCTGCCGAACAAGCCTGCTTCCCGGACGCTGACATCAGCTTTGATGGTATCCGCCAGATCATGCCCCTGCATGTCCACTGGAGCGCGTGCGTCAAAGAACCCAAGCAAGGTGGGTGCGATATCGATCGTCTGCACCAGCGTTGCCCGTCGTTCATCTCTGACCCGGCTGCGGGGATCCCAGATGAAGAGCGGCGTGTGGATATTCTCCTCATACCAGGGTTGAATGTTCTTTCCCCACCAGCCATGCTCACCGAGAAGGAGCCCGTGGTCGGTCATGACGATGAGCATTGTGTCATCCCACAAGCCGTGCTGGTCCATCGAGTCAAGGATCCTGCCTAGCGATGCATCACACATCGTCATTAGGGCCGCGTATTCACGTCGCGCGTGATGAATCGCGGAATCGTTTTCGGTCACGCGACGGTAATCCGGCCAATCAAAATGGGGGCCTTCGTAGTCATGGAGGTAGTGCTGTTTGTGTTCGGAATAACTGAGGAACGGTTCGTGCGGGTCGAAACACTCGATCTGCAACATCCAGTTGTCAGCCGAGCTGTTCGTCTGGATGAACTCCAGCCCGGCATTGACTGTCAGGGTCTGGGGATGATCCTCGACTTGTGTCAGGTACTGCCGGTTGACCCAGTCATGTCGCCAGGCATCGTTGTCGCGCCAACTAACCGATTCCGGAATTTGTGGGTCTGCCACCACTCCCTTCCAACGATCCCCTTCCTGCCCTCGGAAGAACTCGAACGACCTGAACCGGTTGTGGTAAGTGGCACCGCCGTCTTCCCAATAGTGTTGGTGGTCTGTGACCAAATGCGTGTATACGCCGTGGTCACGAAGGATCTCCGGGGTTGAGTCGTCGAAGGGCTCTAATGGACCCCAGGAGCGATGGAGGAAGTTGTACCTGCCGGTGTGGAGTTCACGGCGTGCAGGCATGCACGGCATGCTCCCCCCATAGCAGTTGTCGAATGTGGCAGTCTCACGTGCAAGCCGCTCGAAATTGGGCAGGTGAGTCCAATCGCATCCATAATTTGGCAGGTATTTCCGGTTGAGTGTGTCGAAAAGGACGACAATGACCTTCATTTCAGGATCCTCATTTTCCCGTGGTCTTCTTCTCGATTGTCATTTGGAGTCGCCGCTCCGTTGATTCGAGCCAGGCGATGAGGTTGGACACCATGTAGTGGCCGCGTTCATTCTGCATGAGGAACCACTCAAGATGCCACTGCCGTTCTTCGGGGCTGGCGTCTGCCCTGACCAGGACCTCGTCGAAGGTCCGATCAATGTTCGCTTCGCGTTCTTTTCGATAGGCGAGCTCGATCCGGACAAGTTCGAGGGCCTTCTCCGGTCCTCCACTTCCGGCGAAGCGAAGTCGTACCTGGAAGTCCGGGTCCAGCGGACGTGGCGAGGGAACGTAGGGGGACTCTACCCATTCCTGGAGTGCCGCCAGCCCGTCAGCGGTGATTTTGTATAGCTTCGCATCCGGCCCTGAACTGCGGGGGTCCGGGAAGGGCGTGGCCCATCCCCATTCCACGAGCTTGCCGAGCTGTCGGTAGATCTGGGAGGTTTTGGCTGTGTACCCGACGAAGGGGCCATGTTCCTCGAGCCATTTCCACACGTCATAGCCCGTGCGGTCACCTGTGGACAGCAGCCCCAGCAGGATGATTTCCAGCCGACCCAGTGACACTTTTCCCTCCTTGAGGCGCGGTGTAGGAGCGCCTCTGAGGAGGATATCGCTAGCTCGGGTCACTTGTGCTCATCAACTTCTCGTATCGCTTGCGCATGGCGGCCCGGTCGTTATCCGACACCGGCACCTGTGCATGCCAGGAGGTGTGGGTTGCGCCGTTATTCGGGTTCAGTCTCGCCTGGAGGTCCTCCGCAAGATGGGCCCGGCCAGTATTCCGCAGGTGCTCCATGTACTCATCAGGCTGGTTGTACAGCGTCGGGCCCGCCTGGAGGGCACCCTGCATCGGGTCCGGGAGGGCGCCGGGAGTCCCCGCATAGAAGCTCAGCCATTCGAAGAGGTTGGAGCGCATTTGTGTTGCCAGGTCCGGCTCGATGTCGATGAGGTTATGTGTCAGGTACGGATCCTCAGTGACATTGAAAAGAGACTCCAGTTCAGCACGGAAGCAGCCGGGGTGGTAAGTACGGATGTAGAGGTGGTCCCGTGTCCGGACCGCCCGCTGGTAGGTGTGGGCTCCGTGGCCCCAGACCAGATACGGCCGGGACTTAATGTCTCCGCCGCGGACGGCCGCCGCGTAGGACTGGCCCTGCCACTTTTCGGGCTGCTCTACACCAAGCAAGTCAAGGATGGTCGATGCGTAGTCGATGTTGTACAGCAGCGCGTCGTTGTGCGTAGCGGCGACTCCTGGCTGATCGGTAAGTCCCGGCCAGTGAACGATCATCGGGAGGCGATGCACCGGTTCAGAGGCCAGTCCGTGTTCTGCATACAGGCCGAGTTCGCCAAAGGACTCACCATGGTCTGAGGAGACCACAATGGCCACTTCGTCCGACAGGCCCATCTCCTCTATCGACCGGCGAAGCCTGCCGAACTCCGAATCCCAGAAGTGGATGGCGCCGTCGTAGCCGTTGATCAGATGCTCGAAATCTGCGCGAGTGCGAATTTCGTCGGGCATGTTATGCGGAACCCGAGACTTACGTGGGCCTCCGGAGTAATGCAGGTCCAAGGCGCTGCGGGCGCCGTAGACCTCGGCATGGGCGTCAATCGCCTCCTGATCGGGCCAGGCTGGTGCCGGTCCGGAGGCCGCTGCCTTCGCAGTCCAGGATTCATCCTGCAGGTAATCCGTGTGGGGATCCCAGTAGGTCACGTGCAGGTACCAGTTCTCCACATCGCGGTGACGCTGGATCCAGTCGACGGCGGCATCGGTGATCATATCCGCGGGCTCATCCCCCATGTCAGGAGTGACTTGGACGTTTTCCCGGAAGTTTCCCATGAAGTAGTAGGCCCTGTGCCGTTCGGCGAAGGACGAAACCGCGGCGCACGAATAGCCGGCCGCGTTGAGCGCCTGGCCCAGTAGGGGGCGCCCCGGATGGGGAGCATGGCCGGCGTCGAGACGGAACCGGGCGTCATCGCCAAAGTGGCCAATGACGCCGTTGGAGATGCCATGTTGCCCGCTGGTGAGTGCGGTGCGGGATGGCAGGCACGGCGAATCCGAGCAGTAGTACCGGTCGAACATGACGCTCTTCTGAGCCATCTCGTCCAGATTGGGCGTGATCTTCCGGTCGTATCCGTACGGTCCGGTGTGGTCGGGGCGAAGGGAATCAACATCCACATAGATGATCTTCATCGATCTTTTATCCTGTCCTGTTTCTAGGCGGTGCCAGCGAGTCCAACATCCTGCGGGCTCCGCGTTGTGGCATGTAACAGTTATAGCACTAGTGGAACAGCGTTTGACAGAGTTTATAAAGACCTTTCAGCCCACGACTATGTATCTAGTTTTATAGAAGGGTCTTGTGCTTCACATCACAACGTGCCATTCTCTAGGTAACTGTTCGTCGTGGAGCAGCAGGCAGCGTGCATCGAAGCATCGCATGCCTCCACAGCTGAAAGGACGTAATGATGCGTTTCACCAAAGCAGGCCTGGCAGCGGCCCTCGCCGCCGGCCTCGCGCTGACCGGCTGCGCCAGCGCCGGATCCGACACCCAAGGCCAGACGTCGAAGAGCCTCACCCTTGGCAACGTTCTGGCTCCCGCCACCTTCGAGGCCCGGAACCTGAACTGGGGAAACCAGTCCATCTACTTCCAGGCGGTATACGACAGCCTGCTCAAGCCCTCCCCCAATGGAAAAGACGTTGAACCTCATCTGGCTACCAAGTGGGACTACAACGCGGACAAGACCGTGCTGACGGTGAAGCTGCGTGACGATGTCACCTTCACCGACGGAACACCCTTCACCGCCGAGGTGGCAGCGCAGAACCTCCTTCGCTTCCGTGACGGTACCTCTCCACAGCGGAGTAAGATTCTGGACCTGGCGGACGCGACGGCCAAAGATAAGACGACTCTGGAGATCAAGCTCAAGCAGGCAAACCCTGCCTTCCTTATCTACCTCGCTCAGGCGGCAGGCATGCAGGAAAGTCCGGCGGCCTTTGACAAGCCGGACGTCAAAACTAATCCCGTGGGCTCCGGACCCTACGTGCTGAAGACCAGCGACACCGTCGTCGGCACGTCCTATAAGTTCGAAAAGAATCCGAAGTACTGGGATGCCGGCTCAGTCAAGTACGACCGACTGACGATCAACGTCTACAACGACGCAACCTCCCTACTGAACGCACTTAGAGGCAAACAGCTCGACGCTGCCGCTGTGGGCGACAACAGCATCCTCCCCCAGGTTGAGGGTGCCGGCTTCAAGTTGAACGGGCAGAATCTTAACTTCGCCGGCCTCCTCCTGTTTGACCGCGCAGGGAAGACCAACCCGGCCCTGGGCAATATCAAGGTGCGCCAGGCGATCAACTATGCGGTCGACACAGACGCCATGATGAAGGTTGTCGCCTTGGGCCGCGCCGAATCGACCCGGCAAGTATTCCGCGAGGAATCGCATGCCTATGACGAGAAACTCAATGATAGGTACAACTACGACCCCGCGAAGGCCCGCGAGCTCGTGAAAGAGGCGGGCTACCCGAACGGCGTGGAACTGACGGTCCCGACAAGCTCAGCGTTTCCCAAGCAGCTGTGGCCCCTACTGCAGCAGCAACTCGGAGACGTGGGGATCAAGGTCAACTTGGTAGACGTCGGCCAGAACCTGATCGCTGACCTGCAGGGCCAGAAATTCGGTCTCTCCTACTTCACTCTGCAGCGCGACGCCAACGAATGGCAGCTAATCAGCAACATGCTCTCCCCCACGGCGACATGGAACACCTTCAAATATCAGGATCCGAAAGTCGACGAGCTCATCGAAACGATCCGCACCGCTGAAGGCGATGCGAGGGACAAGGCACTAAAGGAACTTAACACCTACATCGTTGATCAGGCTTGGTTTGCACCTTGGTACTCACAGACTCTGTACTTCGTAACCAACGCCGGCACCAACGTCGAACTCAACGCAGGCAACGCCTGGCCGAACCTCTGGAACATCACCCCCAAGGCCTAGGCCACGGCTTCGGAGGGGACCCATTGGATCCCCTCCGAAGAATCCAACTATTTGAGAGATCATCATGATTACGTTCATCGTGAGAAGGTTGCTGACAGGCCTAGTGTTGCTGGCGGCCATCACCACCCTCGGGTTCACCCTCCTCTATCTAGGCGGCGGCGATATCGCCCGGAAGATCCTCGGCGAGAACGCCGACGAACAGACCGTCGCTCTAAAAGCACAGGAACTGGGACTGGACCGCCCTGTTTTCGCACAGTACGGCGACTGGGTGGTCAACGCCCTCGGCGGAGACCTCGGAGCCTCGTGGTTCAGTGGGCAGCCCGTTGCCGCTGCAATCCTGTCCCGCCTCGCCGTCACCTTGTCGCTGGTCACCGGCGCCGTGGTGCTCATCGCCATCATCTCCGTGACGCTGGGCGTCCTGGCCGCCACCAAACGCGAGTGGATAGACCGCGTGGCCCAAGTCATCGCACTGCTTGGATTCGCAATCCCGAACTTCCTGTTTGCCGTTGCCCTCGTCCTACTGTTTGCACTGACACTGGGCTGGTTCGATCCGACAGGTTACGTCCAGTTCACGACCTCCCCCTCGGGCTGGGCCAAGACAGTTACCCTGCCCGTCGTCGCGCTGGCCCTTGGTGGCATCGCGGCGATAACCCAACAGGTCCGCGGCTCAGTAATTGATGCCCTCCGCAATGACTACGTCCGCACATTGCGCAGCCGAGGAATCCCCGCCCGCCGGGTCATCCTCAAGCACGTGCTCCGCAACGCCGCGGGACCCGCCCTGGCAGTCCTGGCCGTCTACTTCGTCGGCCTCATGGGCGGCGCCGTGATCGTGGAGCAGGTCTTCGCGATCCCGGGCCTCGGCCAGGTAGCGGTCCAGGCCACCACCCAGGGCGACATCCCGCTGGTCATGGGCCTGCTGGTAGCGACCGGCATCATCGTCATCGTCTTCAACCTCCTGGTCGACCTCGCCCAAGGCTGGCTCAACCCGAAAGTGCGTCTCTCATGACCAACCTCGCACACTCCACCGACCCCCAGATCGTCACCGCCCCCCAGGAAACGGCCAAGGTATCGCTATTCCGCAGGATCCTGCGCAACCCCATGGCACTCGGTTCACTGACTTTCCTGGCCGTCGCTGTATTCTGCGCCGCCTTCGCGCAGTTCCTCGCCCCGCACGATCCGAACACCTCCGTGATCTCCAACGTTCTTTCCCCCGCCGGTGGAGAGAACCCCTTGGGCACCGACGGTGCCGGCCGTGACGTGCTCTCCCGGCTCCTCTACGGCGCCCAGTTCAGCCTCGCCGGCGCACTTGTGGCCTTGGCGACGGCACTAGTGATCGGCGTGACAGGCGGACTGCTGGCCGGCTACTTCGGCAAGTGGATCGACACAGGCTGGACCTGGGTCATTTCCCTGCTGATGGCCCTGCCGAACATCATCGTCCTGCTCGCCGCGCGCGCCGTCGTCGGCCCTTCCCTGTGGGCCGCGATGCTGATCTTCGGCATCATGCTCTCCCCCGCGTTCTTCCGACTCGTGTACGCCTCCGTCAGCGCAGTGCGGAACGAACTCTACGTGGACGCCGCACGCGTGTCCGGTCTCAGCGACTCGCGCATCATCGCCCGGCACGTCCTCACCGTCGTCCGTGCACCGATCGTGATCCAGTCAGCCATCGTCGGCGGCATAGCCCTGGCGGTCCAGTCCGGACTGGAGTTCCTGGGCCTGGGCGACATCAAGGTCCCCACCTGGGGCGCGATGCTCAGCGACGGGTTCACGAACCTCTACACGGCCCCAACCCTTATCCTCTGGCCCGCCCTGGCCATCGGCCTGACCCTCATCGCGCTGACCCTGCTCGCCAACAGCCTCCGCGATGAGCTCGAACGCTCCACGGGCCCACGCAAGCAGAACCGCCGCAAGCCCACCAAACCCCAACCCGAGGCTGCCGCGGAGGACATCGTCCGCCACGACGAGCGCGAACCTGAAGGCGAGATCGTCCTGGACGTCTCCCACCTTTCGGTCGGCTACCCCACACCCGACGGCGGTATCAAACGCGTCGTCAACGACGTCTCCCTCACTGTCCGCCGCGGCGAAGTCCATGGACTGGTCGGCGAATCGGGCTCAGGCAAAACGCAGACTGCCTGGTCAATACTGCGGCTCCTGCCCGAAGGCGGAAAAATCGTCGGCGGCTCCATCCATTTTCAAGGCAAGGACCTCGCTACCTTGTCCGAACAGGAAATGGAAAAGCTCCGCGGACGCAAAATCGCCTACATCCCGCAGGAACCGATGTCCAACCTGGACCCCGCCTTCACCATCGGCAGCCAACTGGTCGAGCCCATGCGCATCTGCCTGAAAATCTCCGCCAGGGAAGCCAGGGAACGCGCCCTCGCCCTGCTCGCCAGGGTCGGCATCCCCAACCCCGAGCGCACGTTCGCCGCCTACCCGCACGAAGTCTCCGGCGGCATGGCCCAGCGTGTGCTGATCGCCGGGGCGATCTCCTGCAACCCCGACCTGCTTATCGCCGACGAACCTACCACCGCCCTGGATGTCACCGTGCAGGCCGAAGTCCTGGACTTGCTGCGCGATCTTCAGTCCGAGTTCCAGATGGCCGTCATCCTGGTCACGCACAACTTCGGCGTGGTCGCTGACCTCTGCGACCGCGTCTCAGTCATGCGTCTGGGCAGGATCGTGGAAACCGGGCCCACCCGCTCGATCTTCGCCGACCCCCGCCACCCGTACACTCAAGAACTGCTTGGCGCGATCCTCAGCGAGGCCGAACCCCGCGGCCCACTGGTAACGGCTGGCGCCCCCGGCCAACCCGTCTCCACCCGGTCCGCCTCCAACCAGAAGGGAGCAGTCCAATGAGCACACCTCTGCTGGACATCCAGAACGTCACAGTTGAGTATCCCGGCCACGGGTTCCGGGCCAAGCCCTTCCGCGCACTGCACGACGTCTCCCTCGACGTGCAGGCCGGGGAATGCGTGGGCCTCGTAGGCGAATCCGGCTCAGGGAAAACCACCCTGGGCCGGGCAGTCCTGGGCTTGGCACCCGTGACCAAAGGCAAGGTGATATTTCGGGGCGAGGACATCTCCCACGCCAGCCGCGCAGATCGGCGCCGCCTTGCCAGCGACATCCAGGTTGTGTTCCAGGACCCCTACACGTCCCTGAATCCTTCACTGACCGTGGAGCAGATCCTTTCCGAGCCCCTGACCGTCCGCAAGGTCCCCCGCGCGGAGTCCTGGAAGAGGATCAAGGACCTCTTCGAAATGGTCCGCCTCCCGGCCGATTCCGGAAACCGCCTCCCCCGCGAATTCTCCGGAGGCCAGCGCCAGCGCATCGCCATCGCCCGCGCGCTGGCGCTGAAGCCGCAGCTCATCGTCTGCGACGAGCCCGTCTCAGCCCTGGACCTCTCCACCCAGGCCCGTGTCCTGGAACTGTTCAAAGACATCCAGGAACAGACCAACGTGGCCTACCTCTTCGTCTCCCACGACCTTGAAGTCGTCCGGCACATCAGCCACCGCGTGGCCGTCATGTACCGGGGAGAAATCGTGGAATTCGGCGACGGCGATCAAGTCACCAGCCGCCCCCACCACCCCTACACCCAGAGACTCTTCTTCGCCGCACCAATCGCTGACCCCGTAGCCCAGGCCGAACGGCGCGAAGAACGTCGCCGGCTCCTGGCCGCACAGGGGGCTTAAGGAAGGCATGACGAATATTTTGCTGATCACCGCTGACGACATGGACGGGAACACCCCCGGCTCGTTCGGCGGCCCCGGTGACGCAACGCCCAACCTTGACCGGCTTGCAGCGGAGGGCATGGTCTTCCGCCGCGGCCATGTTCCGGCGGCTGTTTGCCAACCCAGCAGGTCGTCGCTGATGACCGGCCTATGGCCGCATCGCAATGGCGCCGAGGGCTTCGAACCCATCAAGGACGGCATTGGAGTCATCAACGACCTCCTGAAAGACACAGGCTACGTCACTGGGATCTTGGGCAAGGTTGAGCACCTCCAGCCCCTTCAGCGCTTCGGCTGGGACACAGCCGTGAATATGCGGCGACTCGGACTGGGCCGCAACCCGGCAGCCTACGGGAGCCGCGCCGAAGAGTTCATCAAGGCCGCGGGAAGACAGGGACGCCCCTGGTTCCTCATGGCCAACGCGCACGACCCCCACCGCCCATTCCACGGCAGCGAGAACGAACGGCAAACGTGGACCGAGGAAGAACGCGCGCGTTACCCCGAGCCGTCCAGGATCTTCGAGCCGGACGAGGTCACAGTCCCGGACTTCCTCCCCGATCTGCCCGGGGTCAGGGAGGAGTACGCCCAGTACCTGAGCTCCTCGCGTCGGTGTGACGATGTCGTCGGAGAGGTCCTTGCAGCCCTGGAACGCAGCGGCACCGCAGAGGAAACCCTGGTCCTCTTCCTTTCCGATAACGGCATGGCCTTCCCCTTCGCAAAGGCGAACTGCTACCTGCGCAGTACCCTGACCCCGCTCATCGTTCGCTGGCCAGGAGTAACCACCCCAGGCAGCAGCGACGAAGGCTCCTTCGTCAACATCCTCGACCTCTTTCCCACATTCTGCGACGCTGCCGGCGTTACGGCACCTGAAGGGCTGGACGGCCGCAGCCTCATGCCCCTGCTTCGCGGAAACAGGGAGGACGGCCGGGAACGGGTCTTCACCGTGTTCCACGAAACCTCCGCGAAGCAACGGTTCGAGATGCGCTGCGTCCAGGATGGACAGCACGGCTACATCTGGAACGCATGGGCGGACGGCGGAACCCCTTACCGCGCGGAAAACATGTGGGGACTGACGTGGCCCGCGATGCTGGCAGCGGCCGAAGAAAACCCGCAGATACGGGACCGTGTGGACTTCTACCTGCACCGCAGCCGGGAGGAACTTTACGACCTCAAGGCGGACCCCGCCTGCCTTAACAACCTGTCCGGAAATCCCGGCCTTGCCCCGGTCCTGGCTGCCGCAAGAACCAGCATGGCGGACTGGATGGCAAGCACCGGGGACCCCCTCCACGGACTCTTCCAGGATCAAGTGGACGCGGCGGATTCCCTGATCGCCTTCGATTAACCCGAAATGTGAAGCAGCGCCATGACCACGTGCAGTCGAACCATCCGAGCGACCCAAGGAAAAGATGAAGCAGCCGAACGTCCTGTGGATTTCCACCCATGACATCAATCCGGATCTGGGATGCTATTCCGGGGTGTGGCCGGGGGCTGAGTACGCGGTGACTCCCAACCTGGACCGGTTGGCACAGGAGGGGGCCCGATTTGATCTGGCCTTCGCATCAGCCCCTGTCTGCGCTCCCGCCCGGTCTGCAATCTATACGGGCTGTTTTCCAACGGCGATCGGCACCATGCACATGCGCACGAAGGCGGTGCCACCTCCGGAGGTGCACCTGCTGCCTGAGTACTTCCGGCAGCAGGGGTACTACTGCACCAACAATGTCTTCACCGATTTCCAGGTGGACGTTCCGTCCGTGGTGTTCGACGAGCTAAGCCCCACGGCTCACTGGCGAAAGAGGCCGGACCCAAGTACCCCGTTCTTTGCCGCGTTCCACGGCATGACTACGCATGAATCACGGATCTACCTGGACGATGACGCTTTCGCGCGGGAAACGGAGCACGTTGCCGACACCGATCGGCATTACCTGGCAGCGGCTCCGCTGCCCCCGTACTACCCCGACACACCCGTTTTTCGACGGTCCTGGGCGAGGTACGCAGACCTGATCACCGAGATGGACCACTGGGTCGGCACCATCCTGGACCAGCTGGAGGAAGACGGGCTGGCCGAAAATACCATCGTCGTCTTTTGGAGCGACCACGGACGCGGCATGCCGCGGGCAAAGCGGTGGGCCACCGAGGCCGGGTTACGCGAACCTCTGCTGATCCGCTGGCCAGGGATGATCGAGCCGGGTACAGTCCGCACGGACCTCGTGCACACCATGGACCTCGCGCCAACCATGCTCCAAGCATGTGGCCTGCCTGTCCCGCCCCACATGCACGGCACACCCCTCCTCACCAGCGACGGCAGCTTCATCGACAACCCCAACAAATATGTTTACGGCGGCCGGGACCGGATGGATGAAGCAGAGGACACAACAAGGACCGTTCGGGACAAGAGGTTCCGTTACACACGCCATTACCACCCGGACCGCTCCCCCATGCAGCACACTGACTACCCCGACAACCTGGCAACCTGGGCCGAATTCCGGCGCCTTGCCTCAGAAGAAGCCAGGCAGCTGGCTTGCGGAGAGAAGCGCAGCCAGTTCACGAAACTGCAGCGAACGCTCGTCGCGGCATTCAAGGCGGAAGAGGAACTGTATGACCTCACCGCAGATCCCCACGAAACGCGCAACCTCGCCAAGGATCCGGGCCATGCCCCCGTGATCGTCCGGATGCGCGAGGTACTGGGCCAGTGGCAGGAGCGCTACGGGGACCTGGGGCTGCTGGCAGAAGACGAGCTCATCGAAGGCTGGCGTCCCGCGGGGAAGGTTCCATCCACGGCTGCCCCCCAAGTTGTCCCGACGCCAAAGGGCCTGGTGGCGTGCTGCCTAACCCCCGGATCCTCCATCGGCTGGACCACAGACGCTCCCGGTCCGGTTCGCGAATCCGGCCTTATGGACAGAGCCATCGGCGTTCCGGCAGACGACGGCCGTAGCTGGCATCTGTACACCGCACCGGTTACCGTCACCGCCTCCGAGACCGTGTGGTTCAAGGCATGGCGGCTTGGCTACAGGCCCAGTGCCGATGTCGCCGTATCTGTACCCGTACATGCCTGAACCGGAGGCGCCGGCCCCCTCCGCTAAACCAGACAACCCACAAGCCAGTATTTTTTGAACCCCTAAACATAAGGAATTTCCGATGAGCCAAATGCCCGCACCCAACACGCGCCAGCCCATTTCGCTAGGCGCCGAGTCCTCTTCCCTCAAGGCCTCCTCTACGGGTCCCATCGGCATCATTACGATGCAATCTCCCGACAATCTCGATGAGAGCCGCCTCCGTGAACTGGCGGAGAGTCTTAGCCTCCAGCAGCAGGTCCGACTGCTTACCGGCGCGGATGTCTGGTCCACCCACGCCATCCCGGAGATCGGGCTGAAGCGCGTCGTACTGTCGGACGGTCCCTCCGGAGTGCGGGGTGAGGACTTCGACGAGCGCCACGACTCCATCTCTCTGCCGTCCTCGTCCGCGCTCTCTGCATCCTGGAGCGTGGAACTGGCCCATCGGTACGGTCAGGTGCTGGGCCAGGAAGCGCGACGCAAGAACGTCAACGTCGTCCTCGGCCCTACTATCAACCTGCACCGCTCACCACTGGGGGGACGCCACTTCGAATGCATGAGCGAAGATCCGCGGCTGACAGCCACCCTGGCCGCCGGTTACGTTTCGGGCGTGCAGTCCATGGGCGTCGGCGCCACACCAAAGCACTACGTGGCCAATGACTCCGAAACCGACCGCTTCACCGCAGACTCCGTAGTGGACGAGCGAGCCCTGCGCGAGCTGTACCTTGCCGCCTTCGAAGACGCCATTACCGAAGCCCGGGCCTGGCTGGTCATGAGCTCCTACAACTCGATCAATGGCACCACCGCCAGCGAGAACAAGCTCCTGGAAAACCCCTTGTCCACCGAATGGGGCTTCGACGGTGTCGTGGTTTCCGACTGGACCGGCGTGCGTTCGATAGAGGCCGCCAACGCGCACCAGGACCTGGAGATGCCGGGACCCGTGGGCCATTGGGGCGACAATCTGCTGGCCGCCGTCCAGGACGGACGGGTCAGCCGCGGCAAGATCCTTGAAAAAGTCATCCGCATCCTGCGCCTCGCCGCCCGCGTCGGGTCCCTCCGAGGCTTCGAGCCAGCCGTCACCCAACTGCCGGCACGGCTCGACGGCGGCGCCGTCGCCCGGGAGGTAGCAGTAAGAGGCGCCGTGCTGCTCCGCAACGAGGGCGGCCTCCTCCCCTTGGATGCCAAGGCCCTCAAGAGCGTGGCCGTGATCGGGCACAACGCCGATGAGGCCCGGATCCAAGGCGGCGGCAGCGCCACAGTCATGCCCAGATACACAGTCTCGCCGCTGGAAGGGCTCCGGAAAGCATTGCCAGCGGACGTCGCGGTCAGCTACGCGCGCGGCGCCAAGGTGGCCGAAGGTATCCAGCCCTTCCGTCGCGGAGAGATGACGAATCCCGTCAGCGGCGGGGACGGTGTCCTCCTCACTTTCTTCGACAAGGACGGCACCGAGATCTCCTCCGAGGACCGCTTCGCCTCCCAGCTGATCTGGTTCGGCATCGGCATCCCTGACGGTGCCGCCAGTGTCCGGACGCTCACCGACTGGAGCGCACCCACAACAGGCACCCACCATCTGGGCGTCGCGACCGTCGGGCGCATCTCCCTCGCTATCGACGGGGATGTGCGCTTCGACGACGAACTGGTCGACGAGACCGAAGTGCTCGGCGCCGCTCTCTTCTTCCCGCCGTCGTTCAGCACACCCGTGCAGGCCACGGCCGGGCAGAAGATCCGCGTGGAGGTCAACTACCAGCTTGAGGGCGACGGCCCCATTCCGTTCAGCGTGTTCACCTTCGGCGTCGAAGCCGTGGTGGAGGACCCGCAGGCGGAAATAGCCGAAGCCGTCGAAGCTGCGCGCACCGCCGACGTCGCTGTGGTGGTGGTCGGCACCAACTCCGCGATCGAATCCGAGGGCTTTGATCGCAAGGACCTGGACCTTCCCGGTTACCAGAACAAGCTGGTGGAGGCCGTGGCCGCAGTCAACCCCCGCACCGTGGTCGTGGTCAATTCCGGCGCGCCCGTCCTCATGCCCTGGCTCGACAACGTCGGTGCCGTCCTGCTCGGCTGGTTCGGCGGACAAGAATTCGGCACCGCCATCGCAGACATCCTGCTCGGCAAGGAGGAACCCGGCGGACGTCTGCCCACCACGTGGCCAGCCACCCTGGAGGACGTCCCGGTGCTCAGCACGACGCCCGTGGACGGCAAAGTGGTCTACTCGGAGGGAATTCATGTGGGCTACCGGGCCTGGCTCAAGCAGCAGGACGAAGGCGGCGCCACCCCCGCTTTCCCGTTCGGCTTCGGACTCGGCTACACCACCTTCGATCTAGGCCGGCCGCACGCTCCCGCGTCAGTTCCCGCCGGACAGGACGTCCTGGTGCACGTCCCCGTGAAGAACACCGGGTCCCGCACCGGCCGCGAAACCGTGCAGGTCTATCTGGCCCGCAGGGAGTCCGACGTCGAACGCCCGGTGCGCTGGCTGGCAGGCTTTGCGGGAACACACCTCGCCCCCGGCGGTACTGACAGCGTGGAAGTGCGCATCCCCGCGCGGGCATTCGGCCACTACGACGGCGGCTGGAAGTTCGAACCCGGCGCTTTCCAACTCCTCATTGGCCGGAACGCCGACGACGACACCTTCCAGGCCTTGGAGATCCAAGTTCGATAGCCGGCCGTGCGTCCCCGTTACCTTTTCCCGGCGGGTCTAACGGGGAGAGTTGAGACCCAGCGCAGGCTCTCAAGCAGGACATCCGTGTGCGTCATAGTCGCCTCCGCCATCGATCGGGGGCGACCATGTCCCGGCCTGCCGAGATGCGAAGGTAGCGCCAGCCGGAAATTGAGGGGCACGGGGTTCAACAGCACTCACGGGGCGCACGCAGTTCCGCCGACCCTCGTCCGGTATTCCCTGGTATCCTCCGATCGTTATCCCGATCGAGATCATCTCCACCTTCGTGGTCCGACCCGTCACGCACAGCCTCCCGTCTGTTCGCAACCATACTCGCCGGACACCTCATCGTAATGATCGCCGGCTCCGGCATCGAGTTCCTCATTACGTAGGAGATCCTGTTCAAGGGAACCTCTGTCTTGGTCCTCGCTGCCCGGAGCATCGCCATGTACTTGCTTGACGCCCTGCTCATGGTCCTACAGGCCTACGTCTTTACGCTGCTGACAGCGATCTAGATCGAAGGCGCACTTCACCCCGGGCCCAACTCGCGCGCCGCCGCGTGCCCCCAGACACCGACCGTAATGCGATGGGCTGGGCGCACAAGCCGCTCCCCCACCACTGCGCGCTCCAGCATCTCGAATGATCCTGTGTTCCCATGCGCTCAAATTGCCCACAAGCAGCGCCAGTCATGTAGCTCCCACCGGGCCACAGCATGAAGGTATGACCGAGGAATCAGGAATCCCGGCTAGGGAACAGGCCTAAACTTCAAAAAACTTTGTCCCGGTCATGCAGTAGCCCATGAAAGCGACCATGAACATGCATAAGTACAAGAACTCACAACGAGCAGCGTATGGCACCGGTCCTCCTCGCCGAACCTGGTCATGTCGCCCCGGCCGCCCAGAACCATGAACCAGTGAGAAGCGAAACCATCGCCCAACCCAAGAGTAAGGAAGCACCGGCCACAGAAACGGTCAGCCACAACTGAACACGGGCACGGCGCACACGCCGTAAAACGACACCACGGACAAGGTGTGTACAGCGTCCACACCTATCCGCGAAACCCCGACGACGTAGGCCGGGAAAATGCGGGACTGTGGAAATAAAGGTGTATCTGGATCGACACGCCGGGCGGTGAGCCTGGCGGGGAGCTAAAGTGCCTGTATCTGGTCACCCGATCCCTCGATCCGACCGGTGCCGGCAGGACCCGATGGACAATGCGCTGGAAGCCCGCTTTGAACGCCTTCGCCATCACTTTCAGCGACCGATTCCCGGCAACTGAAAACTTCTAAAACAAACCGCCGGATACACCGTTAAAGAGATAGTCCCGAAAATGCCGGAATCACCCTTAAAAAAGGGGATGCCCGCCATCGCCGGTCCGATGGTGGCGGTGTCTGCTTCGGGTCATCCGCGAACACACGCCACAAGAGTCCGGTGCCGTGCCGATAACCAGATTTCATAACAGCGAGATCTTTCTGATATTTCGTGGTTGGGTCGGGGCAGGCGATTGGCTATTGCTGCGCGGGCGCTGCGTTTCTTCCGCTGTCAGTTGACGCCAAGCTTTCTTGGAAGGCACTGATGAACTCGCCTCTAGGTTTGGAGGTTACGCTGCCCTGCCTCCGTGGTTCTGAAGGCAGGGCGATGGTCGGGCTTTGTGGGAGCAGCAGGATGGGAAGCCTTTCCTGCTGCTCATGAGTTGATGCGTGGTCAAACGGGTACCCCCCAGCGGGGCCGACCGGCGGCGACTGCTCTTGCCGGTCAGCCGGCTCTGCCGCCAGCCGGAGCGACGTCGGCCATCTCGCCGTGGACTTCCTTGACGATGTCGCCGTGCCCGCCGAGCTGTTCGAGTTCGTGGGCGAGTTCTGCGAGTTCTGCACCGCCGGCCATCTGGGCGGTCAGCTCGTCGAGGGTGATGTCCTTCTTGTCGTAGTAGCCGATGGAGCGGCCGCGCTTGAGCAGCAGGAACCGGTCTCCCACGGGGAAGGCGTGGTGGGGGTTGTGGGTGATGAAGATGACGCCCAGTCCCCGATCGCGCGCCTGCAGGATGTAGCGCAACACCACCCCGGACTGCTTGACGCCCAGGGCAGCGGTGGGTTCGTCCAGGATCAGGACCTTGGCGCCGAAGTACACGGCGCGGGCGATCGCGACACACTGGCGCTCACCGCCGGAGAGCTGGCCGATGGGCTGCTCGACATCGCGCAGGTCGATGCCCATGTCAGCGAGCTCTTTCTTCGTGATGTCCTTCATCTTCTGCACGTCCAGCTTCTTGAACGGGCCGACGCCGGTGGTCAGCTCGGAGCCGAGGAAGAAGTTGCGCCAGATGGGCATCAGCGGCACCACGGCAAGGTCCTGGTAGACGGTGGCGATGCCGGCGTCCAGGGCTTCGCGGGGGCTGGAGAGCTTCCGCTCCTCCCCCATGATTTTCAGTGTGCCCTCGTCGTGCTGGTGGAGTCCGGCGATGATCTTGATTAGTGTGGACTTTCCGGCGCCGTTGTCACCGAGCACGCAGGTGACGCGGCCGTTGTCCACGGCCATCGTGACGTCAGTGAGGGCGACGATGTTGCCGTAGTGCTTGCCCACGCTCTCCAGGGAGAGCAGGTGCACGGGGGTGTGGGTCAGCGGGTCCTTTTCATCCTTGAGCAGCTGCTGCTGGTCGATCTGCTTGGCGTTCATGATTTTGTTGCCCCTTTACTTGAGCTCTGCGCGGCGTTTGACGATCAGGTTCACGATGGTGGCCAGGAGCAGCATCAGGCCAAGGAAGAACTTGAACCAGTCCGGGTTCCACTGGGCGTACACGATGCCCTTGTTGGCCATGCCAAAGATGAAGGCCCCGATGGCCCCGCCCACGGCGGAGCCGTAGCCGCCGGTGAGGAGGCAGCCACCGATGACCGCTGCGATGATGTAGAGGAATTCGTTGCCCACGCCTTCGCCTGACTGCACGGCGTCGAAGGCGAACAGGTTGTGCATGCCCAGGATCCAGCCGCAGAAACCGACGGCCATGAACAGGCCGATCTTGGTGGCTTTGACGGGAACACCCACTGCGCGGGCGGCGTTCGCGTCGCCGCCGACGGCGAAGATCCAGTTGCCCACCTTGGTGCGCAGCAGCACCCAGGACGCCACGGCAACCAGTGCGATCCAGATGAAGACGGTGTTGTTGACATCCACACCGGCGATGTTGACTGAGGAGGCGAAGATAGCGCGGGCCGCCTGATAGCCGTCCATGCTGGAAATCGACGGGGACGACACGCCGCCGCCGATCAGCCGGGTCAGGCCCAGGTTCAGGCCGGTCAGCATCAGGAACGTTGCGAGGGTGACGATGAAGCTTGGCAGCTTGGTCTTCATCAGGATCCAGCCGTTGATGAAGCCGATGCCTAGGGACACCACGAGCGCCAGGACCACGCCGACCCACACGTTCATGCTGAAGTACCAGCTGAACATGGACGCGGTCAGGGCCGAACTGATCACGGCAACACCGGTGGAAAGGTCGAACTCCCCGCCGATCATCAGCAGCGACACTCCCACCGCCATGATGCCGATGGTGGAACTGCCGTAAAGAACGGTGGCGAAGGCGTTCGGCTGGATGAACGTCTGGGAGACAGAGGCGAAGAAGACGAAAAGGACGATCGCGCCCACGAGGGCGCCGACTTCCGGCCGGCCGAGTAGCTTCTGCAGAGGGTTGCGTTTTGCAACGCGCTCATCTGCCACAGCTGGTTTTGTCAGTGTTGAGGTCATGGTCATGATGATTCTCCTTGCTTCCGGGCCCGACATTGGCGGGCCCGGCTAGCGGGCTGTTAGCGGATGCCGTCCTTGGCGAACTTGAGGACGTCGGTGGCTGCAGCCTTGTCTACGACGGACGGACCGGTCAGCACAGGCTGCCCGCCGCCGATCTTGAAGCCGCCGCGCTTGGCCTGCCACAGAGAATCAATTGCGCCATAGCCCTGCAGCCACGGCTGCTGGTCAACTGTAAAAATCACATCCCCGTCAGCAATCTTCTGGGCAAGCTCCGGGTTCATGTCGAAGGAGGCCACCTTGGCCTCGCTGCCGGCGCCGGTCACGGCCTTCAAGATGGTCAATGTGTAGGGCGCACCCAAGCCAACGATTGCATCGGCATCAGCAGTAGCCTGCAGTTTGGCGGTAACCGTAGAGGAAACCTGGGCCATGTCGGTACCGGGAACGTACAGGATCTCCGTTCCGGCCACCTTTTCCTTGACCCCTGCGCAGCGGGCTTCCAGACCCACGTGCCCCTGCTCTTGGATAACACAGATGGGGTGTTTGAGGCCCAGTTCGCTGAGCTTCGTTCCGACGGCCGCGCCAGCGAGCTTTTCGTTGGATCCGAAGTGAGTGAAAGCGCCCAACTGCGCAGAGATCGATTCGCCGGCATTGAGGCTAACCACAGGAATCCCGGCGTCAGTAGCCTTCTTGAGGGAGTCCTTCAACGCATCCGGCTTGGCAAGGGTCACGGCAATGCCATCGACCTTTTGGTCAATCGCCTGCTGGATAAGCTGTGCCTGGCGTCCGCCTTCGGAGTCGGAAGTGTAGAGCAGTTCGACATTATCCTTCGCGGCGGCCTCCTCGGCCCCCTTGCGGACGATGTCCCAGAACGTGTCACCTGGAGCAGCGTGAGTGATAAGCGCAACCTTCATGCGGGGAGTCGAGGCGACCTGGCCGCCTGCCCCGCCAGCTCCGGCTTCGGCCGGTCTTCCTCCTTGGCTTGAGCATGCGCTCAGCGCGATCAGCGGGATGACGGCGGCCGCCACTGCCATTTTTCGTATGGTCGATGTCTTCACGGGTGGATCTCCTTTGATTCCAGTGGTGCGGGTTTCCTCTGCACCCGAGGGGCCCGGCAGGGTGGGATGAAACTGGCTGGTGTGTGATCAGCTGTTAAAGGCTGCACGGAATGCGGTCAGGGCAGCATCCCCGGCTTCCACGGTGTCACCGCGGGAAGCTCCCGCCTCCAGGCCGATGACGCCGGTGTAGGCGGCTTCCTTCAAGGCTGTGGCGACCGCGCTGTAGTTGATTTCCCCTGTGCCTGGCTCGAACCGTCCCGGGACGTCGGCGACCTGGATCTCCCCGATCCATGGCCGGGCGGTTCTGACGAGTTCGATCAGGTTCCCTTCTCCGATCTGGGCGTGGTAAAGATCAAGCATCATCCTGACGTTGGGGTGGTCAACCGCGGCGACGAGTGCCAGGGTGTCTTTGGCCCTGGCCAGTGGGATTCCCGGATGGTCAAGGATGGTGTTCAGGTTCTCAAGGGCGAAAGTCACCCCGTGTTTCTCCCCCAGAAGGGCGAGGCGTTCGAGGGTGCGTAGCCCGGTCAGCCACATCTGGCCGCTGGACCGGTGGACGGGCCGGACAGCGCGTCCGCCCTCGCCAAGCTCAGCAGGGTGGACGACCATCCGCTCGACGCCGAGTTCGAGTGCCACAGGGATCAGCTTCTCCGCGGAGGACAGGACCTCGTCGGCGTTGTCGGAATCGATCAGGCTGCCGCCGAAGTATCCGCTCATCGAGGAGAACCGCGCCCCGGTTGCGGCCAAGGCGGCGATGTCCCGTCCGCGGGTGTCCCACAGCTCGATCTCGAAGCCCTGCTGGTGAATCCTGTTCACCCGTTCGATCAAGGGAAGATCGCCGTAAACCATTTCGGCGCAGACGGCCAGGCGGAAGCTCATGCCTTCCCGCCTGCCAGGTGAAACTCAGGCTCTGCCGCGCGCAGCTCGGCGATCGATGCGATCTCGACTGACATGCCGGATTCCGCCGAGCGCACGGCCGCCAGGGCCACCGCGAGGGCGTTGCGGGCATCGGTTCCCCCGGGGCCGCGGGAGCCTGGAGCCTGCAGGCCGTCACGGCCCGCTTTAATGGTGTCGACGAAGTGCGCGACTTCGGCTGTGTAAGCGGCGTGGAAGAGATCGACGTTCAGCCGGACGGTGGCTGAACGGATGCCCGCGGCGGTGTAGCTTGTGGCGCTGGACGCCTGAGGGCCTCCCGCGGCAACCATGCCCGCGGAACCGAACACCTCACCGCGAACGTCGTAGCCATACAGGGCATTGAAGTTCGCCTCGGCGACCGCAATGGCCCCGTTGCTGTAGGTGACGGTTACAACGGCTGTATCAAGGAGCCCGCCCGGCTTAGCTTCCGGGGCGACCAGCGCGTCCGCTACTGCATGAACACGTACGGGAACAGCACCCGGGTTCAGCCAATTCAAAGTGTCGAAATCATGAATGAGGGTCTCGAGGAAGATCGTGCCCGGTGGAATCCGCTCAGGATTCGCGATGCCGGCATCGCTGCCTGGGTCCCGGGTGAGCGACCGCAGCAGTTGCGGGGTTCCTACCACGCCTTCGTCGATGAGCCTGCGTGCGGCAGCGAAATCAGGCGCGTAACGCCGATTAAAGCCGAACTGGACCAACACCCCTGCAGCATCGGCTGCGTTGAGTGCTTCATCAAGCTCCTCCACGGTGCGGCCACCGGGCTTCTCACAGAAGACGTGCTTCCCTGCGCGCGCCGCGGCAGCGATCAAGCCGGAATGGAACCGTACCGGCGCCGCGATCAGCACGGCATCGACGTCCGGGTCAGCAAGCACATCTGCCGGATCAGTGCTGATCTTGGCAACGCTCAGACGCTCAGCCAGGGACTCCACCGCAGGAAGCGCTGGATCAGCGATTGCTTCAAGCCGGGCGTTCGGGATCCGCAGCGCGACGGACTCGGCGTGGAATTTTCCTATCCAGCCCGCTCCGATCAGGCCAATACGGACCGGCCGGGCTTCAGCGACCTGATGCTGAAAGTAACTCATAAGACCTCCTGAGGAAGTGGTTTAGATCGTTCTAGTGAGAAATATGATTGCATGTGACTGTCATCACGTCTAGATCGTTCTATAAACTAGCGGCAGCTAGGAGGAGATATGACGGAACAACAACGTCGCCCCACCCTGATTGACGTGGCCAAAGCGGCCGGAGTCTCGCGCGCCCTTGTTTCCATCGTGATGCGCGACGCGCCGGGCGCTTCCGAAGCCACCAGGGACAAGGTACTGGAGGCGGCCCGGGAGCTTGGCTATCGGCCCGACACGCGCGCAAGGTTGCTCCGCAGCAGCCGCACCAAACTCCTTGGCCTCAGCTTTTCCAGCTCCCAACCCTTTCACGCGGAAATAGTCGATGCAGCCTACGCCGAGGCCGCCGCCAAGGGGTACGAAGTCGCCCTCAGCGCCGTGGCGAACGGCCGACCCGAGACGCGTGCCATCGAGGCGTTGCTCGATTTCGGCTCCGAAGCACTCATCCTGATCTCCCCCACCCTCAGCAACCAAAGCCTGACACGTTACGCCAGTCACGTTCCCGTGGTAAGTCTCCTGCGCGAAAACGTTGGAGACCTCGTCGACTCGGTAAGCAGCGACGACAACGCAGGAATCCGAATGGCTGTGGGGTACCTCGCTGCGCTGGGCCATCGCCAGATCGTCCACGTGGACGGCGGAACAGCCATATCAGCGGCGCAGCGCCGGGCCGCATTCCATACTGAAATGCTCCGCCACGGCCTGAAACCCGTAACGGTTCCCGGGGGGCCAAGTGAAGAAGACGGCCTCAGGGCAGGCCAACTCCTCCAACTCGACATGCCATCCGCTGCCATCGCTTTCAACGACAGATGTGCCCTCGGCCTCATGGAAAGCCTTCGCGCCAATGGGCTTCATGTGCCCAACGACGTGTCCGTCCTCGGATACGACGACAGCCAGTTCGCCCGGCTCAGCTACGTGCAGCTATCGTCCATCAGCCAAGACGCGCCACTCCTCGCCGCTGCTGCTGTTGACCGCGCAGTGGACCGGATCGAGGGCAACCAACCACCAGCCCACGTCATCAGAACACCGCACCTGGTTAAGCGCAAAACAACCGCTCGCCCCCGACAGAGCAGCCTCCCAGGGGACCAAAGCCGTCATCAGCCAAGTGAGGGATAGCTTGCGCCGGATGATCGAAAGGCTGCAGCGGGAAATTCCGCTGAGGCTAACGCAGTGACTGCTTCCTGAAGTCGAATCTATGCCAACCCCGATCACTAACGAGTGTGGAGAACTGGTGCTCATATCCGCAATCAATACACACTGTAAGCGGGTTTACGTGACGTGCTAAAACGTCGCGTATGACGGTCCCCCAACCCGACGCCTATGGACCAGCCTCTTGCCGGAAGCATTCGGCGTGAACACTCCCTGTGACTGTCGTTAGGAATGGCGGTTAAATGGCACCTCGAAATGGCCGTTCTGAGGTCCCGTTCGAGGAACCGCCGGGGTGACCGGTGACCTGCGCTGCCGTACAGGTCGGGCGCCTTCTAATCCCTGCCGCCGCGTCCCGGTAGCGGGCTTGGTCAGGACGTGGCACGGGTCCGTCCGTCAATTGTCTCCTTGGGCCTCCACCGGGCCGGAACTCGCCGGTTTCCCCTTTCCACCTCTGCTGGCTCCACAGTGGTCTTCCCGTACCTGGCGCAGATCAGCGGCGATCGGGGCGAACTGGGGGGCCGTGCAGTTGTTTGTCGACGTGGTCCTGAGTGGTGGGTAATGGCTTGAACGGCGAAGTACTGTCACCGGAGCAGCTTACGCAGGCGAGGCCGGCATTCAACCGGCCGCTGACGCTTGCCGGGGTTCAAATCTTCTGCAGCTCCGGGGCTGCGAGGGCCGAGACGAGCATGGATCCGGCGGCGGTGACGGCGTCAATGACGGGGACCCTGAGTCTGCGGCGGAGAACCTCGGCCATGCCGATGCTGCTCAGCCCGGTACTCGCCTGAACGATGACATCAGCCCCGGCATCGACGAGCATCTGGGCTGCGGCGAGGGCGTCGAAGATGCCCGTGGGCATCAGAAACGCGTCAGGCGTCTCGACACTTTCGGGACCGTCAATGAGGACCATCCGTTCGCCCAGGTATTCAGAAACCGGTCCCGGCACCCGGTGCCTGAGCCCCAGCACGCCGACCCTGCCGCCGAAGGTCAGGGCGGCGGCCGCAGCCGCGGACCCTGCACCAATTACGGGGACGCCCACCAGGGCACGGGTTTCCGCCAGGCCGGGCTCCGAGGCGCAGCTGATGATCAGCGCATCGGCCTCTTCGGCCATTTCCCGTGCCAGCTCGACGACCTTCGGTGCGGCGGCCATGAGTGACGCTTCGTCGTACACCCCGGAAGGCTGGCCCGGAATGCAGCGGGAGGTGACAGTGAAACCGAACGTCTCCTGCAGCAGCTTCCCATGGGCATGGAGCAGACGCCGGTCCGACGTCGTCAACACCCGAATAAGTCCTACACGCATCAGCAGTTCCCTCCCCCGCACGGATTCATCAATTCCAACGCTAACCGGACGATATTTCCCCACTTTTACAGGGAGGTCACCACCAGTGGCCATACCGGCTCCGATTACATGAAACTTCGCCTTGAACCGCCTGACCACGCGGTTGGACGCTCCCCGTCGCAACTATCTGGCTGCCGTTCAGCTCGCTGCATCGCTCGTCTGGCTAAAGGCCTGCTTTAGCGACACTCCTTAGTGCTTTCGGGTTTCCAGGCCGTCCTGGTGGGCGGCAAGCAGCCGGCGGCAACGGATGCAACCGAGGTGTGAGTAGGCCTGCGGATGGTTCCCCAGGTGGGTTTCGGTGCCCGGATCGTACTCTTCGGGCAAAAGTCCGGTTGGTCCAAAGAGGTTCACCAACTGGTCGAAAAGGTCCCAGGCCTCCTCGATCCTGCCGACCGCGACGTACGCCTCGATCAGCCAGGTGGTGCAGATGTGGAAGCCGCCCTCCAGGCCGGCAGGCCGTCGTCGTACTTGTACCGGAAAACGGTGGGCCCCACCCGAAGTTCCCGCTCCACCGCCCGCACGGTATCCAGGAAGCGCTGGTCCGTGACGTCCAATAGGCCGGACAGCCCGATGTGCAGCACCGCGGCGTCCAGGTCCGGGCTGTCGTAGGCCACGGTGTACGAGGAGGCCGAGTCATCCCAGCCTTCCCGCAGCACTTCGTCCCGGATGGCGGTGGCCGTGGGTTCCCAGGTGGGTCCAGGGGCGCGTCCGTGGCCGGGCAGCAGCCCGCAGCGCCCGGTCAAGGGTCACCCAGCACATCACCTTGGTGTAGACATGGTGACGGGGTGCACGCCGGGCCTCCCAGATGCCGTGTCCGGTTCCTGCCAGCGGGCCAGCACCGCCGAGGCCATCTGGACCAGCTCCCAATGGTCGTCGTCGAGCGCTTCTTCCCTGGCGCTGAGGGCGTGGATGAGTTCCGCGATGGGACCGGAGACGTCCAGCTGGACCTGGTGGTCCGCCGCGTTTCCGATCCGGACGGGCCGGGAGCCGGCGTAGCCGGGGAGGCAGTCGATCACGGACTCCGTGGAGAGCGGCGCCCCCGTGACGGAGTAGAGCGGATGCAGCCACTCCGGGCCCGGGGCGTGCTCGAGGATCCGTCCCAGCCAGCCCAGGAATCCCGCCGCTTCCTGCGTGGAGCCCAGGTCCACCAGGGCATTGACGGTCATGGAGCCGTCACGCAGCCAGCAGTAGCGGTAGTCCCAGTTGCGGGTGCCGCCGATGCCTTCGGGCAACGAGGTGGTGGGGGCGGCCAGCACTGCGCGGGTGGGTTCGTGGACCAGGGCGCGGAGCACGAGTGCGGACCGGCGGACAAGGGAGGGTTTGACGGTGGGCAGTTCCAGGGTCTGAACCCAGTTGCGTGAGGAGAGTGCGACGCCGGCCCGCCGCTCCGTTTCGCCGCCGGGGTCCGCTGGTTGCGGCCCAGTGTCGCCGCAGCGGAGGTTGAGCACCACCGGACCGTCCTGCAGGTTGACTGCGGCCGTGGCGCTGGCATGCCGGCCATCCGAGGCGACGGCAAAGCGCACGCCCGGCGCGAAAAGGGTGATGGGATCGGACGTTCCTACCACATGCAGCTCGTCGCCTCGGACCTCCATGCTGAATGGCGCGTTGGCATAGTCCGGGCGGGGCGCGAACACGATCCTCGCCGCGCCGCTTCCGGACAGCACCCGGACAAGGCTCGTGATCCCATCCGGAGCTGGTTCAAGGTAATCCGTGACAGTGACGTCCGTCCATCGCGTCTCTACGATCATCGTACTGTCCACGTAGCGCTGGCCGAGCACCTGGGAGGCCTTGACGGGCCCCACCGAAAAGTGGCCCGCCGCCTCGCCGCCCAGAATGTGGGCAAACAGGGAGCCGGAGTCCGGCAGGGGTTGGCTCATCCAGCAGATCCTGGCGTCCGGCGTAACCAGGGCCGTTGAGGAGCCGTTGCCGATCATCGAGTGCCGCTCCAGCCCTACGGCGTCCTTGCCGAAGAGCCATGCCCGCCGCAGTTCAAACAGGATGGCAAGGATCCTGGCGAAGGATTCCGGATCGCGCAGCCGGTGGGCCTGCACGTGTCTCCCCGGGGCCGACGTGCAGGCCCATGTCCGGGCCCCGCAAGGTGGCGATCGCGAGTTCGTCGCTGTACGCGTCGCCGGCATACATGGCGGCGCTGGCGCCTAGCCTGGACCGGAGGTTTTCCAGGGCGTCAGCTTTGCACGGTTCCACTACGGACAGGTCCAGGACAGACCCGTCCACGATGAAGAACAGCCCGTGGTGACGTGCGATGTCCGGGCGGTGGCGGTTACTGCCGCCACCACGTCTGCCGTCGCGGGCCGGGTGTGGATGGACACGGCTACGGGTTTCCGCTCGATCCAGATGCCCTTCTGAAACCCCACCGCTTCGTTGAGCGCTGCGCTGACCTTCTGCAGGACAGTTTCCGTGGCCAGTGGCTGTACGTGTGCGAACCCCATGTCCGACTCGGCACCGTGCGAGCCAATCAGGTGCACTTCCGCCGGCAGGCGGGACACGGCGGCGAGGTCACGGAGGGAGCGCCCGGATATGACGGCGGCGTGGGTGTTGGGCAGCGCGGCCGGGGCGCGCAGGGCAATCGCCGCGCTGCCCAGCGGCAGGGTCTCGGTGGAGATGCCCTCCGCGTCGCACAGCGTTCCGCCGTAATTGCAGGCCACCAGCAGCCCCGGAACCCTTGCGAGGACTTTGAGTTCGGCCAGCAGGGAGGGCGTCAGCGGTCGCCGGCCGCCTCCGACTGGACGAAGGAGCGGAGCAGCCCCAGTGGAAGGGACCGGGTGAGCAGCGTGGAATCCGCCACGCTTTGGTTCAACGGCGTTGGCATTCGTGCACCCCTTAAGGCAGGAAAGGCAGCCGCAGGATTGCCGGCGACGACCGGGCGATGCCCCTCACCGATATTCCGGCATGAGGACTCCGGAGGGGCACTCCTCATGGTCCGCCCGGGCAGTTTCCCCTGAATGTCCCGATGATTGCCGCGGTGTTAAGTCCGCGGCGCGAAAACGACGACGGCGGCCCGCAACCGTCGTCGTCCTTTCGATGCCTCGGGCTAAGCGCGTGGAGTACTTTCATCCTCGTTCTTGGCGCTGAGAGGTTTTGTTACAACGCGCAAAGTCTCTTTGATGCTTCGTCTGCCGTGCATCGCTTGGTTGATGAGCGGATATCGGCTCTGCCTGGGCTTTCTTTTGTCTTCTCATACCTGGTAACAGAGAGGTGACTGTGCCCCGCTATCACGGCCGACTTGCCAACCTGGCCCCAGGTAACGACCACACTCAACCTGCAGCATCACTAAGCGCACCCTGGGAGAATGATGACCCGTAATTCCCAGCATCAATGCTAAAACACCGGCATTAAACCGAAGCATCACTGCACCGAAACGCCACCGCAACCTCTCGCGCCTAGGCTCGAAGCGGGGAACGAGAGCAGGAGGACCTGATCATGACGGCAGACAGGGACCGGATCATCCGGTCATGCGCGGAACTTTCACCAGGTACCCAGATTGAAGCTTGGCACCATGGACGGCTCATACACCACGGATGGGTCAGCGCAACCATTCCATCCATGGGCATGTTCTGGATCATCGACGCAAGAAACGGGACACGCAAACTCCTAGACGTCGAAGCATTGGAAGTCATCCCACTCCCCGGCCCACCCCTTGCAGCAGAGCAACCGCCAAGTGCCACGCCCGCGGCCTGATTCACACGACCGGGCCCACCCTGCCAAGGAGAGAACGTTGGACGCGCGGGGATTAAACGGAATGAGCTTTTTGCTCAAGCCCACGCACAGATTCGCCCCACACTTCGGGTAGGGTTTCGTTTCAATATCGGGCGGAAGTCAGGTCATGGTCTCTCTAATCGCACTGGCAGCGCTTCTTGAACCGCAGGATCTCAAACCTGCAGCCCGTTCTCCCCAGAGCATTAAGGCCACGGACCTCCCGAAACTTGCAGCTCTTTATTCGCAGGCCTACGCCGACGGAACGAGCCATACGAACACAGAGAAGGCAGCCGACAGGATCAGCGCCGTCTTCGAAGGTACCCACGGAGCCCCCATTCCCCAAGCTTCCCTATTAACCGCTGACGCAGACGGGCGCATTATCGCCGCCATCATCACCACGGACCGAGCACTCGGAGACCGCGGATCCAGAACCGCTTTCATAGCAGAACTTTTTACCCATCCCGATCACCGCCGGCAGGGCCTCGCCGAAGAACTCCTCAAGCACGCCATGCAGGCCCTGCACGACGCGGGACACAGAACCCTGGCCGTGACCGTAAACATCGATAACGCCGCCGCCATCGCCTTCTACTTATCCCGAGACTTCCGGCGCCTCACTCAACCTGCGGAGAACGACTAAACCAATCTCGAGGAGAATGGGTGGACTGGGGCCGATTCAAGCAGCCCTGCAACCATTCAGAATTGACCGTTTACCGGGCCCTCCGGCGGGAGCCGTCACCTGCCGCGGTGCGGCGCCGCTCCGGACAGAAGACGATCCGGTGACTGGCGGAGGCAGCACCCTGAACGGGGAGGCTGCCTCCATGCTTGAACACACGGCGTTCTTGCGCTGGCAGATTTTGCGCCGGCGTGTCGAAGACGGAGTGCCACTGACGACACTGGCCGCGCAGCAAGGCATAGGACTTCGAACGCTTCAGCGCTGGCATGCGGCCCATAAACGTCACGGCATCTCCGGGTTAGCGACAGCAAAGCGCCGGACCGCTCAGCGCAAGACCAACCCCGAATTGGTTGCCCTGATGAGGGGCTAGCCCTGGTGAAACCAGCCCTGCCGGTGGCCCTTATCGCCCGCATGGCCAACCGGGTCGCTGCCGGCCACGGCTGGCCGCCGCTCTCCTACAGCACAGTCCGGTCCATCACTGCCGGCCTTGACGCCGGCATGAGAACGCTCGCCCAGCGGGGAACGGCTGCATACCGGGACAACTATGAACTTGCATGGCGACACCGCGCCGAGCGGCCGAACGCGATATGGCAGGCAGACCACACCGAACTGGACATCCTCGTGCTCGACGCCAACCTGAAACCGGCACGGCCTTGGCTCACCACGATGCTGGACGACTACTCCCGCGCGATCTGCGGCTACACAGTCTTCCTTGGGGCACCGTCGGCCACGAACACAGCCCTGGCACTTCGGCAGGTCATCTGGCCCAAAGCCGGGACTGGCTGGCCGATGTGCGGTATCCCGGACGTCCTCTACGTTGACCACGGATCGGACTTCACGAGCAACCACCTGACCCAGACCGCGAAAGACCTTCACTTCGAAATCACCTACTCCACGGTCGCCCGGCCGCAAGGACGGGGCAAGATCGAACGGTTTTTCGGCACCGTTAATACGGTGCTGCTGGCCGAACTTCCCAGTCACCTGAGCCGCGGCACCCCGCCGGCCCCGGGAATAACCCTCAAGGAACTCGACGAGACCATTGGCCGCTTCATCATGGCGGATTACCACCAGCGCGAGCACCCGGAAATCAAGGCGACCCCGCACAATGCCTGGACTGGCGACGGATGGCTGCCCAGGCTGCCGGCATCGATGGACGAACTCAACCTGTTGTTGCTGACGGTGGCCAAACCCCGGATCGTCCACCGTGACGGCGTGCACTTCCAAGGCCTCCGATACGTCTCACCCTTGCTGGCCGCCTACGTCCGCGAACCCGTCACCGTGCGCTACGACCCGCGGGACATCACCGAAATCCGGGTCTTCCACAAGAACCAGTTCATCTGCCGGGCCGTGAACCCTGACCACGAAACCTCAACCATCACCCTCAAGGACATCCAAGCCGCACGGTCGGCCCGCCGCCGCGAACTTCACGGACAAATCAACCAGCGGATCGCCGTCGTAGCCAAGCACCTGCCTGACCTGGCACCAGCCAAACAGGCTCCGGCCCCCGAGCCGACGGACCAGCCAAAGAAGCGTCCAAAGCTCCGCACCTATCTGGAGGACGACCGATGACAGGGCAAGGCTTCATTGCCACCAAAGAACACCGCAGATTCGTCGAGTTCGCTGACGCAGTGCGCCGCCAGCACACCATCGGCATCTGCTACGGCCAAGCCGGCATAGGAAAGACCCTCTCCGCCAGACGCTAGGCCAACTGGCACAAGGCGCAGAAGCTCCTGGAGGAGTGGGGACCCCGGGAAGAATCCGACCATCAGGTCTATGCCGCACTCTCCCGCTCCCGCACCGTCTTCTACACCCCCGCAGTGCTCACCACCCCCAAACAGATCCACGGCGACATCGAGCACACCAGCTCACGCGTATCGATCTGCGTGGACCAACACCTGTCCGACATGGGCAAGGGAACGGGACCCCACACCCGCGTCAACAAATACGTCGAACTGCTCATCATCGACGAATCAGAACGTCTCAGCGCCACAGCCCTGGAACTATTGCGCGACCGCTACGACCGCGACAACGTAGCCCTGATCCTCATCGGCATGCCCGGCATCGAAAAATGGTTCAGCCGCTACCCCCAGCTCTACAGCAGGGTCGGATTCGCCCACGAATACCGTCCCCTCGAACAAGAAGAACTGCATTTCGTCCTGCGCGCCGCTGGCATAAACTAGGACAAGCCCTGGACCCCGAAGACTTCACCGACGCCCAGGCCATTGCCGCCGTCGCCCGCATAACCAGGGGAAACTTCCGCCTCATCGACCGGCTCTTCACCCAGGTCGAACGCGTCATGAAAATCAACGAACTCAACACCATCACCGACGACGTCATCGAAGCAGCACGCTCAACACTCGTCATCGGCATCAGCTAACCGCCAAACCGCACCGGCACGCGCAACGCCGGCGCCCGGTCCACCTCGACGACGGAGACGAAATCCAGAAACATCAGACACCAATGGTGGATGAGACAAAGGGAGGCGAAGTGGTAACTATCGGATATGCCAGGATCAGCACTGCAGAGCAGTCTGCAGAGCTTCAAACGGCTACACTGCGGGAAGCCGGCTGTGACTGGATTTTCACAGATCATGGCGTGAACGGCACACGGGCCGGCCGACCCGAGCTGGACAAGATCTTTGACCACCTTCGCCCCGGGGACGAGCTGGTGATCTGCAAGCTGGACCGGTTGGGTCGCTCCACGAAAAAGCTGCTCCAGTTCATCGAACTGCTGAACGCGAAAGGCGCGACACTCAGGTCCGTGACCGAGGGCATTACCACCACCGGCCCAAACGGCAAGGCGATGCTGACGATCCTGACCGCTCTCGCCCGGCTCGAACGTGACACGGCAACCGAGCGAACACAGGCAGGCATGGCCTTCGCGGCAGCCCACGGACGCAAAGGCGGACGACCTTCCATCACAGCGGAAAGCGCGGCCGTGAAACGCGCCCACGAACTCAAAGCAGCAGGTATCAAACCCGCCGACATCGGCAAGATAGTCGGGCTCAGCCGGGCGACAATATACCGCTACCTGAACATCGGAAGCGATGAACAGGGCCAGGCCGGCGGCGAATGCGCCACCAAAACCTGATGTCGACACCAAGCAACGATTTCATTGACCGGCCACGCCGACGACTGGAACTTCGACCGTCCGTAGGACGCCAACGGAACCAAGAAACCGCCGTCCTCAACTGCGATTTAACCGCCATTCTCCGCTAACAGTCACATACTGAAGGGCCGTGCGTGCCCCGTCCGGCGTCTCGCAAAACCGTTGATTTACGAGACCTGATATGTGGGATAGGGGCTGTCCCAGCTACTCGCAAGGTGGGGGAACTAACGTTCGCGATAGTGACGTGAACGTCCCTTATTTCGGGCATGGCGCCGGTAGCGGATGCTCGCTGATGTTGTCCGATACCCTGGCCGACCATTACACCTGGCGATTCAGGAGGCGGTTCGATCCTGGATCGAAACCATGCCAGGTCCACCTGCCGGCTGGAAGTGTCATTAGCATACCGTCGGGGACGCGCAGCCATCGGCCGTAAATGCGCGGCCACCGAAGCCTTTCCTGAGTCATGCGAGTCACGCGCTGTCGGCGCGCGCCTCATCGAGGTAGGAATACGCCGTTACCCGCGAGATGCCCAGTCGCGACGCGATGTGCTCCATTCCCTTGCGCATTTGGAGTGCTCCTTGCTGGTCTAGCTTCCTGACCACTGCGACGCGGTCGTCCCTCGTCATCTGCGCGACGGGCTTTCCGATGGCGCGGATCGCGTCGGTGACCATCGCGTCCATGACGGCCACCAGATCCTGTCCGAAGAACTCGTTCGGCTCATCGGGCGACTCGGGGGCGGCTTGCGGAATCAGTCCGTCGAGGAGCGCCCGGGCCTGTTGCAGCGCGCTGACGTCGACGTTAACGCACAGCGCAGCGATGATCTTGCCCTCCGTGTTGCGGAAGTAGACCGACGAACAGCGCAGTTGCCGGCCATCGCTTGTGAAGCCGCGGTACCCGAAGGCGTTGTGGTCGGCATCCTGATTGTGGATTACCCCGGCACCGAGGCTGCTCGAGGGGCCGCCGACCTTACGCCCGGTCACATGCCCGTTTTCGATGGCGATGATCGTGTGCTCGAGATCGGGGGAATCTGCAGACAGATCGTGAAGCACGACTTCGCAGCCAGGACCGGCAGCTGCGGCCATCGCGCGCATCGCCGGTCGGTACACCGCGCACACCTCATCGATCGACTCGTAGGTTCTCGGCTGTACTGGCATGTTCTTCGGCGAGACGGCCGTGTCGGTCTGCATTCTGTTTCCCTCCCTGCCCTAACAGATTGTTAAACCTGTAGACATAATGTCTAGACTGGTGCTAACTTAACGTTTTGTCTAGGCACCTACTTTACGCGAACGGCGGCGAAAATGCCCAGATCTCAGGGACGAGGACTGGCTCTCCGGTTACGCCACCGCGTTAAATCTTATACAAAGAGTAAGGAGGCCCTTATGGCCAACTCAACGATGCAGCCCACAATCGGGCTACGCGCGATTCCCCGAAAGGACCGCCGGACGATCGCCGGCGCTGCCATCGGCACCATGATGGAGTACTACGACTACTACCTCTACGGTCTTGCCTCGGCTGTGGTATTCCCTGCGGTGTTCTTCCCCGGGGAGGAGCCGATCATCGGCATGCTCGCATCGTTCGCCAGCTTCGCGGTCGGCTTCTTGCTGCGCCCCGTCGGCGGCATCCTGTTCGGTTACGTCGGCGACAGGTTCGGACGCAAGATGTCGCTCATGATCACCGTTGTCGGCATGGGAATCTGCACTGCAGCCATGGGACTCATCCCGTCGGCCGCCACGATCGGGATAGCGGCGCCGATCCTGCTGGTGTTTTTCAGGATGTTGCAGGGCCTCTTCGTCGGCGGCGAGATGGGACCCGCGGCCACACTCGTCGTCGAGTACGCACCGCCGGGCCGCCGTGGCCTCTTCGGTGCACTGCTCATCACCGGCGCCGGCGTCGCGAACATGGTCTCCGCTGGCCTGATGGGGGTGCTGGGATCCGGGTCTGATTCGTTCTTCATGACATGGGGTTGGCGTATCCCGTTCTTGTTCGCCGGGGTTCTCGCGGTCGTCGCGGTCGTGCTCCGAAGCAAGCTCGAGGAGTCGGACGAGTTCAAGACGTACAAAGAGACGATTGAGCTGGGGACAGTCAAGCGCAAGAACCCCCTCAAGGAGGCTTTGCGTCACCCCAAGAACACGATTCTCGGCCTCTTCATTGGTCTGCCGCAGAGCATCGCCGGTTACGTCGTGCTGACTTTCGGACTGGGCTACATGGTGAGCCAGGGGACGAAAGCCGAGGTCGGTTTCTTCGGCACGATGATCGTCGGCATCCTGCAGATCTTCATGGCGCCGCTCTGGGGCCACCTCTCTGACAAGGTCGGCCGTCGCCGGTTCTACATCATCGCCTGCATCATTTTCGTGCTGCTGCTGTACCCGGCGTTCGCCCTCTTCAGTACGGAGATGGCGGTCATGATCTGGCTCGGGATGATCGTCGGGTTCGTCATCCCCGGTGTCGCCATGCAGGCGACATTGCACACGATGCTGACCGAGATGTTCGACGTCGAGTCGCGCACCACAGGCGTGAACATCGGCTACCAGTTCTCGAACACACTCGGCGGCGGCTTCGCCCCGCTGATCTGCACCGCGCTGTTCGCAGCGTTCGGCAACATCTGGCCGGTCATCATCTATGCGGCCGTGATCGCGATCGCCGGTATCATCGCGACGGCCTACGCGTCGATCAGGCCCGACACTAAGAACGCCGGACGGCTGCGGGAGCTGGACTGAGCGCGAGCGGCATCCGTCGACCACCACTGACCAACTACAAGAGAAAGAGGAGAAATCTATGACGAAGAAGGCATTTCACACCACGAATGCGCCGCAGCCCGCAGGACCCTACAGCCAGGCAGTCGAGGCGAACGGGTTCGTCTACACCGCCGGCTTCGGTCCCCAGGATGCCGCGAACGACAACGCCGTGGCAGACAGCGTCGGGGAGCAGACGCGTCAGGTGCTTCGCAACGTGCGGGCCGCGCTGACGGAGTGCGGCCTCACCCTCGACGACTGCGTGAAGACGACGGTGCACCTCGCCGATCTTGCGGACTTCGCCGAGTTCAACGAAGCCTACAAAGAGTTCTTCACCGAGCCCTATCCGGTGCGGACGACGGTCGGCTCGCAACTCGCCAACATCCTCGTCGAGATCGACGCCGTCGCGGCGATCCCCGGGGGCAAGTAACTCACACACTGTTCGGGCCGTCGTGCATAGCGAACGGCGGCCCGAACGTGTCGACGGCGGATGCTGCGTGCAGCAGCATCCGCTCCTTTAGTCGATCGAAGAAAGTTGCGTCTGCCGACCTGGCGAATGGAGCCTCAGACGTCGTTTTGGTCGTTCTCGCCCCCCAGACCCGGAGGAGCATGACACGTTCCGAGGGTATCCGGGCGAAACCGACGCAGACCCAACTGCTCAGACGGTGGATTCTCATCAAGCAATCGCTCGACAACGGAAGCCATGTCGCCTTGGCTGATATGGAGTATCCGAACGAGTAGATCCTGCCTGCTTCGCCGGCTCACAGAAGAAGGGATGATCGGACGACTTGAGGCATTCGGTGCGTGGAACACCGCGGAAACACCATCGGCAACACGTTAGCGCTCTCGGTGGCCGCTGTCACCGGGCCCAGGCGGGAACATTCGACGTCGAGTCGGCCCAGCGCGCTCTGCTCATCCGCCTGCTCGACGACTATCGTTATCAGGCGGAGATCCGCAACGCGATCGGGCCGCCTCAGCTATTTCCTGACCGTTTCCCGATCGCCGACAATGTTCGTGTCGAGGACAATGTTCGTGTCGAGTATGCCGAGTCGAGAATTCGCGACGAGCCGATCAAGCTCCTGAACGGACCGCTACCCGGAGATGGCTGGTCTGTGATGTCGCTCCGGTTCCCTGGCGACGCCGGTTTCGAAGTCGAAAAGGGGTTGAGCAAGGAGCAAGCGGTGCAGGTGCCTCGTCCTGTTGAATGTCGAATGAATCGAGGCTGTGTGCGAGAAGCAACACATGTGAGTCGGCGATGAGGGGCGTCAGAAGTCGGCCGTAACGAGCGGATCGGAGGGCCGGGTCGCGTCACCGTTCGCATCTTCGATGGGGAACCCGTTTCGGGTCCAGTACTCGAATCCGCCGATCATCTCGCGGACGTCGAATCCGCGTTCAAGCAGCACTCGTGCCGCGTGCGTCGCTCCGTTGCAGCCCGGGCCCCAGGCGTACACCACGATCGTGCGGTCGCGTGGCAGATCTTCAAGGTCGCTGTCGAGACTGCTCGCGGGCAGCCGCAGTGCTCCGGTCACGTGCCCGTGGTCCCACGAGCGATCCTTGCGTATATCGACGATCACCGCAGTGCCCTCTGCCTGTGCGTGGAAGGCGGCAACAACGTCTATCTCATAGGCGAGCCTCGCATCGACGAACGCGAGCCGCTCGCTGATGTCAGTCACGGCTGGCGTTCGAGCAGCTGGGCGAGGCGCGGCAGCTGAGACTCGTCTTCGAGCGCCGAGCCGACCGCGACGACGCGGACGCCGACATCGAGGAAGGCGCCCGCGTTCGTCGCATCCATTCCGCCCGTCGCGACGAACCTGGCTGCGGGAAACGGCCCGCGCATCGCCCCGAACCAGCCGGTGCCCAGAAGCGAGGCAGGGAACGCCTTGAGCCAAGTGAGTCCCTCTTTCATGGCGAGTTGCACTTCGCTCGGCGTGGCCACTCCGGGAAGCGGCGGCAGTCCCGCCTCGCTCGAGGCCCGCACAACGTCAATATCGAAACCGGGGCTCACGGTGAACTCGGCTCCGGCCGCCGCTGCTTGCGCCACATGCTCGGCCGTCACGACAGTGCCAGCTCCGACGCGCTTGCCGCGGTCGCGACCGGCGGCCGACACGACCCGGAGGGCCTCGATGTCGTCGGCCGTCTGGATCGGGAGCTCGACTACGTCGATGCCGAGATCCCATGCGGCTGTGGCCACAGTGAGGCTGCGCTCTACGCCCATTCCGCGCAGGATCGCCATCAGGGGCGCCGAATCGAAAAGCGCATCAAATTCTGAATTGTCGGCCATCGTCAGCCTTTCTGCTTCATGGGTTCGGCTATGAAATCGCTCGTCGACTGCAGCACGAGTCGGGCTTGAATATGCCCGGCGAGAAGTCGATCGGATGCTGACGCGCCTTCGAGAGCGGCGGCCAGGTAACCGGCGGCGAACGCGTCTCCCGCGCCAACCGCCTCAACGACGTCCGTGGGGATCGCGGAGACGAACGCCTGGTCGGCGCCATGAAATTCGGTTGCGCCGACGTCGCGGTCTTTAACGACGAGCCGGTCGGGCTCGGGCAGGAGCGTGCGCACGTCGTTCGCGGTCTCGCACCCCCACAGTGTCTCGGCCTCGTCCAGTCCGACGAACACGACATCAGCGCGGCGGGCGAGCGACAGCAGCGCCGGGCCAGCAGTGCCTCCCGGCCAGAGCGGCGGCCGATGGTTCACGTCGAAGCTGAGCACGGCGTCGCTCGCGGCTACGCGGTCGTACACAGCATCCATAAGGGCTGCGCAACTTGGCGAGAGCGCGGGCGTGATGCCGGAAAGATGCACAATGTCGGCATCCTCCAGCGGAACGCCCGTGATCGAGGCCGGTCCCATGCGGGACGCAGCAGAACCCGTGCGGTAGTAGAGCACGGTGTTGCCGGGATCTTTGAAGTACACGCCCGTGGATGCCTCAGCATCAGAGGTCACCCACCGGGTGTCTACCCCGCGATTTGCGATCGTAGCGCGGAGACGCTCGCCGAGGGCATCGTCGCCGACCGCGCTGACCCACGCGGCGTGCACCCCGAGGCGCGCCAGGTGCGATGCTACGTTCGATTCGGCGCCGCCAGCGTCGAGGTGGAAGTCGGTCGCCGACATCAATGGTTCGGCCGTCGCGGGCGTGACGAGCATCATCGTCTCGCCGATCGCGATCACGCGGGGAATAGCCTCAGAGTTCATGGCAACCACTATTGCACCCGGAGTGCACAAGATGCAATCCTCGTTGTAATATATGCACAACTACACCGAGCTTGTGGTGCGGGACTGGGAGGGTTATGGTTAGCAGCGGACATGCAACACGTTGTGCAAATAATGCACACGTCAGCGAGAGTGGGCACCATGCCGGAAAAACTTCGTCTAGATGAGCTCGCGGAAGAGCGCCTCTCGGCTCGCGACAAGGGGCTTCCGGTCCGCGCGTACGGGAACACCGTCCGAGAGTTCCTTGACTCTGATCCGCAACTCGGCGAATTCTGGACACCCCTTGTGGTGCTCGATGCGGACGCGATGCGGAACAATCTCGACGTCATGTCGGAATGGACGCGAGTGCGGGGGCTTGAGCTGATGCCGCACGGCAAGACCACAATGGCTCCGGCCCTGTGGCAGAAGCAGCTCGACGCGGGTTGTCTCGGCATCACGCTCGCCACTATGGGGCAGGTGCGCACCGCTCGATCGTTCGGGCTGAGTTCCATCATGCTCGCCAATGCGGTCGTCGACGAGCGCTCCCTGCGGTACCTTGCCGGCGAGCTGGCGGATCCGGAGGTTCGCTTCGTCTGCTGGGCTGACTCCGTGACGACGATCGAGGCGATGGAACGCGCGCTTCGCGACATCGATCTTTCGCGCCCCGTCGATGTTTGCGTCGAGCTCGGAGCGGACGGCGGCCGAACGGGGGCTCGGTCGATTGAGGCAGCCCTCGACGTCGCCCGTCGCACGGCAGCATCCGATGTGATTCGTCTTGCCGGCGTCGCCGGCTATGAAGGCAGCCTCGGCCACGATCGATCGCAGCGCGCACTGGGCGCGGTGCGGGCGTATTTGCAGAACCAGGTGGAGCTACACCAGGCGCTCGGAGACCTCTACGATGACGGTGAGATTTATGTCACCGCGGGTGGCAGCGCCTACTTCGACGTAGTCGCCGACGTTTACGCTGAAGCGATGGGGGAGGATTCGCGGACACGCTGGACGTTGCGTTCGGGCGCCTACATCACACACGACGACGGCTTCTACCGCGGCATCTCGCCGCTCGATGAAGCCGGAACGAACGTCGCGCGGCCGCTTCGTTCGGCAATGTACGGTGTCGCCCGCGTCGTCTCGCACCCTGAGCCGGGTCTCGCGCTTCTCGACGGCGGCAAGCGCGACTTTCCCTTCGACGAGGGGCTCCCGATTCCGCGGGCGACCGCGTCGGATCTCGGGCACGAGTGGGTCACATTCAACGGTGCAGCGGTGACGGCGATGAACGACCAGCACAGCTATTTGAGCGTAGGCGTGCACGACGTTACGCTCGGTGAGGTGGTCACACTGGGGCTCTCGCACCCGTGCACCGCGTTCGACAAGTGGCACTACCTGCCGGTCGTCTCGTCGAGCGAATCAGACCGCGTCATCGACCTCGTGCGTACCTTCTTCTAGGCACGCGTACAGAATGATCAGCAGAAAAGAGGAGCAGCGTATGCGCCTGGTGTTGCAGGGTGGAACCGTCGTCGACGCCGCGGGGATGCGGAAAGCGGACGTCGTGGTCGAAGGCGAGAACATCATCGACGTCGGTGAGGATGTTGCACGCTCAGGCGACCGCACTATCGACTGCACAGGACGCTATGTCTTGCCCGGCTTCGTCGACGCACACTCGCACGTTGATGGGCTCCTCGCAGAGGAGAGCGTGCAGCTCGCTCTGCTGAGGCAGGGCGTGACGAGCATCGTCGCCGGTCAAGACGGCGTCTCGTACGCGCCGGGGGATGGCAGGTACGCGTCGGAGTACTTCGCCGCGATCAACGGACCGCACCCGAGCTACGCCGGTGGCGGAGTCGCCGAGTACCTGTCGGCGGTCGACGGAGCAACTCGCCTCAACGCGGCGTATCTCGTGCCGGGCGGCACCCTGCGCTGGGAAGTCTGCGGGCGGTCGACTGCCCAGGCGAACGCCGCGGAGCGCGGCGCCATGGCCGACCTCGTCGATCAGGGCATGCGCGACGGTGCCGTCGGGTTGTCCACGGGCCTTGACTACGTTCCCGGAATCTTCGCCGACGCAGACGAAATAGCCCGGCTCTGCGAACCCGTCGCCCGCGCAGGGGGCGTCTACGTGACACACATGCGCGGAGGCTACGAAGCCAACTCGGCGGAGGGCATAGACGAGATCGCGGCCATCTCGGCAGCCTCCGGTGTTCGTGTGCACGTGTCGCACTTCCACGCCGAAGCACACGTAGTGCTCCAGCAACTCGACGCGCTCAAGCGTGCCGGTGCCGACGCCACCTTCGACGCCTACCCGTACACGCGGGGCTGCACTCTTCTCGGCATGCCGCTTCTGCCACCGGAGCTGTCGGCGCGACCCGTCGACCAGGTGCTGCGAATTCTCAGCGATACAGGCGAGCGGGAACGGCTGCGCCGAGACTGGTTCCCTGAGGTCGACCGCAAGGCGAGTCTCGGTCCCGAATGGCCGAGTATGATCACTCTCGCCCACATCCCGTCAGCTGAATACTCATGGGCGCACGGCCTCACAGTGGCAGACGCCGCAGAGCGGGCCGGGACCGACGCGATCGACTTTGCGCTCGATGTGCTCGCTGCCTCGCGTCTGCAGACCAACGCTGTCATGTCTGTGAGATACGACCGCCCGGTCTCCGAGCTGGCTCGCATCTTCGCCCACCCTGGCCACATCGGCGGATCCGACGGGATCTTTATCGGTGCACACCCGCACCCGCGCGCTCGTGGTACCTTCGCACGGTATCTGCGTGAATACGTGCGCGAGACCTCGACCTGGTCGTGGACGGATGCTGTCTCCCACCTGTCCGCCGCGCCGGCTATGCGCTTTTCGCTCGGGCGCCGAGGCCGCGTTGCGCCGGGTTGGGTTGCCGACCTCATCGTCGTCGACCCCGCATCCGTCGCCGACACCGCGACTTACGCGTCTCCGCTCGGCGACGCCGTCGGGATCGACGACGTTCTTGTCGCCGGCATCCCCGTCTTGGCGGGCCGACAGCTGCTACCAGAGATGCCGGGCCGCGGGCTGCGGCGAGAGAGCGCGACGGGTTAGCGCCATGCAGCATTGGAGACCTGAAACGGGCAAACAGGAGGACGAATGTCACAGAGCGTGAAGCGGGCCGCGCGAATCATCGACTCGATCGCTGTTGAGCCGAAGTCAGTCGCGCTGCTGGCAGAGGAGTTCGGCCTGCACCGGTCGACGATGTTCCGCGAACTGCAGGCGCTCGAGGAGGTCGGCTACGCGCGCCGACGCAGGGACGGCACATACGCGCTGGGCCTTCATCTCGTCGCGCTCGCCCAGAATTCGCTCGAGAGTATCGACCTGCGCGAAGTGGGATCCGGTCCGTTGCGCGAACTGCACAAGGTTGTGGGAAACACCGTGCACCTCGCGGCGCTCATGGAGAGCTCCATCGTCTACGTCGACAAAGTCGAAGACGCGAGCGGGGTGCGTATGTACTCTCGGGTCGGCGCCCCCGTGCAGCCACACTGCAGCGGAGTCGGCAAGGCAATTCTCGCGAGTCTGGATCAGGCCCAGCGCGACGCGGTGCTCGCGACGACGGATTGGAAGAAGTACACCGACAGCACGATCACGACGCGCGCGGCGCTGGAAGCCGAGCTCTCCACGATCGCCGAGCAGGGCTGGGCGAAAGACGACGGCGAGTTCGAAGACTTCGTAAACTGCGTCGCAGTGCCTATCAGGAGCTCGGCGGGGGTGGTCGGCGCACTCTCGGTGACCGCCATCCGCATGGTGCAAGACCTTGAGAAGCTTAAGGGCCGCATCCCGCTCATGCAGCGAACCGCCGCGCAGATCGCACGCGACTTGGGATAGCGCCCTCAGTACAGAAACGGCCGGAAGACAGTGTCGCTTGTGCGCGAAGAAGCACAAGGAACGACATGAAGTCGAAGAGCGGCCCACCAAACCAAGCCCACGGCATCGACGCCCGCAAGGACTCGATGGCGCAGCGTCGTGAACAGGCCGTTGCAGGTGTCATGTCAGGTCTCATCTTCTTGGGAGAAGAGGCCGGAAGACAGGACAACGCTATCAGGCGGGGGCGTCAGAACGTCGATCAGGCAGCCCATGGACGCGAACTCCGGGTTCGCTCTCCACCAGGGAAGGATGTTGATCCGTGACGCGAACGCTCGACAGGTTAGCCTCCGTTTCCAAGCAATTGAGCAACTCTTCGCGGCTCCATAATTTCCTGGAACCCTACGGAAGATCTTGGTTTCTCGTTGCAGGTTCCCCGACGGACCGGATGATGCGGCCAGAGTCCCGGGGCGCGGGGGCGAGTCCGGCGAGGCCAGCAAACCTGTCTGCAGTTTGAAAGACCGCCAGGTCTCCCCCGGTGGCGCCGAGGAACTCAGCGGCGAGGACGGGTCCGAAGCCGGGCATGCTGAGCAGGGTCTGGGTGTGCCGGTGTTCAGTAACTTTCTCGCTGATCAGTATGTCCAACTCGGCCAGTTCTTTGTCCAAGGTGATGATTTCCTGTGCGAGGGCGCCGACGATCAGCTCCCCGACACGCTGGGCCGGGATGGTGGTGTGCTGCAATTTCGCGGCGTCCATGGCGGTCTGCGCGACTGCGGCGGACGAGCGCGTGCCGTGTTTCTTCAGCCAGGCATGGAGCCGTGTCTGGCCGGTGCGGCGGATCCCGTCTGGGGTCCGGTGCTTGGTGAGTAGCAACAGCGCAGCCTTTGAGCGGCTGTAGTCAAAGGCCCGCTATAGCGGGGAAGTATTCCAGCAGCTGGGCCTGCCGGCGGTTGAGCGCCCGGGTCCGATCCGCAGCTTTGTCGGCCCGGCGGGCGGTGAGGATCCGCAGCCCGGTGCTGGTCTCATCCCCGGCCCGCAGGGGCTGCAGGTCTTTGCGCATGCGTGCCTGGTCGGCGATGACGGCGGCGTCTTTGGCGTCTGTCTTTCCCTCGCCCCGGTAGAGCCGGGAGGCGTGGTTGGACGATCCGCCCAGGGATGTAGAGGATGTGTTGGCCGTGGGCGAGGAGCAGGGCGATCAGCAGTGCCGGACCTCCCTGGTTCAGGTCGGTCGCCCAGACCACGTCGTCTCCGGCGCTCAGTTTCAGGACGTTGGCGATGAGCTCGATCAGCGCCGGTTCGTCGTTGGGGATTTTTTGGGAGAGCAGCCGGTTTCCGTCGGCGTCGATCACGACGCAGTGATGGTGGGCTTTGCCGGCGTCAATACCGGCCCGTAGGTGCACCAAGAACAGCCTCCAGTCTGTTGGTTGGGTGGAACCCAGCGGATAACCGCGCCGTCGTGTCCTTATCCGGCGATCATGTCGCGTCTCTCAATCAGCGGTCGGGTCATCGCGGGGTGGCGGGCGGCCAATCCTTCGAAGCCGTCGCGAGACCGTCCGGCACAGCAGCCAAAGCCATACCCGCCTCCCCTGGGTAGCACGACCCTACAACGGCCACGGAAAACTACCTGGCAACAACATAAGGACAGCAGCCAATAAACGCCGTTAGGCAAAACAGGGGCCGGGACGGCGGAGCCCTGCGGAGCCGGCACTGGACCCAACAGCCGGCCGCGAAGCGGACGACCGAATGGGGTGCGAGTGTTGCTGTTGCTACGTGAATGGGGCTTGCCGAAGGCTCCGGCTGCTCCGCTTGGCTACAGGGGTGTTTTCGACTGCTAACCCGGCAGTTTCACGGGTGGGCTGTTGAAAGCGTGTGTTTAAGCAGGGGAAGGGTGCTCTGAGCTGGGAAAATAGTGGTTGTCGAGACCGTTATTCCGCCGAGCGAAGGAGCACCCTTCCGGTGTCTAATCGTACCTGTGTTTTCCCGTCCGTTCCGGTCACTTTCACGGGCCAGTCGCTGGTCTCCCATGCCGGGCTGAACGTCCTCGCCGGCTTCATCGACGCGCTCGGTTTCCGCGGGCTCTGCGAGGACCGGCTGGGACAGTTCGTTCCATCCGGCGCCCGGCACCGTCCCGGCCGGCTGATCGGATCCCTGGCGCTGATGCTGGCCGGCGGCGGCGAGCATGTCACCGATCTGGACATGCTGCGCTCATCGCCCGGGCTCTTCGGGCCGTTGCCCTCTAACGCGACCGTGTCCCGGTTTTTCGAACGCACCGTGGCCAACCCCGAGCTGTTCAGCTACGGCTTCGAGACACTCACCCGGGAATTGAGGACCAGGGCCTGGGACGCCGCCGGGAACCGGAACCCGGCGGCCAGAGCCACCGCAGCGGATCCCTTGATCCTGGACTTGGATGCCACTTTGGTGACCTCCCACTCGGATAAGGAACATGCTGTCGGCACGTACAAGGGCGGGTATGGATTCGCCCCGTTCATCGCCAGCGTTGATTACGGCACATCCAACGGCACCGGGGAAATCCTTGCCTGCCTGCTGCGGCCCGGCAGCGCGGGGGCAAACAGCGCCGATGACCACATCCGTGTTTTCGAGGCAGCCACCGCGCAGCTTCCCGAGGCGTTCTTCCCTGATGGCAGGCTGGACGGGCAGAGAATCCTGGTCCGCACCGACAGCGCGGGCGCCTCACGGAAGTTCCTCTGGTACCTGCACTCCCTGAAGGTGCAGTTCTCCGTCTCCTACCCCGTCCCGGCGGGCAAAGCCCACATGATCGACTGGCTCAACGACAAACAGTACTGGCAGCCCGCCCTGGACCAGGACAGGCCGGACCGCTCCGATGCGTGGGTGATCAATGCCACCGAGGTGATCCCCATGATCGACTATCCACCGGGCACCAACATCTATCTCCGCGCCGAGCCCCTGCATCCCGGCGCGCAACCGACCCTCCTGGATCTGGACGGGCACCGCATCACGGCGTTCCTGACCAACGCACCCCGCTGGCACGGCCCGTTTCTGGACGCCCGGCACCGGGCCCGCGGCCGGTGCGAGAATCGGATCAAGACACTGAAGAACACCGGCCTTGGCAAACTCCCGTTCTACGACTTCGCCGCGAACCAGGCCTGGGCCAACACCGCCGCACTGGCCGCTAACCTCATCTCCTGGCTGCAGCTTGCCGCACTTCCGGACGGCCACCACGCCAGAGGATGGGACATCAAGCGCTGGCGATACCGGCTGTTCGCCACCGCCGGGAAAATCATCAACCGCGCCCGGCGCAACCACCTGCTCCTGCCCCGAACAGCGCCTGAAATGCCGCTCATCGCGGGCCTGCTCGAAACCCTTGAACGGATAGCAAACCAGATCCGAAGGACCTGCCCAATCATGCGGGCCTGAGACAGCAACAAACCCCCAGTCACTACCAGCAGAAAGAAAGCCGCAACGGGGTCCGTGGAAACCCCAACCGATCCCGACGCCAAGGGCCGTCCTGGCCTGCCACCAAAGAGTCCCCCAAAGCCAGCCCCGGCTCAAACCGCCTCAAGCCCTCCGACTGCCAACCCATGAAAAATCCGGGCTAACGGCCCGGCCATCCCGGTCCTGGACCGGGTCCCAGTTAAGGTCAATGTACCGGGCAGAAGTCCGGGGGCAGCGTTTAACGAACGAAAGACCCGACTTTGAACTGGACCCCGAAAGTTGGAAGCGAAATTACGCTCATTCCAGTTTAGGGCGTCAAGGTGCCGCTCTTTCCGAGGAAGGCTCCGTCCCGAATATGACGCGGTCGGTTCAGTAAGGAAGGGCCATCGCAAATGCCCGCGGGCGGCCACGGAATGCTCGTTCTGTTGGCCGCCTGTGGGCAGGCGCTCTTGAGTCAGAGGTCAACGGTCGGTGGCCCTGTCCGAGGATTCGGTGCCGGCGAGCCAGCGGGCGCCCGTACGCGGATGTGCGCATCGGCGGGGATGACGCTGCACCCCTCCTACCCGCATTAACGAGCGGGAGAAGGGCCTTAGACCCACTCCCGCTCGCTGACTGGGGGTATCCCCCGAGATCATCGCGCGACGGTGGCAGCGGCCAACGGCCGTATGGGGTTTCCGGGCTTACTTTGAGTGCGTTTCGGCTGGCCGCCTGTGGGCAACTTATGTGGCCATGCCTGGGCAAAGCTCATGGCCGCGGACGGGTAGCGAGGTGGCCGTCTATGGGCACTTTCAGATGACCGCCAAGATATGGGTTGGCGACTGACAGAGCAGGGCCCTTATCGGACCATTCGAAGGTTAGAGGTTGCAGGCCTGATCGCAGCACAAGAAATTTCAGCGGCCGCACGGGGAAAGACGTAGGGAACTGACGCTTTCCAAACTAGGAAAGAGCTTCCTGGCAGGCATCGAGGAGAACACCATCGCCCTGCACGGAGAGAACCGTCAACCAGAAAAGCCTGCCCCTGTCAGTGCCGTGTTCTGGGCTGTAAGACGAACGGTCTGCAGCGCCGTGGCCCAGCTGCTGAGTTGGTCTAGCATTCGATTCAGGATTTCTTCCTGGTGGGGATGCGGATGTAGCTGCCGATCAGTGAAGTCGTTGGAGAAGGACAGGGCCACTTGAATACGTACATCAGCGACGGCTAGTTCGGCTGCGATCACGCGCAAGTGCTCCACCGCCCGAACCCCGCCTTGGAGTCCATAGCTGACGAAGCCGGCAGCCTTGTCGTTCCACTCGACGAAGAGCAGGTCCAAGGCGTTCTTCAACGCGGCGGTCGGGCCATGATTGTACTCAGGGGTTACGAACACGTACCCGTCGAAGGCAGCGATGGCCCGGGACCAGGCGCGCGTGGTTTCGCGTGCGTAATCGTTGCTCATCGCAGCTGCGACTGGTTCATCGAGCAGCGGCAGGCTGAAGTCAGCTAGGTCCAAAATTTCGTAGTCGGCGTCCTGCCGGTGCCCGGCGTGGGTATGCACCCACTGAGCGACGGTATGGCATTGGCGGTTGGGACGGGTGCTGCCGATGACGATGGCGATTCGAAGCATGGCTTCTCCTTAGTTCGGGTGGATGTCAGGTGGGCGTGGAGGAGTGTCGGTGTTCACTGACTGCCATCGAGACGGCACCGAGGAGCGCGGCCGCGCAGGCTGCGGTCAAGCACGCGAATGCCGCGGAGAACGCTGCTTCTGCATCGGTAGGAAGGTGGGTGGCGGCGACGACGGTAAACACTGCCCCGCCGAGAGCTCCGCCGATGCGCTGGAGGATGTTCACCTGAGTAGTGGCATCAGGTAGCTGTTCCGAGGCGACGGCGCGGTAGGCACTGACCGTGGCAGGCACCACGACCAAGGCGAGGGCCATCCCGCGCAGAACCAAAAAGGACTGGACAAGGATCTCCGGCGTCTCTAGGGGTAGCCAGACGAATGGTGCGGTGGTCACCAGAGTCGCAGCCGCACCACCGGCGGCGACGATCCCACCGCCGTAGCGGTCGGCCAGTTTGCCACTGAACGGGAGTGCTACGGCGGTGCCGGCACTAAGAGAGATCAGTAGCAGGCCTGTGGCCAAGGGATCCTGGCCACGCCCGAGCTGGTAGTAGAGCGGGAAGAGTACCCCTGCTCCGAACATCACTGCACCGGCGAACGCTGTTGTCGTCGCAGCAGCGGCATAAGTGCGATTGTCGAACAGGCGAAGGTCCAGCACTGGGTGGGCGACGCGACGGCCATGCAGGGCGAAGGTGCCCAACAGTGCAATGCCTAGGGAGAGCATCCCGATTATCGCGGCGGTGGCGGTACGGTGTTCGGCCCACAACGTTAGCGAAAGAACCACCAAAGGCAGCCCGATGGAGACCAGCAGCAGGCCGGTCAAATCCAGCCGCTCGGTCGTGCCCGCTTTGTCGCGGGGTACGTACCGCCCACCCAAGGCCAGCCCGGCCGCGCCGAGTGGAAGGTTGATCAGGAACAGCCAGGGCCAGGAAGCGACGTGAAGCAAGATGCCGCCGAGGGCCGGCCCGAGGGCCGGGGCGAGAGTGACTGCTACGCCCAAGCTCGCCATCACTCGGCCCAGGCGATGTGGTCCGACCGCCTGCCCGAGAATGGTCTGACCTGCCGGGATCAGCAGGCCCGCGCACAGGCCCTGAACCACCCGCGCGGCGATCAGCCATTCAACCGATCCAGCGATCGCGCACAGGCCGGAGGAAATCGTAAACCCTGCCAGGGCAAGCAGCCATAGCCTCCCGACCCCGAATCGGCGGCCAGCCCAAGCACACGCTGGGAGTGAGACGGCCAAGGCCAGCAAGTAGCCGTTCCCCACCCACTGCACCACGCTCAAGTCGGTGTCGAATTCACGCGAGAGAGTGTCTAGTCCGACTGCGACAACAGAGGCGTCCAGCCCGCTCATGAACGCGCCAAATACAATCACCAGCGCCAGGCGCCAAGCGGGCCAAGGAATCAGGTCTGTGGCGCTGTCTTCCTGCGTCCGGAACATTTACGAGCCCTTCGATAAACGTTGGCCTATCCAACGTTGGCGGGACCATCGTATGCTTTCGTTGGTCCGGCCAACAAGTAGGGGTATTGTTCAGCCTATGAGTGATTCACCTCGGGCCGCAGTCCAGCCTGCTCCGCAGCCACAGCGGCTGCGGCGCCTGCCCAGCTGGCTTGTCAACCAGGTTGCGTTGCGCGCTACCCGCTTAACCGCCTCTATGTTGGGGTCAACCGTCCTGCGCTCAGACTTCGCCGTCCTGGCGGGCTTAGAGGAATTTGGGCCCCTGAGCCAAGCCGAGTTGGGTCGAAGGCTTGGTATGGACCGAAGCGACATCGTCGCCGTCCTCGACCGGCTTCAAGCAGGCGAGTGCGTGGAACGGACCGCCGATTCCCTCGACCGCCGCCGCAAAACAGTCGCGCTCACTGATGTTGGCCGCAGCTACCTCAATGACCTCGACGCACAACTGGGGCAGGTACAGGATGCCCTACTCGAACCATTGACCGCCCCCGAACGCGCTCAGCTCATGGCGCTTTTAGGGCAGGTCCTCGATAAACACAGCAATTAGCAGCAGAGAACAACGCTCTCGAGTTCCACGCCCGAGTAGCTAGTGGCCCCGCGTCCGGAAGATGCACAAACTCACAACAGTCGGTTTGAAAGCATCCTCGTCATCTGCCATCCGCCGGAGACAAGCAAGTTCGGTTTCTTTTGGGTCGGCTACCGCCACACACCGCGCTAATGAAGCGCCCGTTCAAGGACCGGCTTATGGGACGTTACCCGGACCACCGGCTTACGGACAATTTTGGCCGGCAGGAGAGCTTTATCTCTTGAGTTATGTCTTACCCAGAGTAATTTTTTCATAGTGGACATTGAACCGTCCCGGGAATTATGCCGCCTTCATGTTGGCGGCGTCGTCGGGTGACGAACCGATTTCCTGAGCATAGTATGTCTCCTCGAATTCCTCGGGTGTCTGGTGTCCGAGGGAGGAATGCAGACTGCGTGATCCACTTGATCCGCAACACTTTCCGCTACGCGCCCCGCCAGCACTGGGACGAGCTCTCCCGGGACCTCAAGCCCGTCTACACCGCCCCGACCGAGGCCGCCGCGAGGGAGCGGTTCGGGGAATTCGAGGCCAAGTGGGCCACGAAGTACCCGGCGATCGGGCGGCTATGGCGCAACGCCTGGGCCGGGTTCGCCCCGTTCCTTGACTGGGACGCCGAGATCCGCCGGGTGATCTGCTCGACCAACGCGATCGAATCCCTCAATGCCCGCTACCGCCGCCCAGTGCGGGCACGGGGCCACTTCCCGAACGACGCCGCGGCCCTGAAATGCCTCTACCTCGTGACCCGGTCCCTTGACCCCACAGGGCAGGGCCGGGCACGATGGGCGACGAGGTGGAAGCCGGCCTTGAACGCATTCGCGATCGCATTCGAGGGCAGAATCAACTAATCACAAGCCAGGCCAGACCCACCGTTAATCTGACAGACCCCGATCCAACCGACCAAACAGAACCGGGGGCCGCTCATATCAGGCAGCCGGTGGATCAAGGTCTAGGTGTTGCTTGGGCAACATCGCCGACAGTTAGGGCGGCTGCGAGCTCCATGGCGTGGTCGGGGCGCGTGAGGTCCTTGTTCGTTAGTGCTTGGATGCGTCTGAGGCGCTGTCCAACGGTATTGGGGTGTACATGGAGAAGTCGGGCGGTGTCTGCGCTGACCAGCCCGCATGAGAAGTAGGTTCGGAGAGTCCTAATAAGTTCTGTACCTCGCGAGGAATCGTGGGCACGCACCGGTCCAAGCGTGCGATCTGCATACTGAAGCAGCTGGTACGCATCGTCGAGTTGAAGGAGTAAACCTACGAGGCCTAGGTCGTCTAGGGTCACGGAGGTATCCGTTTGTCCGGTGAGCGCCAGCATGTCTAGCGCCCCGGCCGCTGAGCGATAGGCGCGGGGATACATTTTCAGGTCTGGACAGGGGCCTAGTGATACCGCCGTCGCTGAGGCGATTGGGCGACGTGAAGCGGCGAGCCTGCGGACCTCGTCGCTCAAGTCCATCTGGAACGTTGATTGCCCGAATGCGGCGGGAATCAGGACGACGATTCGATCGTGATGTATAGCGGACAGCGGGCGGGGTTTGAATGGCGCAGTCCAGGCGTTGATCCGGCGAAGGGCCTGTTGCAGACAAGTGTTGACATCGCTTTGAGCGACATGCGTTAAGGAGATAACGACCATTGAGTGCTCGAGAGTCAGATCATGGCCTACCCGCTCTGCGCGGGCAACGATGGTGCTCATGGCGGACGACTCCCCGGTGAGGAGGTCGTTTAGGACTGCGCCTTGAAGTCTCCATTGCGCTTCTTCAGCTGTTCGTGCTCGTAGAAGCTCGAGCGAGGTGACAACTGCAGCATGTTCAACGGCGCGACGCTCAATCGCCGTAAGTGGTTCGGGTCCGCCAGCAGTCCAAATCCTGGCGACCTCGCTTTCGTCAAGCAGCACTGGGTAGATCCCGAAGAGGCTAGCCTCGTCGTCTCTGGTGCCGGCTCTCGTCTGATCGTCCGGGAACCTGACGGCGGGATCTGAGCGACCGATCACTGTCCCTTGTGCGTCTTCGATCAAGATGTCTCGCGAAATCAGGATTGACAGTGCCGCGGCAATGCCTGGGACACCGCCACCCCTCAGGGCAATCTCAGTCAGCTTTTGGTGGATATCCTCGGACTTCTGCAGCAAGTCTCGCTGTAAGTGAAGTTCCCGATTGAGCAGTACCAATTCCTCTATCTGTCGGGCTTCAGCCGATCGCAAGCGAGAAGTAGTGAGAGCGATAGCAGCGTGATCGGCTAGCACTGCGAGAAGCGCAGTTTCCTGTTGGCCATAGTCGTGAATGTTCGCGCGATAGCAGTTTAGTGTGCCAATAACGGCGTGGTCGGAATCCAGCAACGGCACCGAGATCATGGAGCGGTAGCCCTGCTCCTTGGCAACTCCTCCCCAAGGCGCGAATTGCGGTTCCGCTTGGATGTCGGCAATAGCCACGGGTCGGCCGGTCCGAAACGCCCTACTGGATGGAGCTTCGAAAGCAGCGTCTTGGTCGAGAAGGACCGGGTGGTTTGCGTTGACCTGGGCGATGTAATCCGAGGATAGGCCGCTGGAGCCCTCGATTGTGAGCTTGCGAGAAGAAGCGTCTGGTAAAAGTACGCCACAAAAGTCATACCCCATCAGCGATGCGGCCGTCCCGGCGATGAGATCAAGGACATCGGTGAGCGGCTGCGCGGTGACGACTGTCTGAGTGATCGCACGAACGCTGTCCAGCCACCGCCGTACCTCAAGGGATCCCTCGGTACTCTCCAAGGAGGCTTCAGCGCTCGGCGGTCCACTTATCGAGGGGTAGCTCACTACTCCATGATACCGAAGGTGTCGCGATAAACACCTGCTGTTGACTTTTATGTGGGCTCGCACATATTCAGCATGTGATTGAGATCGCATACTGGTAATGATCCTTTCCCGAGAGAGGCCGCAGCAGAGCAGCTGACGACCAAGAAACGAGACAAACATGATCGAGCAATTTATGTTTATCGACGGCAAGAATGTTTCTGCCGATAGTGGAGCATCCTTGACCATCTCGAATCCCGCGACAGGCCGGTCGATCGCCACAGTTCCTGACGGAGGACGTGTCGACGTCGACAAGGCCGTTGCCTCTGCGAGGGCGGCTTTCGAGTCCGGACCCTGGCCGCGCATGAGCCGGACGGAGCGAGCGAAGGTATTGCTCCGGGCGGCTGACGCTCTTGAGGCCGCCAGCGAATCGCTGTTCACACTCGAGACACAGAACAATGGCCGTCCGATTACTGAAACCAGAGCTCAGCTGTCCCGTGTGCCGGAGTGGTTCCGCTACAACGCCGCACTTCTCGCGGCTCAACGCGAAGCTGTCCTACCCAGTGACGGCCCCTACTTGACCTACCAGAAGCGCACACCCCTGGGAGTCTGCGGAATCATCACCCCCTTCAATCACCCTGCTCTGATCCTCGCCCGGAGCCTTTCAGCGGCCTTGGCGACCGGGAACACAGTCGTCCTCAAACCGTCCGAACTTACCCCCCTCACCACCCTTGCGATGGCCCGTATCATCACCGATGCGGGCGTCCCGGAAGGAGTGATCAATGTTGTGACGGGGGGACGAGAAGCTGGGATCGGACTGAGCGAGCACGGTGACGTCGCCAAGATTACGCTGACGGGCGGGACCGAAGCCGGCAGGTCCGCTACAGTAGCGACAGCATCACGGTTCGCGCGCGTCACAGCTGAACTAGGCGGCAAGACCCCTGTTATCGTATTTGGCGATTACGACCCGAAGGCTGCCGCCGAAGGAGCTGCCTTCGCCGCGTTCGTAGCGTCCGGGCAGTCGTGCGTCGCCGGCGCACGGTTCCTCGTACAGCGGGAACGGTACGACGAGTTTGTCTCCGCGTTGGTTGCAAGGGCAAATGCAATCAAAATTGGTGATCCCGCTCAGCCCGAAACTCAGATCGGGCCGATGATCAGCGACCTGCAACGCAGCAAAGTCATGGACTACATAAAAATCGGTCAGCAGGAGGGCGCCCGGCTCGCCGCGGGAGGAAAAGTCCCGGACCTGCCTGACGATCTTCGCAACGGCTTCTTCCTGCGGCCCACGGTTTTCGCCGACGCAACAAATTCCATGCGTGTCGCCCAAGAGGAAATCTTCGGCCCCGTCGCTGTCGTCGTCCCCTTCGACACAGAAGCGGAAGCCATCGAAATGGCCAACGACAACCGCTTCGGCCTGGGCGCGGCTGTCTGGACCCGCGACCTCGCCCGTGGCCATCGCGTCGCGGCATCGATTGAGTCGGGCATGGTCTGGGTCAATGATCACCACCGTCTTGAACCGTCTTTGCCGTGGGGCGGTATCAAGGAATCCGGAACCGGGAAGGACGCTGGGACAGAGTCCTTTGACGACTTCACCTGGATAAAGACCATCGTCGTTCGGATCGCCGACCATGACGTCGACTGGTACGGGACCGACGCCCCCGAGCGGCTCAACTGAGTCACCGACCCTTTGACGATTGGACAATAACGTGACTCTGAATAACGGATCCACGGCTAGTCTTGGCTGGCGGCAGCAAATTACCCGGGTGCAATGGCTAGTACTCTTCGGCACCACCATGGGATGGGCACTCGACGGATTCGCTGGCAGCCTCTACGCGCTGGTTTTAGGCCCTGCCATGACGGACTTGCTGCCTCACTCCGGCATCGTGGTCAGTCCCGGTCAGATCGGACTCTACGGTGGTCTGACTGTAGCCCTGTTCCTTGCCGGGTGGGCAACCGGCGGAATCCTTTTTGGTGTTCTCGCCGACTACTTTGGTCGGGTCCGAGTACTTTCGATCGGCATCCTCACCTACGCCCTTTTTACGGCATTGGCGGCATTTGCCGACACATGGTGGCAGCTCGGCATTCTCCGATTCATCGCCGGCCTTGGATCCGGCGTTGAAGCGCCAGTAGGGGCGGCACTCGTTGCAGAAGTCTGGCGCAACAAGTACCGTGCCCGGGCCTGCGGTGTGATGATGTCCGGCTATGCAGCCGGTTTCTTCATGGCTGCGTTGGCTTACGCTCTGCTAAGCGATCATGGATGGCGGTTCATGCTTGTCCTGGCAGTCGTCCCTGCGTTTCTCGTGTGGTTCCTGCGCCGCTATGTTCCCGAACCTGAAGAGATTAAGACGGTCATCGCGGAGCGCAAGGAGCGCAAAGGAAAAGCCACACGCCGACCAGAAGACCAATTCGTCCTACGTCGGCTCCTGTCACCACCGCATCTGCGAACAACCCTCATCTGCACCGCCCTTGCTTCCGGCTCCCTGTTGGCATTCTGGAGCGTCTCCACGTGGTACCCCCAAATCATTAGGGACATGACTGTCGCCGAATCCCTCTCCTCCCAGGTGGCCAACCACCGCGTTGCAGTCTCATCAATGCTGTTCAACGCCGGCGGAATCCTCGGGTACGCCTCATGGGGCTTCCTCGCTGACGCCATTGGACGGCGCAAAGCGTTCCTGGTCAGCTTCATGATTTCCGGGCTCAGCATCGCTTACCTCTTCCCGTTCGAGCACAACTACACCACCTACCTGATTGTCATCCCCATCGTTGGGTTCGGGCTGTTTGGAGCACTCTCAGGAAACTTCGTCTATGGACCCGAAATGTTCTCCCCAAGTATGAGGGCGAGCGGAATTGCCCTGGCGAACAGCATCGGCCGGTATATCACCGCCGCCGGTCCGCTCGTCGCCGGTGTCATAGCGACGTCCTGGTTTGGCGGCAACCTCGGCGTGGCGACAGCGGTATTGGCCGCCACAGGAATTATCGGCCTCATTGGGCTGTACTTCGCCCCTGAAACTCGCAACGCCGAACTCCCAACTGACACCCCCTCAGACCTCTCAACCGACCCCGTATCAGCGAAAGGAGCCTCGACATGAACGCCTACAGCGGATCGCGAGCAGTGGTCATCGGAGGATCCATTGGCGGACTCACTGCCGCCCTTCTACTCCGAGACCTCGGCTTTGAAGTTGATGTCTATGAACGAACACCATCTGATTTGGACGGCCGCGGCGGCGGTATCGTTCTGCAACCGGACACCCTGCGATGGTTTCGGGAGCGCAGTTCACAGCGACCAGAAGATGTTAGCACCACGACAAACTGGGTCCAGTACATTGATTCCGACAACCACATCATCGATAGAGAAGCCCGTTCCTGGTCCCATACGTCTTGGGGAACATTTTATAGAGCCCTGCTCGCGGACTTCGGACGCGAGCACTACCACCTCGGTGAATTTGCCTGCGGATTTGATCAGGACGAGGGCTCCGTGACCGTGCGCTTCGTCAGCGGCCGGCGAGAGCAAGCATCTCTCGTCGTGATAGCCGACGGTGTCACATCAGGCAACCGAGCCCGGATCGACCCCGATGTCACCCTCGACTACTCCGGGTACATCGGATGGCGCGGAACGGTCGACGAAGCCAATCTAACCGCCGAAACAGCCGCCCTGCTCAATGACGCAGTCACCTACAACGTCGTTCCGCACTCCCAAATCACCATGTATCCCATCCCCAGCGAGCGAGGCGTCGCTAAGGGCCAACGTCTCATGAACTACGTCTGGTACCGCAACGTAGCCGCGGGGCCGGACCTCGACGAAATGCTCACCAACAAGCAAGGATTCCTGGGAAAAGTGTCAGTGCACCCCAACCAGGTTCAAGATCGCTATGTAGACGAGATGCGCGAGACTGCCACGCGCATCCTTGCCCCAGCCGCAGCCGAAGTGGTGACGGCGACCGAGGCGCCCTTTATCCAGGTTGTCTGGGATTCGCGTGCGTCGAAGATGGTGAGTGGCCGGGTGGCCCTGATCGGGGATGCGGCGTGTGGAGCAAGACCTCATGCTGCCGCCGGCACCGCCAAGGCCGCCGCAGATGCCTGGGCGCTCAGTGAGGCGCTGACAGCCTCGGCAGGCAACGTCGCCGAGGCCCTGGAGAAGTGGGAACCCGGCCAGCTCGAGCTCAGCAGCAACCTGCTCGCGCGGGTAAAGGCCATGGGCGAACGATCCCAGTTCACCAACACGTGGACCCCAGGAGACGCAGATCTTCGATTCGGCCTATACGGCCCGGGCCGCTAACCCACAACCACCATCGAAAGGCTCACCCATGACTACTGATAGCTTCCTTAGCGATCTGCCCCTCGCCGGAACCCTTGTCGGGACAAACTTCGAAGGATGGTCCGACGAGCTGCGCCAGGAATTCGACACCCACGCATTTGACGGGCAAGTGGGATCAAAACTCCTCAGTGAAAATAACCGTGTGCGAGTCTGGGAAATACGACTCTCACCGGGGGACCGCTGGCACGCCCACCGCCACGTCCTGGACTACTTCTGGACCGCTATTAACGCCGGCACCAGTCGTCAACACACACACGACGGCACCACTCGTGACGTCTCGTACTCAGCCGGAGAAACCCGCCACTTCCATTTCTCGCACGGAGAATATCTGCTCCATGACATCGAAAATGTCGGTCAAACGGAGTTGATTTTCACCACTGTCGAACACCTCGACTCCGAGAACGAACCACTACCGGTGGTGGGGCCATGAGCGCCGACTTGGTTGATGTCCACGCACACTGGCTGCCGGCAGACCTGTTCGGGCTCCCACCTGGCTCTCCGTTCGGGGCCATGCGGGATCAGGACGGTGAATTGTTCCTAGGCAACCTGCCATTGTCTATCCGGACAGAGGCAATGAGCGATATAAGCGCCATCATCGCCGACATGAATGCCAATGGCATAGCCCTACGAGCACTGTCGCCGCCGCCTTTCGCGTTCGCTGTAAACTCGCCGGCCGAAGACTACATCAACTCGTACAACGCCAGCCTTTCAAAGGTCGTCGCCGAGTCCTCCGGCCGACTCTCCGGCCTGGCACTGGTCCAGCTTGATGACGCCGGGGCAGCCGACCATCAGGTGGCCGATATCGCCGCGGCCGGTATCCTTGCAGGCATCGCGATTCCCCCTGTTTTACGAGGGACATCGCTCGACACCGGAGTGCTTCGGTCAGTGCTGCGTTCAGCCGCAAAGCACCAACTCGCTGTGCTCGTGCATCCAATGCAGCTGCCGCGACCTGAATGGTCATCTCACTACCTGGCCAATCTCATCGGCAACCCTGTGGAGACCGCCACAGCGGTCGCATCCAGCATCCTTGGCGGGGTTTTAGAAGAACTACCGAATCTCAGGATCTGCTTTGTCCACGGTGGTGGCTGCGCGCCCGCCCTCCTGGGACGCTGGGCACATGCCTGGCAGGCCAGAGCGGACGTCCGGGCCCACAGTTCACGGAATCCACGAGAACTCTTCCGGGCAGCCTACATCGACACCGTGACGCACGACGCCCAAGCTCTTGACCTGCTGCAGTCACATGCTGGAGAGAACCGGATCCTTTGTGGAACCGACTACCCGTTTGACATGGCCGAAACTAGCTTGCCGTCCTTCGTCAACACCTGCGGGCTGGACCGGGCCGCGCTGCTGCGTAACGGAAAAGCCTTCCTGGGCGCGGACGTACCTGCGGCGGTGGCACGATGACGAGCCTGTTCGATCCCATCACGCTGCGCGGATTGACAATCCGAAATCGCATCTGGATGTCACCAATGATGCAGTTTTCATCCACACCCACCGGACCCGACACTGGTGCAGCGACCAACTGGCATTTTCAACACTTCGCGGCACGTGCGATAGGCGGCGTTGGACTGGCAATGGTGGAAGCGACTTCCGTCAGCCCGGAGGGACGCAGCAGCGAGTACGACCTGGGGTTGTGGAACGACCAGCAAGCCCGCTCTCACGGCAGAATCCTTGATTTTCTGCACGCCCATGGAACAGCGGTGGGCATCCAGTTAGTGCACGCAGGGCGAAAAGCTGCGACAGGCCGCCCTTGGAAAGAAGGGAACCATATCGAGAGGACATGGGACCGTGTTGGACCCAGCACAGAACCTTTCGGTTCCATTCCCGCACCGAGGCAACTCACAACTGCGGAAATCCGCTCTGTCGTCGAGGCTTTTGGTGCAGCTGCTCGTCGCGCACGCCATGCCGGTTTCGATGTACTGGAACTACACGGTGCCCACGGGTACCTCATACATCAATTCCTGTCACCCTTCTCGAACCACCGCACCGACCACTACGGAGGTTCCCTTCCTAACCGGATGCGATTTGCTACCGAGGTCGTCGATGCCGTGCGACGCGAGTGGCCAGAGGACAAACCCCTGTTCTTCCGAGTCTCTGCCACGGACTGGCTTGCTGGGGACACTGAGGACAGACGAATTGGCTGGACTCGGGACGAAACGGTTCTGCTCGCAAAGGTTCTTAGAGAACACGGAGTCGATTTGTTAGATGTCTCGACCGGCGGCATAGCACCCGATGCCCAGATTCCGGTGCAGCCGAACTATCAAGTGCAGTTTGCCGAAGAAATACGACGCGAAGCAGGCATACCCACCGCTGCCGTGGGACTGATTACTGAACCAGGCCAGGCAGCTGAAATCGTATCCGCGGGCAGAGCCGACGCCGTATTCCTAGCGCGGGAACTGCTTTCCAACCCCAACTGGGCACAGCGTGCGGCGGCCGAACTGGGAGAACCAATGGACTATCCGCAGCAGTACGCGCGCGGATTCAAAAAATTCGATCGGGTCGCAGCACCGAGCTCCTAATCCAGGAACAAACCCGCCGAGCTAATGCTGCCCCCATAGATGGAGAAAAAGTAATGACCATATTCCAAGAATCAGAATCGGTTCTGGGAGTCAACGGAGATGATGCGGTCACCATCGACAATGATCTAGCCCGAGCAGTGGAAATCGCAGAACTAAAGGCGCAACTAATGGGAGGCGCGGGAGTCCTGGTTACCCAACACGATTATTGGTCCTTTACGGTAGCCGTGACCTCGACGGTACCTTTTGGTCAAAGAATCGAAAAACGACGGTGGCTTGCCGCCTGCTAAGTCCGCTTGACTGTCGGCAAGCACGGAATAAAGGGTGGCCCTCCTAAGGAAGTCCGATCACGTCGTTCCCAGGCCCCGGCTACCAAGGCAAATTGCTGCTTCTGCCAAGGGCCGAAAGCCGACTGAGAACATGCCGATCGCCGTACCGAGCTCAATAGCGGACCATCCACCTACCACCGGAACCTCCCGCTTCTCGCAACTCGGGAGGTTCCGGTTTTCCCTTCCGCTGCCCAGCAGGACCTCTTCACTCGCTCGTTGCCGTCCGGCTGTTCACCCAAGCATCCGAAACTCAGCAGCGGACGTCTGCTCCTGCCCGTCATCCCCAAAACTGCGGCGCCCCACTGACAGTCGATGGAGACCCGCGATGGCAAAAAAACAAAACTCGGACACCTCCTGCCAAGTACCCCTCTAAATCGGATCACTCATGAAAGTTTTTGACTATGACCCAGACCAAGTCCGAACCCCACGAAACCAAGTCCAATCTGCGGGTGGCAACTTCAAAGTCGGCAGGGCACGTCATTGTTGACACGCTGGTGGCCCATGGCATCAGGCGCGCCCACGTCGTCCCGGGCGAAAGCTTCCTTGACGTCCTGGACGGACTCCACGACTCCCCCATTGAAACGATTGTCTGCCGCCATGAGGGCGGGGCCACGTACATGGCCGAGGCCGACGGCAAGATGAACCAGATGCCGGGCATAGCGATGGTCACCCGCGGCCCGGGTGCGGCCAACGCCCATGTCGGTTTGCACACCGCGTGGCAGGACTCGACCCCCATGGTGCTGTTCGTGGGCCTGATCCCGTTCGCGCACCGGGACCGCGAAGCTTTCCAGGAATTCGACATCAAGGCCTGGTTCGGCACCGGCGCCAAGCGCGTGATGGTCCTGGACCACGCCGAGCGTGCCTCGGAAATCGTCGCCGAGGCCCTGTTCTCTGCAATGAATGGCCGGCCCGGCCCCGTTGTCATCGGGTTGCCCGAGGACGTCATCCGGCAACAGATCCCCGCCGAACTTCACCCGCCCATCCCCGTCGCCACCGGAGGTATGACGAGGGTGGATTCCGATGCCCTGGCCACTGCCCTGGCCAGCTCCAGCAAGCCGCTCTTCGTCACCGGCGGCAACGACTGGACGCAGGAAGGCGCTGACCAATTCACCGCGTGGCTGGAAAAGCACCATATCCCCGCGGCGGCCGAATGGCGGACCCAGGGTACTGTCCCGTTTGATTCCCCGTCCTACGTCGGTCCTATCGGCTACGGGCGCCCCCGCCCGACCTATGACCTGCTCGAAGAAACTGACCTGCTGGTCTTTGTCGGCACTGTCCCCGGGAGATGTCATCACCGACGGATTCCTGTGCCGCCAGGACTGGTCCAAGAAAAACTTCCTGGTCACCATCGACCCATCCCTCCGCGGCCGCTCAGCACCGGTCTCCTATCAGATCGTCGCCAAACCTGACGTGTTCATCCGCGACCTGGCCAAGATCGAACTCCCGGTCAGGGACGAATGGAAAGCCTGGACGGCCCGGATGCGCGGCGAGCAGGAATCCTTTGCAGCCCTACCCCCGGCGGCGCCGACGAACGGTCCTGCCCGGATGGACACCTTGATGGCGAACCTCGTGCCAATCCTGCCGACGGATGCCATCACCCTTGGCGCCGGGGAACACACCAACTGGGCGCACCGCTACTTCCCCACCCAGCGCTACGCTTCCATGGTCAGCGCCCGCAACGGCTCCATGGGCTACTCCGTCCCCTCCGCCATCGCAGCGTCCCTGGAATACCCCGGCCGGCGCATCGTCACCATCGCAGGCGACGGGGAATTCCTCATGAACGGCCAGGAACTGGCCACCGCAACCCAGTACGGTGCCACTCCCCTGGTAATCGTGATGGACAACCAGGAATACGGCACTATCCGCACCCACCAGGAACGCCACTACCCTGACCGGGTCTCCGGAACGCAACTGAAAAACCCGGAATTCGCGCTCATGGCCCAGGCATTCGGTGGCTTCGGCATCAAGGTTGAACAGGACGCCGATGTCCCCGCTGCCATCGAAGCAGCGCTCAAAGCCATCGACGAATACCGCATCTTCGCACTCATCCACCTCATAGTCGAGCAGAGAGTCAAGGCCTACTAAGCCACCAGCGTCACGCATTCTCCCGGCCGCACAAGACCGCAACCTCTCACGGGCGCGCACCGTAACCTGCTCAACGAACGGAAAACCCATGCTTATCCCTGTCCCCACACTCACCGAACTCGAATTGCTGGATTCTGTCCCCAATGGCCTTCTGATCGGCGGGCAATGGCGGGAGGCGTCCGACCGCGGCACGTTCGACGTCCACGACCCCGCCACCGGGCAGGTCCTCGCCACCCTCGCCTCCGCCACCAGCGAAGACGCCATTGCAGCTCTGGACGCGGCTGACGCCGCCCAGGCGTCCTGGGCGCGGACAGCGCCCCGGACCCGGGCGGAGGTTCTGCGCCGGGCCTTTGACCTGGTCACCGAACGCGCCGAAGACTTCGCCCTGCTGATGACCCTGGAAATGGGCAAGCCCCTGGCCGAAGCCCGCGGCGAAGTCACCTACCGCGCCGAGTTCCTGCGCTGGTTCTCCGAAGAGACCGTCCGGGACTACGGCCGGTACCTCACCACCCCGGAGGGCAAGAACAAGATCCTGGTCCAACACAAGCCGGTGGGACCGTGCCTGCTGATCACGCCGTGGAACTTCCCGCTGGCGATGGCCACCCGGAAGGTAGCCCCGGCCGTCGCCGCCGGCTGCACCATGGTCCTCAAACCCGCCAAACTGACGCCGTTGACGTCCCAGCTGTTCGCTCAGACCATGATGGAAGCGGGCCTGCCTGCCGGGGTCCTGAACGTGGTATCGTCCTCTTCGGCTTCGGGCATTTCCGGGCCGCTGCTGAAGGACTCCCGACTGAGAAAGGTCTCCTTCACCGGTTCCACCCCGGTCGGCAAACGGCTCATGGCTGATGCCTCGCACAAAGTCCTGCGGACCTCCATGGAACTGGGCGGAAACGCACCGTTCATCGTGTTCGAAGACGCCGTCCTGGACAAAGCCGTAGAAGGGGCCATGGTCGCCAAAATGCGGAACATGGGCGAAGCCTGCACCGCCGCCAACCGCTTCTTGGTACACGAATCCGTCGCACAGGAATTCACCCGGAAGTTCGCCGCCGCCATGGGCGCCCTGAACACCGGCCGCGGCACCGACCCGGCCACCCAGGTCGGCCCGCTCATCGACGGCGGTGCCCGCGACGACGTCCACGCCCTCGTCAGTGCCGCCCTCGACGCCGGCGCTGTTGCTGCTACGGGTGGCGGCCCGGTGGATGGGCCCGGCTACTTCTACCAGCCCACCGTCCTCGCCAACGTCCCCAACGACGCCGCCATCCTCGACCAGGAAATCTTCGGACCCGTCGCCCCCGTCACCACCTTCCGAACGGAAGAAGAAGCCATCCGGCTCGCGAACGCGTCCGAGTACGGGCTCGCGTCCTACCTCTACAGCCGCGACTTCAACCGCCTCCTCCGCGTCGCGGAACAAATCGAGTTCGGCATGGTCGGCTTCAACGCCAGCGTCATCTCCAACGCCGCAGCACCCTTCTGCGGCGTCAAACAATCAGGCCTCGGCCGCGAAGGCGGATCCGAAGGCATCGCCGAATACACCACCACCCAATACATCGGCATCACAGACCCCTACGGCCGTTAGCACCGCGCTGCAATAGGGCGTCCCCCGACCCACCTTCGGGAGTCTGAGCGGGCGCCCTTGTTTTTTAGTGGGCCAGTCTCGGAACCATTACAAGTGCTAGTACGCGCGCATATTCAATGCCGAACTATTTGTGCCTTCCTAACAACGCTGGAACGGGGCATGCTCAAAGTTTCGGCGACACGGGCCGTTGTGTACCGGACTCATCATCAGGTCCGGAAAACCAGCCCAGGATGAGATCGTCCAGTCTAGGGCACACCCCATGCCTACGGCACACCCCATGCCGACGTCAGGTAGTTTGTCGTAGCGTGTCAGGATAGAGCCGAACGCGACTTACCGCACAGCGTGACTCAGCAGTCCTAAATCTCACCCTGACAGAAATGATCTGTCTCCAGGCTGATAGGCCCTGACCACGGTGCTGGATGCAGCCGGCGGCTACGCCTATTTCCTTCAGGCCTACGGGCGCGCGCTATGGCAGACAGCCTCAGACAAGGTGATCACGGTCGGAGATGCACGCCTGGCCGTGGAGCTCGGAACAGCCGATCTGGACCACGGCTTCTTCGTCGCACGTTGGCAACGGGCAACACCTGCCGAACGAAGCTATCTGCGGGCAATGAGCCAAGACGGCGAAAGTCCCTCCGCCACAGCGAACCTCAGCAGCCGCCTCGGGAAGGATCACAGCTCTCTCACCAGCCAGCGTGCCCGCCTCATCGAAAAGGGAATCATCTTCGCGCCCGAACACGGGCTCGTGCAGTTCACCGTCCCCGGAATGGGCGCTTTCATCGCCCGGCAAAAGGACTAGCCTGAACCATTGAAGAAGCTCCGGCTTGGGATGTCCAAACCGGAGCTTCTTGTCGTTGTGGGTCTCCATTTGTGGTCCTACGCCACCTCTTCTTCATCGTCGTCGCCGACGCCTGCCCAAGCTACGTAACCGGATACTGGCTTGTTCTTGGGATTGAGATTCAGGCTGTGAGCTTCGTACGAGCCCTGCCTGCGATGTCGCCGTCGACCCGGTTGACGGCACCCGGCTCACAGCCCTTGGGATGAACAACGCCTTGGCGGTCCTCGCCGCCACCGAACGGGGCGCGATGTTCGACCCATCGGCTGACTTCTACATGGAAAAACTGGTGACAGGACCCGAAGCCGCGGATCTGCTTGACCTGCGCCTTCCCGTCGCACAGAACCTCCACCTCATCGCCAAGGCCAAGGGGGTCAAGATCAGCCAGTTGACCGTCGCCGTCCTGGAACGGCCACGCCACCGTGACCTCATCAATGAAATCCGGGCAGCCGGCGCACGAACAAAGTTCATTCTGGACGGCGACGTCGCTGCCGCCATCGCCGCCTGACGGCCCGGCACCGGCGTTGATGCGATGATGGGCACCGGCGGCACTCCCGAAGGCATTGTCGCCGCCTGCGCAATCAAGACTCTCGGCGGTGTTATCCAGGGACGACTGGCACCACAGGACGACACGGAACGTGCCAAAGCCGCCGAAGCCGGTCATGATCCAGCACAGATCCTCGGCACCGGCGACCTCGTCCGCAGTGACAACTGCTACTTCGCAGCGACAGGCATTACCGACGGTGACCTGCTCCGGGGCGTCCGATACGAGAAATCGACGATCACCACCGAATCGATTGTGATGCGATCCCCATCCGGCACCATCCGCATGATCGACGGCGAACACCACCCCGACAAATGGGTCCAATACGGCCCGAAATAGCAGGAGCCCGGCCTACATGTAAGGCCGGGCTCCTTTCGCGCAAGACTCGCCGCAAAAGCCACGGCATAGGCCTGCCGCGATCGAACCGGCGATTTCAATTGGACGACCACGTCCAATTGCCGAGTGTTGAGAGGCAGCGGTCGGCCTCCTGCCTGGAACGTTCAGCCCAGTTCAGGCTGCATCTATGACGGTTGGGAGCAAGCCGTTTGGCTCACCTTTCACGTCACGCAGTTTCCACCACATGCCGCCATGAAGCAGTGGCCAATGAAGCGCCCGTCCAAGCTGCGGAATCAGCCACCAAAAAGATCTCAAAAACTTCACCCCGGTCATGCAGTGGATCAAGAAAGCCACCATGAACAGGTATGCAAACAGGAACACCCAACGAGCAGCACACAACCCTGCTCCCCCTCGCGAACCTGGGTCACGTTGCTCCGGCCACCCAGGCCCATGAAGAAGTGAAAAGCGAGACCATCGCTCAAGCCGGCAGAAAGGAAGCTCCGGCCACAGGAACGGCCAGCCACAACTGAAGACTTCCGACGGAGTCAGGTTCGGGGACCCGCGCGCGGGATGTTGACAGTCAACACTCAAAGGCGAAAGAGACGTCTGACCTGCGGAAACACTGTGCCCGAGGTGGGGCTCGAACCAGATTCCAGCCCTTGTAAATACTGGGAACTCTTGAAAACATCGCCAATCGCTGCCGGTCCAGACCGCGCGGCTCAGCGTCAAACGCATGGAATCCTTCATCAGGGCACAGCACTACTCCGGCCGGACACCTGCGGAAACACTCATAGAGCGGCTCCGCCCGCACCTACTGGCCGCCGGGACCGGAACCAACCACGGCAAGGCCTTCACTGCCGTCCGTTTCGCCGAACAGCTCGCCCTGCTCAACCGACACCTTCGAGACTACGACACTGAAATCGACCGGCTCCTGGCCTTGCACCCAGACACGAGAATCTTCACCAGCTTCCCCGGCACTGGGCCCGTCACCGCGGCGACCCTGCTGGCCGGCATGGGAGAAGACCGGGCCCGGTTCCCCTCCCCGGCAGCCCTGTTGGCCGAAACCGGACTGGCCCCGGTCACCCGCGCCTCCGGACGCACCCGACAGGTCCGCTTCCGCTACGCAGCGAACAAACGCATGCGCCACGCCATCGACTGGTGGGCCTTCGTCGCCGTCCGTGACGACCCGCACTGGTCCGGCAGCCACTACCAGGCCGCCCGTGCCGCCGGACAGGGCCATCACCGGGCACTGCGCGGCATCGCCGCTCGCTGGGTCCGCATTCTCTGGAAATGCTGGCACGAACGCACTGAATACGACCCGGGCCTGCACGCCCTCCGCAAGGAAGCAATTCCCGCCCACGCACAGCCAGAAACCACGGGACTGACCAAACCCTCAACGGACGAAACGCCACTGCAAATCGCAGGCTAACTCGCAAAAGCCCTCTTAGTGGACAGGCCGACCGGCACGTCCACCACCTACCCCTGCGCCCAAACAACCCCCCGAATCTGCCCCATAGGTTGACGGCGGGAGTCTGCGTGTTGTACCAGTGGACTCACTCGAACACGATCTCGATCACGTCATCTTCGGTCTTCAGCGCCCCGGTCCGGAACGGGGACCCTTGGGCCACGGCCTCGTTCTTGAACAGGCCCATCACGGTCTCCGCGGCAGCATTGTCATAGGGCATCCCCGACACTGCCAATCGAGGGTTGCAGGCCCTCCAGAGTCAGGGTGTCGGTGTAGCGGATTGAGGTGTATTGCGAGCCGGCGTCGGAGTGGTGGATCAGCCCTTCCCGTGCCGGCCGGCCGGAGTGTTCGCGGCGCCACAGCGCCATGCGCAGGCAGTGCTCCACGAACGTGGTGTCCTTGACCGTGGAGGTCTCCCACCCCACGATGGCCCGGGAGTACAGGTCGATGACCAGTGCGACGTAGACGAACCCGGACCAGGCCGGAACATAGGTGAAATCCGTGACCCAGGTATGGTTCGGAACAGGGGCATGGAAGTCCCGGTTCAGCAGATCCCGTGCCCTGCGGCCGTCCTTGCCGGGGATCGTGGTGCGCGTCCTGCGTCCGCGGACCAGTCCGTTCATGCCCTCAGCACGCATCAGCCGGTCCACGGTATGTTTGGAGGCCTCGGGGAAGCCGTTCCGCCGCAGCCAGACGGTCATTTTCCGCCGCCCGTACATCACCTCGGGGCGGGGCTGGCCCTTCCCGTCAGGAACCTTCAGGCCACGCAGCGCATCAGTGATGCGGGCGTCCTCCAGGGTTCGCAGGGCCGGGAGCCGGCTTTTCCAGGCCCGGTAAGACCGCGCGGCGACCT
>NZ_JAGGPK010000021.1 GCF_018613855.1 Arthrobacter sp. ISL-30
CAACGAGAACACCAACCGGCTCCTGAGGTTCTGGTTCGAAAAGGGCACCGACCTTTCCGTCCACACCCCGAAAGACCTCCGCCGAGTCGCCGCCACACTCAACCGCCGGCCCCGGCCCACCCTGAACCTGCAAACCCCAGCCAACCGGCTCAACGAACTGCTGCTGGCAGCCTAAACCCCAGCGTTGCCCCGACTACTTGACTCCGCCGGGTTCAAACGACAACAACTGCCAGTTACTTGGGCCTACTCGATGCCCGCGAAAAGTTCGTTGAGCTCCGCTGTGAGCTGTTTCCTCACGGCCGGGGTCCCGATCTCCTTGCCATCGATGTGATTGACGGGAGCGATCAGGCGAATGCTCGAGATCAGCCAGACGGCGTCGGCGTCGAACAGGTCCTTGGGCACCAGCGGCCCGTACCCGAGCTCCCAGCCTGCGTCCTTCGCCGCGGCAAAGAGCGCGCCCTGCGACGTTCCCGGCAGGATGCCGCTGTCCAGCATTGGCGTGATGAGTCGCTTAACTGTGGTGCCGTCGTCGGACTTCTCCACATGGGCGAGCAGCACAGTTGAGGTCGGGCCTTCCAGCACTCGGCCGTCCCTGGAAGTGAAGATGACGTCGTCCGCGCCTTCCTTGTGGGCGTAGCGCAGTGCCGCCATGTTGACGGCGTAGGAGAGGGTCTTGGCGCCGAGCAGCAGCCAGGGAGCCCGCTCGGCCGCTTCGCTATCGAAGCCGCGGTCCAGGAGGATCACGTCGATCCCCGTTTCGCGCTGGCGGCGTCCAACTGCCGGGGTAGGCGAGGCCTGTATCCAACAGGTCGGCATTGAGGCACCTTCGACGCCGCGCGTAACTAGGAGTTTGATGACCACTTCGTCCTCGGCAGGGGAAGGCGCGGGATTCACGAAGCGGTATTCGTTGATGGCCGTCGTAATGGCCCGTCGCCAAGTGTCCTGGTCCGGAATCTCCAGGTCAAGGGCACGGCCGGAGCTGGCGAGCCTGTTCAGGTGCGCCTGCAGTTTCCGTGGCCTGCCCTCCACTGCGAGCAGCGACTCGAAGACGCCATCGCCGCGAGTCGCTCCGAGGTCTGTGGCCATGAGCTGGGGTTGGCTGGCATCGGCAATCCTGCCGTCTTCGAAGTCCGGATCGAGGAATACGAGCACAGTAGTGGGGGCAGGAGAAGTCATGCTCCCAGCTTAGTGGCGTGCTGCCGCGCAGTTGAGCTTCCGTATGGCGGGATAGGCTGGCCTCACTATTGCCTTGGAACTTTGTGATCGACGGAATTGGGGGTTTGCTCGGTGTTGTGGCCTTTTCCCCTGGCGGGGACCCTGCCTTCGTGGCTCATCCTGCTGCTCACGGCGGCCGACCTCGTGATCCGTGTGCTGGCGGTAGGCATCATCCCCGGCAACCGTCGCCCCACCACGGCCATGGCCTGGCTGCTGGGAATTTTCTTCCTCCCGGCACTTGGCCTGATCCTGTTCCTGCTCTTCGGCAACTTCCGCCTGTCCCGTCGTCGGCGTGAGCAACTGGAGGAAGTCAACGAGCGTGTCCGGGCCGGCACATCGGACCTGGCCGACGCCGTAAGTACGTATGGGGGCCCGGAATGGGTGACCTCGGCCAGTGAACTAAACCGCCGCCTGGGCGCACTGCCCATGGTCGACGGCAATACCGTGGAGCTGCTCCCTGGCTACCAGGAATCGATCAAAGCGATGACCGAGGCGGTCCGCGGGGCGAAGCGCTACATCAACGCAGAGTTCTACATCATGAGCAGCGACTACGTCACCGACGACCTGCTTATCGAGCTCGAAGCGGCCGTGCAGCGCGGGGTCGAGGTCCGCGTGCTCTTCGACCACATCGGAACCCTCCGAATCAAGGGGTACAGGCGGCTGGTGCGTCGCCTCAAGGCGAGCGGCATCCAGTGGCGGCGGATGCTCCCCCTGCTCCCCATTCATGGCCAGTGGCGCAGGCCGGATCTCCGCAACCACCGCAAAATCCTGGTGATCGACGGCGAAATCGCCTTCACCGGTTCGCAGAACCTGGTGGAGCCTTCCTACAACAATCCACGGCATCGGAAGGCGGGGCGGAAATGGGTAGAACTGATGGCTCGGCTTGAAGGGCCCATCGTCACTACCCTCAACGTTGTGTTCGCCACTGACTGGCTCGGCGAAACCGACGAATCCCTTGAAACGCAGCTGAAGTTGCCCGCTGACGCGTCTCCCGGAAGGGTCACCGCCCAGGTGGTTCCCAGCGGACCGGGATTCCCCACCGAAAACAACCTGCGCCTGTTCAACACGCTCATCTACTCAGCCCAGCACCGCATTTCGATCTGCAGCCCCTACTTCGTCCCGGACGACTCCCTGCTGTATGCCATTACGACGGCGGCCCAACGCGGCGTCGACGTCGAACTGTTCGTGTCCGAAAAGGGCGACCAGTTCCTGGTCCATCACGCCCAGCGTTCCTATTATGAGGCGCTGTTGGAGGCTGGGGTTCGCGTCTACCTGTACCGGGCGCCCTACGTGCTGCACGCCAAGCACTTCACCATTGACGAGGAAGTGGCCGTTCTCGGTTCCAGCAACATGGACATGCGGTCCTTCTCGCTGAACATGGAGGTGTCGGTGATGCTCCTGGGAGCGGAAACGGTGGACCGGATGCGCGCTGTCGAATCCACCTATCGCGAATCCTCCACTGAACTCACTCTCCAAGATTGGCTGGGCCGCTCAATGGCGGCGAAGTACGTGGACAACGTCGCGCGGCTGACCGCCACGCTGCAGTAGGGCACTGTTCATCCGGCTCCGATAGGACGATTCTGTAATGAGGCAGAATTCGCTTCGAAGGGCGGAGGACATCATGGGCCTGAAAGACGAATCCCCAGCGACCCCGTCGCCCGGTGACGGAACTGCGGACGGAACCGCTGAGCAGGTCGCGGAGTTTCCGGAGAAGGTACGCATCCTGGCGGAAGGCCGCATCGTCAGCGACCGGCTTTGGAATGCGGATCTGGCTCCGGCACGGCAGCGGAACTGGAAGGTCCGCAGCCTCTTCGCGCTGTGGATGTGCGACGTTCACAGCATCGCTGGCTATACCTTCGCCGCCGGACTGTTCATCACTGGGCTTGTCGGCTGGCAGGTCTTCCTGGCCCTGGTCCTGGGCATCACGCTGGTCTACTTCCTTATGAACTTCGCGGGCACGGCAGGCCAGAAAACCGGGGTGCCGTATCCCGTCCTTGCGCGGATGTCCTTCGGACTTTTCGGCGCCAACCTGGCTGCCCTTGTGCGGGCCCTGATCGCCATAGCCTGGTACGGCATCCAGACCTGGCTCGCTTCGGAGGCCGTCCTTGTCCTGCTGTTTTCAGTGTGGCCGGAACTGGCTGCGCTGGAGGGACCGGAAGTGCCCCATATTCTGGGGCTGACGCCGATTGGCTGGACTGCGTTCCTGGTCCTGTGGGCGGTTCAGTTGCTCGTCATCAGGCGAGGCATGGAGACAGTCCGGAAGTTCCAGGACTGGGCGGGGCCAGCCATTTGGGTGGCTATGTTTGCGCTGGCCATTTACATCCTGGTGCAGGCGGGTGACAGGTTCAGTCTTTCCATTCCAGGCGTCGCGCCCCTGGACGGCCCCGCCGCCCTGGCACAGTTCCTGGCCGCGATCGCCTTGACCGTCACCTATTTCTCCGCGCTGCTCCTCAATTTCTGCGACTTCTCGCGATTCTCGCCCGACCGCAGGACGATCGTGCGCGGCAACTTCCTCGGCCTGCCGGTGAACTTCATCGCCTTCGCCCTGGTCACCGTGGTGGTTACCGCGGGCGCGGCCTCCTACTTCACGGAGGAGGAGTACCGGGGGAAGGACATGTTCGCCGTCATCACGGACCCCGTAGCGATCGTGCAAGCCATCAACGATCCCTTCATCACCATCATCGCTGCCGTCACGTTCGTCGTGGCCACGATCGGCATCAACGTGGTAGCCAACTTCGTCTCCGCGTCCTATGACCTGGCCAATGTGGCGCCGCACCGGATCGATTTCCGCCGCGGAGGGCTGATTAGCGCCGTGCTTGCGATCGTCATCCTGCCGTGGAACCTTTTCAGCAGCCCGATCGTGATCGTGTACTTCCTGGGCGGCCTTGGCGCCCTGCTGGGCCCGCTCTTCGGCGTGATCTTCACCGATTTCTTCCGGATCAGGCACCAGCGGTGCAAGGTCTCCGACCTGTACCACGAAGACGAGAATGGGCTCTACTTCTATACCAAGGGCTGGAATCTCAAGGCGATTGCCGCGCTCATCCCGGCGTCCGTCGTCGCGGGCGTTCTCGCGCTCGTGCCCGCGCTGCAGAACTTCCTGCCGGGAGGTTCCGGGCTGGGCCCGTACTCATGGTTCGTTGGGGCCTTGCTTGCAAGCGTCATCTATTTCTTCCTGACACGCGATGATGCCCGGACCAAACGGGCGCTGACCGAAGTCCACGACTGAACACTAGCCTGCCGGGAACTCCGCTCCCAAGGCTGACAAGACACCGAACGCCTTGGTGCGGATTTCCTCATACTCCTCGTGCGGTTCGGAATCTGAGGTGATGGCTCCGCCGACGCCGAGGGTCAGTGTTCCGGGCCCCCCGCCTTCCGAGTTGATCACCAGCGTCCGGATCACCACGGCGAGGTCTGTCGCCGCATTGAGGGAGAAGTAGCCGATCGCGCCGGAGTAGACCCCGCGCGGTCCGTCCTCGAGTCGGTCCAGGATGTCCATGCTGCTGATCTTTGGCGCTCCCGTCATGGATCCCGCCGGAAAGGCTGCGGCGACAGCCTCCGCCCGAGGAGCCCCGGGACGCAGTTGGGCGTCAACGGTACTCACCATCTGATGCACGGTCGCATAGCTTTCAATCGCGCACAGCCTGCTGACGGTCACCGAGCCAGGCACGGCGAAATGGCTTAGGTCGTTGCGCAGCAGGTCCACAATCATGATGTTCTCCGCACGATCTTTGGCTGAGGACTCCAGCTCGTGCCGGAGGCGCTCATCTTCCCCCGGATCAGTGGCCCTGCGCCGGGTGCCCTTGATAGGTTCGGCGCGCATGCTGCCGTTCGAGGCGATACGGAGAAAACGTTCGGGAGAGGTGCTGGCCACCGTGACTCCACCCAACCTGAGGTAGCTGGCGAACGGTGCCGGATTCCTGCGACGCAGCGCAAGATAGCTGCCCCAGGGGTCGATCCCGGGATCTTCGGCGCGGAGGGTTGTGGTGAGGCAGACTTCGTACGAGTTGCCCTCGGCGATCTCGTGCTGGGCCTGGGCGATTTTGCCCTTGTAGGACGCCTCGGAATCGGTGCTGGTGAAACGGAGCGGCAGCCCGGGCGCGAGATCCGCTTCCCCGGTGCCCGTCGGAAGCGACTCGTCGTTCCGGCCAGCGGCCGAGCGCACGGCTTGCCGTGCCCGACCAAGCCAGGCATCGGCGTCGGGAGCTTCCAGGGCAAGCAGCCAGACGGCACCGTCATGATGGTCGATCACTACGGCGCGGCCGGCGAAGATGAGGGCAGCATCCGGCGTTTCGGCGAGCACATCGTTGCCCCCGGTTTCCCGTTTCAGCTCGTACCCGAGGTAGCCCAGCCAACCAAGAGTGAACTGGCAGGCATAGCCGCGAGGGGCCTTCACGGCTCGCCTGCCCCAGACGCTTTCCAACCAGCGGAAGAAGGGGCCCTCAAGGGAGACCGTGGCGCAGCCTGCGGTCACGTGGGTTGTGCCGGAGGAGTGGCGGACCGACTGCCCGAAGGTGCCGCCGTCGTCCGCCAAAACGCTGAACCTGCTGCGCTCTGCGGCACCATCGGCCGCCGTGTTTCCTGCCGCATACCCGGGCACCTGCTCCGCCGAGGATCCGGTGTCGGCATTGGAGGAATCGAGCCAGACGGCGTTCCTGGCATTCGCGAAAAGCTCACGGTAAAGGTCGGCTGCGTCAGGGGAAGCCTCGATGCGCTCCGAGCGCAGCTGCAGGCCGCTGCGCGCCAACAGCTCCGGGATCAGGACGGGTGCCAGGCCAGGTATATATTTCATGGCCTGCATAACGTCATCGGGCGCGTTGTCGTTGTCGTTGTTGAGAACAACGACGTCGGCATTGCCCGCCACGTTGTCGGCATCCAGCCACTCCTGCTCCTGAACGGCCCAGGTATCCCAATAGGGTTCGTAGCTGCTTCCGTCCCGGTGCAAGGCCCTGGTTCGCCTGTCCTCGTCGGAGGCCTCCATCCAAATGACGGCGTCCAACATGGGCCTGGCGCCGGCTGAGGCGGCGCCGACGCCCTCCATGATGACAATCTCTGCCGGCTGCGTGACACGGAGGGAGCCGTCGTAGTGCATGTCCCAGTCCCAGCTCACCCACTCGGCGGATTCACCCCGCCGTAGGGGTGCCAGCACAGTGCTGATATAGCGTTCGACTCCGGTGACGAGCCCGTTCCAGCCGGGATAGATGTCCTCCAAGTGGAACAGCGAAACCTTGTGGTGCTCCCGCAGCCTGGCAGCGAGTTCGATGGCGAGGGTGGTCTTTCCTGCGCCGGATCGTCCATCGATCGCGATGATCACAGGTGTGGGGCTCATGAAATAGAGCGTACCTGCTGCGCCTGATCCATTCGGTCGTCGCCGTTGTCGTAGGGGTTCTCGCCGCTGTCCCGAGCGCTGTCCTGAGCGCTTTCCTGAGCACGATCCCGCTCGTTGCGGTTCCGGCGGGCCTCCAACTCCGCCTTGGCATGCTCCATGATGCCTGGAACCGACGCCCGAATCAGCTGCCAGGAATTGTCGAAGTCCGTGTGTCCGCCGTACCAGGGGTCTTCGATGCCCTGGTCAAGGACATCCTTTTCCGCCACGGCGGGGTCGAAGCTGCGCAGCATTCGGACTTTCTCGCGCGACTCGTCGTCCGGGGCGGCTTCGCGCAGCCAGCCGTAATGGTCGACGTCGAGGGCCAGGATGAGATCCCGGTCCTGGAACCAGTCCCGACGCCACTCGCGCGCCACATGCTGCTTGAATGCAATCTTGTTTGCAGAGAGGATCCTTGCCGCCCTGGGATCAATGGGACGCCCTGCTTCGTAGGCCGTAGTCCCTGCCGAATCCACCACGACCTCATTTTCCAGACCGGCGGCTTTGAACGCCTGGGTCAGCATGAACTGCGCCATAGGTGACCGGCAAATATTGCCGGTACAAACGGTGATGATCCGGTATGGGCTCGACGCTGAGTACATGCAAGCAAGCATGGATGATTCGACCCCCTCTTGGCTAGACAGACTTGTCTGATTGGGGATTATTTGCCTTCTATGTCGGCTTGCGTCCCTCCACGTCAGTGCGCGCAACATCCGCATCGTTGGGTTCTCCCGACGATGCGGATGCCTTCGTGTACCCCTTTAGCGCAACTGTCCGCGACGAGCGGATCAGGGTTCGCGGGTGTCGTATCCGTCCGGTGGAGTGAATCCTGCTCGGTCCACTTTGCGGTGGAAGTGCATGCCGGCCAAACCGCCCAGAATGGCGCCGACCAGGGTTACCACCGCCACCACTATTGCAGAGATGACGCCGGCGGCATTGAGTTGTCCCTCATTCAACGGGATCTGGGGGAAACTGTTGAGGCTCTCGAGGATATTGAACTGCTGTCCGGCAATCATGCCAAGAAGGGCTACGAGCGCCGCCACAATAACTGCCCACAGCCACACCATGAACCCCTGCTTGGCGCCATTGAACCGTGCCATCCGTCCGGCTACATAGCCACCCGAGTAATAGGAGATAAACAGGATCACCAGAAGCACGATGATTCCGACGAGGCCAACAGCCTCCGATTGATTGACTATATCGGCGACGTTGGTGTTGGTGGCGAGACCGACTGCCGTCCCTGTCGCTGCCACGATGGCCGTCAACAACACAGCCATTCCGGTGGCCGTCAGCCAGCCGAAGAAGGCCGAGCCAATCTTGATGCCCCCAAACTGCTCCTTTTCCCGGGCAATGACAGTTTCTCGGGTTGCGGCGTCCGATTGGGCTGCCATGGCCCCAGTGTTGTAGCTTCCGGTGTCGGCGACGTAACCTGTGTCCTCGCGCCGGGCACTGATCACGCTGTCATCCCGCGAGTCCCTGGCATCAGGGATCCCATCCTGGTCGCGGTCATGGCGGTGTTGCCTGCCTTTATGACTCATTGCGTTTCTCATCAGGCGCCCTCGCTTTCATTGATCCAGCCGGGTCCGTTTCCGGACTTGGGTGAGCGCATTTGTAGACCTTTTGGTCTAACTTCAACCTAACGCCGGCTGGATATGACTAGCAAGGGTGCTTAGTATCCGTATTTCCCGGTGTGCTAGTGGATTATCGCCAGCAGGATGCCCACCAGCACGAAGAGGCTGCCGAAGATCCGGTTGAGGACCTTCTGGCCATGCTCATTGTGTGTGAAACGCTGGAAGGAGCGGGCGGCAAGGGCGAAAAAGAACCACATAACCGCAACGTCGATTGCTACTACTGTCGCACCGAACACAACGTACTGCTGGGCCAGGGGCTGTTCCGGGCGGATGAACTGGGGCGCGAAGGCGAGGAAGAAGACGATCGCCTTTGGATTGAGCAGGTTCACCCATACGCCTCGTTGGAACATCGACAGGGCGGGCTCGTTGCGGCGGGCTTCCACAGTCTCGTGGTCCAGGTCCGGCCGGTGCAGGAACTGGCGGATACCCAGATACACCAGGTAGGCCGCGCCTGCATAGCGGATGACGTTGAAGACCACCGGAGAGCCCGAGACCAGGACGCCGACGCCGAGCGCCACGATGAGGATGTGAATTACCAGGGCGGCCTGCTGGCCCAGGATGCCCCAGAGGGAGCGGCGGAAGCCTGAGTTCAGCGAGTTGCTCATGGTGAAGATGGCCCCGGCTCCGGGTGTGAAACTGATCAGGGCGCCGGCGCCGAGGAGGGCCAGCCAAAGCGAAAACTGCACCGATCAAGCTTATGCCCGTTCCTGCAGTGGTCGGTGACGAGGTGCCGCCAGCTGAAAGGGATGCCGGGAATCTTAACCGCATACGCCGATTTTCGAATGCACCCAGTGGGTCATGGTCCGGGGCAGATCCTTGTGGGACGGATATTGGTCAAAATAGGAATGCGCCATTGCGGACATGTATCCGGTTTCATCGATGCCAAAGTGGCCAATCATGTGGACGCCCTGTTTCTCCGTCTCTTCCGCCAGAAGCCGCGCCTCGACGAGGATCGGATCGTCATAACTGTTCTCGCACCAGATTCCGGCGTGGGCTATCGCGAAGTACTTGGTCCATTTGGGATCGAATGCGTTCAGAATCGCATCGCGAAAAGGTTCCAAGGTCCCCGCAAACTCGTCACTGACGACTTCAATGGTGTCCAGTTGCATCTCACTGTCCAGGCCCATCACGACGAGCCGGGGGAGGAGGTACCCGTCCGGGACTATGAAGGGCCGGGCGATAAGCTGAAAGTCAAAACCTGCCTGGATAATCATGCTTCGAGGCTATTCCCGGCCCTTCGAGCGGTGAACAGCCGGGCATCGCTATGTGGATAAATCACCAAGTCTCGTCGCCCGCAGCAGGAGGTATTGCCGCTCCTGCAGGCTCGCGGTCTTGCCGGCGGCCTTAATATAGCACAGGCGTGCTTCTTTGATATCGCCGGCCATCTCCAACAGGTGTCCGCGAACGGCGTCGAGCCGGTGTGTCTGCGCCAGGTCATCATCCAGCCCCTCCAGCAGGCTCAGGCCGGCACGCGGTCCCGATGCCATCGCAACAGCAACGGCACGGTTGAGGGTCACTACGGGACCGGGCGCCATCGCCTCAAGGACGGTGTAGAGGGCGACGATCTGCGTCCAGTCTGTTTCCTCTGCTGTGGCAGCCTCGGCATGCACGGCAGCGATGGCCGCCTGGAGTTGGTAGGGGCCGGCCTGTCCTGGTCGCAACACTGACGCCAGCAAGGCAAGCCCCTCCCCAATCTGGTCGCGGTTCCACAGGCCGCGATCCTGCTCGGCGAGGGGCACCGGCAGGCCATCCGAATCCACCCGCACGGCTCGGCGGGAATCCGTCAGCAGCATCAGGGCCAGTAATCCGCCCACCTCCCGTTCGTGGGGGAGGAGGGTGTACAGCACGCGGGCAAGGCGGATCGCCTCGGTAGTGAGCTCCTGGCGCTGCATCAATGGGCCCGAGCTAGCGGCGTAGCCCTCGTTGAAGATCAGGTACAGCACGTGAAGTACGACGCCGAGCCGCGCCTGCCGCTCGGATTCCGGCGGCGGCTCGAACCGGGCGCCGGCCTTCCGGATGGCCTGCTTCGCCCGACTGATGCGCTGGCCCATGGTCGCTTCGGGGACCAGGAAGGCGCTGGCGATTTCCGCCGTCGTCAGCCCTCCTACTGCCCTGAGCGTCAGTGCCAGCTGGGACGGAGCGGAAAGGGCCGGATGGCAGCACAGGTAGATGAGCGTCAGGGTGTCATCGACGCCGACGCTTGGCTGGGCATCGACCTCGCCTAGCGCCCCGTCGTCGGCTTTCACAGGTAGTGGTTCGAGGGCTGCGGCGCGCTCCTCGCGGTCCCGCCGGGCGCTTTCGCTGCGCCACTCATCCACGAGGCGCCGGCTGGCAACGGTCAGCAGCCATGCCTTCGGATTGGCAGGCAGCCCCTCGGAGGGCCAACGCAGGGCTGCTTCCAGGAGCGCCTCCTGAACGGCGTCTTCGCAGGCGGTGAACTGGCCATACTTCCGGGCGAGCACCCCAAGGACCTGCGGCGCAAGGGTGCGCAGCAGGTCCTCGAAAGTGTCGGCGGGAGCGGTTCCGGAAGCACCAGCCATAGGCTAGACCTCCGGCGGTCCGTCAGGGACGCGGCGAAGTTCCACCACTCCCGAATACTTCACAATGCTGGAGCAGATCTCGATCGCCCGCTCCTCGCTGGCTACGTCAACCACCCAGTAGCCGATCAGGGACTCCTTGGACTCGGCGTACGGCCCATCGGTGGTGATGACGCCGTCGGGAGTCTGCTTGACCAGCTTGGCGGTGCTGCCGTCGGCGAGGCCGGCGTTGAAAACAAGCTCGCCGGAGTCGCTCAGATCCTTGTCGATCTGGGTCATGAACCCGATCATTTCCTTGACCCATTCGGGGTCGGCAGTTTCCATCATGCCCTCGGCCGAACCGAACATCATGATCATGTATTTCATCTCGAACTCCTTATGAAGGGGCCTCCCCTGTGGATGCCTTCATGAATGGGTCGGAGCTGTTGCCCGGATTTCGACACGGCAGCTGAAAAGGTTCCGCACCGAAAAATTCTTCCGAAACGTCCCCAGCCGAAGGCGGTCAGGCCCGGGCAATTACTTCGCCGTTGGGGATCAGGAACCAGCCGTCGTCGGTGGATCCCCAGCGGTGCCAGCCCGCTGCGATCCGTGCCAGCTCGGCCTCGTTGGCGAAGCCGTACTTGAGGGCCTGCTCCGCGAAAGCCGAGTGCAGCACGCGCTCTCCCCAGACGCGAGCCTGCCACCGCCGCTGCTGCACGGTGGCATAGAGCCAGTTGCTGCTGCTGGGTGCGACGTCGGTGAAGCCCGCCTGCTGCGCCCAGGACACAAGCCGCCGGCCGGCGTCGGGCTCGGCGCCGTTCTTCCGGGCAATCCGTTGGTAGAGCTCCATCCACTCGTCCAGTTCCGGAATTTCGGGGTACCAGCTCATGCCATGGAAGTCCGCGTCGCGGACGGCGACGATTGCTCCGGCCTTGGCAACACGCCGCATTTCCCGCAGTGCGGCCACGGGATCGGTGAGGTGCTGCAGCACCTGGTGGGCATGGACCAGGTCAAACGATTCGTCTTCGAAGTCGAGGTCGTAGATGTTGCCGGTGCGGAACTCGACGTTCTCCACGCCGCGCTCCTTCGCCAGCTCGGACGCCTGGCCCACGATATCCGCCGAACGGTCGAGCCCGATCACCTTGGCCGGGGCCACGAGCTCAGCGAAATCGCATGTGATGCTGCCCGGCCCGCAGCCGACGTCGAGCACCGACGTGCCTGGGGTGAGATGCGGGATCACGAAGGCCGCGGAATTCTCCGCCGTCCTTGAAGCGTGGGCCCGCACAACGGACTCGTGGTGGCCGTGGGTGTAGACGTCTTCAGGCTTCTGCGCGTTCATAGGGAAACGCTACCCCCAGTCGTGCTCCCTTGGGATGAAGCTGCGCGTCCGGCCTGCCCGTGGTGTTGCCCGGAATCATCCACCGGCGCCGGCCGATCCCGCGTCCGCCGAACCGGACTGTGCTGCAGGGGCCCAGGTACTAAGGAGGGCAAGGCCCGCGGCTGCCGCTGCGCTGAGCACCACCGCCCCCAGCCAGAGCGATACGGGCCAGTGGATGCCGTCCGCCAGCGCGAAGGCCACGAGTTGGCCCGTCCACACCAGCACCGCTAGTCCTGCTGTGACCGCGGGCAGCCGTCGGCTTAGCCAGACCCGTGGCAGCCAGGTAAGCACGAGATCCGCTACGACTGCGGCCACAGTTGCTCCGACAGCTCCGGCGACGGTCGTGGGGCGGAAGCCCACCATCCCGACGGGCAGCCAGGCGACAGCCATGACGAGCATCGTGACAACCCCGCGCGGAGGGCGCCTGGCCGCGGACAGCGTAAAAAGAAAGGGAGCGACGATCAACGCGGTGGTCAGCAGGTAACTTGCCAGGCTGATGACCACCGGCATCTCCGACTGTATGCGGCCGGGACTATCTACCGGCATGGGGATGAAGAGGGCTGTCGGCCCCAACCGGACGAAGGCCGAACAGTAGATGAGGAAGAATGCACCCAGCCCGGTCATCAGGACGACGGCGAGAAGCGCCGCCGTCGTCCACTCAAAATCGCCAGCCCGGCCGGCTGAACGTGCCCGGCCGGCCGACCGTGCGCTCCGGACCGAGGTGCCCAGGATAAGGAAGAGGCTGAACCCCAGCAACAGGTGCGTCGGACTGACCAGGGCATCGAGGGATATCTCGAGGCCCAGGGTCTCGTGCCATAGCAAGTCTAGGCCGCCGGCAACGGCAAAGAGGACTACGCCCACCACCGTCCCCCGATAGCCGGCAGGAATGGATGCCCGGAGCGGCCGTCCCGGCGTCCGATTTCGCCAGATCACCGCGGCCGTCCAGAGTGCCGTGACTGCCATGCCGGAGTAAAGAGCCATGTGCCAGGGCGTGAAAAACGTCTCCAGCCCAGGGACGTTCAGGTGTGCCCAGCCGTCCAGGAAAACGGCCAGCAGCAGCCATAGACCCAGCAGCTCCGTCACCAGATCGCGGAATCTATTCGTCTTAACGTCGCCGCGTGCCGTGTCGATCATCCTGGCCATCTTCCGGATTGTTGCGCCGCCCCTGTGGCTTTAGCCGATCGGCTGTGGCGTGACAGCCCGATGCCGATAGGCCGCCAGGAACGACGCGATTCTCCGCACGGCCTCCTCGATGTCTTCCACCGCGGGCAGGATCACGAAGCGGAAGTGGTCCGGGACCGGCCAATTAAAGGCTGTGCCATGCGAAACCAGGATCTTCTGCTCCTGCAACAGGTCCATGACGAACTGCTCGTCGCTCTCGATGGGATAGATTTCGGGGTCCAGCCGGGGGAACAGATACATGGCTCCAGCCGCCGGGACACAGCTGACTCCGGGGATCGCGGTGAGGAGCCTCCACGCCAGGTCCCGCTGCTCGCGGAGCCGGCCGCCGGGGCGGATGAGTTCCTCGATGCTCTGGTAGCCGCCCAGGCAGGTCTGGATGGCATGCTGTGCCGGGACATTGGCACAGAGCCGCAGCGAAGCGAGCAGTTCGAGGGCCTCCCGGTATTCCGCCGTAGCCACACGCGGGCCAGTGATTGCAACCCAGCCAGCACGATAGCCAGGCATGCGGTACGCCTTGGAGAGACCGCTGAAGGTCAGGACACAGACGTCGTCCGCCACTGCGGCTGTGTGGATGTGGACGGCGTCCTCGTAGCGGATCTTTTCGTAGATTTCGTCGGAGAACAGGACGAGGTCATGCCTGCGCGCGAGCTCCGCGAACTGTTCCAGGATGTGCCGCGGGTAGACGGCGCCGGTGGGATTGTTCGGGTTGATGATCACGATGGCCCGGGTGCGCTCGGTGATCTTGGCCTCGACGTCGGCCATGTCAGGCCACCACTGCTGGCTCTCGTCACACAGGTAGTGCACGGGCTTCCCGCCGGTCAGGGTAACCGCCGCAGTCCACAGCGGATAGTCCGGGGCGGGGATGAGGACCTCGTCGTCGTTCTCCATAAAGGCCTGCAGCGTCATGGAGATCAGTTCGCTCACGCCGTTGCCGAGGAAGATATCCTCCACGCCGATGGTCATGAGGCCCTTGGTCTGGTAGTACTGCGAGATCGCGGTCCGCGCGGTGAAGATGCCCTTGGAATCGCTGTAGCCTTGTGCGCCCCGCAAGTGATGGATCATGTCCACGACGACGGACTCCGGCGCCTCCAGCCCGAACGGTGCGGTATCCCCAAGGTTCATCTTGAGGAGCCTGTGTCCCTCGGCCTCCATGGTCTTGGCCGCCTGGAGGATGGGGCCGCGGAGTTCGTAGCGGACGTTCTGGAGTTTGCTGGAGTGTTGCATCGGGCGCATGCTCAATCATTTCATGGGTTGATGGCTATGCACGCACCCGGATAGTCGCCCATGGTGCGCTCCGTTTCATTCCCACCGGAGGATGACCGGCAGGCTGCCGGTACTGGCAGAGACCTCACGTTCCGTGCCGCGGACTGCCACGGCAAAGTGCTGGATTTCGTCAGCCGAGGCCAGGACCTCGAAGTGGCCAGTGGCGTCACTGACGACGGCGGTGGCGGACGAATGGGCGCGGATGTAGGCATTGGGGATGCCCTTGTTATGGACATCCACAAGCCGGCCATGAATGCGGCGGGGCACGTTCGTGGTTGCGACGAGCGGTTCGAGGACCGGCGGACCGGCAGGTTCGTCGAAGCGCAAGGCCACCGGTACCCGCACCAGGAAACCCATGCCCCGTCGAATGCTGGCTTGGTATTCTCCCGGCTCGAACTCGCCCTTGGACACAATGGAGTACTGGCTGTTGTGTTCCAGGGCCATAAGCAGTTGTTCCATGACGTCCAACTGCTTCGGCCCATGGCATTCGACGGCGACCTTAAGTTCGAGGTCGAGGACTGCATCGGCCCTGCGCGAGCGTCCCACCCTGTTGACGGCGACTGCCCGGACCGTGACTGGGGCATCCGGCGAGGAACCGTCGTCGCTTTGCGAGCCGTCGTCGAAGCGCACTGATTCCGGGGAAGCGGCGTTGGAAAGTATCCCGAGCAGCTCGGTCAACGCTGATCGCACAATTCCCACGGTGACGCTCCAGTCTGCAAAATGGTCAGGAGCCGATGCCCCTTACGTTACTCCGGCGGCTGCCCGCACGTCACCGCTGCCAAGAGTAAGGGGACCGCATTGAAGGCACCGTAACGCGCGCCTCCCCTTAGCGCACTGACGTTGACGCCGCTGCGGTCGTCGCCGTCGAAGCCGCCTCTTCAGCACGCCACCAGGCGACTGTTGCCGCAGCAGCCTCATCGAGCGCGGTGTGCTCGTGTGGACGTCGGTATTTGGGCCATCAGTTTTGAGGTTTTTGGCCAATACGGACCGGGCACCTTCTCAGCACGGGACGAGCTTTTTGAGCACCAGTTGGCTGTGCTCGACGGCATCATTGGGCTCTAGCCTGGCGAAGGGTGGGTGCCGATGCAGGTAGGGTGTCTGAATGATCCGAGGTCTTGCTGACATTGGCGCCGAAGGCGTGCTGCTTGCCGGCGCCGGACGTGCCATCCTTCTCCAGATTGCCGACCCCGCCGTGGGGCACGGCGTAGCCGAACACAGCAATTTTGCCGAGCGGCCCCTCGACCGGCTCCAAGCCACCATGACCTACGTCTATGCGGTGGTTTATGGCTCCGACGAGCAACTGGCAACCGTTCGCCGGAGGGTGAATCGCGCCCATGCCCCCGTCCGGCGTACCCCGGACCATCAATCCCAGGGCTATAACGCCTTTGATCGGGAAGCGCAGCTGTGGGTGGCCGCAACCTTGTACGACACCGCCGTCACTGTGTACGAGCAGATCCACGGGCCCCTCGAGGATGCCGCGGCGGATTCGATCTATCGGGAGTACGCGAAAATCGGCACAGCGCTGCAGCTTCCCGCCGAACTGTGGCCGGCCGACCGCGCGGCGTTCCGGGAGTATTGGGAAAGTCGGCTTCGCGAGCTGGAGCCCGACGACGTCGCTCGCGGGATTGCGCGGGACCTCCTTTATCCAATCATGGCGCCCCTTCCCATGAGGCTCGCGATGCCAATGGCCCGCCTTCTCAGTGCCGGGCTCCTGCCTGAGCGGCTGCGAGACGACTTCGGCCTGCCCTGGGACGAGCGCCGCCGTCGACGCTTCCTGACGGTCATGCGCCTGCTCGCCGCGGTGTATCCCCGGCTGCCGCGGAGGGTTCGGCACGGGCTCAAGGATTACTTGCTTGGCCGGCTTGGCACAGGCAGCCGGATTGGCACGGGCAGCCAAGTGGCCGCCGACAGCCGGATTGGTGCCGGCAGCGCCGTCTGATTAGTTCACGATCGGCGAAACCCGCCAAAGACCCCGGAAACAAGCCAATAATCCCGGCATCAAAGATCAAGTTGAGCGGACTACGCTCAACTTTGTTTGACTTATTTTCGACCCCGAGTACAGTTGAGTGCAGGACGCTCAACTAGCCGAATGTTGGGTGGACCCCGGCGGCAAACCCGGTTCCTGACACCCGGGAAGCGGACCATCGTCGGGTGCATTCTCGAACGTCGGCCTTTGAAAGGAAGCAACAAATATGTCACGTGCAGTAGGTATTGACCTCGGAACAACCAACTCCGTGGTTTCCGTGCTGGAAGGTGGCGAGCCCACCGTAATCGCCAACGCCGAAGGTGGCCGCACCACGCCGTCCGTGGTGGCGTTCTCCAAGTCCGGCGAGGTCCTGGTTGGCGAGATCGCCAAGCGCCAGGCCGTCAACAACATCGATCGCACCATTACGTCGGTCAAGCGCCACATGGGCACCGACTGGAGCATCGCAATCGATGACAAGAAGTACACCCCGCAGGAAATCTCCGCGCGTATCCTCATGAAGCTGAAGAACGACGCCGAGAGCTACCTGGGTGAAAAGGTCACCGACGCCGTGATCACCGTTCCGGCCTACTTCAACGACGCCGAGCGGCAGGCCACCAAGGAAGCCGGCGAGATCGCGGCCCTGAACGTCCTGCGTATCGTCAACGAGCCCACCGCTGCGGCCCTGGCCTACGGCCTGGACAAGGGCAAGGAAGACGAACTCATCCTCGTCTTCGACCTCGGCGGCGGTACCTTCGACGTCTCCCTGCTGGAAGTCGGCAAGGATGAGGACGAATTCTCCACCATCCAGGTGCGCGCCACCGCCGGTGACAACCGCCTCGGCGGTGACGACTGGGACAACCGTGTGGTCGAGCACCTGCTCAACCAGCTCAAGGTCAAGGGCATCGACCTCTCCAAGGACAAGATCGCATTGCAGCGCCTCCGCGAAGCTTCGGAGCAGGCCAAGAAGGAATTGTCCTCCTCCACCAGCACCAACATCTCGCTGCAGTACCTCTCAGTCACTCCTGACGGCCCGGTGCACCTGGACGAGCAGCTGACCCGTGCGAAGTTCCAGGACCTCACGAAGGACCTGCTGGACCGCACGAAGAAGCCGTTCCACGACGTCATCGCCGAAGCCGGTATCAAGGTTTCCGACATCGACCACATCGTCCTGGTGGGCGGTTCTACCCGTATGCCCGCCGTCTACGAGCTCGTCAAGGAACTTGCCGGCGGCAAGGAGCCCAACAAGGGCGTTAACCCGGATGAGGTTGTTGCCGTTGGTGCAGCCCTGCAGGCAGGTGTCCTGAAGGGGGAGCGCAAGGACGTGCTGCTGATCGACGTCACCCCGCTGTCCCTCGGTATTGAGACCAAGGGCGGCGTGATGACGCACCTGATCGAGCGCAACACGGCTATCCCGACCAAGCGCTCGGAGACCTTCACCACTGCTGACGACAACCAGCCGTCCGTGGCCATCCAGGTCTTCCAGGGCGAGCGTGAATTCACCCGCGACAACAAGCCGCTGGGCACGTTCGAGCTGACCGGCATCGCTCCGGCCCCGCGCGGCATCCCGCAGATTGAGGTCACCTTCGACATCGACGCCAACGGTATTGTCCACGTCTCCGCGAAGGACAAGGGCACCGGCAAGGAACAGTCCATGACCATCACCGGTGGCACGGCGCTATCCAAGGAAGACATCGAGCGTATGGTCCGCGACGCCGAGGAGCACGCAGCCGAGGACAAGGCACGCCGCGAGGCAACCGACACCCGCAACACGGCCGAGCAGCTGGCGTACTCGGTGGACAAGCTGATCGCCGACAACGACGACAAGCTGCCCGAAGCCGTCAAGCTTGAGGTCAAGGCCGACGTCGACGCCCTCAAGAAGGCGCTCGAAGGCACTGACGACGCCGCTGTGAAGTCCGCATTCGAGAAGCTGCAGGCTTCCCAGACGAAGCTAGGCGAGGCCATCTACGCCCAGGCCGGTTCCCCTGACGGTTCAGGCGCTGCCGGTGCCCAGGGTGCTGAAGGTGGCGCCGCAAGCGGCGGCAAGGCAGCCTCGGACGAAGACATTGTCGACGCCGAGATCATCGACGAAGAAGCAGACGAGAAGAAGTAGCCATGCCCCATCACGGCAACGACTCAGAGCACTCGCGTTCCGAAGGCAACGAGCCGCAGAAGCCGGTGATTCGGGACAACCGCAAGGTTGACCCGAACACCGGCGCCGCCCGGCACCCGGACAATGAACGGGTGGCCGAGCCTGCCGAAGCCCCGGCTGCTGGAAACGAAGCGTCCGCCCAAGGTGACGCCCTTTCCCAGGCAGAGGAAATCCTCAATCGCATTGAGGTTCCGGCCGAGGAATCGGTAGCTCGAGGCGCGGACACGGCGGAGGTCGCGGAGCTTCGCAATGACCTCCTCCGCCTGCAGGCTGAGTATGTCAACTACCGCAAGCGAGTCGAACGCGACCGTGCCGTGGCAGGGGAGATGGCCGTCATCGGCGTCCTGAACTCCCTGCTCCCGGTGCTGGACGATATCGACGCCGCCCGCCAGCACGGCGACCTCGAGGACGGACCCTTCGCCTCGATCGCAGCCAAGCTGGAGAACTCGTTGAAGACGTACGGCTTGGAGAGGATCGCGGACACGGGTGTCGAATTCGACCCCAACATCCACGAAGCCCTCATCCAGCAGCCAGGCGAGGACATCGAGGTGGACACGGTCAGCCAGGTACTGCGCTCGGGCTACCGCTCCAAGGAGCGTGTCCTGCGTGCTGCCCAGGTGATCGTGGCAGTTCCGGCGTAAGGTGAGCTGACCACAAGCGCGAAGCAGAGCATGGGCCCCGGGAGTGGCATCGGACCTATCGGAGCGTGGCGGCTTTGGTCCAAAGGACCAAGCCGCCACGCGTAGGGGCGGGGGCCCATGCTCTGCGTAGCGCGACGCAAGACAGAACGAGAAAGGAAACGCCCTTGGCCAGCCAGGACTGGGTTGACAAAGACTTCTACGCGATCCTTGGTATCGCCAAGGACGCTTCCGACGCCGACATCAAGAAGGCGTACCGCAAGCTGGCCCGGCAGTACCACCCGGATACCAACTCGGGGAACGACGCGGCCGAGAAGCGGTTCAAAGACATTTCCGAGGCCTACTCCGTCCTTTCGGATCCGGAGGAACGCCAGCAGTACGACGCCATTCGGGCTATGGGCGGCGCGCGCTTTGCACCGGGCGGCGCAGGGCCAGGCGGCAGCGCCGGCTTCGAGGACCTCTTCGGTGGTCTCTTCACCGGCGGCGGAGGCCGGCATTCGGGCGGCTTCAGCACAGCCGGCGGAATTCCGCCGGAGTTCGCCGATATCTTCGGGACCAACTTCGGTGGCGCAGGGGCACCCACTGGCTTCCAGCGCACCCCGCAGAAGGGTTCGGACCGCACCGCGACCACCAGCATTTCCTTCGCTGGTTCCATCCACGGCACCACGGTGAGCATGCGCGAAAGCAACGGCAACGTGATCGACGTCAAGATCCCCGCCGGTATCAAGGACGGCCAGAAGGTCCGCCAGCGCGGCAAGGGCAATCCTGGCCCGGCAGGAAACGGTGACCTCATCATTACCGTGAGCGTCAAACCGCATCCGTTCTTCACCCGCGATGAGGACAACATCCGCATCCATGTCCCGGTGACCTTCGCGGAGGCGGCCCTCGGGGCCAACATCCAGGTGCCCACGATCGACGGCGATTTCGTCACTGTCCGTGTCCCGCCTGGCACGCCCTCTGGGCGGACCCTGCGGGTCAAGGGACGCGGCGTGAAGACCGCCAAAGGTACCGGAGACCTCCTGGTGACCATTGACGTCGCCGTTCCGCAGAACCTGAACAAGGAAGCCCAGGACGCGGTCAAGGCGTTCGCGGCGGCCACGGCCGACTCCGATCCGCGCCGCGACCTCGCCGCCAAGGCGCGGCTTTAGCAGGCAGTTGGAAGAACAGGAAGGCGGAGAGTTGGGAATCGACATCAACCAGCCGATCTTCGTCATCTCGGTGGCCGCGGAACTGGCGGACATGCATCCCCAGACGCTGCGCCAGTACGACCGTTTGGGCCTGGTCTCGCCAAGCCGTGCCCCGGGAAAGTCGCGCCGCTATTCGCAGCGCGACGTCGACATGCTCCGCGAAGTGCAGAGGCTTTCCCAGGAAGGTGTCTCCTTGGAGGGGATCCGGCGCATCCTGGAGCTCGAGAACCAGGTGGCCTCGCTGCAGCGCCGGGTGGAGGAACTGACCGCGGAGCTTTCACGCCGTCGGGATCCGCTCGATGCCCGGATATTCGCGGCAGGCCCCGCGGGCGACGTCGTCACCCTTGCCCGCGGGCAGCGGCCGCGGGCGCGGTCGCAGGCAGTCGTGATCTGGCGGCCGGGACTCCAGCCCTAAGCCGGAGCCCAGCCCTCAACCGCTCCTATTCTGCGAACAGCCCTGCCAGGTCCTCCGCCGTCAACGCGCCGCCGGAGAGCGCATCGCCTTCCATGACGTCGGCGAACAGCCGTGACTTCTTCGCCTTCAGGGCCATGACCTTCTCTTCGATCGTGTCCTTCGCGACCAGCCGATACACCATGACGTTCCGGGCCTGCCCGATCCGGTGTGTGCGGTCGACGGCCTGTGCCTCGGAGGCCGGGTTCCACCACGGGTCCAGCAGGAACACGTAGTCGGCCTCTGTCAGGTTCAGGCCAAAGCCTCCGGCTTTGAGGCTAATGAGGAACACAGGGGCGCTGCCGTTCTTGAACTCACTGACGACGTCGGCCCGGTTCCGGGTACTGCCGTCCAGATAGCAGTATTCAGTGCCTTCTTCGTCAAGCCTTTCCCGGACCTTGCCCAGGAATCCAGTGAACTGGCTGAAGATCAGTGCCCGGTGCCCTTCGGCGATGATGTCTTCCAGTTGTTCGAACAGGACATCGAGCTTGCTGGACCGCACCGCGGAGAGCGCCGGATCCACAAGTGAGGCGTCCAGGCTTAGCTGCCGCAGCAGGGTCAGCGACTGGAAGATCGTGAAGCGGTTCTTGTTCACGTCATCGATCAGGCCCAGGATCTTCTGCCGTTCGCGCTGCAGGTGGATCTGGTAGACCTTGTGGTGCCTCGGGTTGAGCACTACTTCGAGGACCTGCTCCTGCTTGGGCGGCAGGTCGTTGATGACCTGCTCCTTGGTGCGGCGCATCATGAGCGGACGGACCCGACGGCGGAGCTTCGCCAACTGCCCCTTGTCGCCGTTCTTCTCCACTGGCTTCTGGTAATACTCGGCGAAACGGCGCGGGCTCGAGAACAGGCCTGGCGCCACAATCGACGTGAGGGCCCAGAACTCCATGAGGTTGTTTTCCAGCGGGGTGCCTGTGATGGCCAGTTTGAACCGGGCCGGCAGCTTCCGGGCGCACTGGTAGGCCTTGGACTGGTGGTTCTTCACGAACTGCGCCTCGTCCAGCAGCAGGGCGGCCCAGCTGTGTTGGGAGTAGGACTCGTAATCGATCCGGAACAGTGCGTAGGAGGTAATTACGACGTCGGCGCCCGACAGTTCCTGAAGCGGATCGGCGCCGCTCTTGGCGAAAGTCTCGCTCACGGTCCGGACTGTGAGGCCGGGGGCGAAGCGCTGGGCTTCGGCAGCCCAGTTGCCCACAACGCTGGTGGGGGCCACCACTAAAAATGGAGCACGGCGCCGCGACTGACCGGATGAATCGTCTCCAGCAGCCGCCTCCTTCGCCGCACAGATCAGGGCGATGGCTTGAACGGTCTTGCCCAGGCCCATGTCATCCGCCAGGATTCCACCAAGGTTGTGGCGGTAGAGGAAGCTGAGCCAGTTGAAGCCCTCCAGCTGGTACGGGCGGAGCTCGGCGTTAAGGCCGGCCGGCAGCGGCAGCCCGGTCACGCCGTCATCGAGCAGGCCGCCCACAGCCTCACGCCAGGCCGCAGCCTGTTCGTCCACGATGCCAAGCTGCGCGAATTCATCCCACAGCCCAGCCTGGAAGCGGCTGATCTGCAGCGTGCCGTGCCTGTCCGGATTGTCCTGGAGCGCACGGGCCTCGTCGATCAACGATCGCAGCTGATGCAGCTCCGGGAGGTCCAGCGAGAAGTAGGCCCCGCTGGGCAGCAGCATGCGGGTCTGCCCCGCGGCCAGTGCTGAGAAGACCGCGGCGAAGGAGACAGGTTCGCCTTCGAGCGTGATGACGATCCCGAGGTCGAACCAGTCCCGGCTGTCCGTGGCCTTCGTGGAAATGGACACCACTGGTGCCTCGGACGCCTCCCGATAGTCGGCCATATCGCCGGTGGTTTCGACGGAGACGTCGGGGAGTTCGCGCAGCGCGGGCAGCACCTCCTCGGTGAAGGCGAGGGTGTCCAGGCCGTCGAGCTCCACGTTGGAGGCGAGGCGTGCAGTGCCCCAGCCGCGGCTGGCCGATTCGCCGAGCGCGGGCACCACGTCCCACGGACGGCCGACCGATTCCAGGATCCGGGATTCCTCAGCGTCGTCCCGGTAGCCCTGGTCATCCGGGTGCCGCCAGAGGGGCTGCGCCGTGACCAGGGTGCCAGCCTTGTAGTGCCACTCCCAGTGCAGCCGCACCCGGTGGTCGGCGCCGTAGTGGGCCAGCAGGGACAGTGTGGGCACGGCGAGGACAGGCAGTTCCACGGACTCATCGGCGGCGGTGACCCTGGCCGCCTGCCGGAGCTTGGGGTAGTAGGAAGTCAGGAAGCGGGATTCATCGCGGGCAGGGATCTTCAGGGGAGCGCCGGCGCTGACGAAGTCGAGCAATTCATCACTAAGCTCCCCCTCCAGCTGCGCCAGGGTGATGAGGTTTTCCTCGGCCGCCATTCCAGGCAGGCTCTCCGACGCCGGGGACGTGAAGAAAATACCGTGCGCCGGGCGTCCTATGACGCCCATGGTTTCGGGCGGCACCGAAGTGTCGCCCACGGCGATTGCCGGCGCGAGTTCCAGCCCGTCGTCGTTCTTGGCTTCCGGGTGCCGCGCGAGGCTGAGGCCGACGACGGCGGGCTCGCCGGAAACGCGGACCGGCTCACTGCCGCCCGTGTGGACCAGGGCGATGCCGGCCTGGTCGGCCTCACGGAGCAGGGCCCAGAGGTTCTTGTCGGCGAAATCGTTCAACGGCAGCCACATATTGCCGGAGGGTGCGGGGCGTCCCGCCGTCGACGCATGGGCCGCGAGGAAGCGCTGCATCCATTCAATGTGCGTCTCGTTGCATTCACGGCGATAGCTAAGGTAGCTCAGGTTGTTCCAGGAAACGTCGCCGCGGATCCATTTGCCCTTGGCGCCCATCATCACCGGACGGGCCTTGAGCTGGCGGACGCTGCGGAGGGGGTCGCGCCGGCCGGTGTAGGAGAAGTGCGGCGCCGGTTCCTCCACCTCGAACTGGAGGGCCAGCGGGACACCGGTACCTTGGGCCGGGGCTGCCGGTTTGGTGATCAGCCTGTTGAGTGCCTGCTCCCAGGCGGGCCGTTCCAAGGCGGCCGCCTGGCTGGACGTCTGTGCGACGTCGGAGCGCGCCAGCAGTTGGGCCCTCACGGTGGGATGGTCTTCGGCGGTGAATAGCAGCGCGGCGACGTGCTTGCAGTCCTTCCGGACCGGGCAGCTGCAAATGCCCACTGTGCAGCTCCAGCCGCCCTGCCGGCGGACCAGTTTGGCCGACGTCGAATACGGTGTGGGTGCCGTGCCACGGACCTTGCCCATCAACAGTCCTGTGCCAGCATCGAACGTAATTCCACTGACCCTGCTGCCCATGGCATAGGCGAGTCCGGCCGCGAGGGAGCGGTCATTGATGGCAGGTGTCTGTATAGCCAGTTCCCAGTTGTCGTCTGAGTGGGCAGGCATGCGTGGACTACTTTCGGATGGAGGCTATCTGATCAATCTTAGTCAGCCTCCCCGCCGTCTCTCACTTCCCGCCGTCCCACCCCCGTTCCTCCCTCACGTTCCGTCGGGTTTCCGGGGACGCCCGCGAAACTTCGCCTGACGTTCACCTGAACCTAAAGTTCCGGGGCGGTGCCGCGCGTACGTTGAAGGAGTCCGGAGCACCACCAGCGTTCAGCAGTGAGGATTTCCCATGACCAGCAGTCAGTACCCCGTCGTTCTGCCCAAGGACATCAACGAGGCGAGCAACGAGGATGTTGTGGACGCCAACGTGACGGTAGTGAACCAGATGTACCAGGAGCTCCTCAACGATGAAGAAATCGCGCCGGCCGCCCTGCGCAGCTACTACGTGGACTTCTACCTGACACAGGCGCTGTCCGGCGGTTTCGCGCAGTATGTCTTCACCGCGCCTGAGCGCGAAGAGATGGACCAGCTGGTGCGGGAAGGCCTGGAGGCGATGGGCGCCACCCGGCATCTGGAGCTCTTCAACCGCACCGCGGCCGCTTTCGACTCGCTCTCCGAAGATGACGCGGAGACCTACCTCGACGGCGACCTTGATGAAACGGAGCCGCAGCCCGAGGCCGTGACGAGCTTGGACGAGCCCGACGGTGAGTTCGAGGCCCTCCTGGAGACCGAGGACATCATCGCGCTGAATGCTGCCTACGTCCGTGGGCAGGAGGGCTTGCTGTTGCTCGGGCAGGACGAGTTGAATGCGCATATCGCCCAGCGGGTGGCCCTCATCCCGAACCTTGACGAGCGCCGGGCGGAGGCCGAGGCCGAGGAACTGGAGAATGCTCCGGAATTCGAGGTCATCATCCGCGAGCTCTGCGACGTGGCTGGCTACTCCCTCCAAAAGATCACAATGGGCGACCCCAACTACGAGCACAATGGCGAAAAGGTGCTTGCCTGGCACTTCGCCACTGACCACGGCGACTACATCATGCTGGAAGACGAAGACGAGGCCTTCATGATCCATCCTGAGACCAAGGAGATCATCGCCGCAGTCGAATTCGAAGACGCCGCCGTCTAAGCTTCCCCTCGCGTACCTCCCGCCCGACGGCGCTCGCTCACTTTTCGGCCTCCCACCCCTGACGCTCACTCACTTTTCGCGGCTTCCACGGCAACGCCTCCGCACACGATGAGCGAGAGTCGGTTGGGGAAGGTCAGGATGTGAGCGAGCGTTTGCGGTTTGGCGCCGGAAGTGAGCGAGCGTTTGCGGGGGCTACGAATTCTGGTGGAGGGCCTGGTTTAGGTAGCCCAGGACTTCGTCGTCGACTTCCTCCGCTGACTTGAGCCTTATCCTGCGATCAAAGAAATCGCCCTCGCGAACCTTGATGGCCTCCAGCCGGCTTGTTGCTGGCGCATCCAGCCGGAGTGCCACGTCCACGCTGGTGTTGGTGCTGCGGGTGACCTGGGCGAACTTCCGTCGCGGGCTGTGGAGGGAGATGTAGCCTTTCCGCATCTGGATGCCGACGCCTTCGGTGTTCGCGGCCCACGCCAGGAGCGCGTCTGCGATGGGCCGCAGCTCGGGGTGGTTTACGTACTGCCCGTCGATCAGCTCATCGGCGTCGCGGAGCATGAACTCGGGGTAGCCGAACATCTCCCAGGACACGGCGTACTGGGCATAGCCGGTGATGCCATGCTCGTCGCGCATCCAGGCGCGGAGTTCGGCGTCGTTCCGCAGCCCGGCCTCGCGACCCTTCTCGGCCCACCAGCCGACGTCGTGCCCTGTCTTTCGCAGCAGCAGCGCCTGGTTGCTGTCCACCATGGTTTGCCACGTGTTGGCGGCGGCTTTCAAATCGGGAGTTTCAGCCATAGACCGATCCTAGACCGACGCCCGGGTAGCCCGGAAAAGTGCGGGTTCGCATGGAAATTTCCAGCGAACCCGCACAGTTCGGGCGAATTCGGCGAACCGTGGATTTAGTAACCCGTGTTCCCCGTCGCTGCGCCCTTGATCATTTCACCCGCCGGGCTCACCAGGTACCAGACCTCATTGAAGCCCTGGCCCTTGGTATCGCCGGCTGCCGTGTCCAAGGAGTACGTGTAGACGGGCAGCCCGTTGATGGTGACATGCTTCTTGCCATCGGCAGTCGGGATGGTGCCCAGGGTACCCGTCACGCCTTCAGCGGTGGGCGTGTCCGACGTCGTTGTCACAGCCGGCCACAGCGCGATGCATGGACCTTCGCAGGCGCTCTTTCCGGAATCCTTGACGTCTTTGGTGAAGAAGTAGATGCTCTTTCCTTCGCGATCGACGACGATCTGGCCGGCGGCCGCGGAGGCAGTCTTGAGGTCGACGGCGGCTGCCGGGGCTGTAGTGGTGGCTGCGGGGGCCGTGGTCGGGGCGGGAGCCGCGGTGGTGGGAGCTGTGGCTGGACCGCCGCCGCAAGCCGTTAAGATGGCGCCGAGGGCAACGATCGCAAGTCCGGTGCTGAAACGAGATCTCAATTTTTGCTCCTGGATCGGGCCGGCCAGCTGACGGTCGGACGCTATCCGATAAGACGCTGAACAGCGGAGAATGGTTCAGCGGAGAATGGTTCACCGGAGAATCCTTCAGCCGGAGAATGGTCCAGAGGATATGTTGAACCGTTTCGCCTGGCTGCGCGTCGTATGCCTTGGAAACTGCTGCTGGTGAAACCGCCACTGGAGGTAAATGTGCCGCTGGATGAGGACGTTGTGGCCGCGATCTACCGCGACCACGGAACGGCGCTGCGCCGCTTCGTCCTGAGCTGCACCGCGGACTCCTTTGGCGCCGACGACGTCGTCCAGGAAACCATCCTGCGGGTCTGGCAGCAGGCGCCCGAGATCACGGGAAGCCTGCGCAGCTACCTTTTCCGAACCGCCCGCAACATCATCATTGACAATTACCGGAGGGTTCAGCGGCGACCGGTGGAGGCCGCCGAGCAGGACTTGGGCGATTCGTCCGGCGCCGCTGAACGCGTAGATGAGCTCCTCAACCGCGTACTCATGGAGGAGGCGCTGCTCCGGCTCAGCATGGAACATCGTGAAGTCCTTGTGGCCTTGCACTATGAGCGGTTCACGGTCAACGAGGCCGCCATGAGACTGAACATCCCGGCAGGCACAGTGAAATCCCGGTCCTTTTACGCCGTCCGGGCCCTGCGGACGATCCTGGACGAAATGGGGGTGGAACGGTGAACACGACCGAACCCCATCAGCTCCTGGGCGCCTACCTTCTGGGAGGCCTGCAGCCTGCCGAAGCCGCGGCCTTCGAAGAGCACTTACGGAGCTGTGTCGAATGCCGCCGTGAGCTGGCCGAGCTGGAGAGCCTTCCGGCGTTGCTCGACGCCCTTCCCGTTTCCGACGCCGTTGCGCTCACCGCCTGGCGTCCCGCCGCCGTCGAACCAGCGTCCAAGACGCCCACGTCCCCAGAGCCCGCGTCCCCGGAACCCCCATCCCCCGAGCCCCTGACGCCGGTCCTGCGGGAGCTGGCGGCCCGCCGTCGGAGGTCCCGACGCCGGTGGTCGGCACTGGTGGGAGCGGTAGCTGCCGCCTGCCTTGCCGTGGGCGTCCTCGCAGGACCGCTGCTGGCGCAACCACCCAAGCCCGACGCCAGCTACTCAGTCCAGAGCGGTGGGGGGCTGCAGCTCACCGTTGGCATGGTGAAGAAGAACTGGGGGACGGAGCTGGCTGTGGAGGGGCGCAGCATGCCGTTGCAGGGCACACTCTCGCTCTGGGTCAAGGGCCGGGACGGTGCCGAGGACCGGGCGTGCGGCTGGACGGCAACGCCGAGCGGCCGGATCAAGGTCACCGGGGCCACACCCGTGCAGCTCACTGGAATTGCCGGAGTGGAGCTGCGCGACGAGAAGCAAAAGACGGTGGCCGCGATCTCCGTTCCGGGCAGCTAGACGCGCCAGGCGGTTAGAGGCGCCGGGCAGTTAAAGGCGCCGATACGTGAGGTCGAAAATCATCCGGCCTGCCTCGTGCGCCTTGTTTTCGAAGCTGGTCCTGGCCCGGCCCTCGAACCTCGGTGCCCAGCCGCCGACGTCGTCCACGCCAAGGCTTGGTCCGGTGTGCTGGGTGCTCACCGGGGCCCGACCCTCCTTGACTGGCGCGCCACCAACCATGGCCTCGACGCCGGATTCCCACACCTGGGTCAGCGGGCTGTCGGGCCCCTTTCGCTCACCTTCGTGGACGTTCTCAAACTCAGTGGAACCGGACAATACGTCCCGAACGTGGATGGCGTAGTTGGACCAATCGGTGGCGATCCGCCAGAGGCCGCCCTTTTCCAGGGCCTTGGCCGCAACCTTGGCGAAGGCCGGCTGGATGAGCCGGCGTTTGTGGTGGCGGGCCTTGTGCCAGGGGTCCGGGAAGAAGACCCAGAGCTCGCTGACGGAGCCGGCGGGGAGCATGGATTCGAGGACCTCGGGCGCGTTGGCCTGGACAACACGAACGTTGCTCAGCCCTCGCTGGCTAATGCGAATGAGCGTGTTCGCCAGGCCGGGGGTGTACACCTCTACAGCGAGGAAGTCCTTGTCCGGATTCTCTTCCGCGGCGTGGCACACTGCCTCCCCGAGGCCCGAGCCGACTTCAACGATCAGGGGAGCCTTGCGCCCGAACTCTGCTTCGGCGTCGAACGTGTAGTCCGGATGCACGGACGTGTCCGCCACGTGGCGGGGGACGTCGACGACGAACTTGTCCGAGTGCGCCTCCCAGGCCTGCTGACGGCGGCCCTGCAGCCTGGTCCCGCGGCGCACGAAGCTCACGGGCGTTTCGCGGTACGTGCCGAACGAGGCCTGGCTTCCGGGCGTGATGTGGCGCGGGGATTCTTCTGGGGATTCACTCATCACTTACAGAATAGTTGAGTTTGGGCGGCGGAAACGGGCGGGGTCAGGCTCCGGCCGTGCGTTTCAGTCGGGGTACGCCGGAACGCTGACTCGTGCCATCGGAGTCGCGCTGCCGGCGATTCCAACGTCTGCGGCGAGGACCAGCCCATCGTAGTTGCCCGGGGATTCGAGACCGATGCTTGCCGTTGTGACGACGAGGGTTGTCCTGTCCCTGCCGGCAAAGCAAACGCTGGTGGGTTGCCTGGCCAGGACAGGAAGGATCCGCTCGAGGCTGCCGTCCGGGCGGTAGCGGTGGACTTGCCCCGCTCCCCAGATGGCAACCCACAAGTGGTCTTCCACGTCCATGATCATTCCGTCCGGGCTCCCATCGGCAATGGTCGCGAATTCCTCTGCCCGGCCAAGGGCGCCACCGTCGGGGTCCACTGTGTAGCGGGTGATGATTCCCCTGGCGCTGTCCGCGAGATACATCAGCCTGCCGTCGGAGTTGAAAGCCGGACCGTTGGGAATGGTGAGTCCCGTGAGAACCGTAATGAGGGAACCGTCCTCATCAAGGCGGTGCAGGCAGCCCGCTCCGGGAGCCGCGTCCACGGCCATTGTCCCCGCCCAGAAACGTCCTGAGGGATCGCACACGGCATCGTTCATCCGCACCTCCGGCGCTTTGCGTTCCCGGGCCTCGTTGGGTTCCCGGGTTTCGTTCGGGTCCGCTGAATTGCCTGGGTCCGCTGAATTGTCAGACGGCGGGCAGAGCCACGTGAGGCGGTCGGCGTCGTCGAGTATGGCGATTCCGTCAGCAGCCGCCGCGAGCAGTGCGCGGTCATTGCCGGAAATTGGGGCGACAGCACCGAGCGGGACCGCGAGTTCCCGCAGCAGCACGGTGCGTTCCGCCGAAGCCAGGTCCACTTGCCACAACTGACCCCGCAGAATGTCCACTGCGACAACTCGCCCGTCGGGCAACAGCCTCGGTCCCTCGCCAAGTTCCATGGGCGCCACGCTGCACGCGCGCCACTGGACGTGATGGATCGGGGGAGAAGTCGCTGTCATATTTTTCCGCGTTTCATCGAAGGGTTGAGCCTGCTTCCAGTTCCAGCAGCGCGAGTTCAGAGTGAGTGGGGAGGCTCTCCCAGTCGCCCTTGCCGGCGACGGCGAACGCCCCAAGGGTGTTCGCCAGTTCCAGGCAGTCCTGTTGGGAAAGCGAGTTCAGCAGACCGGAGATGTAACCCGCACAGAAGGCGTCTCCCGCCCCAACGCTATCGACGATGGCGACCCGCCTGGCGGGGACGCGACTGGATCCGTTCACGTCATGTACCTCAGCCCCTCCCGCCCCAAGCTTGACAACGACCTCGCGGCCGCCTTGAGCCAGCAGCCTTGCGGCCAACTCAGCGGCCGCTTCAGCCGCCGCTTCAGCCGAGCGTCCAACGTCGGAAGGACCGTCCCCGAGGAGCGCGAGTTCGTCCGCTGACCCGATGACGACATCCGAAACCTGGGCGACCTTGCGCAGCGTTTCGCGGGCAACGTCCGCACTCCACAGTTTTGCCCTGTAATTGACGTCAAAAGTTACGGTGGCACCGGCCGTCCTGGCCACCGAGGCGGCGTACAGAACTGCATCAGCGGCACCGGGTCCCAGTGCGCACGTCACTCCGGTGATATGGACAATGCGCGGTTTGCGGTCGAGGGCTGCGGCAAGGTGACCTCGCTCCAGTGCTGATCCTGCAGAATTCTGCCTGAAGTAACTGACACGGCTGACGTCGGGCAGTCTCTGTTCGAAAAGGACCATGCCAGTCTGCCGTTCCTGGAAGGTCGTCACGTAGTCCAGACCGACGGATTCGGCCCGCAGGGTCCTGAGGATCAGCTCCCCGCCGGCGTCCGCTCCGACACATCCGACCCACTGCACGTTGTGCCCGAGCCGGGCTAGGGCAATCGCGACATTTGATTCGGCACCCGCAATGGACCTGCTGAGGAGCGGGCTGAGGGCCAGGGTGGACTCGGACCTCAGGGAGACCATGGCCTCGCCGAAAGTCAGGACGTCCATTGGCGTTCCTCCATCGGCCTGCCCGAGGCGGCAGAGCCGCCTGCGACTGTCCTGGGCGATTCCGCGAGCCCTGATTCCGCGAGCCCCGAATCCGTGAGCCGAAGAAACGATGCGGCCCGGCCTTGCAGCGCGGCCAGGCTGCCGCCGTCGGGAGCATCTCCAGTGAGCGGGCTGCCAGCCCCGACTGCGAGCGCTCCGGACTGCAGGTAGCTGCTCACCGAGTCGACGTCGACGCCACCCACGGGAATGAAGTGGATGTCCGGGAACGGGTCACGAAGGGCCTTCAGGTAGCCGGGACCCCCGAGGCTTGCCGGGAAAAGCTTCACCGCTGAGGCGCCCCGCTCGATGGCCTGGAGCACTTCTGTTGGCGTCAGCGCTCCCACCAAGAGCGGCACGCCCAGCCGGCTTGCTGTATCGACGCTGGGTGCCAGTCCGGGCGTGACAATGAACTGCGCCCCGGCGTCGAGGGCTTCCAGGGTCTGGACCTCGGTCAGGACAGTGCCTGCGCCTATCACTGCACTGCCACTTGCGGCGGCTGCAATTCGACGGATGGTTTCGAGGGCGTCTTTGGAGGTGAGCGACACTTCGAGGACTGTGACTCCCGTGTTGATGAGCGTCAGGGCGGTGTTGACGCAGGCGTCGGGGTCGCTGCCTCGGATGATCGCGAGCAGTCGTGTCTCCGCGAGGGCTTCAAGGAGGTCAAGGGAGGGGAGGTTCATGGATGATTCCTAAGCGTTGTGCGACGCACCGGGATGGGCCTGCGGGCCGAACATCAGGCAGCGACCGGCCGCAGGGTCCTCTTCGAAGGCGGGGTATGCAGGCGGGGGCGCGTCCAGGGGGTGAAAGCCAAGATCGCGGACGGTGTCTGTCAGGTCCCAGCGCCCCATGGCGCCAGGCGACATCCCAAAGTAGGCCCCGAACCTGACGCGCGCTGCAAGGGCGGAGTTCAGGAGCCGGGCGTAGTCGCCTTGCCCCAGCCACTGGGAGGCAAGGTCCTCGGATGCCGGGTCGAAGCCTGTGAGGCCGAGGCGAAGGCAAATGACCGAAATGCCGGTGCGTTCCGCGAGGAGCTCCATCAGATTCTCCGAGAACACTTTCGCGGCCCCGTATTCACAGCAGGGTTTTGCAGGCCACCGCGTGCTAATGGGATATTGCCCCCGACGGTGGTACAGGCCCATGGTGTGGATGGAACTGGCATAGATCACCCTGCGGAGACTTGAGCCGGCAGCGGCGGCGGCCAAATTGGCTGAAATCACAGCCACCCCATCGATCGCTTCCCGCTCGTCAATTTGGGGATAGGCCTGCCCAGCCAGGTGGATCAGGATATCGGCGGATGAGACTGCCTCGTCACAGGCGGCGCGGTTCGCCAGGTCCAGGGTCACGCCTTCGACGTCGTCTGCCCCGCCCGGGTGCCGACCCGGCCGCCCGCCCTCGGCAGCTGCACCAGGCCAGGCACGGTCAACCAGCCGAAGCCGGAAGGAACCGGCCAGGGCAGCCGAGGTCAGTTGGCCGACCCGGCCGGCTGCGCCAGTCACGACAACCAGGGGCTGATCGGAGTCCCCGCCGCGTTCCGTTGCCACGGCTTTTCCTCTCACCAGTTGGTAAATGACCCGTCGAGGCGTCGCAGCTGGGGCATGGCAGGCGGATCAATCTGGTGCGCGCGGGCTGCGTCGAGATCCACCTCCAGGCCCAGCCCGGGTGCCTCGGGCCGCAGCATCCATTCTCCCTCCATGGTCACCTGCACCGGGAAGACGTCAGTGGCCTTGGTTCCAGGGAGCTGATACTGCTCTTGGATTCCGAAGGTGGGGAGCGTCATGTTCAGGTGCAGCGAAGCCGCGGTGGCAATGGGTCCCAGGGGGTTGTGGGTTGCTGTGCGAATGTGGTGCGACTCGCACCAGCCGGCAATCTTCTTGGCCTCGGTGAAGCCGCCCACGATGCAGATGTCGAACCGGGCGTAGTCGATGAGGTCCTCTTCTATCAGGGAACGCATCTCCCATTTTGACGCCGCCTGCTCTCCTGCGGCCAGGGGGACAGATGTCCTCTGACGCAAGGTCCGGTAAAGCTCGGTGTTTTCCCAGCGCAAGGGATCCTCGATGAAGTACATGTTCGCATGTTCAAGTTCCCGGCAGAGGGTTGTTGCTTCGGCCAGTTCCAGCCGTGTGTGTACGTCCAGAATGAGCTCAAAGTCACTGCCGAGCTCACCCCGAACAGCTTCGACTTCCTGGAGGGCGTGCCTGGTGGCAGTCCGCGGTTCAAGGAGGTCTCCTTCCGACGGGACGGAAAGCCGGCCCACCGTCCATCCCTCTTCATAGGCCCTGCGGGCATTAGCGGTGAGTTCGGCCTGGTCAGCACCCCAGATATGCCGGTAGCACTTCACCCTGTCCCGGACGGAGCCGCCCAAGAGCTCGTAGACGGGCAGCCCGAGGGCCTTGCCCTTGATGTCCCACAAGGCGATGTCGACGGCGGAAATCGCCGAAGCGAGCACGCGGTCCGCCGGATAGAACCCCGAACGGGACAGGACCTGCCACAGGTGTTCCGTCCTGAAAGGGTCGCAGCCGAGCAGCAGCGGCCTGAAATGCTCCAGAGCCCCCTTGACAGCCAGTTGGCGGGACCGGAGACCGACTTCGCCCACTCCAAAGATGCCGTCGTCAGTGTGCACCACGACCATCATGAGGGCGCCGCCGTCGTCGATAGTGAGTATTTCCAGATCCGTTATCTTCACGGCCAGGCCTTTCGTAACGCTGAGTTTTCTATTTCATGCCCGACGTGGCGAAGCCACGGACGTAGGACCGCTGGACGAAAAAGAACATGATGAGGACAGGGATGACGTAGAGTATGGCGCCGGCCGCCAGGAGGTTGTTTACCGGGAACCCGGCTTTGTTGACGTAGCCGGTGGTGATGGCCACAGCCAGGGTGGTGTTGTCCTGGTTGAGCAGGAGCTGCGGGGCGATGAAGTCACCCCAAACCCCGTTGAAGGAGAGGACGAAGGCGGTGATAATGACGGGCTTTGAGAGCGGGAGGAAGATCTGCAGAAAGATCCGCAGCCGCCCGCAGCCGTCCAGGATCGCGGCCTCCTCCAGTTCCCGGGGCAGCTGGGCGAAGAATTGTCGATAGAGGAAAATGAGGTAGGGAGCGCCCGCCATGCCCCACAGCACCCAGGGCCAGTACGTTCCCACCAGCCCGACTTTTGCGAACAGCAGGTACGTCGGTATCAGCGTGATGATTGGGGGTGTCATCATCATGGCGATGAGGATCCCGAAGAGAACCTTCTTTCCCCTGCCGTTGAGGCGGGCGAACCCGTAGCCGACAAGTGCGGAGCTGATGGTAGTCAGCGCACCGCAGACGGTCGAAAGGAAGAGCGAGTTTGCTGCATATGCCCAGAATGGCAATGCTGTTGTTGCCTCGATGAAGTTCTGCACCTGCGGCGGGGTGGGTATCCAGGTGATGGGGTTCGAGGCCAGTTGCTGCGGGGACTTCAATGCCGTCAGGAAGAGCCAGAGGACGGGAAGGAAGAGAACGGCGCAGACAACCAGCAGGATCATGAACGCAACCGGGTTCTTGCGTTCCCGGATTTGCCGGACAGGGACTTCTGCTGAGGTTTCCTTCGAATCCGTTCCAGGCCGGTGAGCGATGAGTGTCATTTCTGCTTCCCTTCTTCTGAGGGGTCGACGGCGTAGAACACCGTGCGTCCGCTGACCTTGAACGTGATGATCGTGACTACGAGGACGGCCAGGAAGAAGAGCCAGAGCATCGCGGAGGCGTACCCGTACCGGGAGTATGCGAAGTATTGCGCGTAGACGTCCACCATGAAGATCCGGTTTGCTTCAGGTACTGCCGTGATAGCTGCCGGTCCAGTGGCCGGGGACAGCAGCAATGCCGGGACGAACGTCTGCAGGACGCCGATCGTAGTGGTGATGACCTGGAAAAGCAGGACTGGAGAGATGCTCGGCAAAGTGACGTGCCAGAAGGCGGCGAACGCATTTGCCCCATCCAGCCGTGCCGCTTCGTGGAGTTCTGTAGGAACGTCCTGCAGGGCGGCGAGGTTAATCAGCACCCCTGCGCCGATGCCCCAAAGCATGACCACGAGGAGGACCACGAACACCATGTTTCCGGTCATCCAGCTCACCGCATCGGCGCCGAAGATCGCGAGGAAACCGTTGATGGCACCGCTGTCGCGATCGAACAGCAGTTTCCAGGTCAGGGTTGCTGCGACGGGCGGCACGATGGCCGGCAGATAGACGAGCATACGGAGGCCCGAACGCCAACGGACTTTCTCGTTCAGCAGCAGCGCCAGGCCCAGTCCTCCACAAATGGTCAAGGGCACAATTGCGACGGCCAGCAGACCAGTGCGCTGAAGGCTGGCCCACATTTGCGGTTCGGCCAAGGCATCAGCGTAGTTCTCCAGGCCGATCCAGTTCTGACTCGGGGAGATACCGTCCCAGTTGGTGAAGCTGATCCACAATGCGTAGCCCAAGGGAAACAGCGTCAGGAGCACCGTTCCGATCAGCCACGGAGAGATGAAGGCATAAAAGGCGCCCGAACCACCTGTGGCTCCTCGCCGGCTTTTGCGGCGGACACCCCTAGCCAGGGACAGACTAGTCACCAGCGTCAGCCTTTCTTGCCGGCAAGTTCCATGCCCTGCTTCAGGAGGTCGTTGACGGCTGTGGTCGTTTGGTCCGCGAACTGTCCAGCAGACAGGCTTCCGTCAACAGCCCGAGGGAAGAGGTTCGCGATGGCAGCGCTAACAGCAGTGGTCTGGGCGTAGGGGCTGAACGAGATCACTTGGAGGTATTGCTCTTCATTCTTCTGGACAGCCAACGCCTCAGACTGGTAGGGCTGGCTCTGCGGGAGCTCCGTCGCCAATGAAGTGACGGCAGGGAGTCCCCAACCTGACTGGGCCCGCGTCTTGGCCGGTGCCCCTGCGGAGTACCACTCCAGGAACGCGTACGCTTCGTCCTTCATGTTCGACTTGGCCGAGATCCAGTGGCCGGTGGCCGAAGTTGCCGGACTCACACGCTTTGAACCCAACATGGGGGCGGGTGCAAGACGTGCAAATTCTGCAGTCTTGGGATTCTGCGCAACTGCACCGCCGAACCAGTAGCCGGCCGCGGCCATCGCAATCCTCTTGGCATCGAATGGCGGCCAGTCCCAGCCATCCGGATTGGGGTCCAGCAGCGTATAGCCAGTCTTGGCTTTGGCCACATCGATAAACCACTGCAGTGCCCGCATGGCCTCCGGGCTGGTGAAGTCCACCTTGCTCAGGTCGTCATTGAATACACGCCCGCTGGTAGTTGCCACCATCGCTGAGATCGCCTCGATAGTGGGGGCTGTGGTGAACAATCCGTACTGTTCCACCTTGCCTCCGCCACGCTTTGTCATGGGGGCCGAATACTCGAGGAGCTGGTCATACCTGAGCGGCTTGTCGGCCGTGGGGAGCGGAATGCCCGCCTCTTTGAAAGCATTGACGTTGTACCAGAACATGGCATCCTGGGACCAGTCCTTGACGAGGCCGAAGTGGGCTCCCTCGCCCTGCCGGGTTCCGTCCCAGCGCCAGACATCGTTGATCTTGGCCAGCTCAGATTCCTTGAGCACACTGGATTTGGCGAGGTACGGGTCCAAGTCCAGCGCCAGTCCGCGGCTTGCGATGTTCGCCGTGCTGGTTGCTCCCAGCCCGCGGACAAGGTCCGGAGGGGTTCCTGCGGCAAGCATGGCGTTGAGGCGGGTGGGATCATCCTCGATCAGGGTGATGGGTACATCGGGGTGCTCTGCGAGCCACGCGTCAATGACGCCCTTCGTGATTTCGCCGGCTTTGCTCATGATGGTCAAGCCGCCGGATTTGCTGGCGGTGCTTCCTGCTGAACTTGCCGAACAGGCAGTTACGGCACTGCCTGTTGCTGCGAAGCCTGCGAGCAGGGCTGCACCTCTTAGGACGTTTCGGCGGGAAACATGCTTTTGTACATTCATTAGACGTACCTTCATCGCTACGAGCCCAAGATTGGGCTGATGTGTAAACTTCCGGATCCCCAAGGCTCCAATTGTGGAGAAGATCACAAAACTCTGTCAAGAGTCCGTACAAACTTACTTGGCATGGAATGCTTGGTCGCACATAATGGGGGAGTGAACTCTGTCAGCACGGGAGGCTCCCTCCACGATCTCCGCCATTCCAACGCGATTCGTGTCCTGGACCTCATCGCTGAGCACGGTCCTATGCATCGGGCCGAAATCGCTCGCCGGGCAAAAATCTCCCGGACGACGATCACCACCATCACTCGCGATCTTGTAAGCCGTGGAATCCTGACCGAAATCACCCACCGGCCCGATAGCCAGGAAATTGACGGGCGCGCCGGGGACCAACTCGCCTTCAGCCCGGACGCCGGATGGGTAGCGGGAATCAGCCAGGTGTTGGACCGCATTTGCGTCCGCGTGACCGACCTGATGGGAGAGGAAGTCGCGGCAACGGAAGCGCCAATCGGAGCCAAGGACGACTGGAGGACCCGCGCGGACGCGGCCACCGAACTTCTGGCTGCCGCGCTGGAAAAGGGTGGCGGCACTCGGGGAGACCTGCTCGGCGTAGGCATCGGCCTGCCGGGCCAGATCAATCCATCGGATGGCATCGTCCATGGTGCCTTGGCCGACCAGCCATGGCATGGGATTAATGCCCGGAAGGAGATGGGCAAGCGTCTGGGCGTACCCGTCTTCATAGAGAACAACGTGCGCCTCGAGACCATTGCTGAGGCGAAGTGGGGAGCCGGCAGGCGCATACACAACCTGATGTATGTCAACATGTCCAGCGGCATTGCAGCAGGGTTCCTGTTTGGAAGGGAGCTGTACCGTGGGGCAGTTGGTGGAGCCGGAGAACTGGGCCATGTCTCCATCGACATCAATGGACCTGCGTGCCGCTGTGGGAATCGTGGGTGCGTCGTATTGTTCGCGGGCGCCCCCGCCATTCTCAACAGGTTGACGGCCACCATGGGCGAGTCGGTAACCATGACGGACGTCCTGAACGCTGTAGCCACACGGAACCGTGCGGCCGAGAACGTCCTCGCGGAGGCCGGCACCATGCTTGGACGACTGCTGGCAAGCATGTGCAATCTGCTAAATCCTGAGCGCATCGTCGTTGGCGGGCAAACGTCGCTGGCTGGGGCGATCGTGCTGGACCCCATCCGCGAGAACGTTTCCCGCTACGCCCTTACCCCCTCGTCAGCCCTGGACGTCGTGGCGTCCGAGCTGGGAGGGGGCCCGGAGGCCGGAGCCGCAGGTGGCACCGCCCTCGCCCTGTCCAAGCTGACAACGTCGCACCAGATGCTGGAACGGCTATTCAACGGGCCCGTGAGCGCCCCGGCCTGACCTTTCGGTGCTGACCTCAGGTGCTGACCTCAGGACTTCGCCTGCCAGAATAGGGGGCGTGACGCCAGCCAAGAACCGCACGTCCCCGGAGGCCGCCAGCCAACGCGCTCGGCAGGCAGGCACCGAGGTGCCGGGCCTGCTTGTCGATGCCGAAGTCGACGAGGTCCCCGCCGCTACACCCACCCGGGTCACGAGCCGTCGCGGCTTGGCCTACCTCGCGGTCTGCCTGGTGCTGATTGGCCTGAACCTTCGCACCGTCTTCTCCAGCTTCGCCGCCGTGCTGCCGGAGATCAGGGCCGACGCCGGCCTGCCGGGCTGGGCGGTGGTGGTCCTGACCACCGTGCCGGTGACGCTGCTCGGCGTTTTCGCGCCCCTTGCCCCGGTGCTGGCCCGTCGTTTCGGCGCCGAGCGCGTGCTGCTCGGTGCGATGGCAGTCCTGACGGCAGGGCTGCTCCTCAGGCCGGTCGAGGTGGCCGGCGCCGGACACCTTCCAACCCTTCTCGCCGGAACGGCCGCCTGCGGAGCCGCTATCGCGCTCTGTAACGTGCTGCTGCCAGGACTGGTCAAACGCGACTTCCCGCATCGTCTTGGGCTGATGGGCGGTTTATATACGACGGCGATCTGCGCCTCCGCCGCGCTCGGGGCGGGGTTTACGTACCCCGTTTTTGTAGCTGCCGGCCATTGGACCTCGGGACTGTGGTTCTGGGCGCTGCCGGCCGCCGTCGTCGTCCTCTTGTTCCTGCCGGTGGCCATCAGGCAACCCAGCGTCCGGCACCAGGCCGTGCACGCCGGCGCCAACGTGTGGCGGTCCTCCATGGCTTGGCAGGTGACCATCTTCATGGTGCTCCAGGCGATGATGTCCTTCAGTGTGTTCGCCTGGCTGGCTCCGATCCTGCGCGACCGGGGGATCGACGGCGGCACGGCCGGGCTGATGGTGTCTATGTCGATCGTGCTGCAGATGCTAGGTTCACTGTTTGCCCCCGCCCTGGCCGCCCGGTTCCGGGACCAGCGGGCGATCAACACGATGGTGGCCTTGATGACGGGCGGAGGCTTCGCATTGAGTATCTTCGGGCCAGTGGAGCTGATCTGGGTTTGGACAGGACTGCTGGGACTGGGCCAGGGGAGCCTGACCGCCGTCGCGCTGACCATGATCATGCTTCGAACCCGGGACAGGCACACGGCGGCCCATCTCTCGGGAATGATGCAGGGTGTCGGCTATGGGCTCGGCTCCACGGGAACTCTCCTGGTGGGGCAGCTGCAGCAGGCCACCGGGGACTTCACGGCTGCAGGCATGTTGTTCCTCGTGATCGGCGCGCTCGCAGCCGTGTTCGGCTACCGCGCCGGCCGGAACCGCTACGTCTAATCCCCCATCTAGTCCGAAAATGAGGT
>NZ_JAGGPK010000022.1 GCF_018613855.1 Arthrobacter sp. ISL-30
CCCGACTACTTGACTCCGCCCACAGTTGGGGAAAACTTGTGGTCACTGTGTAGCGAATTTGCCGTGGCACATGGGGGAGGACGCTTCCTGGCCGCCGCAAACTACAGGCCTGTAGTTATTAACAGTGTTGATAAGCCTGTTGAAAAGGCGTTCAACAGGCGCCTTTTCCTGGCGTTGTCCACATTGGAGCCAGAAGTCGGCGAGTTGTCCACTTAACCACAGGGCACCTTGGGAAAGTTGTCCCCAGCTGTGGACGCACATCGGTTCCCACAGCTTGGAACCCCGCCCGGACCCCCAGTTCCCGCCACTAGGTCTTCTCCCGGCTGTGGAACTACACCGCTGTAAGTTACACACAATGTGGATAACTACTGTGGAAAACCTACTGGCCCTCTTGAATTGGTCGCAGGGCAGGCCTAACATGGTCGTGTTCAACCTTCCGGTTGAACAACCAATAGGTTGTAAAGAAGAGATTGTGAAGCCACCATGAAGACGTTGCCTCTTGCAGGCTCCGAGCAGGAGGATCGGCTGAACAGGGCATTCATGGCCCTTTCAGATCCCCTCCGAAGGAGGATCGTTGCACGCCTGGCGCAAGGCGATGCCACAGTCAACGAGTTGGCCGAGCCGTTCAGCGTTACAGTGCAGGCGGTCTCCAAGCACCTGCAGGTACTCGAGGCCGCCGGCCTTGTCACACGCCGGAAGGAAGCGCAACGGCGGCCCTGCCATCTGAACACAAGCGCCATGGGACCTTTGGCTGCCTGGATCGACAGCTACCGGCTGATGGCCGAAGAACGCTTTCAGCGGCTGGATGAGCTGCTGGAATCCCAGGAAAAGGAGGAGAAATCATCATGAGCAGCAACACAACAACCGTCAATGCTCCGGCAAACACGCCATTCGTTGATACAGAGCGGGAATTCGATGCACCTGTGAAAAGGGTTTTCAAGGCCTTTACGGATCCTGCCCTCGTGGAGAAGTGGATGGGCCCCCGAGGATATTCAATCCACACCGACGTTTTCGATGCCTGTTCGGGAGGCAGCTACCGCTTTATCCATAGAGACCAGGCGGGAAATGAGTATGCGTTCCGTGGCGTCTTCCACGAAGTCCAGGCACCGCTGCGCATCGTCCAGACCTTTGAATTCGAAGGCTATCCCGGTCAGGTGAGCCTGGAGACCGTGACGTTCGAGGATCTGGGCAGCCGCTGTCGAATCATGCAGCACTCGGTGTTCCCAACCGTCGAGTCGCGGGACATGTTCATCTCAGACGGGCTGGAATCGGGCATGAGGGATTCCATGGATCGACTGGACGAGCTGGTGTCCTAGCCGTTGAGGGTGCGGAATGCTGTGATCACGATGAGCAACCCCAGCACCAGCACAAGGGCTCCGGCCTGGAGCAGTCCACGACGACGGCCCCTGGGAGCGTAGGCGATGGCGGCGGCACAGAGGGCGCCTGTGACGGCGCCACCAAGGTGCGCCTGCCAGGCGATGCTTGGAACGAGGAAGCCGATTGCTCCATTGATGGCCATAAGCACCCATAGCTGCCTTGTCTCACCGCCGCGGTGGCGCTGGATGACCAGCATCGCTCCGAAGAGTCCGAAGATTGCCCCAGAGGCACCCACGACGCCGGAAACCGGGAAATCCGGTGTCAGCAGGTAAAAACCCACTGAACCGCCGACGGCCGAGATCAGGTACACGGCCAGGAACCGGGCCCGTCCCAACAGGGGTTCGAGGGCCTGGCCGAAGATCCACAGCGTGTACATGTTCAGCACGATGTGGAGGAGGAAGGACTGCGAATGAAGGAACGCGGCCGTCACCATGCGCCACGGTTCGCTTACGGCAAAGACATTCGCGAAGGCGAACTGCTGATAAACCTCGTTGCCGGGCACCAGCCATTGGAGGATAAAAGCAAGGATGCACAGGCCGATGATCGTGTACGTCACGAGTGGTGGGCCGGAAACATAGGCGCCGCCATACGTCGAACGGACGGTCGGCGTCGTGCGCTTTAATTCGTTGACGCAGTCAACGCATTGGAACCCGACGGCCGCCGCCCTCTGGCATTCAGGGCAGGCCGGCCGGCCGCAGCGCTGGCAGCGGACATAGGAGGGCCGGTCCGGATGACGGGGGCAAACGGGAATGTCTGCGGACGGCTCGGCCGCCGGGATTCCAAAACTCATGAATTCGGAAGAATCAGAGCTGTTCGACGTCGATACTGTTGATGACGACGTCCTCAACCGGGCGGTCACCCATGCCGGTACGAACGCCTTCGATCGCGTCGACGACCTTCTTGGACTCGTCGTCGGCAACTTCACCGAAGATGGAGTGCTTGCCGAACAGCCAGTCGGTGTTGACCGTGGTGATGAAGAACTGGGAGCCGTTGGTGCCCTTGCCCATCTGGATGCCCGCATTGGCCATTGCGAGCTTGTAGGGTGCGTTGAAGCTCAGTTCCGGGTGGATCTCGTCATCGAACTTGTAGCCGGGTCCGCCTACGCCGCGGCCCAGGGGATCGCCGCCCTGGATCATGAAGTCCTTGATGATCCGGTGGAAGATGGTGCCGTTGTACAGAGGCGTTCCGGTCTTGTCCTCGCCAGTCTCCGGGTGCGTCCAGGACTTTTCACCCGTGGCCAGGCCGACGAAGTTCTCGACCGTCTTGGGTGCGTGGTTGCCGAAGAGGTTCACCACGATGTCGCCGAGGTTCGTGTGAATGGTTGCTTTTGCGGTTGCGATGGCAGTCATAGTGCCATTCTTTCATGCAGCGCCACAGCACAGGCTGTGAAGGTGCTGGTTCCGCGCTGGGTGAAATCGGCGCCCAATTCATTGGGGGAATAGCCGGTCAGGTGCAATCGACGTAGGCTAACAACAACCCATCACGTATATCGGGAGGTAGTTGTGAAGAAGTCGGATCGTATTGCCCACGAGCTAGAGCAGTCCGTCGCAACAGGAGTCGTGACCGCCAGGGACTGGGCGGCACCTAAAGTCGATGCGGCAGTGAGCTGGGCGGTCCCGCGGCTGCAGCATGGAATTGATTCTGCTTCTCCGAAGATCCAGGAAGGCCTCAAGTCGGCGGCCCACAACCTCGCCGACGGCGTCGCGACCGTCACGCCGCGGCTCCAGGAGGGCCTGGCGCACCTCGCGCCGAAGATCCAGGACGCCGTCGACGACGCAACCCCCCGGATCCAGGAAACCCTGAACAAGGCCACTCCCGTCCTGCTCAATGCACGGGACAAGGTGGTTGTGGAGTACCTGCCCAAGCTCTCCGACCAGATCGGCCAGGCTTCTGTAGCCGTCCACCATGTGCTGGAGAACGCACCCGCCCAAGTTGACGCCGTCGCGCAGAAGCTCGTTGATTCCGGAGTGGTCCACAACATCCAGGAGCAGGCCAACGTTACGCGGGCGCAGCTGAAGGCGGCAGCGGACGAAGCCGCGAAGGTCGTGTCGGCAGAACTGGGCCGGCCGCAGAAGCCGAAGCGGCGCGGACTGCTGATCGTCACGGTCATCGCCGCGGCAGTCGCTGCCGGCGTCGCTGCATGGCGTGCTTCAAAGCCTGTGGAGGATCCGTGGAAGACGCCCTCTCCTGTCACGCCCTCACCGGTTCCTGCCTCTTCCGTTTCCTCCCAGGACCTGGCGGCCGAGAAGGCCAAGGAAGCCGCTACCGAGGCCGTGGACAAGGTGGAGGACGCTTATGACGCCACAACCAGCGCTGCTGCCCACGCCGCAGCAGAGGCAGCGGAAAAGGCAGGCGACCTCGCAGAGGACGCCAAGGATGCCGGAGCCAAGGTTGCCACGGATGCCAAGACGGCCATGAGGAACATGGCATCGGGCCTGAATAAGGACGACCAAGAGGGCGAAGCGGGCACTACCGGCAGCGCTTCCAAGGAGCCGTGAGGGCCTAAACAGCACCCTGCCCCAAACAAGCGCTCGGGGGCCGGTGCGGAATATCTCCTGAGGGGATCCTGGTTCGCCAGGATCCCTTCGGTGTTTCCAGGCACCCGGCGCCCTGATGCTAAGTTTGAGGGGATGTCCGCCGACCAATCCCTCGAGGATGCCGTGAACGACGCCCCGCAGCTGCCCGGTGTTTCAATTGTGATCCCGGCTTATAACGAGGAAAGCGTCATCAGGCAATGCCTCATTGCAGCCATTTATCAGTCCGTTCCCGCAGACGAAATCATCGTCGTGGACAACATGTCTAAGGACCGGACTGCCATGATCGTTCGACAAATGCAGCAGGAGTACCCCGAGAGCCCGATCATCCTGCTGACGCAGGACCGGGAGCAGGGGTTGATTCCCACCCGGAACTTCGGGCTGAACAACGCGACGTCGGAGATCCTGGGCAGGATCGACGCGGACTCGGTCCTTGAACCGGACTGGGTAGAGCAGGTGCAGAAAGCGTTCCTGGACCCGTCCGTCCAGGCCGCCACGGGTCCGGTGGTCTATTACGACATGCCCATGAGACGGTTCGGGCTAAAGGCGGATGACAAGATGCGCCAGCTGATGCTCAGACTCGCAAAGCACCAATACCACTTCCTGTTCGGTTCCAACATGGCCATGCGACGCTCAGCGTGGGAAGCCATCCGGGACGAGGCCTGCCTCGACGAAAAGGACGAGATGCATGAGGACATCGATCTGTCCTTGCATCTGGCCGAGCACGACCTGAGGGTCCAGTACTGGCCGCAGATGGTGTCGGGCATGTCCGCGCGCCGGCTTGAAGACTCCCCACGCGACTACCGCTACTACGTCACGCGGTTCGATCGCACATACAAGGCGCACAACGTCAAGAAGATGGCCCTCAAGGCGCCCATGGTGGTGTTCTTCTCCGTGTATTTCCCCGCGAAGCTCCTCAGGGCCATCCACAGCGCGGGTAACAGCCAGGGCATTCGCCGCGGCGGCCAGTAGGCATCGCACCCCTGGCTAGTAGGCACCGCAGCCCTGGCGCCGTCTTAGCCCACACCCCTAGTCCGTCCCGAGTTCGGCAACCCCTCTGCCGCCAGTACCGTCGTCGCGGCCGGCTCCTGTTTCCTTCCGCCCCGCCCGTTTCTGCCCCGTGACCACCACGGCCAGCCCGGCGAGTATCAGGCCAAGGCCGGCATACGTGCCTGCCGGGAGCTTCTCGTCCAGGAAGACAGCGGCCAGAACCGCGGCCCCGGGAATCTCCAGCAGGATGATCATCGAGACGACGAGGGGACTCATGGTAGCCAGGAGGTGGTTGAACGCCGTGTGCCCCACCAGTTGGGCGCAGACGGTGATCGCCACGATTCCAAGCCAGCCTTCGGCGTCGAACCCTGTGAGGGCCTGCCCGCCGAACAGGGCAAGCAACGCCACTATTGCGGAACACATGCCGTAGCAGAGCGTCGTATACGTCCCCGTGCTCATCGACTGCCTCGCCCGGCCTCCGGCCAGCGTATAGAGGCCGGCCAGGGCTCCGCCGGCAAGCGCCAGGACGTCACCGAGGAGCGCATCGGCCGAGGAACCCATGTCGAAGCCTGTGATAGCCACGACGCCACCAAACGCGATGCCTAGCCCGGCAAGGACTTGCCAGCTGTGCCGGGTTCCCCTGAACAGCTGGAAGACCGCGATCCAGGCGGACTGGAGGCACACAAGCGCCGTCGCGGCTGCAACGGAAGTCAGCTGCAGCGAGGTAATGAAGCAGGCAAAATGAAGGGCCAGCGCCACCGCCGCTACCGCCGACCAGGTGACTTCCGGCCGGGTCAGCCTGCCGAACTGTCCAGGCTCGCGAACCGCGACCGGCGTCGCCATTACCACAGCCCCGATCGCGTTGCGCCAAAAGGCGATCGCGAGTGCCGTCACGGAGGTGGCGCCAAGGGTCGCTGCAATCAGTGGCCCTGACGACGCGACGCCCAGCACCCCCAAGGCGGCAATGACGAGGTTCATGGTCCAACCCTAATCGTGGTGCGTGAAGGAAAAGGGGCAACAAAAAAGTCCCGGACTGCGTTTCCGCTGTCCGGGACTTTCCTTATGGTGGAGGCAAGGGGACTCGAACCCCTAACCCCCTGCTTGCAAAGCAGGTGCGCTACCAATTGCGCCATGCCCCCATAAGAAGCAACCCGTCTATCCTACCGCAGTTCGTTCAGTGGTCTTGACCACCGTCCGGCGCGGTTCCGGCTAAGTAACCTTGTCGGTTCCCTTGCTCCAGACTGACTTGCGGGCTTCGGACTCCTGCATCTTCTTGTAGACCAGGACGCTTGCGATCGCGGCTGCAACTACCAGCAACTTCTTCACATGCACCCCGTTCCGGCCCGGTCTCCCGAACCTTTACCTGAACCTGCATTAGTTCCGTGGGCGTACCAGGACTTGAACCTGGGACCTCTTCGTTATCAGCGAAGCGCTCTAACCGCCTGAGCTATACGCCCCGATGCCTCATCGGGCCGAGACATGACTTTACAGCACATCCCGGCCCGATCTCAAATCGAGGCATTTCTGCCAGGATTTCACCGCAAAAACACGGGAATTCGGGCAGTCGGATCAGTCGTCGGTGAGGGTGACGCCGATGCCGCCAACGAGTGTTGCCGAGATGTTGTACAGCACGGCGGACAGCATGGAGAGGGCGGTCAGCAGGACTACGTTCACCACTGCGATGATGGTCGCAAACGAGGCAACCTGTCCAAGGGAGGCCACCTTCTTCAGTTCGAAGCCGCCGCCCTCGGATCCGGCCAAAGTGCCGAGCAGGCTGTCCACCTGATCGAAAATGCCGGTCAGGTCCAGCACGGTCCAGAGGACGATCGCCGCCACGACGGTCACGATGCCGAGGGCAACGGACAGCAGGAAGGCCATCTTCAGTACGGACCACGGATCTACCCTGCTGACGAGCAGGCGCGCGCGGCGCACTTTCGCCTTCGGGGCCGGCTTCACCAGTCCGGGGCCGCCCTGTCCGGGCCGCTGGCCCTGGACTCCGGGACGGGGGGCTCCTTGCGGGCGCTGCCCGGGGACTGCCGGACGTTGCCCGGGGGCCGCCGCACGCTGGCCGGTAGCCATGGGGCGCGTGCCGTCACCCGACAGGGGCCGTTGCTGGGGCCGTTCAGGGGCGCCTACACGCGGGGCCGACGACGGCTGCCGGAGTCCGCCGGGGTCGCCTGTGCTCGGCTTGGGATATGAGTCGGAATTACTCACTCGTTACCTCCGGTATTGTCTTCGTTCAGCTCTGCGGCGCCGGAACCGTCGTCTGACCCTTGGAGGGGTCGGAATTCAGCCGTTGGGGATGTTGGCCCCGCACCGGTTTCTTCAGCCAACGTTACGTCATTGGCAGCCCCGGCCGTGTCTTCGGCCATGTTTTCGCCATCGGTTCCGCCTTCCACGGCGGCCCCATCTTCTTCGAATTCTTCCCCTTCGAGGCCTCGTTCGCTGTTGCGGGCAACCTCGATGATGCGGTCATTCTTGTCCGGCTTCGCGAAGATGACACCCATGGTGTCACGGCCCTTTGCCGGCACACCTGCAACGGCAGAGCGAACGATCTTGCCGCCTTCCATGACCACGAGGACTTCATCTTCCTCCTGGACAATAAGCGCACCGACGAGGTCTCCGCGTTCCTCGGCCAGCTTGGCCACTTTGATGCCCAGGCCGCCTCGGCCCTGAAGCCGGTATTCCTCGACGGCGGTCCGCTTTGCATAGCCGCCCTCGGTCACCACGAAGACAAAGGAACCGTCTTGGACGACGTCAGCCGCCAGGAGTTCGTCGTCTTCCCGGAACTTCATGCCAGTCACGCCCGAGGTGGCTCGCCCCATCGGACGCAGGGCGTCATCAGTGGCCGTGAAGCGGATCGACTGGCCCTTGCGCGAGACCAGCAGGAGGTCATCGGTTTCGGACACGAGCTGGGCAGATACAAGTTCGTCCCCGTCACGGAGATTGATCGCAATGACGCCCGCGGTCCGGTTAGTGTCGTAGTCCTCAAGGCGGGTTTTCTTGACCAGTCCGTTCTTGGTGGCGAGGATCAGGTATGGCGCCTGCTGGTAGTCCTTGATGTCCAGAACCTGGGCAATGTGCTCATCCGGCTGGAATGCCAGCAGGTTGGCCACGTGCTGGCCCTTCGCGTCCCTGCCCGCCTCCGCCAGCTCGTAGGCCTTCGCGCGGTACACCCGGCCGAGGTTCGTGAAGAACAACAGCCAGTGATGGGTGGTGGTGACGAAGAAGTGCTCCACGACGTCGTCTCCGCGCAGCTGGGCGCCCTTGACGCCCTTGCCGCCGCGCTGCTGCGAGCGGTAGTTGTCACTGCGGGTGCGCTTGACATACCCGCCGCGGGTGATGGTGACCACCACTTCCTCTTCAGGAATGAGGTCTTCCATGGACATATCGCCGTCGAAGCCCATGAGGATGTGGGTTCGGCGGTCGTCACCGTGCTTTTCCACGATCTCGGCGAGCTCGGTGCTGATGATTTCACGCTGCCGCTGCTCCGAGCTCAGGATCGCGTGGTATTCGGCGATCATGGCTTCCAGATCGGAGTGCCGGTCCTGGATCTTCTGGCGCTCCAGGGCGGCGAGTCGGCGCAGCTGCATGTCCAGAATGGCGCGTGCCTGGAGCTCGTCGATGTCCAGGAGCTCCATCAGGCCGTCACGGGCCGCTTCTGTGGTGTTCGACGCGCGGATGAGGGCGATGACCTCATCCAGCATGTCCAGCGCCTTCAGGAGGGCCCGCAGGATGTGGGCCTCTTCCTCGGCCTTGCGCAGCCTGTATCGGGTGCGCCGTGCAATGACGTCCATCTGGTGCGTCACCCAGTGGCGGATGAACGCGTCCAGACTCAGGGTTCGGGGCACGCCGTCCACGATCGCCAGCATATTGGCCGAGAAGTTGTCCTGGAGCTGCGTGTGCTTGTAAAGGTTGTTGAGCACGACCTTGGCAACAGCGTCACGCTTCAGCACAATCACGAGGCGCTGGCCCGTGCGGCCCGAGGTCTCGTCGCGGAGGTCCGCGATGCCTTGGATCTTGCCGTCCTTGACCAGCTCAGCGATCTTGATCGCGAGGTTATCCGGGTTTGCCTGGTACGGCAGTTCCGTAACTACGAGGCAGGTGCGGCCCTGCAGTTCCTCCACATTGACCACGGCACGCATAGTGATGGAGCCGCGGCCGGTGCGGTAGGCCTCCTCGATCCCCTTGTGGCCCAGGATGGTTGCGCCCGTGGGGAAGTCCGGTCCCTTGATGCGGTGCAGCAGGGCTTCAAGGAGCTCCTCGCGGCTTGCCTGCGGGTTGTCCAGGGCCCACTGCACTCCGTCAGCAACCTCGCGCAGGTTGTGCGGCGGGATGTTGGTGGCCATGCCGACGGCGATGCCCGAGGAGCCGTTGACCAGCAGGTTCGGGAACCGGGACGGCAGGATGGTCGGTTCCTGGTTCTTGCCGTCGTAGTTGTCTTGGAAGTCGACTGTTTCCTCGTCGATGTCCCGGACCATTTCCATGGCGAGCTGGGCCATCTTGGTTTCGGTGTATCGGGGAGCCGCGGCGCCGTCGTTGCCGGGCGAGCCGAAGTTGCCCTGTCCCAATGCCAACGGGTAGCGCATGGTCCAGTCCTGGATGAGCCTGACCAGCGCATCGTAGATGGCCATGTCGCCGTGGGGGTGGTACGTGCCCATGACGTCGCCCACCACGCGTGCACACTTGTTGAAGGCGCGGTCCGGGCGGTAGCCGCCGTCGAACATCGCATACAGCACGCGGCGGTGGACGGGCTTCAGGCCGTCCCTGACATCCGGCAGGGCACGACCGACGATTACCGCCATGGCGTAGTCCAGGTAGGAGCGCTGCATTTCCGTCTGCAGATCCACCTGTTCGACGCGGTCGGTCAGCACGTCGCCCTCAAGAATTGGATCCAAGTCGCCCGCCGTGGGGCCCTCGGGTGTTTCGTCACTCATCGTTTTGTTTTCCGTTTCAGGTATATGTCAGCTTCGAAATAATCTGGGAGGACTCCCTAGATATCCAGGAACCTGACATCCTTGGCGTTCTGCTGAATGAAATTCCGCCGCGACTCGACGTCCTCGCCCATCAGGACCGAGAAGACCTGGTCTGCGGCGGCCGCGTCCTCCATTGTCACTTGCAGCAGCGTGCGGCGATCCGGGTCCATGGTGGTGTCCCACAGCTCCGTGTAGTCCATTTCGCCCAGGCCCTTGTAGCGCTGGATCCCGTTTTCCTTGGGAAGGCGCTGGTTTCTGGCCACACCCTTGCTGATGGTGTCGTCGCGTTCACGGTCACTGAACACGTAGTCGTGGGGTGCATTGGACCACTTGATCCGGTACAGCGGAGGCTGGGCCAGGTAGACATAGCCGTTCTCAATCAGCGGCCGCATGTAGCGGAATAGCAGGGTCATCAACAGGGTGGTGATGTGCTGTCCGTCGACGTCGGCATCGGCCATGAGCACGATCTTGTGGTACCGCAGCTTGGCGATGTCGAAGTCCTCGCCGATGCCCGTGCCGAATGCCGTGATCATTGACTGCACTTCGTTGTTGCCGAGGGCTTTGTCCAACCGGGCGCGTTCAACGTTCAGGATCTTGCCACGCAGCGGAAGGATCGCCTGGGTTTCCGGATTCCGGCCACGCTTGGCCGAACCGCCGGCCGAGTCACCCTCCACCAAGTAGACTTCGCAGCGCGAAGGGTCCTTGGAAGAGCAGTCGGACAGCTTGCCCGGCATGCCAAAGGATTCCAACGGGCTCTTACGGCGGGCGTTGTCGCGGGCTTTGCGCGCTGCCATGCGAGCCTGGGCAGCGGAAATGGCCTTGCGGATCACATCGCGGGCCGGGCCCGGGTTGCGTTCCAGCCAGTCACCCAACTGGTCCGTCACTACCCGCTGCACAAAGCCCTTGACCTCGGAGTTGCCCAGCTTGGTCTTGGTCTGGCCTTCGAACTGCGGCTCGGACAGCTTAACGGAGATGACGGCGGTGAGGCCCTCCCGGATATCGTCACCCGTGAGGTTGTCTTCCTTTTCCTTGATGATGCCCTTCTCCCGCGCGTAGCGGTTAATGAGCGACGTCATCGCTGCCCGGAAGCCCTCTTCGTGAGTTCCGCCTTCGTGGGTGTTGATCGTGTTGGCGTAGGTGTGGACGCTCTCCGAGTAGGCGGTAGTCCACTGCATGGCCATCTCGACTGCGATATGCCTGTCCGTGTCCTCGGTCTCGAAGGCGATGACGTCTTCGTGGACGACGTCGACTTTCTTGCTGGAGTTCAGGTGCTTGACGTAGTCCAGGAGGCCATCGTTGTACTGGTAGACGACGGTTCGGTATTCTGCGGCAACTTCGCCTTCGGCCGCCACGGAATCAAGGTCCATATCAGCATCGGCAACAGTCTTATCCGGGCGCTCGTCAATGAGTGTGATGCGCAGGCCCTTGTTCAGGAAGGCCATCTGCTGGAATCGCGCGCGGAGGGTTTCGAATTCGAACTCCGTGCTTTCAAAGATCCTGTCGTCAGGATAGAACGTCTGCGTCGTTCCCGTTCTGTCCGTGGGCTCGCCCTTGACGAGTTCGCCCTGCGGCTTGCCGCCGTCGGCGAAGGACATCCGCCAGACGTGTCCCTGGCGGCGGACTTCAGTATCGACCCGGCGGGACAAGGCGTTGACCACCGAGATGCCGACGCCGTGCAGGCCACCGGAAACGGCGTACCCGCCGCCACCGAACTTGCCGCCAGCATGCAGGATGGTCATGACAACTTCGACCGTTGGCTTGCCTTCGCTCGGGTGGATATCCACCGGAATGCCTCGGCCGTCGTCGACTACCTTGACTCCGCCATCGGCCTGGAGCGTAACCTCAATGTGGCTGCAATAACCGGCCAGGGCCTCATCAACAGAGTTGTCCACCACTTCATACACCAAGTGGTGGAGGCCACGGGGTCCGGTGGAACCGATGTACATGCCGGGACGCTTGCGGACTGCTTCCAGGCCTTCAAGGACAGTGATGTCGCTGGCCCCGTATTCGCGAGGGGCCGCCGGGGTATCCGGCGTCGGTGCGGTCTCCTCTGCAGGCTCTACTGCCACGGTCTCTACATTGTCGCTAGCCACAGGCGCTTTCGACTCCTCTGCATTCGATGATGGACTGCCGCCCTCCCGCGTCTGAGCAGGGAACAGCAATGCCAACAGGCACGTCACTGATAACGCCGATTACTCCGTGGACTCGCGGATCCGCCTCCAGCGCGCTGGAAAACGGACTCAGTCAACGTTTCACCGGCGCCCAGTTATCTGTTGCGATTCTATCGTGAAAACAGCCAGAACCTCGCATCGGCAGGGCTCCGTGGCCAGCGAAATGTGCTCTAGGAAGTCACTGACCGCCGCTGCAAGGCTCCAACGGTGACGTCTCTGGGTGCCTATACATCCCTGGGGCGTTGAGGCGCCCTGCATGCCCTTTACGCAGTGCTTGACTTCCCGGGCGCTCCCAGGTTCATCGCCCTCAATCGTGGGTGCCAATCGTGGGTGCCAATCGTAGGTGCCAGTCGTGGGGTGTCAGCCGTAAGTATCTCGGGGCCCGCGGCCGTTGACGCTGCGCCCCCCTTTGCGCCAACTGGGAGCGGAGGGGCCCAGGACGTGAATTTTGGTGACAACGCCCTCGCCCAGTTCCGTCCGGAACTTTTCCAGGAGGCTTGTGCTGAGGAGTCGAAGCTGAGTAGCCCACGCCGTCGAATCACAGCGCACATGCAGCGTGGTATCCGTGAAGCTTTCCGGACTGCAGTGGGCGGAAATTTCCGGCCCCACGAGGGCTGCCCACTCTGCCATGACCGATCCCACAGCCACTGGAGAAGTCCACCCTCGCTCGGCCACGAGCCTGCCCACCACCTTGCTCAGTCCGAGCGGATCGCGGCCGGTGCCATGGAATTGGGTGAATCCCCGGGTGTTCTGGGGCCCGCGCTTTTTGCTGGTTGAGCCTGTGCTTGAAGCGGCTCTGGAGGCGGACTGGCGGATCTCGCCGCGCGCTGCCGCGGCCTCGCGCATGCGGTTCAGTGCTGCCTGGGCGGCATCAATTTGGTCGGGGTCACGGCCGGGCTGGAGCCCGCCGGAATCATCCTTCGCCATCAATGCCTCCCGGAACCACCCTCACCCGCCGCCCGGCCAGTTCTTCGGGGATGTCGGCGTCGACGGCGGCAGTCACCAGCACTTGCTCGGCGCCGGCTACGATCGCTGCCAGTTTACGCCTGCGCTGGACGTCCAGCTCGGCGAAAACGTCGTCGAGGATCAGGATAGGAGCAGAGCCTCCGGTGATGGCGTCGTCCAGCATTATGTAGTAGGAGGCCAGCCGGAGCGCAAGGCACATTGACCAGGTCTCGCCGTGGGAGGCGTAGCCCTTCGCCGGTGCTTCGCCAAGCATCAGTTCGAGCTCGTCCCGGTGCGGCCCCACCAGGGAAATCCCGCGTTCCAGCTCCTTGCGGCGGGAGGCGGCAAAGGCCTGGATGTAGCGGTCAGACAATTCCTCCACGGACAGGGACCGCAGGGCTTCCGTCGTTCCTGCTGTGGCTGCGGCGGGAACGGTGTCCGCGGCGACTGCCGAGCCTGCAGCGGGATCTGGCAGCCCGCCGTCGTCGTCAAGGACGCCCTGGATCGTGGAACGGTACTGGGCGTCGGCTTCCCTTGATCCGTCGGTGAGCTGGGCATAGGCGCTGTTCAGGTGAGGGCGCAACCGCTCTACGAGTTCGAGGCGGGCATGCAGTAACTCCGCTCCCGCCTTGGCCATGTGCTGGTCCCATACCTCGAGTGTTGCCTCGTGGGCCGCTGTGAACTTGCCCGAACGGGCGGATTTCAACAGGGCATTGCGCTGTTTGAGGACCCGGTCATAGTCGCTGCGCGTGGCGGCGTGCCTGGGGATAAGGCTGACCAGCAATTCGTCCAGGAAGCGTCTCCGGTTGGAGGGATCGCCCTTCACCAGGGCAAGGTCTTCCGGTGCGAACAGCACTGTGTGGCAGATGCCTACGATGTCACGCGCCCGAACGGGATTTCCGCGGTTGATGCGTCCGCGGTTGGCCCGGTTGGCGTTGATTTCAAGCTCGATGATGGTGGACTGCTCACCACGGACAAGCTTGGCGCGAATCATGGCGCGTTCGGTGCCAAAGCGAAGCAGGGGTCCGTCCGAACTGACCCGGTGGGAGCTGAGGTTAGCCAGGTAACCGATCGCCTCCATGAGGTTCGTCTTGCCTATTCCGTTAGACCCCACGAGCACGGTGACGCCGGGCCCGAGCTTCAGGTCGACCTGGGCGTAGCTTCGGAAATCGGTGAGTGAAAGGTGTTCAAGATACACGCTTGCCGCCGGCCTCCCGGCCCCTTATTTGGCCGGGCGGGTGGCATGCCCGCCGAACTGGTGGCGCAGGGCCGAGACCATCTTCATGGCGGGTGAGTTGTCCTCACGGGAGGCAAAACGGGCGAACAGTGCAGCGGTGATAGCCGGCGCCGGAACGGCGTTGGCGATCGCTTCCTCCACAGTCCAGCGTCCTTCGCCCGAATCCTCAACGTAGTCGTCGATAGATTCGAGGCCTGGATCTTCGTCCAGTGCCTTAACCATGAGGTCAAGGAGCCACGAACGCACCACGGTCCCCTTCTGCCAGGCGCGGAAGGTTCCGGGAAGGTCGTTGACGATGTCCTTCGCGGCCAGCAACTCGTAGCCCTCGGCGTAGGCCTGCATGAGCCCGTATTCGATTCCGTTGTGGACCATCTTGGCGTAATGCCCGGCCCCAACGCCGCCAACATGGACGAAGCTGTCAGCCCGCTCACCCTCGGGGCGCAGCGCATCGAAGATCGGCATGGCCGCCGCAATGTCGTCTTCGTTGCCACCTGCCATCAGTCCGTAGCCGTTCTGGAGTCCCCAGACCCCGCCCGAGACTCCGCAGTCGGCGAACCGTATGCCCTTTTCGACAAGGAACGCGGCATGTTTCTGGTCCTCGGTGAAGCGGGAGTTGCCGCCGTCGATGACGAGATCTCCCGGGGCGAGCTTCTCCCCGAGTTCGGTCACCACTGCGTCAGTGATCTGGCCGGCCGGAACCATGATCCAGATGAGTCGGGGCGCAGGCACCGCGGCCAGGAGCTCATCCACGGAGCCGACGTCAGTCACGTCCGGATTGCGATCGTAGCCAGTGACGTCGATGCCACCCTTCCGCATGCGTTCGCGCATGTTGAAGCCCATTTTTCCAAGACCGATCAATCCGATATGCACCGTGTGAGCTCTTTTCTGCATTGGTGGCGTGATGGCGGGCCAACTGACTCGCATTTGTTGTCGTCATGAGCGCCCATAACGACAACAACTGCTACCTAGTTGGGAAGGCGTACCGGCATCACGAGGTAGCGGTAGTCGTCTTGGTCTTCGCCATCGGCGTCAGCCTGAGCCGTGATCATGGCCGGCTTCGGCGCGGTGGTGAAAGAGAACCGGACAAACTTGGTTTCGATGACGCTCAAGCCCTCTACAAGATAGTGCGGGTTGAAGGCCACTGTGATGTCGTCACCTGTCAGCTGGGCCTCGAGTTCCTCCGAGGCTTGGGCGTCTTCGCCGGTGCCTGCGTCAAGGTGCAGTTGGCCCTGCGTGAAGGCAAGCCGAACCGGGGTGTTCCGTTCGGCCACGAGCGAGACGCGGCGTACCGCTTCCACAAGTTCCTGGGTCTGGACGGTGGCGTGGATCGGCGTGGAATCCGGAAAGAGTGAGCGGATCTTGGGGTAGTCGCCATCGACGAGCAGGGACGTGGTGGTGCGGCCGCCGCTTTCGAAACCGATAAGCCGGCTGTCGTCGTCGGCGATTGCCAGGTTGATTTCGCCGCTGCCGCCCAAGGTCTTGGCAACCTCGTTGAGGGTCTTGGATTTGACCAGTGCACTGGTTGAGATGCTCGGGTTGACGGGCTTCCAGGGAAGTTCCCGCATGGCAAGCCGGTAGCGGTCCGTGGCGAGCAAGGTGATCAGGTCGTCCTCGATTTCCATCCGGACGCCGGTGAGGATCGGGAGCGTGTCATCCTTGCTGGCCGCGATGATCACCTGGGAAACGGCTTGGGCGAAAGCATCGCCCGGGACCGTTCCGGTAATGGTAGGCAGGGCTGGAAGCGGAGGGTATTCACTCTCCGGCATGGTGGCCAGGTGGAAGCTGCTTCGGCGGCAGGTGAGGGTGACTTTGCTGCCGTCCGTTTCCACCTCAACCGGGGCCGAGGGCAGGCTGCGGCAAATGTCGGCAAGTAGGCGCCCCGACACCAGGATGGTTCCCTCGGTGGTGATGTCCGCGGGAATTTCCAGCCGTGCGGACGTCTCGTAGTCAAAACTGGACAGGCTAACGGTGCCGGCTTCTGCTTTCAGGAGGAGACCGGACAGGACAGGGACGGGCGGCCGCGGAGACAACGACCGGGCGGTCCATGTAACGGCTTCTGCCAGGACGTCCCGTTCGACTCTGAACTTCACGGAAGGGTGCCGCCTTTCATTACTGCTGTTCGTTGCCTAAACCCGGAACTCCGTTTGGCCCCGAAACTTGTGCTCGTCTCCCTGGAAGCTGCACGGTCCGCGTTTACGGATGACAAAACAAGCTCAAGGATGGACGCGTTGCTGACAGCTTAGCCGGAACAGCCGGGATTAACCCATCCCCGGCTTACAGCCTTGTCGTTTCCGGCAGCGCCGGACCGGGCAGGTGGGCCAGGAGAGGGTGGTTGTTATTTGAGGGATATCAATTTTTTGGGATTCGTAGTGTTAATAACTGTTGTGGAAACTGTGGAAAACCCGCGATGGCGGCGCCGTTCCGCGGTTAAGCCCTGTTCATGGGCTGTGGGTCCAAGGGGTTTTAAACAGGGTGTGGACGTGGATAACCTCAAGCACGGTTTTTAACGATCCACAGACGGCTTAAGGGTTTTAAGCCCATTAACCACGCTTGTCCCCTTAACCATCCACAGGGTTATCCACATGCACCTGTTAATAAGGTAGGGATAGGCGGCCGCGGGCAGCCCGAGTGTGGAACAAGGGCTGTGGAATCAGGAGTCGCGCTGCTGCTGCTTGATGCGGTTGGTCAGTTCAGTGACCTGGTTGTAGATCACGCGGCGTTCGGCCATGAGTTCGCGGATCTTGCGGTCGGCGTGGATCACGGTGGTGTGGTCCCGCCCACCCAGTTCCTGGCCGATTTTGGGCAGCGACATATCGGTCAGCTCCCGGCAGAGGTACATGGCGATCTGGCGGGCCGTCACCAGGGTGCGTGTGCGGGACTTGCTGCAAAGCTCGTCCATGCTGAGCTTGAAGTAATCGGCAGTCTGCCGCAGGATCTGCTCGGCCGTGATTTCTTGGGCGCCGTCGTCGGTAATGAGATCCTTCAGCACCATTTCCGCGAGTGCCACATCAACTGGCTGGCGGTTGAGGCTGGCAAACGCCGTGACGCGAATCAGTGCGCCTTCGAGTTCACGGATGTTGCTGGAGATTTTGGAGGCGATGTACTCCAGGGCATCGTCCGGAGCGGAAAGCCCCTCGTTCTGTGCCTTCTTGCGCAGGATGGCAATTCGGGTTTCCAGTTCCGGGGGCTGGATGTCCGTCAGCAGGCCCCACTCGAAGCGGGACTTCATGCGGTCCTCGAAGCCGGCCAGCAACTTGGGCGGCTGGTCCGAGGTGATCACGACTTGTTTGTTGTTGTTGTGCAGCGCATTGAATGTGTGGAAGAACTCTTCCAGCGTCCGGTCCTTGCCGGCCAGGAACTGGATGTCATCGATCAACAGGACGTCCACGTTGCGGTAGGTCGTCTTGAAGCTGGCACCCTCGTCGTCGCGAATCGAGTTGATGAAGTCGTTGGTGAACTCTTCCGAGTTCACGTAGCGGACCCGGATTCCGCCGTAGAGGCGCCGCGCATAGTGCCCGATGGCGTGCAGCAGGTGGGTCTTGCCAAGTCCGGAATCGCCATAGATGAAGAGCGGGTTGTACGCCTTGGCCGGCGCCTCGGCCACGGCCACTGCAGCGGCGTGGGCAAAGCGGTTGGAGGAGCCGATGACGAAGGTGTCGAAAACGTACTTGGGGTTCAGCCGTCCGAATTCGTGGGATGTGCTGGGAGGCGTGGGCTGCGGCTTGGGTTCGAAGGCAGCATCTGCTCCAAGGGAGAGCTCGACGGCGGGTTCCGGCTCCTCGTGGATGGGCACCAGGTCAGTGTCTACGTCGATGGCGCAGCGGATGTCATCAGAAAAGACATTGCGCAGAGCGTCGTCAAGGGCGTCCTTGACCTGGGTTTGCAGGACTTCACGGGTGAGTTCGTTGGGTACGGCCACCAGCAGGGTGGAACCAATCAGGCCCTGGGCCTGGGCAAGGATGACGAAGCCACGCTGACGGGGGGTGACCCTGTCGTCCTGCTCCAGCAGGGTCAGCACTCGACGCCAGGAACTTCCGACAGTATTGGCGTGGTTGGCTTCGTCTACTGTCATCAAATTGGTTCCTAAATATTGCTTGCCTGCATTGCCCGCAGCCGAAGTGTCCAAAAAGTCCCCCAAAGACGTATGGATTCCGGGGCAATCCACAGGGTTATGCACAGTCCGTGGATAATCGGCTACTGAGACACTCTAGGGTATGAAAACGCTAGAAGATAGCTGGCTAGTTGCTTGTGGATAATTACACCGTTGTTGTTCGAAAACGGGGTCTGTGACGTGCTTCATCCACAGGCTGTGGGGCACTGTTAGCCACAGTTGGGGACAGGGCATCGGACCAGTCCCGGTTTGACTGGGAAGTCGTATTTGCCCTAACGTTGTGAAGTCCTTTGTGTCCGCTTTTTGACCAACCGCGCCTCCGTACGCCCAGCGTCCGGTAAGCGGCGGCAGCAGACATCTACAAAACTTAGCGTCGGCCAGTTCTTCCCCTTTGATCGGGTGGGCGCACCTTTGATCCACTGGAGTAACTAACGTGAGCAAGCGGACTTTTCAGCCGAATAACCGCCGTCGAGCCAAGAAGCACGGTTTCCGCCTTCGTATGCGCACCCGTGCCGGCCGCGCCATCCTGGCTGCCCGCCGTGGCAAGGGCCGCGTCGAACTGTCGGCGTAAATACTGACTTGTCGGTCAGCCCTTCTATGCGAGTTTGACGGTGCTTGCCACCCGTAACCGCTTGCGGACTTCGACGGACTTTTCAACAACTGTACGTTCCGGCGTCCGCAATGGACGCCGGAACTTAGTGTTATATACGGCACCCATCGCCGCGGACCAGGCCACCCGAATCGGCTTTATTGTTTCCAAAGCTATCGGGAACGCCGTGACCAGGAACCTCGTTAAGAGGAGACTGAGGGAAGCAGGTGCCTTGTCACTCGGCATGCACGGAACCGGCCTGGCGGTCGTGGTTCGCGCATTGCCTGCGGCGGCGACTGCCAGTTGGGACCAACTGTTGGCGGATTACAACGCCGCCCTCAGCGTGACTACCAAGAGGCTGGCCGGAAGCGTGCGCAACGGCGAGAAGGTCGCTTCGCCCGAACTAAACGGCACAACAGAGGAAGGGACACCGCGTGCATAACCGGACCGTCGGCGTCGTTCCTTCCCTCAAAGCCCTGGCCTCTGCCGCCGGCGCTTTCCTGTGTGATCTCCCCCGGAACATCCTGATCCTGTTGCTGCGGACCTATCGCAGGCTTGTGTCTCCTCTCTATGGGCAGGTCTGCCGCTTCTTTCCTTCCTGTTCTGCCTATGCCCTTGAGGCAGTTACCGTTCACGGCGCCGTGAAGGGCAGCTGGCTCGCAGCCAGGCGTCTGGCCAAATGCCATCCTTGGAATGCCGGTGGTGTGGACCATGTCCCCGCCGGCCACCGTCACTGGCCTGAAGGCCGGACCCCCATGATTGTTGTACTGAATAACCCGGATCTGTTCCTGGCTGCTCAGGCTGATGAAGAAGGCCGCCCGGCGGCCTAACAAAATAGGGATAACGTATGGACTTCTTTGAAACAATCATGTTTCCGTTCAAGTGGCTGGTCTCGGTCATCATGGTCGGCTTCCATGAAGGACTGAGCTTCATTGGCCTTCCGGAAGCGTCCGGATGGACCTGGACCCTGTCGATTATTGGCCTCGTGCTGGTGATTCGGGCGGCGCTGATTCCTGTCTTCGTCAAGCAGATCAAGGCGCAGCGCGGTATGCAGCTCCTGCAGCCGGACTTGAAGAAGCTCCAGGACAAGTACAAGGGCAAGACCGACCAGCTGTCCCGCCAGGCCATGGCGCAGGAACAGATGGCGATGTACAAGAAGCACGGGACCAACCCGTTCTCTGCATGCCTTCCGATGCTGATCCAGATGCCGTTCTTCTTTGCGCTGTTCCAGGTGCTCTCCGGCATCTCATCCGCCCGTGACAAGGGCCAGGGCATCGGTGCTATGGGCCACGATCAGGTTGTGCAGTTCGACGATTCCACGATTTTCGGTGCACCCCTCTCCGCAACGCTGCTTCACAATCCGGAAGGCAACCCCCTAGCGGTCACCATCCTGACCATCGTCATGATCCTCGCGATGACGGCGTCGCAGTTCATCACGCAGAAGCAGATCATGGCGAAGAACATGTCTGAAGAGGCGATGGCCAGCCCCTTCATGCGCCAGCAGAAGATGATGCTATACATCCTGCCGATCGTGTTCGGCGTCGGCGGCATCAACTTCCCCATCGGTGTCCTCATCTACTGGACCACCACGAACCTTTGGACTATGGCGCAGCAGTTCTTCGTCATCCGTCGCATGCCGACGCCGGGATCCCCGGCCGCGAAGGCCCTCGCCGAGCGTCGTGCCGCCAAGGGCCTGCCGGCCCTGCCCATTCTGAGCGGTAAGCGTGAAGAAGTAGAAGCCGCCCCCGCCGTCGTTGAGGTCAAAAGCCAGCGCGTCCAGCCGCAGCGCAAGAACAGGAAGAAGAAGTAATGTCTGTTGAGAGCACCGAAGAAGACGTGTCAGCGGTTGAAGGCCAGGACGAGGCCCAGGAAGATACGCAGTCCTCATCCAAGGGATCGAGCATAAAGCGACTGGAAGAAGAAGGCGACGTCGCGGCCGACTACCTCGAGGAACTGCTTGATATCGCCGACATCGACGGCGACATCGACATTGAAGTGCGCAACGGCAGGACCTACATCTCCATCGCCGCGGAAGAGGAATCCTCTGGCCTCGACAGCCTTGTCGGCCCTGACGGAGAGGTTCTGGAGGCACTCCAGGAGCTGGCCCGGCTGTCTGTTTTGTCGGCTACCGAGAACCGTTCGCGGCTCGTTCTCGACATCAACGGCTATCGCAAGGAGCGTGCAGGCCACCTGCAGCAGATCGCGGAGGACGCCGTGGCCAAGGTCAAGGAGAATGGCGAATCTGTAGCCCTGGAGCCCATGAGCGCTTACGAACGCAAGATCGTTCACGACGCCGTCGCTGACCTGGGTTTAGTCAGCGAGTCTGAGGGTGAAGGCTCGGGCCGACACATCGTTGTATCGGCCGACTGACGAACCATGGTTGAAATAACTCCAGCTGAGCTCCAGGCGGCCGAGAAAATTTTCGGTTCGCGCCTGGAGCTCGCCAAGCGTTATGTGGAGCACCTTGCCACGTCGGGGACAGAACGTGGCCTCATCGGCCCCCGGGAAATTCCCCGGCTGTGGAGCCGGCACGTCCTGAACTGCGCCGTCATCGAATCCGAAATTGCCCAAGACAGCCACGTAGCCGACGTCGGAAGCGGCGCCGGCCTGCCCGGCCTGTGCCTTGCAATTGCGCGACCCGACCTTGAACTGACACTCATCGAGCCGCTGGAGCGGAGGGTGATCTGGCTTCAGGAGGTCGTGGACGACCTCGGGCTAGACAACGTCACGGTTATGCGCACCAGGGCGGAGCTGGCCGTTGGCCTGATAAACGCCGACGTCGTTACGGCTCGCGCGGTTTCGGCGCTGTCCAACCTGGCGGGCCTGACCATCCCGCTTCTCGGCGGCAAGGGTGAGGTGGTTGCCATCAAGGGACGGAGCGCCGCGGAGGAAATCGAGAAAGCGTCCAAGGTGATCCGCAAGCTTGGAGGCGTGAAAACGTCTGTTGTAGTGGTCGGACAGGATCTTTTGAAGGAACCCACCACAGTGGTGAGGATCGTCGTCAACAAGCCCGGGAAGATTGCGTAGCCTAAGCAAGGCTTCGCTGGTCCGTGCAGGTAAGCGGCTAGGCTAGAGAACGGCAGCAAGAGCCGAATGAGAGTGAGAGTGTGAAGTGAGCAGTAGCGAAGCCTCCACGCAACGGATCCCGCCGTTTATTTCCCTGGGATCCGCGCGGGCGATGACTGTAGCGGCGGCGACCGCTGATGCGTCCTCCACTCACACGAATTTGGTTGAAAACTCAGCTGTTTCACGTGAAACTCCCGTTTCTGGCGTTAACGTTATGGATTCAATGGATGATTCCAGTCCCATTGCCCGGCAGTTGGCGAACGAGACGCGCAGGCGGGAACGCCTGGATGGCCGCAGGCTTCCCCGCCCCGAGAAGACTCGTATCTTCACGGTGTCCAACCAGAAGGGTGGAGTGGGTAAGACCACCACGACGGTCAACATTGCGGCGGCCCTTGCGGCGGCCGGCCTCAATGTCCTGGTTATCGACATCGATCCGCAGGGAAATGCCTCCACTGCCTTGGGTGTCGAGCATCACGCCGATGTGGACAGCATCTACGATGTCCTAATCAACGACCTTCCGTTGAAGGAGGTCGTGGCTCCCTGCCCTGACATCCCCAATCTCATTTGTGCGCCGGCCACCATTCACCTCGCCGGCGCTGAGATCGAGCTCGTATCCCTCGTTGCCCGTGAACAGCGTCTGCGGCGGGCCATCGATGTCTATGCGAAAGAGCGCGAAAAGAAGGGCGAGGCCCGACTGGACTTTGTGTTCATTGATTGCCCACCCAGCCTGGGCCTCCTCACAGTCAACGCCTTCTGTGCAGCCACCGAGGTCCTGATTCCGATCCAGTGTGAGTACTACGCGCTGGAGGGCCTGAGCCAGCTCCTGAAGAACATCGAGATGATCCAGAAGCACCTGAACGCGGATCTGGTAGTTTCGACGATTCTCCTGACTATGTACGACGGCCGCACCAATCTGGCCGCCCAGGTGGCGGCGGAGGTCCGGCAGCATTTTCCCAACCAGGTACTTTCAGCCGTGGTGCCACGCTCGGTTCGCATCTCCGAAGCCCCTAGCTACCAGCAGACGGTAATGACCTACGACCCGTCTTCGAGCGGTGCTCTCTCCTACATGGAAGCGGCAGCGGAAATCGCTGAACGCTAGAATCTTTCAATTACTGCAACAGCCAAGCCAGCCGCGGCCGGCTATTCCATCGGAGGGATGTATTTATGAGCGAAAAGCGACGAGGCCTGGGTAGGGGTCTTGGGGCTCTCATTCCCAGTTCCCCAACGACTGGTGTAGCGGTCACTGGCGCAGCACCCGCACGTCCGGTTGATCTTTTCTTCCCAGAACAGACGCGCAGGCCGGCTGAATCCACGGTTCCCTCCACGGAGAACGAAGATTTTGACTCCACTGATTCATCAGCTGAATCTTCGGGGGTGAGGTCAGCGCAAACGAAGACTGCTGCTCCGATGACCCAGGCTTCCAAGCCTGGTGCGTCGAATGCTGGCTCCAATTCACGGACTACCGGAACTGACTCCGGTGCCGCTACTGCCATTGAATCGGTTCCGGAGATTCCCCTCGCGCCCGAGGCTGATCTCGTCGACGTTCCCGGCGCACGGTTTGCCGAGATCCCGGTCGCAGACATTCATCCAAACCGGAAGCAGCCTCGCAGTGTCTTTGATGACGATGATATGGCGGAGCTCATCCACTCCGTTCGCGAAATCGGCGTCCTGCAGCCAATTGTTGTTCGTACTTCAACCGAAGTTGGTGGAGAACCGTATGAGCTGGTCATGGGTGAGCGCCGTTGGCGTGCAGTCCAGGCTGCTGGACTCGAAACCATCCCCGCAATCGTCCGGGATACCTCGGATGATGACCTTCTGCGCGACGCACTCCTGGAAAACCTTCACCGGAGCCAGCTGAATCCGCTTGAAGAAGCCGCGGCTTATCAGCAGCTGTTGGAGGACTTTGGTACTACCCATGAACAGCTGGCGGACCGCATCGGCCGGTCCCGTCCTCAGGTATCAAATACACTCCGACTGCTGAAGCTGCCTCCCTTGGTGCAGCGGAGGGTCGCTGCCAGTGTCTTGTCCGCCGGCCACGCTCGTGCCCTGCTCTCCCTGCCAGATGCTGCTGCCATGGAGCGCCTGGCGCAGAAAATCGTAGCTGAGGGCATGTCGGTCCGTGCCACCGAGGAAGCCGTCACCCTCTATCAGGATCCTGCTGCCCCCGCCAAGAACAATATTCCTAAACCGAATGCCAGGCACGAACGCTTGGACTATCTGGCTTCCTCGCTGTCCGACCGGTTGGATACGAACGTCAAGATCACCCTCGGTGCCCGTAAGGGACGTGTGAGCATCGAATTCGCCAGCGTTGAAGACTTGAACCGCATCATGGACGTACTGAGCCCCGGAAGTGAAAGCTAGACCTGGTTCGTTTGAAATTGGGACTCGTTCTTCGGAACGAGTCCCTATTTGTTTGTAGGGAGCCTGTTTGTAGCGGCCGAGGTCGTCATCTTGGCCTTCGAAGTGCATTGGCCCAATCCGACTGTTGTTACGGTGTTTGGCTGGCAAGAAGCCACTTCTGAGGCGTGGTTGGTATGCTTCGGCGACCCTCCTTCGCCCCCAGAAGGGCTTTGAACAGGGGCCATGACGCGAGCTGAGGAACCTCTCGTTGTGGTTGCGGAGCAGGGCGTTGGCTAGCCGCTTTAGGCGGTGGTTGGCGCCTATAGCGGCTCAGGAGCAGGTTCTGGAAGGCTTTCCGCTATTTCTGCAGCCGCGAACGAGTCTCGTCGTCCCTTTTGGGCGTGTTCAATACCCAAATGGAGCTCTTCGCTCGTCTTCGAAATTCCTTGCTGGAGGCGCTCCTGGCCTTTGTGTAAGTGGTGGGGGCAGGTTCACCTATGTTGCTACTTCTTGCCTACAGCTGCTCGTGTGTGGCAGGTCGTAGCCCATCTTGGGTGCTTCCTGGGGACATGAAATGGAGGGTGTCGTTGCCAGTTGAACACGTTCCTACCCAATCAGCCCGTGCATTTTCGGCCCGCTTTGACCTTGGATCTCAATGTAAGTGGTCGTGTTTCACGTGAAACAAGGCTGGTTCTGGCCATCGGGCTCGCCGCGTGGCGAGCCCGACTATTCAGGAAGTCCACTGTTCTCGTTTTGCGGATCTATTGCCAGGCGGAGTGTGTCGAAGGCGCTGGAGGCACGAAAACGAGGCCCAGGCATTCTGGGACGGATTGCTGCTACTCCAAATGATGGTTGCGGCCTGGTTTCCCGTGGTTTGGGCACCCCAGTCCTTCGCGAGCCAAGGATCTATACCCAGTCTAGGGTTGGGGAGTTCCGAAAATCGTAAAAACAATGGGCCTTCTGCCTTCCTGATGGTGATTGCAGTCCCGCTCGAATTTTCCCACTCTCGACTCGCGCACAGAATCTAACCACTTCTCCGCCTACTACTCGCTCGCCTATTTACGCGTCCGTGGCCACGGAAGTCCCGATTCAAGCGGTGACATTCAAGAAGTTCCCGAGTCCGATCCGGAGTTTGGTCTTCATCAGTTGCCAATGGATCCAATTACAACACGCAAATCCAGCAACGATGGAAACGGGCACGCCTAGGTGGTGATAGCTCTGGCGGGCATCCCAACTATTGGAATTGCTTAAGAAATAGGTGGCGGATTGTGGAACTGCCGAGAGACCGCAAGATGCAGATGAATGGCCGGAACAGCCGGGAGCAGTCCCAGGGAGGAAGTTAACTCTCTTCGAAATGGCCAAGACGTTTGATGGCGCTGGTTGCGCGAATCGAATGCGACGTTTGAGCACTCCTCGTTCGACCTTGTCGTTGATCCCACATGTCTTCCTGAATGCGGCCCTAGCAATCGGACTGGCTTGTACTGAGAGGCCAAGGTGGAGCGTTCTTTCCGCCCCCCGACCAGGCACAGAGTAGAGGATGTGTATCACGTGAAACGGCAGTCCTGGTTTCACATGAAACATGCGTGCGCGCCTTTGGGCCAGTGACCTCTTCAGCGATGCTTGCAGGAGTCGCTACTCCTCCTGACCCTGATCTGCGGAATGTTTCACGTGAAACGGTATCGGCGATTCCATGGGTATTAAGCCACGCCTAAAAGGAAGCTGGCTTCATATCTTTGTAAGTGAGCTTCGTATTTGGCATCTACAGGAAGGGCCTGGACGCGAGCCCGGGCATTAGGAACCGTTCGACGGAAAAGGGCGGGACTGTCATTACCGAAGGCACCAGTCGCTGAACTACTGAGCTCTTATATGAAAGTGGAAATGTGTCTATAGCGGATCACTGCGGGGATAACGCCAGCAACTCGACTATGGTCTAGGGTCACTACGAAAGAGGTCTGGGTTCACTATGAAGTCGATCTGGGCACCACCTTGCCCAAGCACCACAGGAACCCGGCACAAGCGCGTGAGCAGCTGGCATTGGGGAGGTGCCGCTATTGACGCTCTTCGTTCCAGTGATGATCCATGACGAAGACCCCTGCCGAAGAATCCGTTGCCCATGGTCTGAATAGCGGCACTCAGGCAAACAACTCACCGTCTCCCTGAGATGAGCTTGCCGAAGTGGGCATCGAAAGGTCTTGTTGTCGGTCTTTGTGGGAATATGAAGATCGAGACCGCCCCTCCCCTACCAGCGCTTTTGAACCTGAGACCATGCCTTGGACCACCCAAGTAGGGAGATGCTTCGACGCTCCTATTCATCACAGGTTGAGGCGGAAACAGTCCCGTGATGGCGAAGCGACGTGAATTTCGTTGGCGACACTAGCCCGGAACGACTGCCCCGGCCACTGTCGTAAATTGCAGCACGCTGCTCGACACTCTGGTTCCACTGGGGCAGTTCCTCACCAGGCCAATTCCACTCAGCGGCGGCTCAACAACTTCTCCTCGCGCAACATTCGCCCGGGCACTCTCTTCCTGGTGGAGCTAGCTGCATGGGCATGAATGCCATGAGCGGAACGGGTGGCTGTTTGTGAACTGGCTGGTTCGCCGGCACTTGACGGTCACTCCCCTGCAGGCTCTGTTCCTCAAGCTCCGTTCCTCGACATAGAGCGCCTGCATATCGTTCGAAAGACAGTTGCCCTGCCGGATGATCCGACGGGCAGATAGTCGGAGGGCCATCAGCTAAAACTCGTATAGACGTCGAAATCCCTTGGAGATCTCGACACTGGAAGGCTAGCGGGTTCGTGGGCTCGATAGGATGACGCGGCAGACAGACGGCAGTCACCCTGTCTATGCATGGCTCGAGCAAGTTTGGTGGCTGGCCCTTAGATCGACACAGCTAACGGACCCTGCCGGTCAAACAGATACTATTCGGCTGACCCAAATGGGTCTCAATGATCCCAGATGTCACACTCTCCGGACGACTCTCCTGCTGGATAAGTTCCTCCCAGGAGGGTTTCCTATGTGGCTGCCGGGAACGTGGAACGCCCTATTGCCGAGAGTGTAGCCCGCACAAGCTGTGAATTCTGCTGTGGATTTCCTTGTGGAAATCGCTGTGGATAACTTTGTGTATAAGTGATCTGGGTCGCGCTACGGTCGGCTCCATCTGTGCACCCAGTCCCTACAACGACTTCCAGCGGAAGAGGTGAGTGGGTGGTGTTTCACGTGAAACAGACTCAGTATCCTGACTGGCACTGTGTTTTTGGTCATATGACGCAGGAAAGTGACTCATTTTCTATGATTTCTTAAGCACCATTGTTCGCAGTCACGACAATGCATGGCCCTCCAGGGAGCACCTCCGAGAAGCGGGCTGAACCGCGAAGTAGCAATCGCCTACACGTGAGCTCTCCACAGTATCCACAGGGCCCCTGGAAGGGCTGTGGATATTGCTGTGGATAACTTATCCACTGTGGACAGGGACCCTTCTGGCAGGATGAGCCGAGAGCCTTCCGGATCACTCATCCGGATCCGCGGCGAGGTCTGAAAATTGGGTTCAGACTGCAGTCCCAGGGTAATCAGGGACCGCTTGGTCATGGTAGTCGAGGGGGTCCCAGAGTGTTTCACGTGAAACAGAATGACCAAGGATTGCGGTCACCCTTCGCCAATTCGATCCTTAGCAGCTCACTAATCGTCGGTATCTCAACGACGTCGGGACCGCTGACCCCTCGGAGTTAGTGGACGGAATGACGTAGAGAAAAGTTTGTAGAGGTCACTCGGTACAACGACCAGGACACGGCGGACTTCAGGAACTGTGACTCGTTGAGGACTCGCAGTCTTGAACGGGGATCGTCGTCACCGCACCGGAAGGGCCCGTTAGTACAGGATGAAGTAGCGGATGTTAGTGGACGGGGTTCCTTGATTTCATCCACGCGACACCACCGCCGGCAGCTTCCCAACAGACGCCAGGGCTCCCTAACACAATGAGCCGTCCCTCGGAAGGGCAATGTAAGTTGTCTCAGAAGGGCAATGTAAGTCGTCTTGAGAATCTCCGTCGTCCTTCTCGTATTCTGGGAAGGTCCCTGTCGATTGATCCAACCGAGGGACAGGTAGTGGCTTGTACCCGTTGGCCGGGACTGTAGCTACTATGAAGTAGTCAGGGGCTCCTGTCTATTGTGCGGTGGTGGCGCAGGCATCGGCTCCCCAAATAATCGATCTGAGACTTAGTAGCACCGTCTGCACAGCGGGTCCGCGATCGCTGAATTGGCCTTAGCGGGTTCCTCACCAGCGCCTTGGAATGACGTCGAAGGTGGAACTTCACGGCTGGTTTCGGCGCACGGTCCATGGCTTACTGGGTTTGGGAGAGTCAAGGAGATTAGAGGCATCGTTGATTGGGCGGCCTTCTGGCACACCATTGCGACTGGTTTTAGATGTCGCCGCCCTGAACAGGATGGGGTTCCACGTGTTTGATTCTTGGATTTGCTGTTCCGACCGAGGATCCGTTAGTGCGCTCACCGCTTCTCTTGAAACCGTAGAGCCAAGGCGCCAGCGAAATGTAGTCCTGTCATTCAAGCCAAGCGGTGGCTGTGGCCGTAATTTGATGAGTGCGTAAGCAGGGTCTTAGACTCATTTCCGTTAGGGAGCAGCCTGCTCTTGAACCACATATAGTCCAGTTTCCGTGTCGCTTGTCGGATTAGAGGAGCCATAACTCCTTTTGGACCGTAAGTACCGCGGTATGTGGCTCGCTTTCGCAGCAGTTTGGCGACGCGATGGATTCACTGCCACGGTTTCACTGGAAACCGCGGGACCCAACTGCTGTTCCTTTCAGTGGAAGGGGGCCGTTAGGGCTTTTATGAGCTTGCTGTGCTTGGACCAAGCCTTCGGGGAGCCTCATGGAGACCAAGTGGATGAAGTGGCGAAGTTTGGCGCGTAAGGACCAGTGACAGCGAAAACAGTTTGGCCGGAACCTTCGCTGTTTCACGTGAAACAGCGAAGGTTCTGAATGCGCTGCTCTCCTTGCTGCCCCTTCCCGCATTCCGGGAGATATAGATTCATAAGTTCCCTAGGCTGAGAGAGACTCCTATTTTTGCCTGCAATCGGCCTAGGTATGGCGCGTAGGCACCAAGAAGAAGACATCGGCATTTTCGCGACTGAAGCGGGATTTCCGTAGTGGTGCCTGAGGTTCAACAGCCGCCTAGATCATCCATTCGGTGAGTGAAAGCCGTTCTGTAAGAACACGGTTTGGAATGCCGAGAGATTAAAGGTCCTTTCACCTGTTCCAAGGGACGCATTCCCCTGACAAGAAGGGATCACGAATCATCGGGAATGTACTCGACCGGGTTACGGACCTGTAAGAGTGGCGTGCAGTTTAACTAAGCTAGCCATGTGCACGGTGAGGCCTCCGTGGAGTGAAATGGACTCCCGCGAGCATCCGGCACTTGGTTGGATCTGATTGGCCGCAGAGCTCGTGGGCACGCCATTGGCGTTGAGTAGCGTGCTCCAGGTGGACCACGGATCACCTTTCGACCGCGGAACCGGCTTCTCGACAGGTTCGATCATACGAGCCGCTTGGTGGTTGGGCTTGTCGGAACATTGATCGCGACAGGGTCTATATCCAGAGCCGCCTGACGGTCGATCTCTACCGGAAGCTGGATCTCGATAGGCTCGATAACCAGAGACTTCTGGTCGTCGCCTGCCGCAACTTGGATCTCGATTTGCCTCTGTTTCACGTGAAACAGACGAGACACCGGGCACCTTCGCTGGCCCGAAGCAGACTTGGACAGGCTCCATCAGCGGAAAGCCCGGAAAGTGAGCTTGGCTGCGAAAACCTTCTGAGAACTATCTCCTTCCCTCCCAGACATGTAGTCAACTCATTTAGCACTCTAGCCGGCCTGATCGTCGATGCTGACAGCAGCCAACACTGCTGACAACCCATTCCGGTCAAGTTTGACCGAAGTATTGTTCAATGCTTATTGTTCAATGCTTACCGCCGCGCACCAAGAGCTTCCTTGCTCGGCACCCACGGTCTGCACGCCTGACTTGATTCCATTCCCGAGGCGGCACTGGGAAGCCGTCGGGACAGCCCCTCATTCATCAAGGGACATTCTCCTCCTGGACTCCTCCTTCATGCAGTGCTGGATGGAGGTCTGGTGACCGCCGTCTCAAGTACCGATCCAACGACCGAGCGGCTCAGATAGAGCATTGCGGCACTTTGACCGGACACCAAAGAAGAGTGCCAGTGCGATGACCCCGGCCAGGCCAACCCCGGCCAGGCCAAGCCCGGCCAGTACAAGGGCCAGTATGAAAGAAGCAACATGGGGATCGGGATGCTACGGCAGAACAATCCCGTGTAGGGCACCTGACTCAGATGAGAATTGCGCAACCCAACAAGAAAAAGGCGCCGCTAGGAGGCCATACGAAGCAACGCAAACGACCCCATGTAGCCCAGTGACCCCCAAGAAGCCAGCAACCGCCAACCAAAGCCGTCAGGCGAAACTCTGCCCAGTAAGAAATCAATTGACATTGAATTAGGAAGAAAGCAAAGTGCCGGCGACCACTCCCTGTGGGGATGTGGTCACCGGCACTTCACGCTTGCAATAGCCCAAACCTCTAGCGGCCTGGCCCGAAACTGCTAGGACAGTACGTCGGCAAATTCCTTCTCGAAGAACTGCTTTGGCTTCGCGCCAATAACGGTGTTCTTCACCTCGCCACCGGAGAACAGGTAGACAGCAGGGATGGAGGTGATTCCGTACTCGGCGGCGATGGCCGGATTATCATCGACGTTCACCTTGACGACGTCGATCTTTTCTCCGTACTCCACAGAGATCTCGTCCAGGATGGGGCCGAGCTTGCGGCAAGGACCGCACCACTCTGCCCAGAAATCCACGATGACCGGCTTATCGGCGGCGAGGACGTCCGTGCTGAAGCTTGCGTCTGTGACGTCTTTGGCGTTGCTCATATGTTCTCTTCCCTTCGAATGAACTTGTTGACTAGCCGATTAGGAGTGCAGGTCTGCGAGGTAGTGTTCAACGTCAAGAGCCGCCACACATCCCGAACCGGAGGCAGTGACAGCCTGACGGTAGGTCGGGTCAATGACATCGCCAGCAGCGAAGACACCCTTGATACTGGTACGAGAGCTGCGGCCGTCTACGGCGATGGTGCCCTCAGGCGTGAGCTCCAGCTTGTCCTTCACCAGCTCGATGCGGGGGTCGTTGCCGATGGCCACGAACACTCCGGTGACCGCCAGCTCTGACTCAGTGCCATCCACCAGGTTCTTTAGTTTCAGTCCGGTTACCTTGTCCGCGCCAAGGACGTCCTCGACGGCGGTGTTCCACAGGAACCTGATCTTCTCGTGTGCCTGCGCGCGGTCGCCCATGATCTTGGAAGCCTTGAGCGTATCCCGGCGGTGCACAACAGTTACGGACCTGGCGAACTTCGTCAGGAAGAGAGCTTCCTCCATAGCCGAGTCCCCGCCACCGATTACGGCAATGTCCTGGTCCTTGAAGAAGAAACCGTCACAGGTTGCACACCAGCTAACACCGTGGCCTGAGAGTCGCTTCTCGTTCTTTAGGCCGAGCTCACGGTAAGCGGAGCCGGTGGAAAGAATGATGGCGCGGGCCTTGAAGGTCTCCCCCGTGGCGATGGTTACGGTCTTGATATCCCCTTCGAGGTCCAGCTCTGTTACATCCTCGAATTGAATCTCAGTGCCGAAGCGCGCAGCCTGCTTCTCGAAGTTCTCCATCAGGTCTGGTCCCATGATGCCGTCCGGGAAGCCCGGGTAGTTCTCGACATCCGTGGTGTTCATCAGTTCTCCGCCAGCGGTGACCGAACCGGCGATGAGCAGCGGGTTCATGTTGGCGCGAGCCGTATAAACTGCGGCGGTGTAGCCCGCAGGGCCCGATCCGACGATGATTACATCACGTACTTGGGACGCAGTGTTTGCGTTGCTCACGTTGCGGTGAACCTCTTCCTTAGTCGACGCACCGGCCCACAGGGGCCAGCCACAGGGCACAACTCATTGAAGGTGCCGAATATTCCATGTCATAGGCACCACAGATAGACGCCAACTATCAGGGTACCGTCTGGAACCTTCGTCCAAGGAAACGGGAAATGCTGCGTAACGGGGGACGAACGCCTACTGAACTTTGATTTCAGCCAGGCGCAGGCCGAAGCCAAACTGTGTCTTGGGCGCGGCCAGCTTGGGCAGGCTCTTGATGGAGATGATCACGTACTGAGCGGTGACGGGTTCGTTCAGCGGCATGGTCAAGTCCGGCGAGGTGAAGCTGTTGGTGCCCACGTGCTTGGCGCCGTCCATAGCGGGGCGGTCATTCGTGAAAACGCTGATGCTTCCACCCGAGGCACCGAGTTGGCTTAGTGTGATGGAATTGACCTTCGAAGGCGCCTTCAGCTTCACGACGAGGGGAACTTCAGTAGCAAAGCCGCCCCAGTTCTGGTTGGCAAATTCCATGTCAGACCAGTAGCTCGCTGCGTTCCCATCGAATGCCTTGGGCAAGTCCTTGTCGTAGCTTTGCGCGAAATCGAAGGAGCCCAGCCTGGTGATGCCCTCGATGGCGGGCGGGCCGGCAGCGGGCGCTGTGCTCGCCGACGGGGACGGTTCGGAAGTACCGGCGTCCGAAGGGGCGGAGGTAGTAGCTTCAGTCGCGGCCGGCTGTCCGAGGAAGCTGCCCAGGTTGGTGACAGCCAGGATCAGTCCGATTACGAGAACTGCGGCAAGAATTCCACCAACAAGCCAGCGGAGCGAGCGAGGCTCGCGCTCGGGCTCGTCGTCGTAGTCCTCGTCCTCAAACTCTTCACGGTCGGGGGTGGACGGGAACCGTCCGGCATCACGCCCATTACCCGAATCCGCATACCCGAGAGCGCCAGCAGCGCCCACCGCCCGGCCACGATCCGCGGTCTGCTCCCGCTCGGCCGAGCCGGCTCCCCTGGCTGACGCTCCACCGGCGTTAACGAAGCCGTAGTCCTCTTCGGACCAGAGGGACACCTTGGGCGATTCTTCTTCGGAAGATTCGGTGCTGGTCATCGGCATGGATGCCTTGGGCGCCTGGAACGGTTGTGTCGCAGGGCTCGGCTGGACATCCTGGGGTGCGGTGGACGGAGTTGGACGTGCTCCGGACCCCGCAGTGTCTTCCTCCGACGAAGCCTTGTTCCCGGAACTCTTTACCGCGGCTGCCGCTGCGGAGGCAGCCGCACCGGCGCCGGCTGCAGCAGCTGCGAGCCTGGCGGCAATTCCCGAGCCGGGCGGGGAGGCAGGCTTCGACGGCGGCATCGGCGGAACCAGCGGCGCACGGCGGGCGGCCGGAGCGTCGTTGCGGGACGGCGTACCGTCATGATCCGACGCTGGAGCGGCTTCGGCCGGACGGGTGCTCGGGTATCGATAGGGATCGTCGTCATACGTGATGTACTGGGCGTCCTCTTCGTCGTCGTACAGTCCGTCGTAAGCCTCGGGCTCGCGGGAACGGGCCTGTCCGAAGATTTCGCTGCCCAAAGTATCGGTGAAGAAGGGCTCCACGTAGGGCGGATTCGCTGCCACTACGAGATCCAGGAGGTCCGGCGCGCTGCTGTGGTTGGTGATGAGGTACGTGGTGTTGTCGCTGACGCCGAGGTCCAGGATCTGGACGTTGCCCGGGCGCTCCCCCGTGGCCACTTCGCGGGCACTCTGCGCTACTTGTTCGGCATTTCCGGGACCGGCCACGAGAATGCTGACGGGTCGATTGAGGACCTGGTCCACGCCGTCGAGCACCAGATCCTGGTCGTGCGAGGTCAATACGGTGGCGGTTACCCTATAACGGCCGCCAAGTACTGATCCGACATCGATCGGATGGGACACGGGTTCCTCCTAGACTGTCCGGGAGTTGCAGATCCTGCACACTGGTCTTCCGTCCAGCCATTCCAGCCTGGTCTGCAAACTACCTGTATTAGCTTCTGATCCTAGCGGATTGAGCGCGGCACGCCGGGGTTGACCGGGGGATGTCACCGTTTCCGACGGGACTGGCGGTGGAAGTAGGGGTTCCTCCCGGCGGGGCCCTGATAGGTTCTCCGGCCGGGCAAGGGGATCTCCGGGCGGCCGAAACTACCCTGCGCCGTATTGGGTACTTCCTCCTGCGGAAGGTACGGTTTGCCGCCGTCGTGATTCTCCCCTCCCGCAGCGCCGACGTCGACCGCCTCCCCGTCCGCCGCGCCGCCGTCGGACTTGTCGTCCCGCGAATCCCCATGTCCGGCGGGGAGGTGCTCTTCCTTGTCGGAGTGGTGGGCGATTGGCCCCGCACGGTAGGAGGCGGCGTCGAACTCCCCGGAGATCCGCGGGATCAGGCCGGTGTCATCGGAGACGGTGGCCCGCTGTGGCTTCGGACCCTTGCCGAGCCTGCCGAGCAGGGGTCGCAGGAGGTCCTGGAGCTCGCTGACGTGGAAAAGGCGCAGCAGGAAGAAATAGGCCACCAGCATGACGGGTCCGACGACGACGATGGTCACCAAAGCTGCCAGCCGGCTGCTCCAGGCGAAGCCGTCCGCCTGGTAACTGCCCAAAAGCCAGAGCGCGAGGGCACCGGCCAGGGCCGAGCCAAGCGCCGCATAGCCCATCCGGATATAGGAATTGGCCACCCTCGGGCCATCCAGGTTTCCCAGCAGCCGGCGCAGGAACGCGGCGCTGATCACCACCGACAGGATGTTGCCGAGCGTGTACAGGATGGCGATCGTGTAGATGATCTGGCCCACCGGCAGGAACTGGATGGCGAAGGCGCCCACCACGTTCAGCAGCGCCAGCATCACCTGGATGTAGAACGGCGTCCGGGCGTCCTCGTTGGCGTAGAAGACCCTGGACATCATGAAGTTGGCGCTCATGAATGGTGTGCTCAGGGCCAGGATGGTGAGGGTCTGCGCGAGCATGACGCCGTCCTGCAGCTTGCCGCCGGAGAAGAACATTCCCAGCGGGCCGGCCAGGGCGAAGAGCGCAAGCGCCCCAAACACGGTGGCCACCGCCATAGTCCGCAAGCCATGGGAGAGGGCGTCCCGAAGCTCACCCCTGTTCCCGTCCTGCGAGGCGCGGGTCATACGGTTAAAAAGGACGGTGGCCAGGGACAGGGCGATGATCGAGTGCGGCAGCAGATACAGCTGGCTGGCCACCTCGAGGATCGCGTTGCCGGGGAGCGCCTCCGCCGCGGGATCGCCGTTCTGCTGGAGGCGGAGCCGCTCGGCGCCTGGAATAGTGGCGATCCTCATGACGTACAGGAACGCCAACTGCCCGACGGCGGCAGTCAGCAGGGTCCAGATGCTCAACCTGGCGGCGTGGCCAAGTCCGACGCCGCGCCATCCGAAGCGCGGCCGGATGCCCAGGCGCAGCTTCATCACCGGTATGAGCAGGATGGCAGTCTGGGAGACAACGCCGACGGTGGAGAACCCGGCGACGAGGAACGTCTGGAAGTCGCCCCAATTGTCCAGGGTGTGCGGATTGGTGGCGTTCGCGCCCAGGATCCAGATGAACATTCCCAGGCCGGCTATTGCCACAACATTGTTCAGGATGGGGGCCCACATTGCGGGTCCAAACGCACCATGCGCGTTTAGGACCTGCGTGAGGAGGGCATAGAGCCCGTAGAAGAAGATCTGCGGCAGGCACCAGAACGCAAAGGTTACAGCCAGGGCCTTCTGCGGGGGCGAGTAGCCCTGAGTTGTGAGGTCGATGACCAGGGGCGCAAACAGCGTCACCAGGAGTGTCAGCCCAAGCAGGACGAGCACAGCCAGCGTCAAAAGGCGGCTGATGTAGTCCGCTCCCCTGTCCGGAGCGTTGCTCGCCTTGATGATCTGCGGAACCAGGACCGCGTTGAAGACTCCACCGGCCACGAGCAGGAAGATCAGGTTGGGGAGGTTATTGGCGTTGATGAACGTGTCATTGACGGTGGAGCCCAGGCCGAGGGCCGTTCCCAGCATCCAGGTCTTGGCGAACCCAAGGAACCGGGAAACGAGCGTTCCGGCCGCCATGATGGCGCTGGAACGGGCTTCTCCGGACTGGACCGACTGGTTTGCTTTGGCTGCTGACATCGCCTCTATAGTCTCACCATGGTGCTGCCTGGAACGGTATCCGGCAGGATTAGAGGTGCTCTGGAAGGACTTCCCGTGCCAGGTCCGCGATACGGCGTTCGTTGGGGAAGGAGAGCTTGCGCGCCAAATCCTGGATGGGAACCCAGGCGGCGTCGACAGCCTCCTTGTCGGGGTCGTTTTCGATGGTCAATTCCCCGCCCGTGGCACGAAGCAGGAAATGATGCACGGTCTTGTGGACTCTGTGGCCGCTGACCGTAAACCAGTAGTCAATGCTGCCCAAGGGCGCCAGGATATTGCCTTCGATCCCCGTTTCCTCGGCGATCTCACGTACTGCAGCCTGCTCGTTGTTCTCCTTGCCCTCCGGATGGCCCTTCGGCAGGCACCATTCAAGCCGGCCACCCCTATTAAGGCGGGCGATGATCGCGACCCGGAGGTCGCCGTCGGACGTGTCAACAACAACGCCACCCGCTGAGACCTCTTCCACTGTGGGAAGGGAGGCCTGGGCCGGGTGCGGGGCAGGCGCGACATGGGCACCGATCGCCGACGGCAACGGTGCGTTTGTCCTCCTGCCGGGAGCACTCGGAATCGGGTTGGCCATGAAGTCCACTCTAACGACTCTTGTCCTGTGGTGATGACCGGAACATGGCCTTGAGGTGTACTGCGTGTGACTGCATTAATCGGCTTCACATCGTAACTACACGGTTTTGGTGTAGTTGATGCCCCGTTTTCTGCCAAGCTTAAGGAACTATGGCGCACGTATTGGACAGCTCTTCAGTCAACTTCAAGATGGATCCCGTGGTCCTGGACCTCGGTCAGCGCTTCGTTGACGCCGGATACGAGCTATCCCTGGTCGGAGGTCCTGTACGGGACCTTTTCCTTGGCCGCATCTCACCGGACCTGGACTTCACCACCGATGCAACGCCGGACCAGACGATTGCCGTGATCAAGAAGTGGGCGGATACATTCTGGGAGATCGGTCGCGCCTTCGGCACGATCGGAATGCGCAAGGCGGGCTTCCAGATCGAAATCACCACCTACCGTGCCGAAGCCTACGATCCGGAGTCGCGTAAACCCGTGGTGGCCTTCGGCACCTCGCTCATCGACGACCTCCAGCGTCGTGATTTCACCATTAATGCCATGGCTCTTCGCCTGCCTGCGCTCGAACTGATCGATCCATTCGGCGGCATTCGGGACCTCCATGCCTCCATACTCGCCACTCCGGGGGCTCCTGAAGCCTCCTTCTCCGACGATCCGCTCCGCATGATGCGCGCTGCCCGTTTTTCATCCCAGCTGGGCGTCACTGTGCGTGACGACGTGCGGCTTGCCATGACGCAGATGGCCGAGCGGATCAAGATCATCTCCGCCGAACGCGTCCGCGATGAACTCACGAAGCTTATTACCGGTGCACGGCCTCGTGTGGGCATCGACCTCGTGGTGGACACCGGGCTTGCCGAGTTCGTGCTGCCGGAAGTTTCCGCGCTCCGTCTTGAGGCTGACGAACATCACCGCCACAAGGATGTCTACCAGCACTCGCTGCAGGTCCTTGAGCAGGCGGCACAGCTGGAGACCGGCCCTGACGGCCCGGTGCCGGGGCCTGATTTCGTCTTGCGGTTTGCTGCGTTGATGCACGACGTCGGTAAGCCGGCTACGCGGCGCTTCGAACCCGGCGGGGCGGTGAGCTTCCGCCACCACGACCTGGTGGGTGCCAAGCTGACGACCAAGAGGATGAAGGCGCTCCGCTTCGACAACGACACCATCAAGGCCGTGGCCAAACTCGTTGAACTGCACATGCGCTTTTACGGCTACGGCGATGCCGGCTGGTCAGACTCGGCTGTGCGCCGGTACGTAACGGACGCCGGTCCCCTGCTGGAACGCCTGCACCGACTGACCCGGTCCGACGTCACCACTCGCAATCAACGCAAAGCGGACCGCCTGTCCTTCGCCTACGATGACCTCGAGGACCGCATCGCCGCTCTGGCTGAACAGGAGTCCCTGAACGCGATCCGTCCTGACCTGGATGGGGCGCAGATTATGGAACTTCTTGGCCTCAAGCCAGGACCTGTAGTGGGTAGGGCGTACAAGTTCCTGTTGGAGGAGCGGATGGAACACGGACCGCTGGCCCACGACGAGGCGGTCTCCAAACTTCGGGCGTGGTGGGCTGAGCAGCCGGAATCCGCAACCGCCGTCGAACTATCAAACATCGAGGAGTCCTAAGTGAACGCCCCAGCGAACACCGCCCGTCCGCAGCTCTGGATCCTGCGGCACGGTGAGACCGAATGGTCAAAGAGCGGACAGTACACGGGACTCACTGACCTACCCTTGACTGTCGAGGGCGAGCAGCAGGCTGTCGAGGCCCGCAAGGTCCTTGAGGGGATCGAGTTTGACCTGGTGCTGACTTCTCCCCTGCGCCGCGCACGGAGGACAGCCGAGCTTGCGGGATATCCGGACGCCGTTCACGAACCCCTCGCCGTGGAATGGAACTATGGCGACTATGAGGGAGTCAGTTCGGACCTCATCCGCAAGGACAACCCCGACTACCTGATCTGGACGGACGGGGTGCCCAACGGTGAGACCTTGGATGAGGTGGCGGCGCGGGCGGACAAGATTATCGCGCGTGTCCTGGAGTCGGGGATGGATAATGTGCTGATTGTGGGGCACGGGCATTTTTCCCGCGTCCTCACTGCTCGCTGGCTCGAAATGGGTCCCAAGGAGGGTCGTCGTTTCCTCCTGGGAACAGCCAAGGTATGCACGCTTGGTTGGGATAAGAGGACGCCCGCAATCGTCCGCTGGGGACTCTAATTCCCTCTTTCGAAGTTTTTTTGGCTATTTCTGCTAATTCGGTGGTCAATGCGCCAATTCATGGTGTAGCTTTATTATCAATCCCAGAGCGATACGCCGGGATAGAGAGCGCGCGTTGTCCGGTCATGTTGCGGCAGCGCCAAAGAGGAAAAGGAGGTTGGGAAAATTGATTACTTTGACTAGCGGACGGATGATGAACGTCGCCGCACTCCCGACTTCCCATGTACTCTGGCGCCAATTTAGAGTCACCGCGCATTCCTGATCATTTTTGGTCTGGTCGTGTTGACTTGCCTGTCGCTGGCACCTTGACGCATTCCTGATATTCCGGCCCGGCCCTACTGCCCGGGGAATATCAGCGGTTTGCCGACTGCCAGTGGCAACGCCAGTTCTCCGCGAAAGTATGGACTGCGACGGAAATCATCCCCATTTTGACCTGACGGCTTGGCGCCCGATCCTGACGGCTTCAGCCCGATCCTTGCTGGCATAGTGCTGACCGGGACGAGCTGAATAGGGCCGGCTGACAGTCGTGGCGGGAATAGAGCCTGTAAATGCGAACGCAATCGGATATTCGGTTTTTGCAAATACAGGCGGTCCGCCTCATTCGTAATTCGTCCCTGCCATAAATGCTCCCTGTTTTGTCCAGCTAAATATGAGGCTTTATTTGTCGTGTCCAAAATGCCAGAGGCAAACATCATGAAAGGAGGTGAAACTTGGGAAAGCCAAAAGACATCGAGATTTACAACGGAAAGCCCGTTGAAAAGGATCGCACCATCTTCAATGGACAACTGCTGGACCAGCGGCGCGAGGACGTATTTGTCGTGCTGCACATGATGACCGTTATCCGTTGACGCCAAACGCCTGATCCTGCAGCAACCTGGTCCTGCAGCAAGAAGGAGCATCCGGTGGTTCGCGTCGAGGCCTGCGTGGAGCCCACGCCACAATGCGTGGGCTCCACGTTTTTGCGGACGGTATGCTCGAAACCATGCAGGAGACAAAGCCGCACCGGCAGTCGAGGCGTGCGCGCTTTGTTGTACCCAGCCGCTGTGATGCCTTGTTGCGGAATTTTACGGAAATCGTTGGCGGGCCCTTGGGGAACCGTTCCGCTCCCGGTCTTGTATCGCCGGGCGTCTTCACTGTGGAACGCGTCCTCATCGTCCTGACGGTGATCGCGGCGCTACTTGCAGTAGTGGTCAAGAACCATTGCCGCTCCCAGGGATGGCACAACCCCGTGCAGTTCTACGCCACTTGCTATTCGGACTTTCCGGAACTGTTCCGGAACAGGGGCCTCGGCGAGGGGATCTTCCCCTTTTTTAGCCAGGAAGGCTTCTTCGAGTACCCGGTGATTATGGGGCTGATTGCGGGAGCCACTGCCTTTTTGGTGCGAGGCGAGGAAGTTGGCGACGCACGCATCCTCGGCTATTTCGACGTCAATGCCACCCTGATCGCCGCGGTCTGGATTGTCACTGTCGTCGCAACGGCCAGAATGAGCCGGGTACGCTCCTGGGACGCGGCCATGGTGGCCGTAGCACCGGGAATAATCCTGGCCGGCTTCATCAATTGGGACATGTGGGCAGTGGCCATGCTTGCGGTCGCCATGCTGTTTTTCGCCCGAAACCACCCTGGGTTGGCCGGAATTTTTATCGGCCTCGGGACGGCCACCAAGCTCTACCCCCTGCTTTTCCTGGGAGCAGTGTTCCTACTCGCCCTCCGCAGCGGAAAGATCCGTCCCTTCCTGGTCGTCTCGGGAGCCGCAGCGGTGGCTTGGCTGGCCGTGAATCTGCCGATCGCCGCAATGAATCCGGCCGGGTGGAAATATTTCTTCCAGTTCTCCGAAGACCGCCCCGCCGGTTACAGCTCAGTATGGTTCGCCTACAACCTCATCGCTGGACGGATGAACTGGGTCCAGCTTGAAGCGGGGACGATCAACTCGGCGGCCACCAACCTGTTTCTGCTCGTGTGCATACTCATCGGCATACTGGCACTCTGCTCCCCCCGGCGGCCACGGCTGGCCCAGCTGGTGTTCCTGATCGTGGCTGCCTTCATCCTGACCAACAAGGTCTATTCGCCCCAGTTCGTCATCTGGCTGGTTCCTCTCCTGGCCCTGGCCAGGCCCAACTGGCGCGATTTCCTGCTCTGGCAGGCGGCTGAGGGCCTGCATTGGGGAGCCGTGTGGATGTACCTGGGACAGGTGACAAGCGCGGGTTCGGCCCAGAACAATATCGACATGCCGTATTACGTCTTCGCGGTGATGCTGCATATGGCTTCTACGGCATATTTGATGGTGCGGGTGGCGTTCGACGTCTGGGACCCCCGGTCCGATCCCCTTCGCCGGCACGGCAGCGACGATCTACATGGCGGTCCCTTTGACGAGGCGCCGGACTGGCTGCGCCTTGATCCCGTCAACCCGTCCGCGTCCCTGCTGCCTTGGCGGGGTACCAAGGCCCTAGGCTAGGAGGCCTGCTATGCCTGACGTCGTCGTCGTTGGTTCCGGTCCGAATGGACTCGCGGCTGCCGTGACAATGGCCCGGGCAGGGCTGGAGGTACACGTCTACGAGGGAGCCGAGTCATTTGGCGGCGGACTTCGGACGAAGGAGCTGATGGAGCCTGGCCACCTTCACGACATATGCTCGGCCGTGCATCCCATGGCGCTGGCCTCCCCGTTCTTCCGGGCCTTCGAACTGGACCGACGAATGGAATTCGTGGTTCCCGAGCTTGCCTTCGCCAATCCGCTGGACAGCGGTCAGGTCGCCCTGGCCTACCGGTCCCTCGACAAGACGGTGCAGGGGCTGGGAGCAGACGGACAGGCCTACCGGAAGCTGATGGCACCCCTCGTCGAACGGCTGGATGGCCTGCTGGACGTCACCATGAATCAGTTGCTCCGGGTGCCCCGGGACCCATTGGCCGCGATGCAGCTTGCCCGCGCCACCCTGGAGCAGGGAACGCGGCTGTGGGGGCGGCGCTTCTCGGGGGAGCTGGCTCCAGCGCTCATCACCGGAACCATCGCCCACGCCGTCTCGCCCCTTCCGGCACTGACCGCAGCCGGCGCGGGACTCATGCTGACAGCGCTGGCCCACGCTAGAGGCTGGCCCATTCCTGTTGGCGGTTCCGCCTCCATCGCCCGTGCCATGGCGGTTGACCTTTTAGCGCACGGCGGCAGGATCGAAACAAGCGTTTTTGTGGACTCCCTTGACCAGGTCTTCGGTGACCGCCTGCACGGCGACGGCGTCAATGGCGCCAAGGCTGTCCTGTTGGACACAGCCCCGCAAGGACTGCTCCAGATGGGACGAGAGTGGCTTCCTTCCTCCTACCGCAGGCGGCTCGAGCGCTTCCGATATGGAAACGCGGCTTGCAAGGTGGACTACATCCTGTCCGCGCCTGTGCCATGGAAGGAGCAGGCTCTGGCGGAGGCGGCCACAGTTCACGTAGGCGGGACAAGGGCGGAGACGGCAGCGGCCGAGAACGCCGTCGCCGCCGGAAGGCATTCGGATCGGCCGTATGTTCTCGTCTCACAACCCTCGTGGTTCGACCCAAGCCGCGCACCTCAGGGGCGCCACGTTCTCTGGGCCTACTGCCATGCACCGGCCGGATCTGACAAGGATATGGCGGAGGAAGTTACCGCTCAGATAGAAAGATTTGCCCCGGGCTTCCGGGACACAATCGTCTCGAGCCACACCACGACGGCGGCGGGACTGGCCGCGTATAACCCCAACTATGTGGGGGGCGATTTTGGAGCAGGAATTATGGATGTCCGCGGCCTGCTGCAGCGGCCGGTGCTATCTCGGGTGCCGTGGCGAACTCCGCTTCGCGGGGTTTACCTGTGCTCATCATCAACCCCGCCAGGGCCCGGTGTCACTGGAATGCCTGGCCACCTCGCGGCGAAACATGCACTCAAGGACATATTCGGGCTGGAGGTCCCGGCGCTTAGCCAAAGCGCGTGAGATTCCGCTTCAAGGCAAAAGTCCAAGGATTCAATCGGGAGGGCAGCGCCTTGAACCCGGCCTGTCAGTGGCGTGAGGCATAATGTCGCGAGTGGGGATAACTCGAAAACTTGTCTGTGGTCTTGTAGCACTGTTGACGGCCAGCTCGCTGGCTGCCTGCGACGATGGCCGTGCCGCTGCCCAGGACGCCGCCAATTCACTGGCATCGTCGTTGGCAGGACTGGATGTCGGCGCGCTTCCCCTCGCGGGCAAGGAGGGGGCAGCGGCGAATGAGCAGCTTAAGAGCGTCTTCGCAGCCCTGGATTCCAAGCCGGAAGTAAGCTCCGGCGAGGTGAAGCTCGACGGCGGCTCGGCTACGGTCCCCCTCGACTACCGGTGGAAGATCGGATCGGCCGAGTGGAAGTACACCGTGCAGGCCACCTTGGAAAAGACCGATGACCAGTGGCGGACACAGTGGAGTCCTGCGCTGCTGGCGCCTGAGCTCGGTGAGCAGGAAGTGGTCCAGGTCAAGACCACCACAGCCAAGCGCGGTGAGATCCTGGGGGCGGGAGACGCGCCGATCGTGGTCGACCGGCCCGTGCTCCGCATCGGCATCGACAAGACTAAGGTCTCTGCGGAACAGGCTGCAGCCTCGGCTCGGGTCCTTGCCGGGCTGGTGGGACTGGACGTGGACACCTATGTTAAGCAGGTTGCGGACTTCGGGCCTGAGGCCTTCGTCGAAGCCATCGTCCTGCGGGCATTCACCGAGGAAATCACGGTGGCAAAACTGGGAGAGATTCCCGGGGCCATCAGTGTCGAGGACACCATGGCGCTTGCCCCCACGCGAACATTTGCCCGGCCGTTGCTGGGAAGCGTCAGCCAGGCCAGCGCTGAGCAGATCGAGCAGTCCAACGGCGCCCTCAAGGCAGGGGATTCCACAGGCCGGGGCGGCCTTCAGGAACAGTACGACACCCTGCTGCGCGGCACTGACGGGGTGCAGGTTAATGCCGTCTCCACAGAGAAACCCGCTGACGGTTCCACGCCCGTGAGCAGGGAACTGTTCAGCACGGAGGCTATCCCGGGCACTGCGCTGAAGACCACCCTCGATCCAGGGCTGCAGCAACTCGCAGAGGACACGCTGTCAAAGGTGGGCCCCGCATCCGCGCTCGTCGCCTTGCGGCCCTCCGACGGCGCAGTCCTCGCGGCGGCCTCGGGACCGGGCAGCAACGGCTATAACACCGCGATGCTGGGCCAGTACGCTCCGGGCTCTACCTTCAAGATCGTGGACTCCCTGGCCATGATCCGCAACGGCATGACCCCCGATTCCACGGTCGAATGCCCTCCTACCCTCACCGTTGACGGTAGGACATTCAAGAACGCCGAGGGTTATCCGGCCAGTTCCCTGGGAACTGTGACCCTCCGCGACGCCTTTGCACACTCCTGCAACACGGCCTTCATCAATGCCCGGAACACAGTCAGCCAGGCACAGCTGGAGTCGGCAGCAACCTCCCTGGGCATTGCCGTTGAGGCCCCCAAGCTAGGGGCGTCCGCTTTCCTTGGCTCGGTCCCGGGAACCGCCGAAGGCACCGAGCACGCAGCGTCCATGATCGGCCAGGGCAAAGTGCTGGTCTCGCCCCTGGCAGCGGCCATCATGGCCGGATCGGTTGCCAAGGGCTCCCCCGTTTCGCCCCAGCTCGTGCTTAACGCCGACGCCGGTGCGGCGGCGGCGAAGACTGTCTCGCCGTCGTCGTCCCCGTCAGTCACAGCCTCGGGAGAGCCGCCCGCGCCCACTGCGAAAGCCCCGGAAACGCCGGTGACGAAGGAGGAGGCAGCAGCCCTCGGAGAGATGATGCGCGCGGTCGTCACGTCCGGCCATGCGGGCTTCCTGGCCGACGTACCGGGCGCGCCGGTCAATGCGAAAACGGGAACTGCCGAATTTGGGAACGAGAACCCGCCCAAGACGCACGCCTGGATCGTGGCCACCCATGGAGACCTGGCCGTGGCCGTGTTCGTGGAAGACGGCGGATTCGGTGCCACCACGAGCGGTCCGCTGCTGAAGGCATTCCTGACCGCCGCCGGCTGAGCCGCGAAGCATCCCATACTCACGAACAGTGAGGGAGGGTCGGTGATTGGGCGACCGGAAGGGAGAGAGGATGACCTAGGGGATGATGCTGTCGGCGATATCTAGTCGGCGACGGGAAGAGGCCACGGTGCAGAGGGTCGTTGCGATCCCGGGGCTGATGGCCACGCCGTCGTACGAGACACACTCATGTTGCCCTCCTGCTGTATAAACTCCGTAGCCTCTAAGCGGCCACGCCGCGGATTATGATTTCTAACCAATGGCCAAGCCATTCACCCTCACCCAGTTGCGGTATTTCGCCGTAGTGGCCGAACTGGAGAACATGACGGCAGCAGCCGAAAGGCTACTGGTCACGCAGTCCGCCCTCTCCACGGCCATGGCCCAGCTCGAAGCGAGTTTGTCCACACAGTTGTTTGTCCGGCTTCTAACAAGGGGACTTCGGCTGACGCCGAGCGGCCGCCAATTTGCCCAGGACATCAAGGTCTTCCTTGAACATGCTGACTCCCTTTATGAATCAGCGCGTGGAATGGCCGCGAGCCTGGTGGGCGAATTAAAGGTGGGCGTCTTTGCTCCGCTCGCACCGTTCAGGCTGCCAGCAATTCTGCAGACCTTCGAGTCCCAACACCCCGGCGTGGAGGTCTCCTTCCTCGAAGCCGACCTGGCGAAACTGCAGACTGCGCTACTTGAGGGCCCCGCATCCCTGGCTTGGCTCCCCTTTCGGCGGATCATTATCGCGGCGACGGGCGGATGGCCCGGACAGTTGCGGATGCGGCGCTGCTGGCCGGGGTTATGGTGGGCCGGCATCCTGGGGACCACACCTCCCTTGCAGACAGGCCGGGGCTTTGGCGGGAAGAGGCAGCCGCCCCTGACCTTTTCGGTCCGCTGGCGGGCAAGCGGATTGCACTGTCAATCCGCTTGGGGAATTATCTGGTGGCCCCCGACGTCGAAGCCAACACGAGGAGTGTGGCAGCCGCACTGCGGGAGGCAGGGGCGCTGGTTGAAGAGATCGAACTCCATTGGACCAGCGAGGAAATCAGCCGGACTATGTTCACCCATTTTGGCTACCTGCTGGGTCCAGCCATGGAAGACGAAACAGTCGGATCAGAAGAGCTGCTCGCGCCTTATACACGCCGATTCATGGCGGATGCCCGCAAGGCCGCCGAATCCCACCGCTTTCTGGACGGAGTGCGTGCAGAAACCCGGATCCAGGCAGAGCTGGCGGCATCAATAATCGATGCCCGGTCCTGGCCGTTCCCAGCGGTATGGCAGACTGCGGGATTCCGACAGGCGTGCAGATCGTCGGCCACCCGTTCGATGATGCCACCGTCTTCACCGTAGGTGCCGCCGTCGAGGCCCTCCTGCCCTGGGAGGGTCGGCGCCCACATTTGCTGGCCGCCGTCTAGTCCGGTCCGCCGCTGAAGGCGTTCCTGGCCGCCGCCGGCCAGGTCCTGGCCTTCAGCGGCCGCTGTGGCCCATCCTCTGTACATCCCCACGGTGTCGGGGAATGCTTGGGGACCATGAACCACGATGAACGCACGACCTGTTTGATAGTCGGTGGCGGACCCGCCGGAATCATGCTCGGGCTCCTGCTGGCGCGGGCCGGCGTCGAGGTCACGGTTCTTGAGAAGCACGCAGACTTCCTGCGCGATTTTCGCGGCGACACCGTCCACGCCTCCACGATTCGGCTCCTCGATGAGCTGGGCCTGGGCGACGCCTTCCGCGCCTTGCCGCAGAGCAAGCTGGGCAGCTTCCGGCTCCCCACCGGCGATGGCGAGGAAACAGTGATGCTCTCCGATTTCTCCCTGCTCAAGCCGCCCTACAACTATGTGGCCATGGTCCCCCAATGGGACCTGTTGAACTTCCTGGTGGATGCTGCCCGGCAGGAGCCCGTCTTCAGCCTCCGGATGAACACTGAGGCCGTTGACCTGCTGTACGACGGCGGCAAGGTCGCCGGGGTGTCCTATCGCACCAGGAATGCCTCGACTGGTGCAACAACGGGAACCGGGGAACTGCGGGCTGACCTCACCGTCGCCTGCGACGGGCGCGGGTCAGTGCTGCGGGAAAAGGCCGGGTTCATACCCCGGGAATTCCCCGTACCTTTTGACGCCTGGTGGTTCCGGCTCTCCCGCAGCGCGAACGATCGTGCGGAGGTGGCAGCCCTGGTCCCGCGGTTCGCCGGGTCCGAGATACTCCTAAGCCTGACCCGCAAGGATTACTACCAGATCGCCTACATCGCGAAGAAAGGCCTGGACCCACAGCTTCGCGCAGAAGGCGTGGAGAGTTTCCGCTCACGGGTCTCGAGGCTTCGCCCGGACCTGGCGGGCAGGGTTGACGAGATCACGTCCCTGGACGATCTCCATCTTCTGGACGTCCGGCTGAACCGGATCAACCCATGGCACAAACCAGGACTGCTGCTCATTGGGGATGCCGCCCATGCGATGTCACCGGCGGGAGGCGTGGGAATCAACCTGGCTATCCAGGACGCAGTGGCCGCAGCGCAGCGGCTGGCGCAGCCGCTGCTGCGACGAACCGTCAACGAGTCCGACCTTGCGGCTGTCCGAAAGCGCCGCTGGCTGCCCACCGTGGTGCTTCAGACCCTTCAACGCGGCCTCCATAGCGTGGTCTTCGGCCCTGCCGTTGCAGGTAAGGGGCAGCAGGTGCCGAAAGCTGTGATCTTTGTTGCCCGGAACTTCCCCTGGCTTCGCAAACTTCCAGCCCTCATGATTGCCTTCGGGCCACGGCCCGAGCATGCCCCGGATTTCGCACGCCGCCAACCGGCAGGCAGCCGGTCCCTCACGCCGCCAAAGGACTGACACGGCACCCGATGGAAGTCCGGTTGGAACGTCGGTAAGAGCGACGCTCTCAGAGCACGAAATTCCCCACATAGCACGCGATATAAAAGCGAGTAATCACTATTAGGACCCATATAAAAGCGAGTACTCACTACTGGTGTTTATCTAGCCGGCCTATCTTACGCTCAATTTACGGGCAGAGTCTCTCTTACACGTTCTCGGTCGGGGGTTTCGGATCCCTCCGATGAGCGCTGGTGCGGCTCTCCTGCAGCAGGACGTCCTATTGGCCAAAGTTTCTCTACTCACGCCATGAAGAGGTGAGGCATTTGTCTATTTCCACCCAACCCACAACTTTGAACGAGGCCAAAAACGTCCCTTGGGTCCTTCGGCGTATGCCTTTATACGTGGACGAGGTCGTGATCACCGTCCACACCAGCAACATCATCCGACCAACACCACCCAGATAGGGGACAACCATGCGCACCCGGCAGACCGAGGCACTGCACTTCGACATCCACGGCCGCGTTACCATCCGCGTCGACGCAAAGGCGCCGGCAGCGACCCAGCTCCAGACCATGTTGGCATGCTTCGCCAGCAACACCGAACGGCCGGCTGACATCGTCGTCGATGATCGGCCGGAGCCGATGCCGGATGCGGGTCTCCTCGAGCACGAGCTCGCGTATACGGAGAACAGCGTGCGTTTCCAAGCCGAGCGGGTCCAGGTCGTGAGGGACGGAGAGCAGTGGCGCATTCACGGGCCAGGCGAGCTGTTGACCTCCGTGGTCCCGGTTCTCGATGCCGCCATGGTCGGTCGAGGAGCCGGCATGATCCACGCGGCAACGATGGCGTACAGGGGTCACGCGATCGCGCTGCCCGCCGCCGGAGGGACCGGTAAGACGAGCACAGCCGCCAAGCTGATGCGGCGCGAGGGATGGTCATTCATGGGCGATGACTGGGCCTTCCTCGCCGAGGACGCCACGCTGCTCGGCTACGCGAAGCCGATGTTCATCAAGCCGCACCACCGGGCCATCTACCCGCACCTGTTCGAAGGTGCCCGGAAGCCCCTCGTCCCGCCACAGCTCTCGAAGAGCGTCGGCCGTCTCACCACGGTGGTGCACCCGTACGTGATCCGTTATCCGCGCCTCGCAGACTTCTCCCGGCGATGGTCGCCGGAGCATCGCATGGTCGACGCTGGGGCCGCATTCCCGGGGCGGGAAGTGACGACCTCGGCCCCGCTCGCGGCCGCCATCTACGTCGAGCGCTTCGAGGGCGCCCGGTCTCGGATCGTCGAGCGGACAAGCGAGTGGATGGTCGACCGAATGCTCGGCAACTTCCACATCGAGATGGCGGGCTTCTCGCAGCGGGTCGTGACCGGCCTGGCGGCCACGTCCGTCGTCCCTTGGCGCGAGCACTTCGCGGCGAAGGGGCTCGTGCTGAGCAAGGCGCTCGACGGACGGCCCTGCCACCTGCTGCAGGTGCCCTCCGCATACACGGCGGACGAGGCGTCGGACGACATCGTCCGGTTTCTCGAGGAGCTGCTGCCGTCGGTCCTCGACGAGCAGGCCTGAGGGGTGGGACACAGTGGGTCATAGCCCTGCCGAGGTCACCGCGGTCGTTCCGGCCCGCAACGCAGAGCACATGCTCCCGCGCTGTCTCGAGGCCCTGCGCCAGTCCGGTGTCGCCGAGATCATCGTGGTGGACGGATGCTCCACCGACCGCACCGTCGGCCTCGCCCTCGCGGCCGGCGCCCGGGTCCTGAGTGACGAGGGCCGCGGCCTGCCATGGGCCCGGACGCTCGGTGTGAAGAGCAGCAGCACCCGTTGGGTCCTGCTCGTCGACTCCGACGTCGTGTTTGGGCCCACGGGGGTCGCCGACCTGCTCACGGAGCTGGTCGAGGGCGGTTACGACGCCCTCCAGGCCGGTCTGGAGAGTGTCGGTGGACCCGGCTACTGGGGGCAGGCGCTGGCACATCACCATCGCACCGGCCGCAGCCGCAACTGGTTCGGGCTCGTGGCGACGCTCGTCGACCGAGACCTGATGCTGGGCGTGGGTTTCGACGACGCGTTCAAATCGGGGGAGGACATCGAGCTGCGTTGGCGGATGCGGGAGTCAGGGCTGCGAACGGCGGTGTCACGCCGGGTCGTCGTCGAACATCGTTTCGCCGCAGACGACTTCGACTTCGCGCTCGACCAGTTCCTCATGGATGGAACGGGACTGGGACGGATGATCCGCAAACACGGCTGGCGCGGTGCGAGGTTGGCTCTGCTGCCCGCCGCCGCGGCAGTCCGGGGCAGCGCCTTGAGCCTCGCCGCGGGCCAGCCTCGCTGGCTGCGCTACTACGTCGCCTTCTGCTGGTACAACTACGTGGGCCTGGCGAAGGGTGTTGCGTCGTGAGGACTAATCGGGAGACTGCTGTCATGGACCCCTCGACCGTCCGGCACTCCGCCCTGCGCAGCTCGCTCGGCCTCGTCGCGGGCAAGGCCGCCCAGACGGGCGCGGGTTTCGCCTTCTGGGTCGTGGCCGCGCACGCGACGTCCGACCGTGAGGTCGGACTCACCACGGCCGCGGTCTCGGCGGTGATGATCTGCACGCAGCTCGCGGTGCTGGGCGCCGGGTCGGCCGTGATCGTAGCGGTGGGGCGAGGGGAGCCGCCCGCGCGGGTGCTGGACGCGGCGTTCGCCATCGTGGGGGTAGCCGGCACCGTGCTGGCCCTCGGCTACCTCGTGCTGCATTCGGCTGTGGCGCCGGACACGGCCTCGGCATCGGTTCTCTTCTGGCTCACGTTCCCCGTGGCTGCCGTCACCGGCACCCTGGTCATCGTGCTGGACCAGGCGCTCGTGGCGTTGGGACACGGTGCCAGCGCGACCTTGAGGTACACGTTGGGCGGCGGGGTCTCACTCGGGGCTGCAGCGTTTGTGGCCTGGCAGGCGCACGGCGCCCCCGCCGAGGTACTGATGGCCTGCTGGACCCTCGGAGCGACCGTGGCGTTCGTCGTTGGTGTGGTCCAGCTGCGAAGACTGGTTGGCTACCGGCCGCGACCGTCCTTGCGCTTGGCGCGCGGCCGTCCACTGCTGGCGCTGGGTATTCCGCACCAGCTCCTCACCCTCACCGAGCGCGCCCCCGGGCTGGTGCTGCCGCTCCTGCTCGCGCACATGGTGGCGCCGGAGGCCGCTGCCTACTGGTATCCCGCATGGATGATGGCCTGGGCCGCCTACAACGCTCCGGTGCTGATGGGGATCGTTCAGTTCTCCGAGGGTGTCCGCGACGCGGACCGCCTGGTGTCAACCACATGGGCGAGTCTCCGTTGGTCGCTCGCTGTAGGAGGTCTGGCTGCCGCCGTCCTCGTCCTCCTCGCTCACCCGCTGCTCAGTCTGCTGGGCGAGCGGTACGCCGACTCGTCCGCCGGCGCTCTGCGGTGGTTGGCGGCCGGACTGGTGCCGTACGCGGTGCTGCAGGCCTACAACGCCGTGTGCCGGGCCCGCGGTCACTACGCGGAGGCGATCGTGGTCGGCGTGACGCTCGGAGTCGCCCTCTGCGCCTCAGCGCTGTTGGCCGCCGGCAGGGGCGCCAGCGACATGGCCCTTGCGTGGCTGGTGGTGCTCTCCATCGGGGCCGCGGCGGTCGGCCTCCGGCTGGTCGCCGTCCTCCGGCGCGTCTCGCGGGACACGCCATGACCGGCACGCTCGAAGCGACCACCCGCACCCAGGGACGCTGGAAGCCTCGTGACGTGTGGTGCGCACTGGCGGGAGTCGTGTCGCTGGCGCTTGCCGCGGGGGCCGCCTCCACGGTGGCCGTGCCCGTGGACAGTGACCTGGGGCTCGTCGCCGTGCTGCCCTACCCGTTCTGGGTGGGGGTCCTGCTTCTGAACGTCGCCTTCGTCGTTGCGCTGCGGGGGGATGCCGCGGGCCCGGCCCGCCGCCCGGTCATGATGTGGCTGGTCGTGGTGCTCGTGCTCGTGCTCTTCGGGACCGCAGCCTTCGCGACGGACGTACCCCGGGGTGAGGTCGCGTTCCGTCATCTCGGCGTCGCCGACGCCCTCTCGGGCATTCAGGGGATCGACCCGGACATCGACGGATACTTCAACTGGCCGGGTTTCTTCGCCCTCCTGGCGACGGTGCTCCGGGCGACCGGTCTCGACCCGGTGGCCGTTGCCCTGTGGGCACCGGTGCTCAACATGGGTCTGTGGCTCGCTGCCCTGGGCGTGCTGATGCGCTACCTGACTAGCGATCCGCGACGGCGCTGGCTCGCGCTCTGGCTCTTCTGCCTCGGCAACTGGCATGACCAGGACTACCTCTCTCCCCAGGCCTTCGGCTTCTTCCTTTACCTCGTCGTGGTGGCGTTGCTCCTAGGCCCGTTGGCCGCGCGCCCCCCCGAGATCCGCGGCTTCAGACGCGCGGACCTGGCGGCGAGGTGGCGAGGGCGGTTACCCGCCGAGTCCCGGCCGGGGCACCGGGTGAGTGCCCTCGTGGTGACCCTCTTGCTCATCGCGGTCATCTGCGCGAGCCATCAGCTGACGCCGTTCACGGTGCTCATCACCATCACCGCTCTCACCCTGAGCGGACGTGTCTGGCCCAGCCGGCTGCCCCTGATCACCGTAGTCGTGCTGTCGCTCTGGCTCGCGTACCCCGCGAGTACATACCTCCTCGGGCACCCACCCCTGGCGGACGCAGGACTGCAGGCTGCGACCGAGGCGAACGTAGTCGACCGCGTGAGCGGGACCGCCGGGCACGTGCTCGTGGTGCAGGTCCGGGTGGTTCTCACCCTCCTGCTGTGGGCACTCGCCGCGGTCGGGGCCGTGCGCGACTGGCGCAGAGGGCGTCTCGACATCCGGGTAGTCCTCCTCGCCGTCACCCCACTGCTGCTCTTCCCCGCGCAGGTGTACGGCGGGGAGATGCTCATCCGCGTCTCGCTGTTCGCGCTGCCCTTCATCGCATTGCAGGCGTGCTCGGTCCTGCTTCCCACGGACGGCAGCACACGCCCCTCTGCCCTTGCCGCGGGGGGCAGCACACGCCCCTCTCCCCTTGCCGCAGGGGGCGTTGCGCTCACCTGCATCCTGCTGGCCGTGATGACCGTGACTGGCCGGTTCGGGAACGCCCGGTTCGACGTCTTCACCGACGGTGAGATCGCCGCCGTCGCCGCCGCGCAGCGTCTCGCGCCCCCTGGCTCTACGATCATTTCGGCTGCACATCCGACGCCGTGGCGCAGTGAGGCCTACCTCGAACACCGGTACCGGACGATCGACGACCTGTGTCGGTCCGACTTGTCGACGGCGACGTGCGGCCCACTCGTCTACGACTACGCCCGGCAAAACCCTCCCGGTGCCGTCGTGCTGCTCACGCGCTCGTCGGAGGCGAGTCTCGTGGTCCAGGGCACCAGCAGCGCTGGCGGCTTAGCCGAGCTGGAGGAGTGGCTGGGCGCGCAGGACGGCGTGGAGCTCGCATTCAGCAACGAAGATGCACGCGCTTACCGGGTGACGCCATGAGCGCGCGCGTCAGCCGACCCACCGTGGCGCTCGGTCTCGCGGCCGTCGCGCTGTCGCTGGTGACGCTCGTCGGGCTGCCGACACCGCTGCAGGCGATCGCCGCGATAGCTGTCCTCGTCCTGCTCCCGGGCCAGGCGCTGGCCCGACTCACGCCGGTGGACGACCTCGCGCTCGGCGCACTGCTCGTCTTGGCGCTCGGCCTCGCCGCGCTCACGGCGGTGTCCGCGGCGATGTTCTACCTCGCTGTGTGGTCTTGGCAGGCGTGCGTCGTCACGATGGGCGTCATCACAGTCCTTGCGTGCATAGCACGCGCACGGCAGGACACACGGCAGGAGGCATCATGATGATCGACCTGGCGGGACTGCTCGCGACTGCCGCCCTGCTCGTCACCCTCGTCGCGCTCGAGGTCCGACGCGCGGGACCAGACACCGGGCAGCCCACACGCAAGAGGCTCCTCGACCGAACGGCGAACCGCTGGGTTGTCGCCGTCATGTGGACGATGTACCTGCTCCTCTTCCTTCCACGCGTGCTGGGACTGCTTACGTGAGCCGCGCGGCACGGTGGTGGCTCCTCAGCGATCTCCACCTGGGCGTGTCGGACGACGACCCCCGGTGCCCCGGCAGAGTGCTGCCCGAGTTCCTGCGCCGCGAGGTGCTCGCAGCCTCCGGTCCGCAGCAGCACGTCGCCTTCGTCGGTGACACGTTCGAGCTGGTCGGGTTCGGCGAGGACGAGAGCCTGGCCCGGCTCGAGTCCATCCTCGCCCGCCACCTCGACACGTTCCGGGCCCTGGAGGCCTGTGCGGCGCGCGGCGTGCAACTGCACTTCTTGTGCGGCAACCATGACGTGGAGCTGGCCCGGCACTCGGTTGCCGCCCGCCTGTCGGCGCTGCTGTCACCCGTCGAGCCGACGCGGGTCCGGGTGTACCCGTGGTTCCTGCACGTTCCCCAGGTGCTCGTGGCCGAGCACGGGCACCAGCACCACGCGCTGCATCGGATGCCCGAGGTACTCCGCGCGGCGGTCAACGGCAGCGACGAGCTGGACCTACCACCGCTCGCCGCATGGAATGCCCATCCGTCGAGGTCGCGCCTGAGCCGTGCTGGGGCCGTTGCCCGGGCCTGCCTGGCGTCCGAGCGGGCGGAACGCCGCGTCCGGAAGCTCGCGTACGACGAGCTGTTGCAGGCCGAGTCAAAGCGGCTCGCGCTCGACGGCGTGGCCGTTCGGGACCTGGCGCGTCTGTCCCGGTTCCGGACGGTGTCGGCGCTCCCGGTCGCCGCGACTCGCATGGTGCTCGCGGCCGCCGGGCGCAGAGTCACCGGCGAGGAGGCTCCTGCTGCAGCGGGCCGGTTCGCACGTACCCTCGAGGCGCACGGTTCCGGGGTGGCCTGGTACGTCTCGGGCCACACCCACCGGGCCCTCGAGTCGACGCTCGAAGCGTGCCCCACCCGGTATGTCAACACTGGCACGTGGTGTTCGGACGTCCGCGGTCGCGGACCTGACCAGTCGGACCGTCGGGCGTTCCCGTACGCCGTCGTCAACGTCGCCCGTGACGGCGCCACGAGCGGCGGGCTGCGGTACTGGCGTCCGGACGGTGGCTGAGCCGTACCGGTGTCAGTGCACCGGCCGGGCGGGCTGCACGGGCGCGTGCAAGGATTGGGCGGCGGGCCGCCGATCACGCGGGGAACCAGACGTGCGCCAGAGCCTGGCGCACGAGCACTTTCCGTGTGAGCCGGGCATCTCGCCGCTGGCGGCGAGCGAGGCAGCCTCCCCTGGCGTCACCCAGCACAGGTCCAGGTGTAGTTCCCATGCAGGTTATGAACAGCGTGGCGTGAACTTCGCCATTCATACCTCATCCGGGATTCATTATTTCACTGCACCTCGAGACACCGCGAGGGATCGTGAGGCTCGCCCTTGACCAAGGGCCCGCCGAGCAATGCGCATCTGCCAGTGTCAGCATTACCCCGCGATGGGGAGGCAATCAGGCTGACCCAGGTTGTCCGGTTGGTCTTAGGCGAACCTGGACTAATGTGGCTCGACTTAAGACGCGACGGCATTCCTACTCTGCGCATCAACTCGCAAGAGCCGGAAAGACGCGAGACTGGGCTGCCTAGGAAATTTCGGACAGCGGATTTGTTGGTTTTCTACGCTCCCATGGCTGGCTGCTTGTAACTGTAATGGACCTTGTTGGGGGTACCGGTAACCGAGCGCCGAATGCTGGCGCCGGCTGTTGTAGAAGCCCTCAATGTAGCGGATAACGTCGCGCCTGGCCTGGGCCTCGTGGTTTCGGCGGCATCTCGCAGTGCCTTCTCTACGAGCTGAGCGCGCATGTGCCCGTCGATGGCCCAGCCCACGGCCTTCTTTGAGTAGCAGTCGATCACAGTGGCCAAGTAAACGAATCCTTGCCAGGTATGGATGTACGTGATGTCCCCGACGAACTTGTTTCGGCCAAGATCTCACAAAGCTGTCTCCATCGCCGACGTTCTGCTCAGCCTCACCGGGCCGGACGACTTCCTTCGCTGACTCGCCCACTTCGCCAGCACATCGAACCAGCGGGTCTGGGCTTACCGACTGCAGGCGGACAAGGCAGTGCCGGGACTGCATCCTTATGGATGCAGTCCCGGCCAGCCCAGTCCTCTTCCTGCCTGACCTAGCGCAGGGTGAGCACCAGCGTGGGTGCGAGCGTGCTGCCGGCTTCCTTGGAGTTGAGGTCCAGGCCGTCGCTGCTGCTGGAGTCCATGCCAAGGGTGAGGTGTTGGCCGGGCTCGCCGGTCAGGCCGCTGACCGTCAGCTGAACGCTGTAGCTGGTGTTTTTCGCTGTCGGGCCGAGCGTGGCGATGCTGGTGCCGAGCGCCGGACGGTTGTCGTACGTGATCCCAGTCTCGGTCCAGCTGTCGTCATTAGCGTTCAGAAGGGGCTTGACGTTCTGCGTACCCGTTGACCCACTCCCGGCGCTGTGCAGCTGCAACGTCGCGCTTTCCAGCGTCCTGCCCGCATACGCCGACAGATCGAACTTCAAGTACGTGACCGTCACCGGGCTGTTGTCCACACCCAACACGGTACTCGTGCCGAAATTCGTCGCCGCCGATGTCCCGCTTAACACGTAGCTGTCAGCGGTGGCCGTGAGCGTGACGGTCTCCGGCGTACCGCCGCCCGCGGAGGCCGTGGTGAAGGTCCAGGTCTTGTCCGCCGCCAAGGCGTTCCCGGCAGCATCCTTCACCCCACTGGAGCCGCCCTTGATGGTCGCGGTGTACTTCGTACCCGCCGCCAGATCCGTATCCGGGTTCAACGTCGCCACCGTGCCGTTGTACGTCACATCGGCTGTCACCGGCGTCGTCGTCCCCTCCTTCGTCAACGTGAACGTGGTCGGCGTGACCGTCGACAGATCCATCGCTTCCGAGAAGGTTCCCGTTACATTCGCGGTCACCGCCACATCACGCGCATCAGCAGCCGGAGATGTCTCCGTCACCGTCGGAGCCGTCGTATCACCGGCGCCCGCGGAGGCCGTGGTGAAGGTCCAGGTCTTGTCCGCCGCCAAGGCGTTCCCGGCGGCATCCTTCACCCCACTGGAGCCGCCCTTGATGGTCGCGGTGTACTTCGTACCCGCTGCCAGGTCCGTATCCGGGTTCAACGTCGCCACCGTGCCGTTGTACGTCACATCGGCTGTCACCGGCGTCGTCGTCCCCTCCTTCGTCAACGTGAACGTGGTCGGCGTGACCGTCGACGGATTCATCGCTTCCGAGAAGGTTCCCGTTACATTCGCGGTCACCGCCACATCACGCGCATCAGCAGCCGGAGATGTCTCCGTCACCGTCGGAGCCGTCGTATCACCGACGCTACCGCCGCCGCTCACCGTGAGCACCAGCTTGGGTGCGACGGTGCTGCCGGCCTCCTTGGAGTTGAGGTCCAGGCCGTCGCTGCTGATGGAGTCCATGCCCAGTGAGAGCTGTTGGCCGAGCTCACCGGTCAGGCCGCTGACTGTCAGCTGAACGTTGTAGTTGGTGTTGGTCGTTGTCGGGCCGAGCGTGCCGATGCTGGTGCCGAGCGCCGGACGGATGCTGTACGTGATCCCGCCCTCGGTCCAGCTGTCGTCATTAGCGTTCAGAAGGGGCTTGACGTTCTGCTTACCGGTTGACCCACTCCCGGCGCTGCGCAGCTGCAACGTCGCACTCTCCAGCGTCCTACCCGCATACGCCGACAGGTCGAACTTCAAGTACGTGACCTCCACCGGGCTGAAGTCCACACCCAACAAGATACTCGTGCCAAAGTTCGTCCCCGCCGCCCCGCTCGCGTTCGACACATAGCTGTCAGCGGTGGCCGTGAGCGTGACGGTCTCGGGCGTGCCGCCCGGGGGCGCTGTGGTGAAGGTCCACGTCGTGTCCGCCGCCAACGCGTTCCCGGCAGCATCCTTCACTCCACTGGAGCCGCCCTTGATCGTCGCGGTGTACTTCGTATTGGCCGCCAGGTCCGTACCCGGGTTCAACGTCGCAACCGTGCCGTCGTACGTCACAACGGCTGTCACCGGCGTCGTCGTCCCCTCCTTCGTCAACGTGAATGTGTTCGACGTGACCGTCGACGCATCCATCGCCTCCGAGAACGATCCCGTCACATTCGTTGCCAGCGCCACACCCGTCGCACCAGCAACCGGAGACGTACCCGTCACCGTCGGAGCCGTCGTATCGCTGGGGGCGGCGGAGGCCGTGGTGAAGGTCCAGGTCTTGTCCGACGCCAACGCGTTACCGGCAACATCCTTCACCCCACCGGAGCCGCCCCTGATGGTCGCCGTGTACGTCGTACCCGCTGCCAGGTCCGCATCCGGGTTCAACGTCGCAACCTTGTCCGTGGGGTTGTACGTCACAGCGGCCGCCACCGTCCTCACCGGCGTCGTCACCGTCTGCAACGTGAATGTGGCCGACGTGACAGTCGACGGATCCATCGCCTCCGAGAATGACCCCGTCACATTCGCGGTCACCGCCACACCCGTCGCACCAGCAACGGGAGACGTACCCGTCACCACCGGAGCCGTCGTATCACCGCCGCCGCCGCCACCACCACCGCTGCTGGGGTCGTAAAAGTGCCAGTACCGGCTTGTGGCGTTCACATCGGCGAGCACCAGCAGGCCGCTGTTGGCCGTGCCCCGCGCCGCAGTGTTGAGGTTCTGCTTCGTCGACGTCACGTTGTGGACATACTGGTCGGCGTCAACAATACGAGCCGTCTTCGTGGTGGTGAAGCTGATCTTGTCCAGCCCCGTGGATTTCTCGTAGATCGCACCCCCCGAACTGGTGCAGACACCAGCGTTCGTCGTGCCACTCGGCTTGGGATAGGTTGCGAAGGTACGCAGCTTCTTTGGAGTCGTACTCTCGTCAATCAAGACGATCACCCGGTTGGGGCACTCCGCCACAGTCGCGATCGTGTGCGCCGACCACGTCGTACCATTCAATGCCAACAGCTGGATCAGCGGCTGGGACGCGGACGTGAACGACGTCTTAATAGCGGCGAAAACTTGACCCTCCGAGGAGTCCAGCCACTTCAAGTTCATATGGTCATCACCGCTGCGCTGCCCCGACACCGCCGCCACAGGAGCGGTCCAGGCGGTGTTCGGCGCTCCATCGACATGGTAGCTCCAGTACATGCCGTCGGTGGAGTCACCGATTTGCCGGCTCCACATCACACCCATCTTGTTCCCGTCGAACGCGATCACAGCCGACGTGTCGTCCACAGACACGTTGCTCAACGACGCAGGATGCGGGAACGGCGTCCCCCATTTCTTGCCCTCCGTGTCAGTGACGTTAAGGTAAATCCGGTTCCCTTGCTGCCACGTGGCCCACACCCGACCAGTCGAGTCCTTATCGATGGTCAGAACCTCAACGCGGTGGTTGTTGATGTTTTCAGAAGTCAGCAGCTTGTACGTCTTCGTACCCGAGTCGTAGCTGAAACGCCGCATCGTCGTCGGGTAGTTCGGCTCAGCGGGCGCACCGTCGTTGACGAACCGATAGCTCGCCACATACAACGTCGTCCCGTCCCACAACACGTCATGATGAGTGTTCGCCCGAGTATCCGTCGCCACACGCGTATCGACCCACGAGCTCGTCGCGGCATTGAACCGGAAGATGTGAAAATCCGAACTGGCAGTGTCCCACAGGTTCCCCCACCAGACCCCGTCGTTGAACCACAACGCACTCGTCGCCCGCTTCGTACCCGTCGGCGTCCCCGTCCCCGAGTGAGACGGACCCTCTACCCCAACATCACCCACAGCAGCCGACGCCGCACCCGGCACCATCAGAACACCCAGCGCAAGCAGCAGCGCTGCCAGCAGTGCCGGCAGCCGCAGAATCCGCGACCCGCCTAAACGGGACTGGACTCGCCTTGTATGCTTGTTCACTGCATTTCCCTCCCTTGCACGATTGTTCACTGCACTTCCCTCCATGGCGCTCCGACAAGAGCTGTGCTGCTCTGGAGACGCGCGGAGAGGTGTGCAAGCCGACGTCCCCGGAAGTACCCCGCGGCGGTGAAGGCCAGAACGGCGATGACGGCTCCGGCACGGCCGAGTCCATAGACGTTTCCATCCCGGCTCCAGTCCTGTATTCCGGAAAAAACGGCCCTCGGAAGGACGCTTCGGACATACCGCCGCTCCGCGCCCAAGGCCCGTTTGTGGCCGACGACCTGGCTGACCTGCGCCTTGGAGATCCCCTCAGACCAGGACCGGGCCAGCATGTATCGGAGGGTTGCCCTGCTGGCCGGCACGTGGTGATGTACCAGGGCTGCTGGTTCGTAGACAATCCTCGAGCCAGGTGACCCGATCCTGGAACGGATGCAGATTTCTGTCTCTTCGCAGCCAAGGGGCCTGGTTCCCTGGCGGCCAAGTGTGAGGTTGAAACCGCCAACCTGACGGAGGACATCAAGCCGAAAGGACATGTTTGCACCAATGACATTTCGGACTTCAGATGCAACCCTTGGCATCCCCCGATGGCTGCACCCAACAATCCAATCCAGCTCTTCGCCGAAGTATCCGGGACGTCCCTTTTCCCATACCGGCTCAACGCGGCCACCTACAGCCAGCACATCAGGATCGTCATAGAGAGCCATCAGTCGTTCCAGCCAATCCGGCGCCGCTTCGGCATCGTCGTCCAAAAAGGCCACAACGTCGGAGTCCGCCAGGCTGACCCCGGTATTGCGTGCTCCGGAAAGCCCTTGGGGGCCGGTATTTTCCACGAGAGTCACATCACGCACATTCTCAATGAGCCGCTTATAAAGACCCTCGTTGTGGTCAACCACCACAACGACTTCCTGGGGAGTGAAAGTTTGTGCGTGGACGGACTGAATGACGTTCAGCAAAAGACTCCAGCGCTCCTGGGTATAAGCGCAAATCACCACGGTGACTGTAGGAGATTCAACAAAAGTAGACATTGCTAAGCCTCCGCAATCAAGGAGAGAATGCTTTGGGGATCCGTTGGCGTCCGGGGAAACTTGACGTTGGCGTAGGTGTATTTCACGCGGCGCAAGGCCTCGGGACGAGCTCCCGCGGTAGGGGCCTCCCAGAGCGTGCATTCGCGTGCCATCGTCCTTAAGACTCTCCAGCCATCCCGGAAGGTCTGCAGATTGGACACTCCTGATATACGGTCAAGCTCAATGCTTGGTACCTCGGCAATGCGGAGACCCGCCTTGGCTGCCCGGACTATGAGTTCAGTCTCGATTTCGAAACCGTCCGATTCCAGCTGGAGGATCTCCAGGCATTCCCTGCGGAAGGCTATGTATCCGTAGCAAAGGTCTGAATAGTTGCTGTGGAGTACGGTGTTAGCCAAGGCTGTCAGCGCACGATTGCCGGTCCGCCGCAATGGGGTCAGGTCCTCAGAGCCGCCGCCCGTCACATAGCGCGAGCCTTTGACGAAGTCGTAATCATGCTGAAGCGGGGAGACGAACCAGCCGATCTCCTGGGGATCCATGCTTCCATCGGCATCCAGCATGACGATGATGTCCCCTGAAGCCGCGGCGAATCCCGCACGGAGGGCAACACCTTTCCCCTTGCGCAGTTCGTGCACCACTACGACGTCGTTTCGGAGAGCCCGGGCCACATCCACAGTGTTGTCTTGGGAGCGACCATCGACGATCACTACTTCGTCCACGTACGACGGCATTCGGCGAAGAACCCAGGGGAGGTTCTTTGCTTCATTCAATGTTGGGATAACCACGCTTACTGACGCCCTCGACGACGGCACTGCCGGCTCGGAGAACGTACTTGGAAGCTGGGTGGAAATAGACAAATGCCTCACCACTTCATGACTTTGACGAAAATTTGATAATGCCGCGCCAACTCAAGAGAAGGTCGCGACACTAGCGCTTATCCGGTCTGGTCTGGTCTGTGGTCCCAGCTACTCATAGCCAATGACTCTGCCCGTGGATTAGAGCCTACGGGCGGCTCCCTTAGGTATCACGAGTAGCCAGTACTCGCTTTTGTAGGGTCAATCCATACAGCCGTACTCAAATTCATTGGAGTAATCGCTATTTAGCACCTGAATAAACGTTTCTTCAGCGCTAAACGGCCGTCCGGAAGAACAAACGGGTCACCGTGGCCAGGCTGTAGGGGTCCTCTACGCCGCACAGCTCCCGCGCGGAGTGCATGGACAGCAGCGGTACGCCGACGTCGACCGTCCTGATCCCGATCCTGGTAGCCGTCAGGGGGCCGATCGTCGAGCCGCAGGGGATCGCATTATTGGACACAAACTCCTGATATGCGACGCCGCTCTCCTTGCACAACCGCGCCCACAAGGCCGCCCCGCCGGCGTCAGTGGCATACCGCTGGTTCGCGTTGATTTTCAACAGCGGGCCGCCGTTCAGCACTGGGCGGTTGGCGGGGTCGTGGCGTTCGGGATAGTTGGGGTGTACTGCATGCCCGGCATCGGCCGAAACACAGAACGACGCCGCCAGGGCCCGCCGCCGTTCGCTCACCGTCGCGCCGAGGCCGTCTGAGATGCGTAACAGGATGTCTTCGAGGAGGGGTCCGGAGGCGCCTGAGCGGGACGCCGAGCCCACTTCCTCGTGATCGAAGGCGGCGAGGACTGCAATGGGTGCGGACCCGGTTCCATTATCAGCTTCCGCGTGCCGGATCAGCGCCGCCAGCCCCGCGTGCGTTGCTGAAAGATTGTCCAGGCGCGCGGACGCGAAGAACTCGCTGTTGGCACCGAAAACAGCAGGCTCCTGCGTGTCCGCCACAACGACGTCGTACCCGCCGATCTGCGCCGGGTCCACGGCACCCCCCTCAACAGTTTTGGCCAGCAGCCCCAGGAGGTCTTCGCCGGCGGGATCGCCGAGGCCGAATACCGGGTTCATGTGCTGCTGCTTGTCCAGGGTCAGGCCATCGTTCGCTGCCCGGTCCAGGTGGATGGCAAGCTGGGGAAAGCGCAGGAGCGGCCCCGTAGATGTCAGGTGTTCCGTGCCGTCAAGCATCACGAGCCGTCCCGCGAGCCGTAGTTCCCGGTCCAGCCACGAGTTCAGCAGCGGCCCGCCATAGACCTCGACTCCCGCCTGCAGCCAGCCCAGTTTTCCGCTCGTGGATTTGGGCTTGAGCTTGAACGACGGCGAATCGGTGTGGGTGCCCAGGATGTTGAAGCCCGTGGCGGGGCCAGCCGCCTGCGGGACGACCCAGGCGATCAAGGCGCCGTCGCGGAGGACGTAGAAGCTACCGGGACCGCCCTCCCAGGCCTCCCGCTCATCCTGCGCGCTGAAGCCGGCGGCATCCAGCCGACGACCGGCTTCGTGGACCGCATGGAAGCTTGACGGCGAAGCGTTCACGTAGTCGCCGAGGTCCCGGATGTGCTCTAAAGCGGAGGTGTTGGAAGGCATGGGACCGAGTTTAGCCCGGGGCTAAATCGGACCCGCCAATCCAGCAGCTACACCGTCACGTTCAGCGCCGCGGTGTAGCCGGCCGAGACGGATCCTGACATCGTGGCCAGCTGGTAGATACCGCCGTCGTCGCCAAACACGTTGTCCGACTGCAGCGTGGTGTTGGGGAAGTTTCGCGCGCTGGTCTCGTAGCCCGCCGTGGCATAGACCTCGTTACAGGCCGCATCGGTGAGGGCGATCTGCGACACTCGCAGGATCTGCCCGGCGCTGGTGGCATTGGACATGGATTCGAACACTTCGAAGTGGATGTGGGGCCAGCGGCCGTTATAGGCGCCGGGGAAAATTGTGGTGAAGGTCAGCTGGCCGTTGGCGTCGGCCTCCTGGACCCCGCGAAGATAGTTCTCGTTCTCGAGCCCGGAATCGTACATTGAATACTTGCCGTTTTTGTCACAGTGCCAGGCGTAAACGGCGGCGCCGGCCAGGGGTTTGCAGCCGTTGGCGTTATCGAGCAGGGTCAGGGTCACGGTGAGCGGCACACCGGTGACCTTGGTGCTGGACGTGCCGAAGCTGGAGGTGATGTCCTGGCGGACCACGCCCGAAGCCTCCAGTACATTGGGACCGTTGGAACCGTCCCCGGGGAAGGGACCGGCGGTTTCCTTGGGGATCTCCACCCCGCACTCGGCGATCGCCCGTGTGACCGTGGGAGAAGCCGACGACGGCGTGGACGTCGCCGCCGTCGTACCCGTAGAAGCTGGCGTGGTCGTGGCACCGGCACTTCCGGGGTCACTCGGCGTGCAGGCTCCAAGCGCGACGGCGGCGCCGCCGCCCAGCAGCACGCCGAGGGTTCGGCGTCGGCTCAACAGCGTGGAGAGATCGAATTCCAGTCCGCGGTCGTGGTCCGGGTGCGGCTGGGCATCTTTGATGGGGTCCGAGGGCGGGAGCGGATTTTTGTTCATGCGTCAATGGAACCCGCCCCGCCTATGACCTGTACATAGCGAAGCTGTGAGCAGCCTGTGAGGCCGGCAGTTGGGCGGAGGAAGTTGGGGCTGGCAGTTGGGGGAGGCGAGCCCGGCCCTGGTGTCCACTTAGCGTTCCGCTCAGAAATCGGGATTGCTGGGTACCACCAAACCGGTTTCGTACGCGTAGACAACCGCCTGCACCCGGTCGCGCAGGTGCAGCTTGTTCAGGATCCTCCGGACGTGAGTTTTGACCGTGGCTTCTGACAGGAAAAACTTGTGCGCAATCTCGGCATTGGATAGTCCGTCGGCGATTGCCTCCAGGACCTCGGTTTCGCGCCTGGTGAGGTCTTCAAGCAGGGGATCGCGAGGAGGGGGAACGGCGTCGGGGCGAATAGCCCCCCGCACGTATGTTTCCAGGAGTCGCTGCGTGACGCGTGGCGCCACAACGGCGTCACCGCTGGCTACCAGCCGAACAGCCTGGACGAGCTCCGCCGGTGCCACGTCCTTGAGCAGAAAGGCCGACGCTCCGGCCTGTAGCCCGGCGAAGGCGTATTCGTCGAGGTCGAAAGTGGTCAGGAGGATGAGCCTTGCTCGGGAGTTGGAGGACGTGATCCTCCGTGTGGCCTCGATACCGTCAAGCACCGGCATCCTAATGTCCATGAGCACCACGTCAGGCCGAAGATCCTGAACCAGCCGGGCACCCTCCGCCCCGTCCGAGGCTTCACCCACGATTTCGAGGTCATCCTCACCCTCCAGAATGAGCCTGAACCCCATCCTCAGCAGCGGCTGGTCATCAACCAGCAAGACCCGGATCGGCCCGCCGTCCTCAGCGGGCTCCTCCGCCTCGCCGTATCCCCCGGCAAGTCCCCCAGTTTGTCCCCCAGTCACGTTTTCTCCTTGTCTCCGTTCCAATGCAGCAGGGCATGGACCTGCCATCCCCCGTTTGAAGCAGGGCCGGCCTCCACCGTTCCCGCATAAATCCTTGCCCGCTCGCGCATGCCTGCGATGCCCTGGCCCGTGCCAAGGCTGCCTTCCCCCTGCAGTCCGCGACCCTCGTCCTGCAGTCGTCGGCCGTCGTCGAGCACGTCAATGGTGACGACATCGCCGTCGCGCCTGATTTCCACATCCACATGGGTCAGGCCGCGGCCATAGCGCAGCACGTTGGTCAGTGACTCCTGCACGATCCGGTAGACGGTCAGGCGGAAGGCCGGGTCCTCGGGCAGCGAAGGGCCGGTATGGGAATAGTGCAGCGGCAGGCCCGCGGTGCGGAAGCCGTCAAGCAGCGTGGTGAGGTTATCCCCCGCAGCAAGGGGCTCCAGCGGTGACCGTGGAGTGCGGTCATCGCGGAGCACGCCCAGGACCCGGCGCATGTCCGACAGTGCCATCCGCCCCGTCCTGCTGAGTTCCCCCAGCACCTCTCCGGCGCGCTCCGGGTCCTTCTTGACCACTACCGCGGCGCCATCGGACAGGCTGATCATGACGGTCAGGGAGTGTGCCACGACGTCGTGCATTTCCCGCGCGATCCTGTTGCGCTCGTTGACGGAGCCCAGCTGCGCCGTTCTAGCCGCCCAAGCGGCCACCTCGTCCTCATGCTCCCGCCGCTGGCGTACCGAGATCCCGATCCCCGTGGCGATCATGTTGGACAGCATGATGCTTATTGCCGCGGCGATGTTGCTCACGAGGTGGAAGTGATCGGAACCGGCCGCAGCCTCAGGACTGCCCATCACGGAGGTCGGGCTGGTTGCCATGAACAGATAAACGAGCGCCAGGGGAGTGCTCGCTGCTGCCAGGGTGAAGAAAGCGAACTTCCGTTGCCTCGCCACCGCCACCGCATACAGGGCGAACCACAGGCCGGCGGACACGTTGGATCCCCACGGGTTCAGCAGGGTAGCGGCTACTTCCAGGAGCGCGACGACGGCCGTTACCGCCGTCGGGAAGCGCCTCCGGAGGAACAGAACCCCGGCGATCGCCCCAAGGACGACGCCGGCCTGCCACTCGCCGTCGGCGCTGGAGGCCACGACCGTGGAAGCGGCCAGCAGCAGGTAGCACAGCACCACCACCAGATCCATGATTCGCGGATGCTGGAAAAGATAGCGTCGGATGCGGCCACGCCGTTTGGCCGTGATCTCGGCAAAGGAGGGGTCGCTGGCCTGGGGTTGCGTGGACGCGCGGGACCCTGTGGACGCGCGGGATTCTGTGGACGCGCGGGAAGCGGCGGCCGCTCCGACCACCGCTTCCTCGACTGCCTGTCCCTCCGTCATGGATTGAGCCTAGTTGGCAATGTTCACCTACACGTCGCGCTTCTTGAGCAGCACCATGGCCAGGACCAGTGGCACCGCAACCCAGGCTCCCAGCCACAGCGACGCCTGCCAGATCTCCAGGGCACCGTCTGCCGGCGTTCCCGCTGTGATTGTCTGGAACAGGTTCCCCGGCAGGTACTTCCTTGCTTCGACAAAGAAGTCCCCGGGAATGAGCTGGAAGGCAATCGGAACTACGAAGAAAAGGCCAACGAGGGACATGATGCCCCCGGCGGAGTTGCGCAGGAGCGTGCCCAGTGACATGCCGATTGCAGCAACAGCCGCGACATAGAGCCCACTGACCAGCAGCATCCGGAGCGAATGTTCAGTCCCCAGGTCAATCGTGAAGCCGTAATTGTCCAGGATGGGGGCGGCTACGACGTACGTGAGCAGGGCTGCTGCGACGGTCAGGACAAACGCGGAGACCGTAACCACGAGCAGCTTCGCCACGAACGCCGGTGTCCGCTTCGGCACGGCGGCGAAAGTGGAGCGGGCCATTCCGGTGGTGAATTCGGAGCTCATCAACAGGACGGCCAGCGAACCGATGATGAGCTGCGCGAAGTCCAGGCCCGACGTCGGTACGCGCACCGTGAGGTCGGCGCCCTGCGCGGCGAAAGCCGCCGCCGCCTCCGGATCGTCCCTGGACGCCTCGGAAAACTGCCCGACGCCCCAAGCGTTGAGGGCCCCGAAACCGACCATGACCAGCACGGTCGACCCGAGCAGGATCAGGGTGGACAGCAGGGTGCGGAACTTGATGAACTCCGAGTTCAGGACGCGAAAGAAGCTGGGACCGGGGCCCACATCGACGCGGGACCGGCGGAGGTCAAGGGTGGTGGCGCTCATAGTTACTTGCCTCCGGTCTGGGCGGGAACGGGAGCCCCGGTAGTGATGAGTGAGTGGTATTCCACCTCGTCCTTGGTCAGCTCCATGTAGGCCTCTTCCAAGCTCGCCTGCAAAGGCGTCAGCTCATAGACCATGACGTGATGGTCCAGGGCGGCCCGTGCAATCTGCCGTGGTGTTATTCCCTTGACCTCGAGGAGCTCGTGGTCCTGGACCTCCACCGAAACTCCGTCGCTGGCCAGCAGGCCCATGAGCTGCTCGGGCTGGTCGGTGCGGACGCGCGTTCGCGCCTGCCCCTTGCCGGTGATGATCTCCTTGATCGGGGCATCGGCGATGATCCTGCCGCGGCCGATTACGATGAGGTGGTCCGCAGTTTGGGCCATTTCGCTCATGAGATGGCTGGACAGGAACACAGTCCGCCCTTCGGAGGCGAGGAACTTGACCAGGTTTCGGACCCAGACGACGCCTTCGGGATCAAGGCCGTTGACGGGCTCGTCCAGGATGATCGTCTGCGGATCGCCCAGGAGGGCGGCGGCAATGCCAAGTCGCTGGCCCATTCCCAGCGAGAAGCCTTTCACTTTCTTCTTCGCGACGTCGCCCAGGCCTGTCATTTCGATGACTTCGTGGACGCGCTTTTTCGGGATGCTGTGCGTGGCGGCCATAGCCAACAAGTGGTTGTAGGCGCTGCGGCTCGTGTGGACGGCCTTGGCGTCAAGGAGCGCCCCGATTTCACGCAGTGGCGCTGAGTGATGCGCGAACGGGACGCCGTTGACCGTTACCGCGCCCGCCGTCGGGGCATCCAGGCCCATGATCATGCGCATAGTGGTGGATTTGCCGGCGCCGTTAGGGCCAAGGAAGCCCGTCACCTGCCCGGCCTGGACTGTGAAGCTGACCCCTCCGACGGCGGTCTTGTCGCCGTAGACTTTGGTCAGGCCTTTTGCCTCGATCATTTGGAAGCGTTCCCTCCGCTTGCTTCGCAGCCGATTGACTGTAGTAACAACGCTAGCCATCAGCGGCCCGGGATTCGCCGGTCTTAGGGATGATTCAGGGTCCGTTCAGGGTAGTCCGCATGGATGACGGTCTACCGCGAGCGGGATCACCGTGAGCTGATCGACTCGAACTTTCGGATGCACAGCGGAACGAAGACAACGATCATCAGTGCAGCCCCAATCAGCACGGTTGCTACAGCATTTTGCATCGGCCAGGCATCCGGGATGGGTGCAGTGCCCAGGTTTCCGAACAACTGGCGAGCTGCCTGCACCAGTGCAGAAACAGGGTTCCAGTCGGCGAAGATCCGCAGCGGAGTGGCTGAATGCGTAGCTGAAAAGCAGCAGCAGGCCCACGCCGGCCAGAAACTCGGGGAGGGAGGTATTCACCCGCCAACCGACCATCAGCCCCGTCCCAATCATGATGAGCATGGAGATGGCGTTGGGCACCAGGTCTGCGTTGGTCCGCCCTATCAGTACGGCCGATGAGCTCATGGGCAGGGTCCGGAAGCGGTCGATGATTCCTTCCTTGAGGTCCTGCGCCATGGCGGCACCGGAGAACGTGGCGCCGAAAACGACTGTTTGGCCAAAGATCCCGGCCATGAGGAACTGCGTGTAGTCCGATCCCTCCACTTTTATGGAGCCCCCATAGACCTGGCTGAACAGGAGGACAAACATGATGGGCTGGAGTACGGCAAACAGCAGCATGTCGGGGGAGCGCTTCATCTTGGTGAGGTTCCGCTTGGTCACGGTCCAGCCGTCGCTGGCCCAGCGTCCCGGGCCATGGTTGGCGGCGGTCATGGGTGTCGCGGGCATTGTCACCGTGCTCATTTCGCGTCCTCCATCTCGTTCCTGGTGTTGAGCGCCCCGTCCTTCTCAACCTTGCGGCCGGTGATCCGCAGGAAGACGTCATCCAGGGTAGGCCGTCGCATTCCGGCGTCGTGCAATTCAATGCGTTGGGAAGCGAACTCGGAGAGGATGTACTGCAGGGCCCGAGGACCTTCCCCGACCGGGACTTCGATGGTGCGCCCGTCCGAAGCCAGTTCCGCCTCCCTTTCGCCGTGCCTGGCAAGGATGCGCAGGGCGGTGTCGGAATCGGCCGCCCTGACCAAGGCAATCACCACCCGATGCCCGCCGACCTGCGCCTTGAGCTCGTCGGCGGTGCCGCGGGCGATGAGCTGGCCGCCGTCGATCACGGCAATGTCATCGGCCAACTGGTCTGCTTCCTCAAGGTACTGGGTGGTCAGTAGCAGGGTGGTTCCGTCATTGACCAGTCCCCGGATGATTTCCCAGAGGGCCAGCCTGCTTCTCGGGTCCAGCCCGGTGGTGGGCTCATCCAGGAACAGGATCCTAGGCTTGTTCACAAGGGCTCCGGCGACGTCGATCCGCCGTCGCATCCCGCCGGAGAACCCCTTTACGGGACGGTTTCCGGCGGCAGTCAGCTCGAACATGTCGATCAGTTCCTGCGCCCGGCGCCGCGACTCCCGTCGCCCCAGGTGGTAGAGCCGTCCTACCATCTCAAGGTTTTCGAATCCCGTCAGGTTCTCGTCGACGGCGGCATACTGACCTGACACGCCAATGATTCGACGGGCACCATGCGGATCCCGTACGACGTCGATTCCGTCAATGTGCGCGGTGCCGGCGTCGGGTTTGATGAGGGTGGTCAGGACCTTGACGGCGGTCGTTTTCCCGGCTCCGTTGGGCCCCAACAAGGCGGTGACGGTTCCTTGGGGGACTGAGAGGTCAAGGCCGTTCAGCGCGTGGACCTGGCCCGTTTTGGCTTTGTAGAACTTCTTTAATCCGGAGGCTTCAATGATGTTCACCCGAACAGGCTAGGAGGGTGCCTCGCGGGAGGATAGAGGTTCGCGGTCATATTCGGTCCGCATATGGGCTGCCGAAGTCCGGTGTCTTTCAGGCCTCGGAATTGAGCGAATAGCAGTGCAACTTCCCCCGCAGAACCTTGAATTCGGCACGCCGTACACCGGGCAGGATTTCGCCGTCTACGGCCAGCACCAGGGGCTGGGCATCGGCCTCCACAACCACATGGCTCGCCTCCGTGAGGTGCGTGACTTTCGACGTCGCCGCGGTTCCGGTCAGGATGGCCCACAAAAGCCGCAGCCGTGCGAAGGGCTCATCTGCCGTAACGATGCGGATATCGAAAAGGCCGTCGTCCAGGATGGGCCTCGTCAACGGTGCGAGATCCCGTGGGTAGTAGCGGCCGCGCCCCAGATAGAGGATCCAGAGTTTGTGGCGGACCCCGTTGATGCGCAAGGTAGATGGAGTGGCGGCGGCGAAGGTTCGAAATCCGGCGATCAGGCCAGCTAGGGGTTTTCCCAGTGCCGGGGTAAGCCGCTCACGGCGCCTCACCAAGTTCGGATAGACGCCGATGCTGGCTGTATTGAGCATGGTCAGCCGGGTTGTTTCAGGCGTGTCGGGAAGGCCTCGCTCGACGACAACGTTCCCGAGGTCTGCACGGACCGCTTCGCCTTTGGAGGCTGCGCGTGCGGCCGTTTCTACTGAGTCGATCCCGGCGTCCCGCGCAAAATGGTTGAGCGTCCCGCCCGGCAGCACCAGGAGCGGAAGGGACTGCTCGACGGCGGTCCCGGCTGCGCAGCCCACAGTCCCGTCCCCGCCCCAGACTCCGAGAGCACGGGTTCCGGGGTGAAGGGCCCCCGCCAGTACTTCCTCGGCTAAGTCCGACCCTTCCGGAATCTCATGTATATGCGCCTTCGGGAATTCTTTGCTCAGGACACGGGCGGTTTCCGGGGTGTAAGAACCTCCCAGCGGGTTCACCACAATGCTGAGGCCCTCGCCGTCTTTCAGTGCGGGAGCTTCTACCGGTGACTGGCGAATCTTGGGTACGGGCGGGCGCTCCGGCCACCAGCGGCGGGTCAGCAGTGCCGCCCCCGCGCCGATCGCCGATCCGAAGAGCACGTCCGATGGCCAGTGTGCCCCCGTGTGGATGCGGGAGTAAGCGACACCGGCCGCAACAGGAGCCAGGACGAGCCCGGCGGCCGGACTGACGAACCCGACGCCCAGCGCGAAGGCCACGGCTGAGGCCGAGTGGCCGGACGGCAACGAGGAACTGATGGGCTGTGGATGTACAAAGCGAAACACGGGCAGGTGCTCGGGAAGCGGGCGTGCCCGCGGAAGGAGTGTCTTGAATCCCAGGTTGGTCACGGCGGATGCAACGCCCAGGGCCAGGATTCCGTGGACAGCGGCGCGCCGCTCCCTGCCCGGCACGGCCCCCAGGACGGCGGCCACGGCGAACCACAATTTGCCTTTAGTGGCTGACGCGGAGAGTGCGCGGAAGAAGTGGTCGTGGTTTCCGTGTGGCAGGCGCCCGACGGCGCGCACCAACGAGCGGTCCCGGGCTGAAACCCAGCCCGACCCCCTCCGGAGAATTGTTCGCACACCTCACCATAGCGCGGTGTCTGCACTGATGAGGAGGGCTAGGATGATTGCCATGGCACGGCTCCTGGCTCCCCGCAGCTTTGCCCTCGGCGGATTGGTAACAGTCGGCACAATCCTCCTGGCGGCCGCGATCATCCCCGCAGGAATGCTGATAGCCCAGCCTCGCGACGTTCCCTTCCTGGAACTGGACACCGGCTGGCATGACTTCATGGCCTCTCTCCGTGCCCCGTGGTGGGATGGTGTCAACTGGGTCCTGAACGCCCTCGGGTTTCTGGGGGCACTTTTGCTCCAGGCACTCCTTGCCACCATCCTGATTCTGCGCCGTCGCCCCGGCACGGCCGCCTTTTGCATCCTTGCCGGATTTGTGGGCCTCCTTGTGACCCAGCTCGCCAAGGCGCTTATTGACCGTTCCCGTCCCGCGGAGGCAGTGGTCCTGAGTGACAGTGGTTCATACCCATCTGGGCATGTTTCCGCGACCACGGTCCTGCTAGTGGTACTCGCTCTGTTGATTGGACGCCTGTGGGCCTGGATTATTTCCTTGCTCGGCATCCTTTCCATGATGCTGAGCCGCACCTATCTCGCCGCGCACTGGCTTATGGATGTGGTGGGGGCCGCCTGTTTCTCCATTGGCGTCGTTCTACTGCTCTGGATCGCTTTCCAAAGGGCCTGTGTGCAGGAGAATGTCGACGCTGAGCGGATCCTTACTTGGCGTGCAAGGGCCGCGCGGCGCCGGCGAGCAGAAGGGCGAGCAGAATCGGCGCCGCAATAGCCAGGAGGGCCAGGCGGATGCCTGTGTGGTCGCCCAGGTAACCCAAGAGGGGTGGTCCAGCGAGGAAGGCGACGTAGCCAATCGTCGAAACCACTGACACCCGTGCAGCAGCATGCTTGGGGTCATCTGCCGCCGCGGACATGCCCATCGGAAAGGCCAGTGCCGCGCCGATGCCCCAAAGTGCCGCACCGATGGACGCGAGGACCATGTTCCCTGCAAAAACATAGAGGGCAAGGCCCGCCGCGGCGGCGACCATGCTGGCCCTCAACACTGCGACCCGGCCGTAAGCGTCGATAGCGCGTCCACCAAAGAACCGCATCGCCGTCATGGCCCCAACAAAGAGCGCGAACAGCAGGGCACCGGCGGACTCGGTCACCCGAAGCCCGTCCACGGCCGCCTTGGCGATCCAGTCATTGCCTGCCCCTTCCGTGAGGGTAGCGCCCAGGACAACGACGCCAATCAGCAAAGTCCTGCCATCGCGCCAAGCTGTGGCCCCCTTCCGCTCACGCGCTTCTCCGTCGGCCGGTTCGGGCTCAACGATGTGGGGCAGGAAGTACCGCGGGGCAATGAGCGCCAGGACCAGGGACGCCACAGCGATGGCAAGGAGGTGCGCCGGAAGCCCGACTCCGAGCCTTGCCAGGCCGGCACCGATCAGGGCCCCAACAAAGGCGCCTCCGCTGAAGGCTGCATGGAACTGCGGCATCACCGTGCGCATGAGGCGATGTTCGACGTCGGCCCCTTCGACATTCTGGGCTACGTCCCAGAGCCCGATGCCCACCCCGAAAAAGAAGAGAGCCACTGCTGTGGCTATTACCGAACCGGCCATCAATGAAAAGGCAACACCCGTCCCGGCCGCGGAAACAAGTAGCCCAGCGCCCCTGACCGTGTTGGCAGTGCCGATCCTGCCGATCACCCAGCCCGCGGAGGGCAGCGCGGTCAGGGAGCCGACGGCGATGCACAGAAGGAGCGTGCCCATCTGCCCGGAGGTCAGGCTCAACGCTTCGGTGACGGCGGGGATGCGTGCGGCCCAGCTGGCAAAAACCAGTCCGTTCATTCCGAACACAAGGAAGGTGGCTACGGCTGCGGCACGGACGTTGATGGTAGTTGCTGTGCTCATTCGTTCGATTCTTTCATGCGTACAGGGCAGGAACCGGTAGGCTCACGCCATGGCAGAGGAAACTGTTCAAGGATGGAAAAGTTTCCGGTCGAGGCGAGTACGTTGACGGCGAACGCCAGGGCCACTGGGTCTTCTATTATCGCAACGGCCAGATCAAGGCAACCCGACCCTCCCGCACATCCCGCCGCCAGATGTTTGAGAGAGCATTCCAAAAAAGGGGACTAAAGGAGAGTGAGCGTGTAGTGAAAGGTCAGGGCGCGCTAGCGGGCGCGCTCGACTCTCGCCTCGTCCCAGACCGGTTCCTCGGACTCATAGACCTTTCCGTCTGAGCCGAAGACCAGGAAGCGGTCGAAAGACCTTGCAAACCAGCGGTCGTGGGTCACGGCAAGCACCGTTCCTTCGAAGGCCTCAATGGCCCGTTCCAGTGCCTCGCCGGAGTGCAGGTCCAGGTTGTCGGTCGGCTCATCCAGAAGCAGGAGGGTGGCCCCCGAAAGCTGCAGGAGCAGGATCTGGAACCGTGCCTGCTGGCCGCCGGACAGTGACTCGTACTTCTGCTCGGCCTGTCCCACCAGGCCATAGGAATCCAAAGCGCCGGATGCAGCCTCGCGCCCCAACCCTGAACGGTGCTCGTCTCCGCGGTGCAGGATGTCCAGGAGTGTCCTGCCCAGCAGGTCTGGCCGCGAATGGGTCTGGGCAAAGAAACCGGGCCGGATGCGTGCGCCCAGCTTGACTGTTCCCTCATGCGGAACGGGAGCAATGACGACGTCCGAAACGGGAAGATGCTCGCGGTCCGGGTCGGTGCCCCCTGCGGCCAGGAGGCGGAGGAAATGACTCTTTCCGGAACCGTTGGAACCCAGGACCCCTACCCGGTCACCGAACCAGATCTCGCTGGAGAATGGCTTCATGAGGCCGGTTAGCTCCAGCTTTTCGGCGACGACAGCTCGCTTCCCGGTTCGTCCGCCGCGGAGCCGCATGTGGACGTTCTGCTCCAGGGGCAGTGCCTCCGGCGGTCCGGCTTCCAGGAATCTTGCCAGGCGTGTCTGTGCCGCCTGGTACTTGTTGGCCATGTCCGAGCGGAATGCCGCCTTGGTCTTGTACATGTTGACGAGTTCCTTGAGCTTCGTGTGCTCCTCGTCCCAGCGCTTCCTCAGTTCTTCGAAGCGGGCGTTGCGGTCAGCCCTGGCCCCAACATAGGAGCCGAAGCCGCCGCCGTGCACCCAGGCCCCGGCGCCGTTGATACCCGGTTCCAAGGTGACAATCCGGCCGGCAGCGTTGTTCAGTAGTTCGCGGTCATGGCTGATGAAGAAGACAGTCTTTTTGGACTCGTTGAGCTTGTCCTCAAGCCAGCGCTTGCCCGGGACATCCAGGTAGTTGTCCGGCTCGTCAAGGAGGAGCAGTTCGTCCGGGCCGGAAAACAGCGCTTCCAGCACCAGCCGCTTCTGCTCGCCGCCGGAGAGGCTCGACGCCGGGCGGTGCTGTGCGCGGTCAAACGGCAGGCCCAAGGCGGCCATGCACACTTCGTCCCAGACCGTCTCGACGTCATAGCCGCCGGCGTCTCCCCAGTCCACGATTGCCTGGGCATACCGCATCTGGGTTGGCTCGTCGTCGTGCTCCATCATGGCGAGCTCCGCCTCGTCGACAGCCCGGGCAGCGGCAGCCAGGACAGGGGGAGCCGCCGACAGCAGCAGGTCGCGGACGGTGGATTCGTCGCGTACCTGGCCCACGAACTGGCGCATGATGCCCATGTTCCCCGAGCGGCCAATGACTCCTTCGTCGGGCGTGAGGTCACCGGAAATGATCTTGAAAAGGGTTGTCTTGCCGGTTCCGTTGGGCCCAATCAATGCCGTCTTACTGCCGTCCGGGACTTTGAAGGTCACGCCGTTGAGCAGTTGCGTGCCGTCGGAGAGGAAGTAGTCGATGCCGGAAACGTCAATATGGGCCACGCCCAATCTTCCCACAGCGCCTGCACGGTCCGCCCGCCAATCATGCCGACGAGCGGCTCGCCCGCCAGCCGTGCCTACGAACCGCGGATCTTTCCCCAGGGCTTATAGATGCCCAGGACCAGGGCAAACGCCAGCGACAGGAACGACACAACTGGCGGGAAGAGGAGCTGCACAGGGGCGTTACCGAGGGCCGCCCGCACAGCCGCGCCTCCGCCGTCGGGCATGTCGGGCGCCCGCTCTGGCAGTCCCTCCACTGCCGGGATCAGGACAAAGAACACCAGAGCGATCAGTATCAGGCCAAGCACGAGTTTTACTGCCACCCACCAATACTGCAGCAGGCCCCATTTGGTCCACAGGCCCTGCGCCAGTCCGGTGAGGAGCATCAGCAGGCTAAGCGTGATCACTGAGGGAGGAACAATTATTCCCAAAGCCGTATATATGGCCACGGCAATGTTTCCACTCTCGGTGGTTAATCCTGTCAGCACGAGCGCAAGGAGTCCGACGTCGAGTCCCATCCAACCGACGCCACCAACCATATGGAGGGCCAGGAGCAGCTTTCGCCATGGTTGCGGCAGGAGGCGTCGTTCAGTCATCGGGCCCTCCGGGCTGGGTAGCTTGGGTCAGTCCTGGGCGCTTGTTTCGACTCCCAGGACGTCCCTCCTCGACGGACATGGCCCAGCTTAAGCCTCGCCGCGGTCGTCAGTCTTTACTTAGTGCTCCCGTTTTGCGGCTGCGGTTCCGCTCGGCGAGCCGGCAGGCGACGGCAATGCCGGCAGTCAATGCGAATGTAGACAGCAGTTGCGTCCTGGCTCCGGGATCGAGAAAACCAAGGACGAAGATGGTGGCCAGGATGGCCATCGCCAGGTAGGTCAGATAAGGAAACGCCCACATTCTGAGGGGAAGTACATGGCCGTCCCGGTCTGCTCGCCGACGCAGGACCAGCTGTGAAAGAAGCACGGACGTCCAGACCACGAGGACGGTTGAGCCCACCAGGTTGAGGAGCAGCGGTAGTACCTGGCCTGGGAAGAATAGTTCCAGCACGGTTGAGCCGACGCCGAAGGCGACGGAGGCGAATACCGCCCTGGCGGGGGCTTTGGACCTGTTGAGACGGGTCAGGGCCGTGGGTGCCTCACCGCGCTCCGCGAGTGAATACACCATACGGGACGCGCCGTAGAGGTTGGCATTGAGCGCGGAGAGCAGGGCAACGACGGCGACCAGGGTGATGGCCGCTTCGGCGCCTGGAATCCTGGCTACGCCAAGCACCGCCGCAAAGGGAGACTTCAGTTCCTCGGAATCCCAGGGCACCACGGTAACGATCACCAGGATCGAGCCAATGTAGAAGACCATGATCCGCCACACCACAGTCCGTATCGCCTTCCCTACGCTACGGACCGGATCCTGCGTTTCGGCCGCGGCGACGCTGACGATTTCCGTTCCGCCGAAGGCGAAGACCACCACAAGCAGCGCCGAGGCAATTCCGGCCACTCCTGTTGGCGCGAATCCGCCGTTTCCGAAGAGGTTCGACAGGCCGGGGGAGGCAACAGCGGGCAGCCACCCGAAGATGAGGGCGGCGCCAATAAGGATGAAGGCTGCAATGGCCACGACTTTGAGGATGGCGAACCAAAACTCAAACTCTCCGTAGTTGCGCACTCCCGCCACGTTCACTGCGGTGAAGACGGTGACAAAAACCAGCGATAACAGCCAGACCGGAAGACCGGGAATGACTGTGGCGAGGAGTCCAGCTGCTCCCACGGCTTCTGCGGCGATCACCACTACCAGTTGGAACCACCATAGCCAGCCAAGGGTTGAGCCGGCGGTTTTGCCAAAAGCCTTCTGGGCGTAGACGGAGAAGGCGCCAATGTTGGGGTTGGCCGCGGCCAGTTCCCCAAGGGCCCGCATGACCAGGATAACCAGGGTCCCGGCGACCAAGTAGGAGACCAACACGGCCGGACCTGCCGCCTTCACACCAACGCCTGACCCTAGGAACAGGCCCGCACCGATTGCGCTGCCGAGTCCCATCATGGTCAACTGCCTGGATTTCAAGGATTGTCCCAGTCCAGGCCGGGTCATGACCTGGGGAGGGACGAGGGTGGCTGCCTTGTTCATAAGTTGCCTCGCATCGGGGTGTGGAAGCGGATGCCCTCCGCTTGGAGATCATTGACCTCAGAGCGATCCTCTTTGAGCGCCCTGACGTTGTGGCTCCGTGTTGGGGAGCCCGGACGTGACGCTAATCACTCTCCTGCAATGATGGCAAGCAATGCGGAAGTCAATGTGCAAGCTGCTAATTCTGTTGGCGGCATGCAGGGACAAACTGTACAGCTTGTGCACCCTGCGAACGTGAACTTGCCTACCGCACAGCCACCTCTTTAGCGTGTGTCCGACACCACAGGAACCCGCATCAAGGCCGCCTGGACTACCAACACCTGGAGGACACATGACCATTGCACAGCGAGCCGGGCTTGAGGCGATCGCGCCCTACAAGCAGGGAATTGCCCCTAGGACGATCCATGGACTGGAACCGTTCAAGTTGTCATCCAACGAGAACCCGTATCCTCCTTTGCCCTCCGTCACGAAAGTTGTGGCGGCAGCGGCCGCAAATATCCACCGCTACCCCTCCATCTCCGCTGATGCGCTGACCAATGCGCTGGCCGAAAGGTGGGGAGTCGCCCCCGGCAATGTCGCCCTAGGTGCAGGCTCAGTGGAAGTGGCCTCCCAGCTCATTCACGCCATAACCAATCCCGGGGACCAGGTGATGTTCGCGTGGCGCTCCTTTGAGGCCTACCCCGTCCTGATCACTGTTGCGGGAGCAACTCCCCAGCCTGTTCCCTTGACTCCGGAAGGTGGTCACGACTTGCCCGCAATGGCGGCTGCGGTTACCCCGCGGACCAGAATGATCTTCCTGTGCAATCCCAACAACCCCACGGGATCGGTACTGACAGCCTCCGCCGTCGAAGAATTTATCGACGCCGTGCCGACGGAGGTGCTGATCGTCATCGATGAGGCGTATCTGCACTTCAACGACGATCCCGAATCTGCAATAGGAATGGATGTCTTCCGGCGGCACCCGAATGTTGTGGTTCTGCACACCTTTTCCAAGGCCTATGGGCTGGCCGGCCTCCGCCTTGGATATGCCATCGGCGCCCCTGAGCTGATTGTTAATCTGCGGAAGGTTGCTGTTCCTTTTGCGGTCACCGCCCTGGCCCAGGAGGCCGGAATAGCCTCACTCCAGGCCGAAAAGGAACTGCAGGAGCGCATCAATGTCCTGGTCGCCGAGCGCCAGCGCGTTTACGTCGGGCTTCTCGACGCCGGCCTCCCTGTCTTGCCGTCGCAGGCGAACTTCCTCTGGCTGGGCAGCGGGATTCACACAGACGCCCTCGCCTCGTTGTTCGAAGACAACGCGCTGTCCGTCCGCGCCTTCCCCGGCGAGGGTATTCGCATTTCCGTCGGTACTCCCGACAGCAACGACCGTGTCCTGGCCACGGCCCGGCAGGCCGCCGGCCTACTGACTCCCCGACTCTGATCTCTTAGGACACCCCATGACAAACAACCAGACCGTATCCGACGTCGTTGCTGACGTCTGCGCCAGCTACGCCGATGTGGCTTTTGGGCTGATGGGCAACGGCAACGCCTTCTTTATCAGCAACCTCACAAGCCGCGGCATGCGCTACGTCAGTGCACGGCACGAGGCCGGAACCATTGCCATGGCCGACGCCTATCACCGCGCCTGCCGAAGGCTTGCGATTGCCACAGTCACCTACGGGGCCGGGTTTACTAATAGCCTCACCGCGCTCACAGAAGCAGCAAAGGCAGGCATCCCGATGGTTGTGGTGGTGGGCGATGCCCCGACCAGCGGCCCCCGGCCCTGGGACATCGACCAGGTTGTCGTGGCCCAAGGACTGGGCGTGCAGACATTGACGGTTACGCCGGAGAGTGCCGCTCGCATCACGGAAGAAGCATGGGCAACCGCCTACCGGGAGCGGAGACCGGTTGTGGTTGCAATCCCCTATGACATCTCGGCGCTGCCGGCCGGCCCGCAACAACCGCAGCGGACCTTGGTAGCCGAACGGCCCTTGCAGATTGATGCTCTGGCCACACAACGGATTTCCGCGTTGCTCATGCAGGCCCAGCGGCCTTTGATTATCGCCGGCCATGGTGCTGTGGCGGCAGGGGCACGGGCAGCCCTCCTGGAACTGGGCGACAAGCTCGGCGCCCTCTTTGCCACGTCCGTGATGGCGCGGAACTTCTTTGATTCCCCTTGGGATCTGGGCATCGCGGGTGGCTTCGCCCGACAAGAGCGTGTGGACATCATGCGCAGCGCGGACGTTGTGCTGGTCGTTGGGGCAAGCCTGAACCTCTTCCAGACCCGCTACGGCTCCCTCTTCTCTCCAGGAACTGCTGTGGTCCAGGTCGACGAACGTGAGGCACCCACGTGCGAGCAAGTGACCGATTTTGTGCAGGCAGATGCCGCCGCCTTTGCCTGGTCACTGGCTGAAACGGTCCAGCCGTCCGCTAATGGTGGATGGCGTGCTGAACACGCTGAGATTGCCGACGGGGCCCTCCTCCCCAACCAGCCGATGGTCGAGTTTGCGACTGATGGCCGATTGAACCCTCCCGCTGTAGCCCAGCTCCTGGATTCCGTTCTGCCCGTTGAGCGCAGCATCGTCCAGGATGGCGGGCACTTCTGCGGATGGATTCCTATGTACTGCCAGGCCCCCGACCCGGAGGGCCTGATGATGGTTGGAACCGCCTTCCAGACCATCGGCCTCGGACTGCCAGCCGCCGTCGGAGCTGCTGTGGCCCGACCTGACCGGACCACCGTCCTTATTTCAGGTGACGGAGGAGCCCTCATGGCCTTGGCGGATCTCGAGACCGCCGTCCGTACGATCCCCAGCGGCATCATGGTCGTCTTCAACGACGCCGCCTATGGCGCCGAAATTCACCAGTATGCAGTACGGGGTCTGGACGATACAGCCATGCAGATCGACGAAGTGGACTTCAGTGCGCTGGGCCGGGCAATGGGCGCCCACGGTATCAAGATGCGTTCGCTGGCAGACATTGCTCCCCTTAAGGAGTGGCTGGCTGCGGGCGCCGAGGGTCTCTTTATCCTCGATGTGGCTATTTCCCAGACTGTCGTGGCCGACTATATGCGCGAAAGCATGGCCGACATCCTCTCCGCTGCTTAGCAGATTCTTACAGTGACCGGCCCTGCACTCATGTCCGGGTGCACCCGGCCCTGCATCCAGGTCCGCCTGAGACGAAGTCCGCGTGAGATCATGGGCGCAGTTTGCTCTAAGGATCGGCCGACACTGCAGCACTTTGTATTGCGGGCCCCAGTAGGCGGGAGGACACGATGAACGTGGACGCATTGGACTCGAAAATAGTCCGATTCTTCACCAATTCGCCGCGGGCGTCGGTGCTCGAGGCCTCCCGCGTGCTGGGGATCGCACGCGCAACGGTGCAGTCCCGGCTGGACCGTTTGACCGACAGCGGCGTGATTGGATCGTGGGTGCCACATCCTGAACCGTCGCATTTCGGGTTTCCCGTGGTGGCGTTCTGTTCATTGACCATCAACCAGGACCTGGGGCACGACGCCGTTGTGGCCGCCCTCGCGGAAATCCCCGAGCTCATTGAAATGCATACCGTATCCGGGAGTTCGGATCTCATGGCACGTATTGCTGCCCGTTCCAATTCCGACCTGCAGCGTGTACTCGACGCGATGATGGCCACGAAGACAATACTGCGGTCCTCCTCCGTGATTGTGCTTAACACCCACTTCCAAGGAAGAACGCTGCCGCTGCTGGAGGCGGTGGCCTCCGGCAAGCGGGGCTAGCCCGGGGCTAGCTGGCCCGCACCTAGTCGAACTCAGGCGAGGCCGATCACAAGGTTGATGGTGGCCGCCAGGATGATCGTGCCAAACAGATAGGAAAGCAGACCGTGTTTGAGGGCCTCCGCCCGAATCCTGTGGTTTTGCAGGTTGGTGTCTGATACTTGGTACGTCATGCCGAGACTCGTGGCAAGGTAGGCGAAGTCGGTGTATCGGGGCGGGTCCTCCTGGTTGAAGTCGATGCCGCCTCCCTGGCCATTGCCGACGTCGTTCCTGCCGCCTTCACCGCTGCTGTAGTAGAGCTCCGCATACCGCAGCGTGAACAATGTCTGCACGAGCATCCAGGATAGGGCGACCGACGCCAGCGCGAGGAGGCCTCCGCCCAGCCGGCCGCCGCCGTCGCCCCGGTGGGAATCAATGACGACGACGGCGACTGCCGCCAGGCTAGCGATGTTCGCCGCGAGGATCAGGATGTCGGTCACTCCCCGGGACGGATCCTCGCTGGTGGCATGCGCACGAGTCTGCTCCGGATCCATCGGGCCCACCACTATCCAGGCCCAGGCCACATAGGTCAATGCAGCTGTTCCCCAGCCCACGGCCGGGGCTTCCACCAGATGGCCACTGGCTGCCGCGGAGAAACCAGCCGCGAGGCCCGTGAACACCATCACCACGAAGCGAAGGCGGCTGTGCCTGATCTTGCTTTCCCGCGGACCGTTCACTGGACCATCCATGAGCCAACCCTAGTCAAGGAGGGCGCCGCAGGTGTGTTGGAACAGGGAGGTGTTACAGCGCATGCTCGAACTTATCCACAGACTCCTCTTTGTGACTGGAATGCTTCCTGAACTGCCGATAGCGTCGCCCGTAATGAGTATCGGTACGAGGAATTTGGGGATTCATGACGTCTCATCAGCCACCACCATCCGCTGAAACCGCTTCCCAGCCACCGGCTTCACAGCCACCTGCCGTTGGACAAGGGCCGGGTTCGGTTCTGCCGGCGATGCCCGTGGGCATGCCTCCGAAGCTGCTAGCGGACATTGATTGCCGGACGCTCTGGCTCGGCGCCGTCGCGGGAGGCGCCCTCTACTTGCTGGCCTTCCTTGCGTCGCTCGCGCTGGCTGCCTTGACCATTGCCGGAGTTGCCGCCTCGGCGAGACAACAGACAATGTTGCTGCCAGCCGCCGCCATCCCAGAAACGTCCTTGGGGCAGGGATGGTCAATTCTCGGCCAGTTCGCCGCACAGCTCATTCCCCTTGCGCATCTAGGCGTGCTATCGACGACGTCCGAGGGCAGTGTTCCATTCCTGGGGCAGGTCCGCATAGAGGCATCCGCCTCCGCCGTTCCCTTGGTGCTGCTTGCCATTTGCCTCGCCGCAGCCTGGTTCTCGGGACGAATCGCGGAGGGAAGGGTGAGCTCTGTAACCTCGGCCCAGGTTTGGGCCCAGTCCATTATTGCCGGCGGAGTCTTCTCCGTCCTCACTACCTCCGTGGCCGCGGTGGCATCCGTAAACTTCCCGGCCATAGGCGGGTTGCGAGTGGAGCCCGTGAGTGCTGCCGGTCTTTGGCCGCTGATTGTTGCCTTTGTCGCTGTCACGGGCATGTCGTGGCTGGGAAGGCGTTCCTCCACACATGTCAAGGGGCCGGGTCCCAAGGAGGTCCAAGATCCAGGTTCGGGGTGGTCAAAGCGCTTCACAGAGGGACTGCTTCCGGCTGTGGGTGCTCACGTGGTCGTCTTCTTCCTTATCGCCGTTCCAACGGCGTGGATTGTTGCGGGGGCCAAGCTCGGTTGGGCTGGTGCTCTGTCGGCACCTTTGTGGGTCGTGAATGTTGCGGGCTACCTATTTGTTGACGGCCACCTCGGTGGCCTTCACGGTATCGCCCGGACGTCACAGCTTTGGGGAGCGTCGGGGACATCCTCGAGTGACGGGTATTTCTATGGCGTCGCCGGAACCATGGCTGATGTCGGCCTTCCAACATGGGCGGCTTGGCTTTTGGTGCTGCTCTCCCTTGTTTCCGTTGCCGTGAGCTCCGCAGTGCTGCTGTTCCATCGTGGCCATGTTCCTGCCGCCGGTTTGATCGCTTGGTTGCCGGTACCCCTCGCCTTCGCAGCGCTGGGACTCGTGGCTACTGTCCTCCTGGGTGCGGGGCTGCAGATTGACATGGCAGGCATGTTCACCGCTGACTACTCCTTTGGCGCAGCATCGTGGTTTGTTGCGGTAATGGCATTCTGGGGCGTGCTGGTCGAGGCGGGGTCCCGCTACTTGGCACCATTTGTGCTTCCCTACCTGCCCGTCCGTTTCCGGGCTGCGCTCTCAGAACGAGGAGGCGGCGGGAGAACTGCGATGAAACAGGCCGGGTTTGGGACGCCCTCGGCTGCAGGTTCTGCATCAGACGTTGCGGCCACCGACATTGCGACTACCACCGAACCAGGCGATATGGGCTCCCTCCAGCCTCTGCACAATGAGAATCCCGCTAAGACACCCAGTCCCAAACAGCGCAAGCGCATCCTGGCAGGGCTGATTGCAGCCTTTGCGTCGGGGTGCTTGCGGCGGGCTCCTTGATCACTGTGAATGTGATTAAGGGCGCAAACGGGCCGGACCGACTGGTTGAGGACTACTTGCAGGCACTCATTGACGGGGATGCGGAGGCGGCACTGCGCATTTCGGATCCAAACATTCCGGAGGAAGAGCGGCCGCTCCTCAGCAACGCCGTCTACGCCAAGGCCGGAAAGAGGATCGATGGATTTTCCCTCCTCTCAACAACCGTCACCGGGGATTCGGCTATTGTGCGTGCGGAACTGCGCCAGTCGGGCCGTAAAACCGAAGTCGTTTATGGGCTGGCAAAGGTCGATCCCGAACTGCTGGACGATCGATGGAGGCTGACTGCAGACGCTTCCCAACCCGTGACTCTGACAGTCGATACAGCTGTGGAGGCTGTGCGAGTCAACGGCGTAGAAGTTCCCGTGACAGACGCCCCCGATGCCTACTCACGAAAAAGTACGCTCACGCTGGCTGCCTTCCCGGGGGAGTACACGCTCGCGCTGGGTGTCCAGGAGAAGTATCTTGCTGCAGTTGAAGCCAAGGCCTTCGTGACTATTGGTACAGGCAAGCAGGCACCGGACGGTGCGGGACTCAAGACAGAAGCGAGCGAAGCCCTGCGTGCGGAAGTTGCTCAGCACGTCGATGTAGCCCTTGCGGGCTGTGCCGCTTCGGACAAACTGTCTCCCGAAAATTGCCCCTTCTCTGTCTACGCCTTTGGTGACGTGCGCGGAGTCTCGTGGTCCGTGACAAGGAAACCGACATACGAACTGCTGCGATCTTCGGATGGTGGATGGCGACTCTCCGGAGGAGCTTCCGGACTGGCCGCAGTCAACTACGAGCGAAACGCCTCGTGGAACAAGGACAAGCCTGACTGGAAACCCGATTCGGATTCAGACGAGTTCCAGCTACGAGGGGCGGTCAGCATCGAAGGTGGAAAGGTGATTGTGGAGTTGAGCCGCTACTAGTCAACATTAGGAACCCGCGCGAGGCGCGAACATGTTTTCCACAAAGCCGACTTCGCACCCCTTGCTGTGCGACACGCCCGAATAGGCTTGAATGCAGGAGATGCACTAAGATATTGAAGGTCTGTGCTGCGCCCTGCCTTCATGTAGATGAAAGCGGGCCGAGGCACGGAATCGCAAATGAACCTCCTGTTACGGAAATACCGTAACCGCTTAGCCCAAAGGAGGTGGGTTCACATATGCGTCCTTACGAATTGATGGTAATTATCGACCCCGAGGTCGACGAGCGTACCGTTGAGCCGTCGCTTCAGAAGTTCCTGAACGTCATCACCAACGATGGTGGAACCATCGAAAAGGTTGACATCTGGGGCCGTCGCCGTCTCGCCTACGACATCAAGAAGAAGTCCGAAGGTATCTACGCCGTGGTGAACTTCACCGCTGCGCCGGCTACCGCCAAGGAGCTTGACCGCCAGCTTGGTCTTAACGAGACCATCATGCGCACCAAGATCATCCGCCCCGAAGACCAGAAGGTTGTTGCTGAGTAATCAGCACTTCCTTCAAATCTTTATCCGCAGGAACGAAACAAGGAGGCAGTAGATGGCAGGCGAAACCACTATCACGGTCATCGGTAATCTCACCAATGACCCCGAGCTGCGGTTCACCCCGTCAGGTTCGGCAGTAGCGAATTTCACCATCGCGTCTACTCCCCGGACCTTCGATCGCCAGTCGAACGAATGGAAGGACGGGGAGACCCTGTTCCTCCGGGCGTCCGTGTGGCGTGAAGCGGCCGAGAACGTTGCGGAGTCCCTGACCAAGGGCATGCGCGTGATTGTCTCCGGCCGCCTGAAGAGCCGTTCCTACGAAACCAAAGAAGGCGAAAAGCGCACCGTTATTGAGCTCGAAGTCGACGAGATCGGCCCGAGTCTGCGTTACGCCTCTGCCAAGGTCAACCGTACCCAGCGCTCCGGCGGCGGGTTCGGCGCTGGAAACAGCGGCGGCTTTGGCGGCGCAAACAGCGGTGGCTTCGGGGGAGGCGGCGCTGGTGCAAATCAGGGCGGCAGCTCCGGAGGCAACTGGGGCGGCGGCCAGTCCGCACAGCAGGAAGACCCCTGGGCGACGCCCGGTGTCAGCAACGCTGGCGGCTGGGGCAACGGCCCGGATTCCGAACCTCCCTTCTAAACAACCAATAACGTCCGACGCCGGAACCCGCCTTACGTGCCGAATGGCACTGGGTGGCGATCGTCGTCGAACACCCACCATCCCGTGGATCCATTCCACGGGCTCCATAGAAAAGGAGCTCCACGATGGCTAAGGCTGAACTCCGTAAGCCCAAACCAAAGTCCAACCCCTTGAAGGCCGCTGACATCACCGTCATCGACTACAAGGACGTAGCATTGCTGCGCAAGTTCATCTCCGACCGCGGAAAGATCCGTGCACGTCGCGTCACCGGCGTGACCGTGCAGGAACAGCGCAAGATCGCCCAGGCAATCAAGAACGCCCGCGAAGTTGCTCTGCTGCCTTACTCCGGCGCTGGCCGCGGCTAAGGAAGGGATTAACTAACATGGCAAAGCTCATTCTGACCCACGAAGTAACCGGTCTCGGTGCTGCTGGCGATGTTGTCGAGGTCAAGGACGGTTACGCACGTAACTTCCTGCTGCCCCGCGGCTTCGCACTGACCTGGAGCAAGGGTGGCGAGAAGCAGGTTGAGTCCATCAAGACTGCCCGTGCTGCCCGTGCCCACGCTTCCATCGAGGCTGCGCAGGCCCAGGCTTCTGCACTGTCCTCCAAGAAGGTTACGCTCGAGGTGAAGGCCGGCGAGTCCGGTCGTCTCTTCGGTACCGTCAAGCCGGCCGACGTCGCCGCTGCTGTTGAGGCTGCCGGCCTCGGCGCCATCGACAAGCGCAACGTTGAACTGCCGAACCACATCAAGTCCGTCGGTTCGTACCAGGCCAACGTTCGTCTGCACGAAGACGTTTCCGCTGTCATCGACCTCGAGGTCGTAGCAAGCAAGTGATGCTGGGTTCCCTGGAAGCTGAGCTTGCGAAGCTTCGAGGGGGCATCACGCAGCGCAAGTAGTAGCGCGAGTGCTTCGCAGGCCCCCGTCTCCGGATTCCGGAGGCGGGGGCTTCGCTTTTAACCCCAACGCGGGGTCACCTAACGCCCATGTGGTGCCACGGATGGGCCGTAACTGACCCCGCGTTGCTTTACGCCTGGTTCATTTCGGTAGTCACGTGTTTGTAGCCGGCCCTGATCAGTTCCAGCAGGACGGAGCGGTTCACGTCGTCGAGTTTGTTGATGTAGAGGCAGGCAGCTCCGGTTTTGTGCTTACCGAGCTTGCGGAGGAGCTTGCCGGCCTCGGGAGAGTATGTGAGGCCGTATAGGGCCAGGTTGCCCTTCCGCGGCGAAAATCCCACGGCGAGGGAATCCCCTTCGCGTCCGGTGTCGTACTTGTAGTGGTAGCTGCCAAAGCCCACCATGCTGGCGCCCCACATCACGGCAGGCTGTCCGGTCCCTTCACGCATGAGTTCCAGGAGTGCAAAACCGTCCTCCCGACGCACTGGATGCTCCACTGAGCCCAGAAAATCCTCTACCACCGCATCGCTGGGGCGGGTCTTGTTCTCTCCCATGACCGTAGTTTCGCACGCACCCGGCACTGTGTCAGCAAAGGGAGATCGCCGGGTCAGGAACGCCCGGCGGAATAAAAGCGACACCGGGGCAGTTTGATGATTTAGATGCAAATGCATGTAAGGCAGTTGATGATTTCAGCGCAGGAGGACGTCATGGAGACACGTCGTATTACCGTTCTATCCGCCGGACTTAGTCTGCCGTCTTCGAGCCGCTTGCTCGCGGACCAGCTGGCCGCTTCGGTACGCAGGCAACTTGCGGAGGCGGGCTACGAGGCCGTGGTAGACGTCGTCGAACTCCGCGACCTGGCCGTGGACATCGCGAACAACTTCGTCACCGGCTATGCCGGGCCCCGGCTGGCGGACGTGATCGCAGGTGTTGAATCCTCGGACGGGATCATCGCCGTGACGCCTGTTTTTAGCGCGTCCTACAGCGGACTCTTCAAGTCCTTCATCGATGTCCTGGATCCGAAGTCCCTGGAGGGCAAGGCAGTGCTGCTCGGGGCCACAGGTGGCAGCGACCGGCACCAGATGGTCCTTGACTACGCGATGCGCCCGCTGTTCACCTACCTGCGCACCAGGATGACTGCCACGTCGGTGTTTGCCGGACCACAGGACTGGGGAAACAACGACGACGGTTCGCTGTCTGCCCGCGTGGAAAGGGCGGCTGCTGAATTCACCCAGTTGCTCAGCGGACGGCAGCCGTCACGGAAGCCCGAACCGCTTGAGTCCCTGCCGTTCGAACAACTGCTTGCCGGCATCTCAGGCAACCGCTGACGCTCAGCTCTTCTGGCAGGGCGAACTTTTCTGACAGGTGAACTTTTCTGACAGAGCGAACTTTTCCGAAGGGCCGGTCGTTGGGCTGGACATGAAATGTCCTGTTGATTCAAATGACCTGATCATGAGCGAACGCAGCGGTGTGGAGATCGATTATTGTCCGCAATGTCGAGGTGTGTGGCTGGACCGCGGCGAGCTGGACAAGATCATAGACCGCGTCAATTCGCAGCCCGCGGCCCAGCAGGCTCAGGCGGCTCCGGCACCACAGGCTCCGGCCCCTGGCATGACACCGCCACCGCTCTACAACAACTTCGATCCCCGCTATGGCGACCAGCGCGGAAAGCCCCGCTACGACGACCGTCACGAGGGCGACAGGAACTACGGCAAGCCCGGTTACGATCGCGACTACGATCGTCGCCGGAAAAAGAAGGAAGGATGGCTGGGGGACCTTTTCGACTTCTAGGCAAGCCCCTGGACCAGCCCGCTAATCCTCCAGGAGTTCGATGAACTCGAGTGCCTGTTTCATGGTGATATCGGAATGTTTCGTCAGTGCGAGGGCCGCCGCCTCGACGTCCCCGCTTTTGGCCAGAGTGCGAATGCGCCCATAGATTTCGTCATTCAGCATGTTGCTGCTGACTTCCCGGGTGACATCGCCCTTGCTGGCGATGGCGCGGTAGCGGTACGGGAAGCGGACGGGCTCGTCGTCGTCGGGCATCAGGTCCTGCGGCGCGGGCTCGGGGGCGCGGAAGGGCTGGGGATGTGCCGCCAGGGCGCCGACGGCGTCACGGGAGGCGCGCAGGCCCTCACCTGTAGCCTCCAGATAGAGCTTGATGGCGGCCATGGCCTGTCCCTGCGCGATAAGCGAATACAGCCGCCGATGCTGGTCCTCACTGAGCTTGGCCGCCGATTCCCTCGCAAGTTCGGCGGCGTCCTTGGGGGCGGACGGCTGCGCCGACTCCGCCTTCGATGCGGCTGCGCGACGGGCAATGATGCGGCTTGTCACCAGGACGCCGCCGATGACGGCAAGCAGGATCAGTACAGGCACCAACAAAGATTCCATTCCTAAAGCCGATCTATGTAGTTCTTTGCGGTGGAAAGGTCCACGTGTGTGGCTTGCCGCAGGAGCTTGACGGCCTGGACCTTCTGGCCGCTGCGGACCATGGCCCGCAACTGCAGCGCCAACTGCGGATTGAGCTGACCATTCGGAAGTATATTGCCCTGATGCCCGGAGGGCGTTCCTCCCGGCGCAAAAGCCGCCAGTTGCCCTGATACCGAATGGGCCTGTGGATTCTGCTGATGCCGCTGTTCAGCGTCGCGATGCCTGGTGGATGCTTCCATTTTGGCCCGCGCAGCCAAGGCAGCCTGCGTCTGCGCCGCCTGGTGAGCGGCCGAGCGGGCAGCCAGCTCCCGCTGGTAGCGTTCGGCGTCTGAGAGGCCATGGTCTCGGGGCTTCAAAGCTGCTGAGACGGCCCAGAGGACGGCAAGAAGGACCAGCGCTGGAAAACCGACGAGAAGCACATCACCCATACTCGGTCCCATGCAGAAAGCTTATTCCCTTCCGCAGGTTATCCACACCATATTCCCCAATCCACATATGGTTTTGAGAGTGGGCTGTCAAATTCTCCAGGGAGCCTGTGGAATCCATCACAAATTCCACATGTTTGGTTCTCCAGCGACACGCCTAGGTCCAAAAACGGGATGGGAACGACACGCCGGTTGTGGATGACGTGTGGAAAAAAATCCTTTCGTCCACACGTTGGCTGAGACGTTTTCGCAGGTCAGAGGCAGTTTAAGGGCCAAACTATTTTTCTTTCCACAGGCCTGCGCACAGGCTGTGCACAAGGAGGAGCACGTATTCCACAACTTATCCACACCCTCTAGGGGCAGCGGGCTTGGTTGCATTGAAAACGACGGCTACCGTGGCTAAATACCCGTTCCCGATAGCCAAATTTGTGTGCTTGACGTTCGCTTTCAGGCTCCGTAGCAGCGTTTACGGATGCCCCTGTGGATTGTCCTGTGGATAAGTTATGGAAAGTTGGGGGCGGGTCAGGAAATTGTCGTAGGGGGCTGTAAAAGTGGTCTCGCCTACGCGGTTTCCAGCCGTTTGGGCGCACCCGGCGGCATGAGCTTTGACGCCGCCGGTCAGCAACCATTCCACCGCGGTACACAATGGAGGACGGCTTTGTCAGTTACGCACTTGGACTCGATCGAAGGCACTAGAGGATCCGAAGCCAGTAGGAAGCCGCCTCAGGATATCGCCGCCGAACAGTCCGTTTTGGGCGGCATGATGCTCTCCAAGGACGCCATTGCGGATGTGGTGGAGATCGTTCGGGGGCACGACTTCTACCGCCCCGCACACGAGACAATCTACGAGTCCATCATCGACCTGTACGGTCGCGGCGAACCTGCCGATGCCGTGACCGTCTCCGATGAGCTGACCAAGCGCGGGGAAATCAACAGGATCGGCGGGCCGGCGTACCTTCACGAGCTCATCCAGACCGTGCCCACGGCCGCCAACGCAGGCTACTACGCTGAGATTGTTGCCGAGCGGGCTGTCCTGAGGCGCCTGGTTAATGCCGGCACCAAGATTGTCCAGATGGGCTATGGCCAGGACGGCGAAGTGGAAGACCTCGTCAACCAGGCGCAGGCCGAGGTGTACGCCGTGGCCGAGCGGCGGACGGCCGAGGACTACGTGGCACTCAAGGACGTTATGGAGTCCACGGTTGACGAAATCGAGGCGTCAGGCCACCGTGGCGAAGGCATGGTTGGTGTCCCTACCGGATTCTATGAACTCGACGAGCTCACCCATGGACTGCATCCGGGACAGATGATTGTCATCGCCGCCCGCCCCGCCGTCGGTAAGTCCACTTTCGCCCTGGACTTTGCCCGTTCCGCCGCCATCAAGAACAACCTGGCCACAGTGATGTTCTCCCTCGAAATGGGTCGCAACGAAATCGCCATGCGCCTGCTGTCCGCCGAGGCCACCATCGGCCTGCAGGACCTCCGCAAGGGCACCATTCGCGACGAACAGTGGTCCAAGATCGCTACCACCATGGGCCGGATGAACGATGCCCCGCTGTTCATCGATGACAGCCCCAACATGTCCTTGATGGAAATTCGGGCCAAATGCCGGCGCCTCAAGCAGCAGCACGATCTCAAGCTCGTGATCCTCGACTACCTCCAGCTCATGAGCTCAGGCAAGAAGGTCGAGTCCCGCCAGCAGGAAGTCTCGGAGTTCTCCCGTGCGCTCAAGCTCCTGGCCAAGGAACTGCAGGTTCCGGTCATTGCGCTGTCACAGCTGAACCGTGGATCGGAACAGCGCCAGGACAAGCGCCCAATGGTGTCGGACTTGCGTGAATCCGGCTCCATCGAGCAGGACGCCGACATGGTCATCCTGCTCCACCGCGAGGACGTCTATGACAAGGAATCGCCGCGCGCTGGTGAAGCAGATATCCTCGTGGCCAAGCACCGTAACGGCCCCACTAAAGACATTGTGGTGGCCTTCCAAGGACACTATTCCCGCTTCGCCAACATGGCCGGTGACTCGGGCGGCGGCTTCTAGGCGCCGCCTGCCCGCAGCAGGTGGTCCGGAAGCCGGTTCCCGGGTGCGCGGCCACGGATCTCCAGGAGTTCCCGGGCGTGGGCGTGCAGCCTGCGATCCTCGTCTGAGACGGGGTGCCAGGCGGGAATCGGAACGGAAGTCCCCGTCTCGTCCCGAGCCACCATCACCGTCAGGCAGTATGTCGTGAGGTTCATTTCATGGCCCTTCGGATCGCCGGAGCGGACATGGACTGCGATGTGCATGCCCTTTCGGCCGGTGTACACCAGCCGCGCTTCGACCTCAACGAGGTGCCCGATCAGGAGTGGCCGGTAAAAGCGCACTCCGCCTGAGAACACCGCCACCGTGTCCCTGCCGCAGTAGCGTGAGGCGCAGACATAGGCCGCCTCATCGATCCACTTCATGACGGTTCCGCCGTGGACCTTGCCTCCCCAGTTCACGTCCGTGGGCGCGGCCATGAAGCGGAGGACCACCCGCTCGGCAGTTCCGGCGTCGGTGTATTCCTGTGCGTTCATCGCCTGGACAATCTGCTCGCGCACCTCGATACGTGCCAGCGCATGGTCCCGCTGCTCAATCTCTTCGGCGGCCGTCGGCTCGAATTCCGGCACGCGGATGGGCTTGCCGTCGGCGCCCACCGCCACGAAAATCACCATGCATTGGCTGCGCATGGTCGCCGGTCCACCCTTGGGATCTCCCGAGGAAACCACGGTACGGATGTGCATGGAAGAGCGGCCGGTGTACACGATCGTAGCCTCGACTTCCACCATGTCCCCGCTGTTCACGGGATCGGCGAAGTGGATGTTTCCCACATAGGCGGTGACGCAGTAGGACTTGGCCCAGCCTACGGCCGCCGCGTAGGCGGCCTTGTCCACCCACTCCAGGACGGTGCCGGCGTCGACGGAGCCGCTATGCCCGACGTCGGTAGGGGCCGCCAGGAAGCGGAGGGTGACTGAATTGGAGGGGTGCTCGCTCATGCTCGAAGTTTACTGAGGGCGGGTGTTCGTTACGTGACTTAAAAGCGAAACGCTGTCCCGACCGTTGGAGGTGGCCGGGACAGCGCTTGCTAGTGGACAGCGCTAGCGAACAGCCGTGTACGTGATGTCGGGCATCGTGGGCGTCTCCATGCCTTCTCCGATATAGAAGCTCGGGTGAGGCGGCTGGTTGTAGGAGATGTTCTCCCTGGCCACGGAGAGCCGATATACGGGATCGTGCATCAGTGTGCGCAAGCGGACGTCTGTTCCTGCAGTGGTGGTGTAGATCCGCAGTTCAGTGCTGTCCGACGACGGCCACGCGATCTCCTCGCGCCAGTCACCGAGGAGGTCCGCCTGGATGGCCGGATTGCCCTTGGTGCCGTTGTTGGACTTGGCTCCGGTGGCTGTCAGCAACTTGTCGCTGGATTCGGTATTCCAGTTCCACTTGCTGATGGTCGGTACTCCTTTGTAGGCCGCTTCATCGAAATCGTGGTCGACGATTTCACGGAGCAGGTCGCCATCCCACCACGCCAGAAAGTTGGCTGCAGGGATCTTGTTGGCAATCAGCTCGCCCTTGGCGGAGCGCAGTTCTCCGACTGGGGAGTTCCAGGCGGCGGTGCCGCCGATGGCCCAGCCTTCCGCGCCTGCATGGCGAGGATCGATGTCACCTGCTGCACCACGCCCCGTATCCTTGAGCGCCGGGATGCTCCAGAGCACTTCCCCGGTGGCCGAGTCGCGGAACGTGGCGCCCAGATTGCCGCTCGATCCCATGTCCTCATGGACTGCAAAGGTTTCCAGGCCGGGACGGCTTGGGTCCAGATCGCTGGTATGGATGGCATCGCCGTGGCCGAGGCCTGTGGTGTAGAGTGGCTTGCCGTTATCGTCGATCGTCATGGAACCGAAGACGAATTCGTCCTTGCCGTCGGCGTCGACGTCCGCTACGGACAGATTGTGGTTGCCCTGTCCGCGGTATTGGCTTCCGGCGGCGTCCGAGTCGAAGATCCAGCGCTTGGCGATCTTTCCGCCGACCAGGTCATACGTGGCCAGCACCGTACGGGTGTAGTAGCCGCGGCTGAACATCATGGACGGGTGTTCGGCGTCGAGGTAGGCCACCGCACCGAGGAAACGGTCCACGCGGTTGCCATAGCCGTCGCCCCACGCGGCCACGTCTCCGCGCGGCGGATCGTACTTGACCGTGTCCATGATGGTGCCGGTGGAGCCATGGAACACAGTGAGGAACTCATCCCCGGTCAGGACGTAGCCGCTGCTGTTGCGGTGGTCTGCATTGGGGTTGCCAATGGCCGTACCCGCTGCGTCGCGTGTGCCGTCCGCTGTCTTCATGGCGATTTCGGCCTTGCCGTCACCGTCGAAGTCGTAGGCCAGCAGTTGCGTGTAGTGTGCGCCGGCGCGGATGTTCGGGCCCATGTTGATGCGCCAGAGCTTGGTGCCGTCCATCTTGTAGGCGTCCACGTAGACCGTTCCGGTGTATCCGGCCTGCGAGTTGTCCTTCGCATTGGAGGGCGACCACATCTGGATGACTTCGTACGCGCCGTCGCCGTCGACGTCGGCCACGCTCGCGTCACCTGCCGAATAGCTGTATGGCTGGCCGTCCTTCGTGTAGTCGTCGGCGGGCTTGTCCAGCTTGATGGACAGGTAGTTGCCGCTCATCGGCGTGAACTGGGCGGTGAGTTGGTCAGCGCCGTTGCCCACGGCCTTGATCACGTACTTGGACGCTGTGGTGCCTTCAGGGTCGAGGTACGTTGTGCTGTTGCGGATCGGGTCTACGGTGAGCTGGACGCCGTCGCGAATCACATGGAAGCCGATGCTCTGCGGGTCACGGCCCAGCATGCGCCAGCCCACGCGGATTCCCTGCTCGGTTGCGATGGCCACTGGTGCCCGGTCCAAGGCTTCCATCTGGCGGTTCACGACTGTGACTCTTTCGGTACCCGTGACTGGAGAGGGAGCCGATTCGCCGCCATTATTAATGGCAGTGGCACGGTAGTAGTACTTGATCGTGGTGAGCACCGTATGGTCGGTGAAATCGACCTCCGAGGAGCGGCCAGCGAACGTGAACGGACCCGTCGCCGACGTCGAGCGGTAGATGTGGTAAGCGGTGGCTCCGGTAACCTTCTGCCACTTCAGGCTGACGCTGGTCTTCTCAATGCCCTTGACGTCGATCTTGGCCGGGGCGGACGGAATGGCGGTGTTCGGATCAGTCAGGGACACCTCGAAAATATTGGACGGCACGGATTCCAGTCCCGTGTTGTCGACGGCGATCACGTGGTACTTGTAGGGCAGCCCGGCGAACGCCGTGGTGTCCTGGTAGCTGGTTCCCGTGAGGTTCCCGGCAACCAGCTGGGGCTCGGTCTCATAGGACGCCTGGCGGAAGACCTTGTAGCTGGCCGCGTCCGTTACGGGGTCCCAGGCGAGGTCGACGGCGGGTGGGCTCGCCGCGGCGTCGACGTTCGTGGTCCGAAGGTTGGTGGGGCCAATGAGCAGCGGCGTGACTTCGAGGCCGTTCAGGCGCTGACCTGGGCCGCTGATGGTGAGGTTAAGCTGGCCGTCCGTGACGAGGACCTGGTTGATGATCTTCGTAGCGGAGGACGCCCTGCCCGAGGTCACCTGGCCGAAGCCCTTGCCCTCGGCGGCCACGTCGGTCCTCGTGGAGCCAATCCAGTCGCTGTGGTAGGTCTTCAGGGCGTAGGTTCCGTTGGGGACGTCGAGCTGGAACTCGAAGCTTGAGCCGCTGAGGACGAAGTCGCGGAGCAGGTTGGTGGTGACGGCGCCGCGGTCGCGGTCGCTGAGCACGGAGAGGTCCTTGAAGCCGAAACCGCGATCCTTTGAGTAGGCCATGGTGCGGTTGACCTCGGTGTAGCCGGCTTCAACGGGAGCTCCCACCGGGCCGAAGTCGAAGCGGTACTTGGCTTCCTTCGTGGTCACGGGCAGCGCGTCGCTCGGTTCGGAGTCGCCCTTCGCGTTCATGGCCGTCAGCCGTACGGAGTACGCGGTGCCTTCAGCCAGTCCGGAGAGGTTTGCCGTGGGAACAGTGGAAGTAGTGGCCAGCTTGTAGGCCGAGTCGGGTTCGGAGGCCAGCTTCCGGTAGACCTTGTAAATATCCGCACCCTCGGTTGCCTGCCATTTCAGCAAAGCTCCGGCGTTGGAGACGCTGCCCGCCACCAGGCCTTGCGGCTTGGACGGAACGGACGACGGCGGGACGATCTCCTCGACGCGGGAAGCCAGCGGAAGATTGAGTTGCTTCACGCCACCGCTCACGAGCCGGGCTACCTGAATGGCGCCATAATCCTGGAAGTGGGTATTGTCCACGGTTCCGCTGGGGCGGTTGGGGTAGACGCCGGCATCGACGTGCAGGAAGACGGACTTGGTGGCTTCGGGTCCAATTTCGTCGAAGTAGGCCCGGCTGAGGGCGGAAAGATCCACGAGGGCGACGTTCTCCTCTGCCGCGAGTTCCTTCATCTTCTCGACATATTCCGGGAAGCTCACGTTGAACTTGCCGGTGGCCTCGTCATAGTCGCGTCGGCCAACCGGGGTCACCAGGATGGGGATGGCTCCGCGCTGGCGGGCACCATTGACGTAGACGCGCAAGTACTCCTTGTAGTCCGCGGGGGAGGCATAGCGGTCGTCCACGCCGGTCGTCGCGTCATTGTGCCCGAACTGGACCATCAGATAGTCGCCCGGATTGATGACCCGGAGGATTTCGTCCAAGCGGCCCTGGCTGATGAAGTTCTTGGAGCTGCGGCCGCCGATGGCTTTGTTGTAGAAGGCCACGTTGTCGTCAAAAAAGCGGTCGATCATCTGGCCCCAGCCTGCCTGCGGTGCAAAGCCGGGGTCGTAGGTTTGGACCGTTGAGTCACCGGCCAGGTAGACGCCGGGGTCCACAGTTGCTGTTCGGGGAGCACGGGCCGCGATGACGAGGGAGTTGATTTTCGCGGCCGAGCCGCTGAAATCGAGGTTGAGCTGGCCGTCCACCAAGGAGATGGGGAATTCCATTTCCAGGTACTGGCCGGCGGCTTTGTCCGTTAGCTGGACCTTGGCCATCTTCTCAGCGGTGATGGCGATGTTCGTGGCCTCCGACGCATCGCCGGCAATCAGCTTTACGGTGTAATCGCCATTTGGCAGGTCCACTTGGAACGTGCTGCCCTGGGCCTGCACGAAGTCACTGCGCAGCGGGTCGGATGTTCCGCGGTCGGCGCCGGTAGTGACATCGGTATTGGTGAATCCGAACTTTAGCTCGGGGTTGTAGCCCGTTGTGGCATCTACCGGGGTGTACCCGGAGGCTGTGGCGCCAGGTCCGAAGTCGAAGCTAAAGCCTGAGCCTGCTGGCGGCAGGCTGGCCTCGGCGTGAACGGTCGGCATGCCGCTGAAGGCGATCGCCGCCGAGGCGACCGCGGCTGTCAGGGCGGTAGCGCCCGTCCTGGCCGCGCGATGACAGGGTTCTTTCACGAACATCTCCTTTGATGACACGTAGTTGTGCCCAACCGCAGTGTCGGACTGCATATCGTTGCGGGACTGCTATAGCGATTTTGTATCGTTTCAGTCAGGAACGAAGACTGCGGCTCGAAGGGGTAATATTTCCGCCTCCCAGGTGATGCCTCAAACCGGACAATCCCTCGGTAACCGCTTTCCATGACGCCTATGTTTATCAGTGTATCGTTTCAAGCGTCAAGGAATTTCTGTTCTGAAGTGTTCTCTTTTGTGTCAGGATGTGCCCCACCCCACGTACAGACATGCCATTTTCTCGCGGAATGCTTGCGTGGCATCGCAGATCATGCGGGCGCAAGAGGACACGCTTTGGAAATGCAAATGAGAATGAATATCATCTAGGGATGACCCAAAAGATCACTCTCTCCCCACTGAGGCTTGCCCCCGTCCCTCTCGGCCTGGCCACCAGGCCTGCCGCCGCCCGTCCCGCCCTGCGCGCCGCCGTCGTTCCTTCCGTGCTGCTTGCCGCCACTCTGGTGCTTGCCGGTTGCAGCAACGGCGATCAGTCAGCAGCACAGGCAGCCGGCGAAAATTCCGGCCAGGAGTCCAGGGCCAAAGCTGCCAAGGAGGTTTCAGCCCCAGCGAAGCGCCTGATGCACACCTACGACGGCGGCATCGTTGTCCTCGACGCCAAGACGCTGGCGCCGGTGGGCGACGCCGATCTCCCCGGCTTCAACCGCCTGAACCCCGCCGGGGATGGCCGGCACGTACTGGTCTCGACGGGAGACGCCTTCCGGGTCTTCGACGCCGGTTCCTGGACCGAGGCGCACGGCGACCATGGCCACCACTACGCTGCGCAGCCTCAACTGACGGATCGGGCCTTCGAGGCAGATCATGCCGGCCACGTCGTTGTTCATGAGGACCTCACCGTCTTGTTTAGCGACGGCTCCGGAAAGGTGGAGTCCTTTAATTCGGAGGACCTTGCGTCAAGCCTGGAATCAGGACTCCCGGACACGGACGTTTACACGACGCCGTCGCCGCATCACGGCGTCGCTGTGCCGTTGGAGGAGGGGAAGTTGCTGGTCACCGTCGGCACCGAAGAAGCACGTACGGGCATTGCAATTCTGGGACCAGGGAAGGGCCAGGATCGCGAGGAACTTCTGCGTAACGAGGATTGCCCGGGTGTCCACGGCGAAGCCACTGCCGCTGATGGCGCCGTGGTAGTTGACTGCGAGAACGGGATGCTCATCTATAAGGACGGGGTGATCACCAAAGTAAAAAGCCCTGACGCCTATGGCCGAATGGGTAACCAGGCCGGCTCCGAGGCGTCGCCCATAGTCCTGGGTGACTACAAGGTGGACAAGGAAGCGACACTTGAGCGGCCTACGCGGATTTCCCTTGTTGATACACGCACCGGTGGACTTCAGCTGGTTGAGCTCGGAACAAGCTATTCCTTCCGCTCCCTGGGTCGCGGCCCGGCCGGCGAAGCGCTGGTGCTGGGCACTGACGGCGCCCTCCGGGTGATCGACCCCTTGTCAGGGACGGTGACTTCCACGATTCCCGTGGTGGCTCCCTGGGAGGAGTCGGAGACGTGGCAGGACCCACGCCCCACACTTTTTGTGCAGGGCTCGACTGCGTACGTCACCGAACCCGAGGCGCGCAAGATCCACGCGGTGGACCTGAAGAAGGCCGCCGTCGCGAAGACCGCGGAGCTTGAGCATATTCCTAACGAACTGACCGGTGTGACCGGCTAAAAAGCGCCAGGATGGCCCATCTGACTCGCAGTTGTTGTCGCCATTCGGGCTCGTGGCGACAACAATTGCGAGTCAGTTGGGTTGGTTACGCCAGGACGCTCAGCTTCGAGTTGCTGCGGCCGAAGAGGGCGGCGTCTGCGGAGAAGCGGCCTGCGCCGATCAGTGCAATGGCCAGGGAGGCTGCGGCGAGGGCCAGGACGAACTCGAATCCGCCCTTGTCTGCAAACACACCCGCCGACGCGTGCACCAGGAAGAGCGCGCCCAGCATGTCCAGGGCGAGGAGGGCGGCGAAGACGCGAGCCAGGACGCCGGCGATAAGGGCGATTCCGCCAACCACTTCCAGCGTGGCCACAACAGGGGCGACCAGCTGTGCGGCGGGCACTCCCATCTGCGTGAAGGCGGCCTGGGTGCCGGCGATGGTGAATTCATTGAACTTCTGGAGGCCGTGTGCGGCGAAGATGAAGCCGACGATGACGCGCAGGAGGGTAAGGGCTGTGTTGGTCAGGGTGGACTGGTTCATGGAAATATCACCGTTTCGAATAGCTATTGCTTTGCGGAAGCCCGCGGCCGGTGCCGCTTAGTTGAAACTTCATCTAAAACTCTCCCTGAAATTTGTTGACGTGTCAACCAAGTGTTACGTCCTACTCAATCAATCCAATCCAACTGACAGCTACCCTTGACTCGTGCCATCCACCGCTCTCCGACCGCCCCGCAGTCACGCCCGGCAGATCCTGCGCCTCGCCGTCCCGGCGTTCGGTGCCCTGATCGCCGAGCCGCTCTTCCTGCTGGCGGATTCGGCTATCGTCGGTCACCTTGGCGTGTCCCAGCTGGCCGGCGTCGGACTCGCCTCCGCAGTGCTGCACACCGCCGTCGGGCTCATGGTCTTCCTTGCCTATTCGACGACGCCCGCCGTCGCACGTGCCATTGGCGAGGGCCAGCTCGCCAAGGCAATGGCGGCAGGGCGCGACGGCGTCTGGCTGGCACTGCTCCTGGGAGTTGCGCTTGCTCTCGCCGGAACAGCCGCCGCGGAACCCCTGGTGGGCCTCACCGGCGCCGTCGGCGAGGTCCGCACCTTCGCCGTCGACTACCTTCGCTGGTCCATGCCTGGACTGGAGGCTATGCTGCTGGTGTTTGCGGGGACCGGCGTGCTGCGTGGATTGCAGGACACCCGCACACCGCTGGTGGTTGCCACGGCAGGTTTCGCCCTCAACATCGCCCTGAACTGGTTCCTGGTCTACGGCATGAACCTCTCCGTGGCAGGCTCGGCGATTGGGACAAGCATTGCGCAGTGGGCCATGGCAGCGGTGTACCTGGTGATGGTGGCCCGCAATGCGCGGCGGCTTGGCGTCCCGCTCCGCCCGAACTGGCGCGGCATTCGCTCCATGACCAAGGTGGGCTCCTGGCTGATGCTGCGGACGCTTAGCCTCCGCCTTGCCATCCTCGTCACGGTGCTCGTGGTCACTGCCCAGGGTGCCGTGAACCTCGCGGCCCACCAGCTGGCCATGGCCATCTTTTCGCTTCTCGCCTTCGCCCTCGACGCCCTCGCCATCGCCGCCCAGGCCCTGATCGGCAAAGAGCTGGGCGCCGCCAATGCACAGCGGGCCAGGGAGCTGACCCGCATCATGATCCGCTGGGGTGCCGGCTTTGGGGTCGTTACGGGTGTGCTGCTGGCTATCGCGGCTCCATGGGCGGGGCTGCTGTTCACGTCTGATGCCGGCATCCAGTCGGCCCTCACACCGGCCCTGTGGGTGTTGGCTGTGGGCCAGCCCCTGGCGGGGTACGTCTTCGTGCTTGACGGAGTGCTGATCGGCGCGGGTGACGGGAAGTATCTGGCGATTGCCGGCGTCGTAAACCTTGCGGTTTACCTGCCGCTGCTTGTTGCGGTACACCTGACCAGGCCCGACGGCGTCTCCGGACTTGTGTGGCTCTGGGTGGCGTTCTCGCTGGGGTACATGCTGGCCCGGGGAGTCACGCTGGGCCTTCGTGCCCGAACGGACAAGTGGATGGTCCTCGGTTCGCACTAAACTGGACGGGTGACTCTCCCCGCCGTTCCAGCGCCCGAACCCGTCCCTGCCGCCAAGGCGGGGCTATGGAAACCGGTATTGCTGCGGGCCGCAGTCGCCGCAGTGTTCGGCGCCGTGACCATCTTCTGGGCGCAGCCATCAGTGCAGGTCCTTGCCTGGGCAGTCGGACTCTACCTGCTCGGAACAGCGGCTGCCGTTTTCCTCACCAGGACCGTCGCCGTCGTGATTCCGGCCGTGGTGGGGGTGGCGGGCGTGGCTGCGCTGATTTTCCAGTCCGACGCAGCCGTTGCTGCCTCCGCGTCCCTTGGCCTTTTTGTGCTTGGCGTGGGGGAGCTCGTGCTGGGAATCAGGTCTCGCCGCCGCCATATTCTGGCCAGGGACTGGCTGGTGTCGGGCGTGATCGGCATCGGAACCGCTGCGGCGCTTCCGTTCTTTGTGGGACTAGGCGCCCATGCCTTGCTTGGGGTGGCGGGCGGCGGAGCCATTATTTCCGGGGTGCTCTGGATGCTCTCTGGCCTGACCCTGCGGCATGATGGGCGGGTCGCGGCTGCGAGGCCGTAAACTAGTAGTCGCACGTTCTACTGCTTGTAGAACTTTTCAACGGCGGACACCCCTGAATGGCCCGCCACTATTGGAGGAATGACTGTGGCAAACCAGGAACCAGGAGCCCCGCGCAAGCTGCGGACCTCGGTGAAGGGCCCGCTCATGTTCTCCGCCTTCTGGGGCGTACTGGCATTTTTGGCCGTGCTGATTTTTGCTTCTGGAGGAAGCGCCCGCGCACCGCGCTTCGACCTCGCGTTCACTGGCGCCGGCATTGCGTTCATCGTCAGCCTGGTGATCGCGGCCATGCTGTCCATGAGCCACAAGGAAAACGCCGACCACCTTGGCAAAGGCTCCGGAGTGAACCTGAGCTCCCGGAAGCCCAGCACAGGTCATGGCGGACCCGGCCACGGAGGCACTTCCTCCGGCGGTTTCCCATCCGATGAGCCCGAGGATCCGGCGGCCCGCTGACCCCCAGCGGAGCCAAAACGACGCCGGAATGCCCGCTATCCCGGACGATTGGGGCGATAGGGGGAATCGAGGAGAAGTATTGCTTCTCCTCCTTGCTTCTGCTTCTCTGTAACTGTGTCAGGCAGTTGGCACGACCACTTTAGCTCATTGTGCTCGGAGGTCGTGATGCTGGATTTTTCCTCTCGCAAATCCTCCGAGACCCGTCGTTTGCCCAGTAATTACGCGGTTTTCCGTCGAATCGCAGGCCACCTTTTCGCGGGCCGGGACACGCTCTTCGGAGAACAGGCTCGAGCTTCTTCTCGAAAAGATAAGTATACTTCTTAATATTCAGGGTGTGACTCAGATTCTGGAGAGACTATGACGAAGCAAACCAAGCAGGCACCAAGTCGGGGTGTTCTGTTCGACAGGGACGGAACGCTGATCGTGAATGTCCCCTACAACGGGCTTCCCGACCGAGTGGTGCCAATGCCTGGTGCCCGTGCCCTGGTTTCCACACTGAGGGCACACGGGTTCAAGCTCGGAGTGGTCAGCAACCAGTCGGGAATTGCCCGAGGCCTGCTCACTCGCGACGCAGTGGCTGCCGTCAATGATCGTGTCGACCGGCTCCTGGGCCCCTTTGATGTCTGGAAGCACTGTCCGCACATTGAGGAGGATGGCTGCGCCTGCAGGAAGCCCAAGCCGGGGATGATCCTCGATGCCGCCTCCAACCTTGGTCTCAACCCGAAGGACGTGACGGTGGTGGGTGACATAGGAGCCGACGTCGAGGCTGCACGCGCGGCCGGCGCCCGAGGCATCCTTGTCCCTACGGCGGAAACCCTCCGGGAGGAAGCGGAGTCCGCGGAGGAGGTTGCCACCGATCTTCACGAGGTGCTGGCACTGCTATTGGGGGAGTACCAGCACCCCGCGCCGGATTCCGAAGGGCGGGAATTCCAGGACGCGGGCCGCAAGCGGGTGGCACCTTGAGGAAAGACATCCTGAGCAAAGACCACCTGGGAAAAGAGAGCCCCAATCGGAACTCCCGCGAAGACGTCCTGATCGTCCGCTTGGACAGCATGGGCGACATGCTGATGACCGGGCCCGCCGTCCGCGCCGTGGCATATGGCGCTCGGAGCGTGACCATGTTGTGCGGACCCAGGGGACAAGCAGCGGCCGAGCTTCTTCCAGGAGTGGACAGGGTGCTCGTGTGGGACTGCCCGTGGATTGCCAACCCTGCTCCCGACGCCACCTGGGCTATGGTGGCTGAGCTGCTGCAGCTCCTGGACCCCGCACCCGCGCGGGCAGTTATCCTGACTTCCTTCCATCAGTCGTCCCTGCCCACCGCCTTGGTGCTCCGCCTGGCGGGCGTACGCCACATCGCGGCAATCTCGGAGGACTATCCCGGCACGCTCCTGGACGTCCGGGTGCGACCGGACGTCGACGTTCCCGGGTTGATTCCCGAGCCGGAACGGAACCTTGCAGTTGTCCGCGCGGCGGGCTTTGAACTGCCCGACGACGACGACGGCAAGCTCGCGGTTCGCTTGCCCGCCAGGACTGAAATAGTCCCAGGGACAACGCCCGAAGGAACAGTCCCGGGCGGGTACATCGTGGTTCACCCGGGCGCCGACGCACCCGCCAGGACCTGGCCCGCGAGCCATTATGCCGAGTGTGTCCGGCAGTTGGTCGACGCCGGCCATGAGGTTTTCGTGACGGGCGGAGCGGAGGAAGCCGAATTGTGCTCGTTCGTCTCCGGCGGGGGACTTGCCCGGAATCTGGCCGGGACAACCGACGTCGCCGGCCTTGTCCACATAATCGCGGGCGCCTCGGTACTCATCACCGGAAACACGGGCCCCGCCCATCTGGCTGCCGCCCTGCAGACCCCGGTGGTCTGCCTGTTCTCTCCGGTAACCGCGGCCGAAAGCTGGGCACCCTACGGCGTTGCCCTCGAACTGCTTGGGGATCAATCGGCTACCTGTGCCATGACGCGCGCCCGGGAATGCCCCGTACCCGGGCATCCCTGCCTCAGCTCGGTGACTCCCGGAGACGTGGTGGACGCCGTCTATCGGCTCGCCGCAGCGACCGGCCGCACCCTGGCTGAAACCGCTGTGGCTGCGGCTGCCGGACGACGAACGGGGGCGATCACATGAGAATCCTCCTTTGGCATGTCCACGGCGGCTGGACCGACGCGTTTGTGCGCGGACAACACGAATACCTGCTTCCCGTCACACCCGAAGGCGGACCTTGGGGGTTGGGCAGGGCCGGACGGAACTGGCCGGACAGTGTTCGCGATATCCCGCTCAACAAACTCTCCGACGCTGAGGTGGACGCAGTGATCCTGCAACGCCCCGAGGAAGTCGGAGCAGTCGCGAAACTGATGCACAGGCGACCGGGACGGGACGTGGCCGCCTTCTACCTTGAACACAACACGCCAAAACCGGATGCCGTGAACACCCTTCATCCCTTGGCGGACCAGCGGGAGATCCCCATAGTCCATGTCACGCACTTCAACAGGCTCTTTTGGGACAACGGCCGCGCCCGGACAACAGTGATCGACCACGGTATCCCGGACCCCGGTCCCCTCTACACGGGGGACCAGGACTCGTTGGGCGCCATGATCAACGAACCCCTGCGCCGCTGGCGCATCACGGGCACCGACCTCCTGCCGGACTTTGCCGGGGTTGCTCCGCTGGAGCTCTTTGGAATCGATGGCGCCGGCGTCCAGGAAAAGCTGGGACTCCCCGCGGGCAGGCTGACCTGGAAGGGCGACCTGCCCACCGCGGACGTGCACAAGCAGCTCGCTGCCAACAGGGCATACATCCACACGGCAAGGTGGACATCGCTGGGATTGTCGCTGCTGGAGGCCATGTTCCTGGCGATGCCGGTGGTGGTGGTGGCCGCCACCGAGGCCGGCCGGGCGGTGCCGCCGGAGGCGGGCGTTGTCTCCAATGATTTGGGGGAACTCACAGCAGCGGCCGGACGGTTCATCGCCGATCCGGACCTGGCTGCTGACTGTGGACGGGCCGCACGCAGTGTCGCCTTGGAGAAGTACGGACTGGAGCAGTTCCTGCATCGATGGGACCTGATGTTGGGGCAGTGACCTGAGGTGTAGCGGCACGTGAAGGGAGAGCAGAATGAAGATTTCCATGGTTTCGGAACACGCCAGTCCACTGGCGGCGATCGGAGGTGTGGATGCCGGCGGCCAGAATGTCCATGTGGCCGAACTGGCCAAGGCGCTCGCGGCACGGGGACACGAGGTAGCCGTCTACACCCGGAAGGATGACCGGGAGCTCCCGGAGCGGGTCACGGTGGCGGAAGGCTACGACATCGTCAATATATCGGCCGGTCCTCCCGAGCTCATCCCGAAGGACGAGCTCCTCCCCTTCATTCCCGCGCTGGCCGACGGCATCACCGCATCCTGGAGACATGACGCCCCGGACGTGGTGCACGGGCATTTCTGGATGTCCGGCGTCGCAAGTATTGACGCTGTCCAGCAGTTATCCCTGGACCTAGCAGAACCGCCGCGAATGGCGCAAACGTTCCACGCCCTGGGGAGCGTGAAGCGGCGGCATCAGGGAATCAAGGACACCAGCCCCGAGGAACGGGAATGGATGGAGCCCTGGGTAGGGCGGGCAGCGGACCGGGTCATTGCCACCTGCACGGACGAGGCCTTCGAGCTAAAGAGCCTCGGCGTCGACCGTTCCCGCATCTCAATCGTCCCGTGCGGGGTCGATACCGGGATGTTCACGCCCAGGGGTCGCGCCGAGACAAGGACGTCACGGTATCGGATCGTCACTGTGGGACGCCTGGTTCCCCGGAAGGGCATGGACACCATCATTCAGGCCCTTGCAACCCTGAAGGAGCTGGGCGTCGCCGACACCGAATTGTGGGTGGTGGGCGGAGGCTCAGGAGCCGAAGCACTCGGCGACGATGCCGAGGTCAGGCGCCTAAGCAGCCTGGCTTCCGACGTCGGCGTCTCGTCCCACGTCAAGTTCATAGGCCAGGTTCCACGGGAACGCATGCCCGCGGTGCTGAGGAGCGCCGACGTCGTGGTCTGCACACCCTGGTATGAGCCGTTCGGGATTGTGCCCTTGGAAGCCATGGGCTGCGGGATTCCCGTTATCGCCTCCGCCGTGGGCGGGCTGGTCGACACCGTGACTGACGGAGTCACCGGGCTGCATGTTCCACCCAAGGACCCCGATGCGCTGGCGCAAGCCCTGGCAGAGCTTCTTCCGCAACCTAACATCCTTAGGTCGTTCGGCAGGGCAGGGGTAAGCCGAGTGCGCAGCCGCTACACCTGGGAGCGCATCGCGGCGGATACCGAACGCATTTATGAGCTGATGATGGGCCGGGAAAGCAAGCGCACCGAAGCCTTGGAAGCGGTGCGAAGGCGCGTGGTGCGCTCAGACGGCAGCGGCTTTGGAAGGAGCTGGGCGCAATGAGGACCATTGACAGGAGGCCGTACCGGGGCCGGCGCGCCCCCGCAACCGAGGCTCCCTACGGAGTGGATATCGTCCTCGAGCACCTCTTCCAGGTAGCTCCGGCCGTCGCCTCACTGCGCCGGGAGTCATCAAGGCTTGCAAATTGGGGGGATGAACTGGCCCGCCGCCTCATTGATGGACATCGCATCCTGGCGGCGGGCAACGGCGGATCCGCAGCCGAAGTCCAACATTTCACGGCGGAACTGCTGGGTCGCTATGCCGGGGAGAGGCGTCCGTTTTCCGCTATCGCTCTGCACGGTGACTCTTCGGCCATCACTGCGATCGGCAACGATTACGGCTATGACAACGTCTTCGCCCGCCAGGTCACAGGGCATATCCGCGAGGGAGACATCCTCCTGCTGCTGACAACCAGCGGACGGAGCCCCAACCTCCTCGAAGCCGCGAAGGCCGCTCGGGAGGCCGGGGCTACCAGTTGGGCACTGACGGGGGCGGCACCCAACCCGCTCGCCGCCGTCGTCGATGACGTGATCTGTATCAATGCGCCGTCCCCGAACGTCCAGGAGGCGCACCTGATCGCCCTTCACGCGCTCTGTGAATGCTTCGACGCTGCAGTGGAAAGGCTGGCAGGAAAGCCATGAAAATCGCAGTTGTAGGGGATGTCCTGCTCGACGTTGATATGTTCGGCGACGCCGACCGGCTGTCACCGGATGCGCCGGTGCCGGTAGTGGACGTCCAGGAAACAGTTCACCGCCCCGGGGGTGCCGGACTGGTGGCGTCCATGCTGGCCGAGGACGGCGAAGAGGTCCAACTCATCACGGCCCTTTCCACGGATGAATGGGCCGGCAAAATCCGGGCCGCCCTAGCAGGCGTGTCCATCACGGCGGCGCCGCTCCTTGGGCCCACCCCGGTCAAGACCAGGGTCCGCGCATCGGGGCAGGCAGTCGTGAGGATCGATACGGGGTGCCGGATTGTCCCCGTGCCGGAGTTCTCCGAGGAAATGCTCTATTCGCTGGACAGCGTTGATGCGATCGTGGTGGCCGACTACGGGCGGGGGATCACCCGCAATGCGCTCCTGCGTTCACGGCTGGAGCAGCTGGCGCCCCGGATTCCTATTGTCTGGGATCCGCACCCGTCCGGCACTACTCCGGTTCCGGGGGTCGCGGCGGTAACCCCCAATGCCTCGGAAGCCGCAAAGTTCAGCGGGATCCCCGCTAGAGGCACGACGTCGGCGGCCGCCGCGGCTGAGCGGCTCATGGAGCGTTGGGTCAGTAGTTCCGTGGTGGTCACCCTGGGCGGAATGGGCGCACTGCTGCTTGAGCAGCCTGCACAGGGCCTGCCCGCCGGTTCCCCGAGCGTTCCGCAGGTGCTCCCGGCCCCACGCACGGTGGTGGACGACCCCTGCGGAGCCGGCGACAGGTTTGCGGCTTCGCTGGCACTCAGGCTCGCCGCCCATGAAGCGCTCCCGGCGGCCGTGCAGGCTGCGGTGGAGGAAGCCGCGCACTTCCTGAGCCTCGGGGGTGTAGCCCACAGCAGCTATCCGGAGGAGCCGGAGGCTATGAGCGATGAATTCGGGCTGTCGGCCGCGGACCTGGCGCGAAGGGTTCGGGCGCAGCAGGGGACGGTAGTGGCGACGGGCGGCTGCTTCGACCTGGTCCACGCAGGGCATGTCCGCACGCTCGAAGCGGCCAGGAAGCTGGGCGACTGCCTGATCGTTTGCCTGAACTCCGATGATTCGGTCCGGCGGCTAAAGGGCCCTGACCGGCCGGTGATCTCACTGAATGACAGGGTTGAACTGCTCATGGCGCTGAAGTGCGTCGACGCCGTCGCGGTGTTTGACGAGGATACGCCGGAGCGGATCCTGGCCGAACTCAGGCCGCACCTTTGGATCAAGGGTGGAGACTACGCCGGCACCCGGCTACCGGAATCGGAGCTGCTGGAGCAGTGGGGCGGCCGGACCATCACCTTGCCCCACCACCCGGCACGGTCCACCACCAAACTGGCCGCCGTCCTGGAAAAGATCGGCTAGGACACTGGCTGCAAAGACGTCCAATACCAACGGAAACAGGAAGGACACACATGAACCCCGAAACCCAAGGAAACCTCGCCGGAAAGACAGTTCTTGTGACGGGAGGCGCCTCCGGGCTTGGCGCCGCCGTCGTGCAGGGCGTTCTCGCCGCTGGCGGAAACGCTGTGGTGCTGGACCTCTCCGTAGCGAACGAAACATCCCGCATTCCGACGGCGGTGGGGGCCTTTGCCGGTCATGCCTCCGAGGGCGGCGCCCCGGCGGGCGCATCCGCTGGCCTCTCGGGCGGCGAACCCGCCCGGAACAGCCCTGGCTTGGACGCCGAGCGGACAGCAGGCTTTGCACTGGACGTCTCCGACAGCCAGGCAGTACCCGACGTCATCGCGGCGGCTGCCGAGGTTTTCGGCGGCATCGACGCCGTCGTGACGGCGGCTGGCATCGACCGGTGCGGCCGGCTGGACCAAGTGGCGGCCGACGACTGGAACAAGGTCATCGGAGTGAACCTGCTGGGTACGGCCGCCGTCATCCGCGCAGCAATGCCCTGGCTTAAGGAAGCGCCGAACGGGAGGGTGGTCACTGTGGCGTCCACGCTCGGGCTCCGGGCGCTGCCGGAAGCCACGGCCTACTGTGCCTCCAAGTTCGGCGTGATCGGTTTCAGCAGGGCGCTCGCGGCGGAAACTCGGGGGGAAATCGGAGTTACCACGCTCATTCCCGGCGGCATGAACACAGCCTTCTTCGACAGTCGCGAGGAGAAGTACAAGCCGGCCGACCCCAGCCTCCTCAATGACCCCGCACGGGTCGCTGATTCCGTGATTTTTGCCCTCGGGCAACCCAAGGGCTGTGAGATCAGGGAACTGCTGGTGTGCCCGAGTGCCGAAGACTCGTGGCCGTGACGGGGCTGGAATCCTTGGAGTAACCGTGAGAGGCCCCCGTACGCAGTTTCCGATGAAACGCCGCCCGCACAGCAAGCATCACCACGGCGATACCGTTCATTTTCCCTGTCCCAAAGAGCGGCGGACAATGGGCATTTGGTCCACCGGCCCCGGCGGACACCACGCCGTTCAGGGGCGGGCGAGGCGGAGCTAGCAATGTTCGGAGCAGTAAACAGCGCAACCCGCGCTCAAGCAGCACGAGAGGAGGCTGCCATCCATGGACGCCCTTGAGGTGACGGGCCTTGATGCCCGCCGGCGGATTCAGGAGAGACGATCCCTGGATCCGCTGCTCCCCGGGGATATCGCCGACTGCCGGCCGCGCATAGTGGTTCTGGGGGAACTGATCCTGGACGGCTGGTGGTCCGGCAGCATCGATCGCCTCTGCCGGGAAGCTCCTGTTCCAGTTTTCGATGTCAGGTCGCGTGAGTACAGCCCCGGCGGCGGCGCAAACACGGCTGTGAACCTTGCGGCCATGGGCGCTGAGGTTTCGCTGTTCGGGCTTGTCGGAGACGACCACGACGGCCGGCTGCTTCGCAACCTCCTCGCCCAGGCTGGAGTGGACACGCGTGGTGTCCTGGCCATGTCCGGCGGTCGGACCGAAACCAAGACCCGCCTGACGAGTGACGAACAGCTGCTGTTAAGGTTCGACGACGGCCAGCGCGGCCAGGCGGGCGGCGCGGCTGCGGCGAAGGTCGCCGAAGCCCAGGAGCGACTCGCCGCCGTCGTCCGCCAGGCAGTGGCCGGCGCCGATGCAGTGATCGTGTGTGATTACGGCCAGGAACTGCTTCCCCTCTGGTTGGCGGGGGAGCTCCGGGGGTGGGCTCCACACCAGCCGTTCTACGTGGTTGACGCCCATGACGCCTCCCGTTGGGCAGCGCTGGAACCGGACCTGATCACTCCCAATGCCAGCGAGGCTGCCGGATTGGCGGGCGTCCCCGCCGTCGACCCTTACCGTCGCGACGAATGGGTGCTGGCCGTTGCCCCAAAAATCCTTGCCCGCACTGGCGCGAGGAACCTCGTGGTGACCCTGGACAGGGACGGGACCGTGCTGGTTGAGGGCGGTGAAGGTTCTGACGCTCAAAATGGTTTGAGCCGGACAGACCTGAGCCACCGCGTGGGCCAGAGCCACCGAACATGGGCCCACCCGGTGCCGAACAAGCAGGCCAGCGGCGGAGGGGACACCTTCGTGGCAGCACTCACGGTAGCCCGCGCTAGCGGCCTGCCGTTGCCGCTCTGCGCGGACCTTGCCCAGATGGCGGCCGACGTAGCGGTCCACCGCCCGGGAACCGCGGTATGTTCGACGGCCGACCTCGCCGAGCATCTCGGTGACACTCCCCGGAAGGTGGTTGACTCCGCTCGGCTGCTCAGGGAGGTTGCCGAGGCGCGCAGGCAGGGACTCAGAATCGTGCTGACCAACGGCGTCTTCGATGTCCTCCACCGCGGCCACACGAGCTACCTCAACCAGGCAAAGGGCCTGGGCGACATCCTGGTGGTGGCAGTGAACGGCGATGACTCCACGCGCAGGCTCAAAGGTCCTGGACGGCCAATCAATCCCGTCACCGATCGCACAGCATTGCTCGCATCCCTGGGCTGTGTGGACTACGTGACGGTGTTCGACTCGGACACGCCCATTCCCTTGATCGAGTCGCTGCGGCCGGATGTCTATGCCAAGGGCGGGGACTACGACGCCGGAAGCCTGGCAGAGGCACCCGTCGTAGAGGAGTGCGGCGGCCGGGTGGCCATCCTGGACTACGTGCCGGACCATTCGACGTCGGCAGTCGTGGGCAGGATCCAGACCAGCCTCTAGAGCCCAGCCTCTAGGGTTCTGGGTCTTCAGGAATCTCGTGGGTTTCGGTCGGCAGCTTAGCTCGCGAGTTCGCCTGCCGCTTTCCGTGCGCGGTAGGCGGCCACGTGAGCCCTGTTGGCGCAGTTGCCGGTATCGCAGTAGCGCTTGGAGCGGTTCCGGCTGAGGTCCAGGACAGCGGCGTCGCAGTCCTCGGCGTCGCATACACGGAGCCGCTCGAGTTCTTTGCTGCGGATCACGTCCACGATGGCCATGGCCGCTTCCGTTCCCATGCGATCCACCAGCGGCGCCTCGGGCGGCGTGGCATGCAGGTGCCAGTCCCATTGATCATGCTTCACGAGTTGGGGGAGTGCATGGGCCTCCGCCAGCAGCCGGTTGACCGCCATTGCCGCAGTTCCCTCATCGGCCAGCCACACGGCGGCCAACTCGCTACGGAGCTTCCTGATGCTGTCCAATTCCGCCTCTGTGCGCGTGCGCGAACCGGAGAACTGTTCGGCCTCCAGGAAGGCGTCCAGCTGATCCAGGGTGGTCAGGGTATCGCTGCCATTGGCAGCCGTGTTGATCAGGTTGACCACGGTGCGGAGGGCCACCTCAGTGTCAGGGGCAAAGAGCACTTTGACTCCTTACGGGATTGGGGAGTACTGTCAGGACCATTACGCAACTTTACTCCTGACAGGAGGCTGCTGTGTCAGCTGCAACGAGGCCCGCTGGGACGGCAGGATTCTTGGGTTCGGGATTGGGCATCGCCCTTTTCTCTTCGGCCGTGTTTGGTATGTCCGGGTCCTTTGGGAAGGCCCTGCTGGAGGCGGGCTGGACTCCCGGTTCCGCGGTGGCGGCCCGCCTGACTGGCGCAGCCCTGATTCTGGCCATCCCTGCAGTCCTCGCACTTCGAGGCAGGTGGCACCAGCTCAAGGACAACTGGCTGACCATCGCGCTATTCGGACTGATCGGCGTAGCGGCCTGCCAGCTCTTCTTCTTCAACGCCGTCGCCCGGCTTTCCGTGGGTGTGGCACTCCTGCTCGAATATCTCGCCCCCGTGCTGATTGTGCTGTGGCTCTGGCTGGCAAGCAGGCGCCGGCCCCGGATACTGACTATCGCGGGTACCCTGCTCTCCCTCGGCGGCCTTGTGCTGGTACTGGACCTCACTGGTTCCGTGAAGGTGGACTTCATCGGCGTCTTATGGGGTATGGCGGCCGCTGTCTGCCTGGCCATCTACTTCTTTATTACAGCCAAAGAGAACGACACCCTGCCGCCAATCGTGCTCGCGTCCTGCGGATTGATGGTGGGGGCTGCGGTGATGTGGCTCGTGGCTGTGACAGGACTGTTGCCGATGGCCTTTACGGTCGCGGACGCCAGGCTAGGACCGTGGGTGGCACCGTGGTGGGTTTCCCTCGCGGGCCTGGTGATCATGTCCACCGTCCTTTCCTATGTGGCAGGGGTCATGGCCGCCCGCGCCCTCGGTTCAAAGGTGGCTTCCTTCGTGTCGCTTACCGAGGTGTTGTTCGCCGTCGTCTGGGCATGGCTGCTGCTCGGTGAGCTTCCGGGGACCATACAGCTCCTTGGCGGCGTGCTGATCGTCGCCGGCGTCGTGCTGGTCCGTGTAGATGAGCTGCGCGCGGCGCGCACCGAGGTGGTGCTCGCAAAGATGCCCGACGGCGGTGTTCCCGCCGCCGTGTCCGGGCCGCAGGGCACGGGCTCTGGTGTGAGTGCCGAGCTGGACCACGCGAACGACGTCGAGCCCGTTCCCTAGCCGAGCCACGTCTACGCGGTGGCGATGAGTCCCGGATAGACTCGCAGCAAGCGGTAACGCAGTCTGCCGCAGCGTGTTCGGGACCTTGCCGCGTGAGCGAAGGAGTGCACGGATGGCCAAAAAGTCCATAATTTCCCGGGCCCTGGAATTCTTTGAATCCAGGCCGTCGACTCCTCCAGCGGCCCCCATCCCGGCGACCGACCGCAGCACAACCCCGGGCACAACAGCTCCACCCAATATGGCCACGCCACCACCAAACTTGTGGGCCACGGGCCTTGGCCGAACATCCATCAGATGCGCCCAGGTCCTGCTGATTCTTGCCCTCGCCAGCGTGGCGGTTTACGGACTCCTCCAGATCCGGCTGCTGGTGATTCCAGTGCTCATTGCCCTGATCCTGGCCGCGGCCATCGGCCCATTCGTGAACCTGTTGAGGCGTCGCGGCGTACCCGGCGCGCTCGCCACCGGCGTGGCCTTCCTAAGCATCCTCGCGCTCCTTGCCCTTGCGGTGACCGTGATCGTGATGTCCGTGCGCAACCAGTGGGACGAGCTTGTAGCGCAGGCATCCGAAGGCCTGGACGAGCTGCAGTCCTTCCTCCTGACAGGGCCGTTCCCTATCGACCAGGAGCAGCTCAACCAGGCCCGGCAGGGCGTTATCGACTTCGCCACAAGCTCCCAGGCCCGCTCCGGCGCATTGTCCGGACTGTCCCTGGCCACGGAATTCCTGGCCGGCGCCAGCCTCATGGCCGTCATCCTATTCTTTTTGCTCAAGGACGGCGCCAAGATCTGGAATTTCCTGCTGAGGCCCTTCAGCGGAGCCAAAGAGCTCAAGCTGCGGCGGGTGGGGACCCGGACAATGGAAGTGCTGGGCGGGTACGTACGCGGCACCACCATCGTTGCCTTGGTCGATACCGTGGCCATCGGTGCTGCCTTGCTGATCTTGCAGGTTCCACTGGCCTTTCCGCTGGCCATGATCGTATTCCTCGGCGCGTATATTCCCTTGGTGGGGGCCACTGTGGCAGGCATCCTGGCTGCGCTGGTCGCCCTCGTAGCCAAGGGGCCCGTTGTTGCGCTGATCGTCGTCATCGTGGTGATTGCTGTGAACCAGCTGGAAGGCGACCTCCTGCAACCAGTTGTCATGGGGAAGTCCCTCCAGCTCCATGCCCTGGTGATCCTCATGGCACTGACGGCCGGAACCATCCTTGCCGGCATTGTGGGGGCGGTCCTCTCCGTTCCACTGGCGGCGGTGGTCTGGGCCATCATCCAGGTCTGGACGGCCGAAGACCCCCGGCTTGAACCCATGAATCCGGACCTTCCGCCTGCACACACGCAGCCCACATAGCTGTACTCCATTCCGCTCGGTGGTACGCCAACGGCAGGATTTGGGGCCACGTTGGCAGCGGCTTCGGGCAACAATCCAAGTAGCTTGGGCGGAATCTTTCGCCAAAAGACGAGTAGTCACCGCCGAAAATAGAGTACGAACTACTCGTGCCCACGGTATGCCACTCCCAGTACGTTTGATTTCCGCGGCGGTCGACGGCGACTGCTGTTACGCATCTCATTACTGGGGGTCTCAATGCGCAACGCACTACTTTCTTCTGCCCTGCCACCGTCCGGCGACAGGCCGTGGCGACTGACACGTCGGCTGGCCGGCGCCGTCGTCGTTCCTGGCATCATTACCGGAATGCTGGTGTTCACTCCGCCGGCTATGGCCGCGCCCACTCCAACGGCGTCGGGAATCTGCACCGGGGTGGTGAGCCAAACTGCACACCGGGGCACTGTCCAGGAGAACCTTCTCAAGGCAGCCGCCCGGAAGAACGCCGAGCTCATCGCGAAGCTCCAGGCCGAGAAATCGGCACTGGAGGCAAGTGCGGCCTCGTTGCAGGTCGAAATCGCCTCGGCAGACACGGCAATTGCCGCCCTTGACGCGGAAGAGTTGCAGCTCACCAGCGACCTCGCGACGACGAGCAAGTCCCTTGCAGCGCTTGAGGCCTTGAAGGCCTCTACTGAATCCGAGGCTGCTGCCACAGCCGCCCAGCTGGCCAATCTGCAGGCTGAGCGCGACGGCGTCCAAAGCAAGCTCACGCCGCTGCTGGCTGAGCTCGCCACGGCACAGACTACGGCTGCCCAACTCAAAGCAGAAGCTGACGGCGTACAGGGCGACATTGCCGCACTCGAGGGACGCATCGGTGCTGCTGAGACAGAGTTGGCGGGGTTGGACGCTGTTGCGAAAACTGCAGCTGACGCGCTGACAGCCAAGAATGGCCAGATCGCGGCAGCCGAAGGTGAACTTTCGACGCTTGAGGGAGTGGCCGCTGCTGCCGCTGCGGCAGTGGTCGCTGCCACAAAGGCCGTGAATGACGCGGAGACGGAGCTTGTGCGCCTCACTGCCGAAGGGAACACGGCGAAAGCGGTGCTCGATGCCCAGGTGGCAGCCGTACGTAATGCAAAGGCCACTCTTGCCAGACTGGAGGGCGCGGCTGATCAGGCGGTTGCTGACCTGACTGCCAAGGAAGGCGAGGTAGCTAAGGCCCAGGGCGAGCTGGCCGCCCTGCAGATCGCCGCGGACGATGCGGCGGGAGCCTTGGCCGCCAAGACCTCGCAGGTCACGCAAGCCCAGGCAGAGCTCCTGGTACTTCAAGCCGCCGCCGCGAAGGCAGCCGACGCCGTTGCTGCAAATGCGGCGGCGATTGATGAACTTGCTCGGGGCATCGCCGGACTGGAATCCACGATCTCTGGTTTGAACTCGAAGATTAGGGTGAAGCAGGAACAGCTTCAGACGGCGCAGACAGAACTCGCGGCGTTGGAAAGGCAAAAGGCAATGCTGGTGGCCCAGATTGACGCATTGACCACAAGCATTGACGGAATTAAGGGCAATTCGAACAAGAAGCGGGACCTAATCGAGGAGCGGGACGCCAAGCAGCTTGTACTTAATGGAGTGAACACGCAGATCACGGACAAGAACGCTCAAATCGAAGGGCTCTCTGGTCAACTGACGACGCTCCAAGGCCAAGTTAATACCCTCAACTCCCAACTCCTTGCCAAGCAGCAGCAAAGCAGCGCCCTGCAACAGCAGGCCGCGCCGCTGCAAGCTGCACTGACAGAGGCCAATGCCGCCGTCGCCACCAAAGAAAGCGAAATCATAGGCCTGCAGGGGCAACTTCCAGCGCTCCAATCTGCGGTGGCTGACGCGAACGCCGCTGTTACGGCGAAGCAAGGCGAGTTGTCGGACCTCCACAGTCAGCTTCCCGGACTGCAGGCCAATGTCGTTTCCGCGCAGGATGCCGTCTCGGCACAGGCAAAGGTGGTCGCGGATCTTGAAGCAGCCCTTCCTGGCCTCACCCAAGGAGTTGCTGAAGCTGAAGCCGCCATCTCCGCCCAGAAGCTGGCACTGGACGGGTTGCGCAGCGAATTGGTTGGCGCGGAAGCGAAGCTGGCCGGAGCCAATCAGGACGTTGAGGCCAAGAAGGCGGAGATCGCGGCGTTCAAGGCCGAACTCCCTGCCCTCCAGGATGCACTGGCCGCGGCAGATAATGCAGTGGCCACCAAGAAGGCTGAGATAGTCGCCTTGAACGCGGAGATGGACTCCCTCGTGGCCACGCTAACGGGGCTCAACGCCCAAATTGCGGCCAAGGAAGCCGAGGTCCTTTCCCTCCAGGGCAGGGTTGCCCCGCTGAAGGATCAACTGGATAAGCTGAATGGCGATATCAGCGCAGCGGAAGCCGCCTTGAGCAGCCTGCAGGCGCAGGTAGCCTCACTGGATGCGCAGCTCACAGCGGCACAAATCACTCTACGCGGCCTTGGGGGGCAGAAGAATGCCAACAAGGATGCCATCACTGCGCAGAAAGCCACAGTCCTGACCCTTCAGGAGCAGCTCGGAACGGTCCAGAAGCAGATCCAAGCCATCGACGGCACTATCGCCCTGGGTGGGTGTGTGGCGTGACGTGGGCCCGATCCTCGGATCGGGCTGCCATACCTCTCGCAAGCCGGACTGGGCCGGCTTTTTGGGGCATAAGTGTCTCGCGGGGGACATAAGGAAGGGACCGGGCGCATGCGCCCGGTCCCTCGTCCTGTTTGAGTCACTCGCTTTAGCGGGAGGCCTGCTCCTGCTCGGCAGCGTTCTGCGTGGCGCGCTTTCCGGCTTCCTGGAGGGCCTGGGCCACCTTGTTCAGCGCCGTCATGTGCTGGCCCTGCCACTCGTTGCGGAACTTGTCAGCGTCCGGACCCTTCCAGTCCGTGGCGGCCAGGACTTTGTTCAGCGTGTTGCGCTGGTTCTCGATCTCGTTCGAACCGGCCTGCAGCTTGGTGCCCAGGTTCTTCAGCTGCGCAATGTCTGCACCCCAAATAGCCATCAGATAACTCCTTCGATTGTCACGGACCCGAACCCTTCGGCATCCCCAGCGGCCTCCGGCTCATCCGGAAGTTCCAGTGACACCAAGCTATCCCTGCGATCGACAGACCGTCGATGGGCACGCCTCCCCATGCAGGACTCCCCATCCGCTGTCCGCCTTCCGGACGGGCGCCTGATTCTGCTCGATTAAACCTTCCATGGCCCGGTCTGGTCCCGCCGTTCCGGACCGGGCTCGTGTGCGAAGGCGAATGATCCGGCAGAATCCGACGCCCAGGCCGGCCCTATACCGTCGACGGGTAGGGGCGCTCGTCCTAGAGTGATTAACATGTGCCGCAATATCCGAACCTTGCATAATTTCGAGCCGCGCGCCACGTCCGCTGAGGTGGAGGCTGCCGCCCTGCAATACGTGCGCAAGATCAGCGGCAGCACCAAGCCCTCGAAGGCGAACGAGGAGATCTTCGAGGAGGCTGTCCACGAGATAGCCCACATCACCCAGCACCTCCTGGACCACCTGACCTCCCACGCACCTGCCCGAAACAGGGACGAAGAAGCCGCCAAGGCCAAGGCCCGGGCGGCTGTCCGGTTTGGTACCGCGTAGGCCCAAGTAACTGGCAGTTGTTGTCGTTTTCAGGCCGGATAACGACAACAAGTGCGATTCAGTTGGGTGGGGGATTCACTTCCCGAACGCCCGCAGCCGCAGCGAGTTTGCGACTACCAGCACCGAGCTCGCCGCCATCGCCGCGCCTGCAATCATGGGGTTGAGCAGGCCCAGGGCTGCGATGGGGATGCCGATTGCGTTGTAGAAGAAGGCCCAGAACAGGTTCATCTTGATGGTGGCTAGGGTCTTCCGTGACAGCCGGATGGCTTGCACCAATTGCCGGAGTTCGCTGCCCATGACGGTCAGATCCGACGCCTCTATAGCCACGTCCGTGCCCGAGCCCATCGCGATCCCCAGATCCGCCTGGGCCAGGGCGGCAGCATCATTGACGCCGTCGCCCGCCATGGCCACGGTGGCACCTTGAGCCTGGAGCTTCCGAACCGCTTCCACTTTCCCTTCCGGCAGGACTCCCGCGAACACGTCGCCTGCAGGAATTCCGACGGCGGCCGCTACTTGGGCGGCAACGGCGGCATTATCGCCAGTCAGCAGCATGGGACGAATGCCAAGCTCCTTGAGTGCGGCGATGGCGGCGGCGGAATCAGGTTTGAGGGTATCCCGGAGGCTCACGATCCCCGCTGCTTCGCCGTCCACGGCTACCCAGATAGCGGTGGCGCCGGCCGCTTCCTCTGAGTCGAAAGCCTTCTGCTGGTCGGCAGCCGGCATGATTCCGTTTTCTTCAAGCCAACCCTGCCGCCCGACCACAACAGTGCGCACAGCGCCGTCCAACGCAACCTTGCCGCGAACTCCGCCTCCGGGAGCGGAACGGAAGTCCTCGACGGCGGGCAGCGCGCCGGCGTCGGGCATTACGCCCTTGGCTGCGGCGGCGATTGCGTGCGCAATCGGATGTTCTGACGCCGATTCGACGGACCCCGCCAGCACCAACAGGATGTCTTCCGACAGCTCAGAGACAGAGACGGGACGTGTCACGGCAAGCTTCCCAGTAGTCACTGTGCCGGTCTTGTCCAGCAGGATGGTGTCCACGGTGCGGGTATCCTCGAGGACCTGAGGGCCCTTGATCAGGATGCCCAGCTGGGCTCCGCGACCGGTCCCGGTGAGCAACCCTACGGGGGTGGCCAGGCCAAGGGCGCAGGGGCAGGCGATCACCAGCACGGCAACACCGGCGGTGAAGGATGCGTTGAGGTCGCCGGTAACGACCAGCCAGGTGACGAAGGTGAGGAGCGCGATGACCAGCACCACGGGCACGAAGACGGCACTGATGCGGTCGGCGAGCCTAGCGATGGGAGCCTTCCCTGTCTGTGCCTGGCTGACCAGCCGTCCGATTTGAGCCAGTGTGGTGTCCGAACCGACCCGCGTTGCGCGCACCAGCAGCCGGCCCGAAGTGTTGATGGTTGCGCCCGTGACCGGGCTGTCCGGTCCAACTTCCACGGGCACGGACTCACCCGTTATGAGGGAGGCATCGACGGCGGACGCGCCGTGAAGGACCACGCCATCGGTGGCGATCTTCTCGCCGGGCCGGACCACGAAGACGTCGCCCACTTCAAGCAGGCCTGCCGGAATCTTGTGCTCGACGCCGTCACGCAGGATGGTCGCATCCTTGGCTCCGAGGCTTAGGAGTGCTTTGAGGGCGTTGCCCGCCTTCTGCTTGGCGTTGGCCTCAAGGTACCGCCCCAGCAGCAGGAACGTGGTGACGACGGCGGCCACTTCGAAGTAGAGTCCCCCGCCCATTCCATCCATGCCCTCCATGCCGGGATGTTCCGTCATGAGGGGATCGGCGATCAGCTGCCAGGCGGAGAAGGCGTAAGCCGCGAGAACTCCAAGGGACACCAAAGTGTCCATGGTGGACGCCAAGTGACGGGCGTTGATGGCCGCGGCCCTGTGGAAGGGCCACGCAGCCCAGCTCACCACGGGTAGCGCCAGCAGTGCCGCAACCCAGCCCCAGTGCGCGAACTGGAACGCCGGGACCATCGACATCGCGAAGACCGGAACCGTGAGGATCGCGGCGACAATCAGCCGGGGGAGCAGGAGCCTGGCGGCTGGACCATGGGCGACGTGGTCCTCGTGTTCCGGGGCGTCTGGTTCCGTCCGCTCCTCACCGGCGTCGTCGGACACGTCGGCCACCGAGGTTCCGCTGGTCGAGCTTGTCGAGACCTGGTGGTGGGCGTCTGCTTCGGTGGGCGAGATTGTCGGGACCGGGTGGGGGTGCTTGTTGGTGGACTCGCGGACGCGGGCCTTGTAGCCCGTTCCGTTTACCGTGTCTACTATTTGTTGGTCTGTGATGTCTGCCGGGACTGTGACGTGGGCGGATTCGAGGGGGAGGTTTACTGTGGCCTCAACTCCCTCCAGTTTGCCGAGCTTTCTTTCGACCCTGTTCACGCAGGAGGCGCAGGTCATGCCCTCGATGTCGAGCTCGATGATCCTGGTATCTGGCTGGTGGAGCGTTTCGCTGCTGCTCACCCTGGCCTCCTAGGCTTCGTTGGCAACAACCAGGTAGCCGGCTTCGGCGACGGCTTCGCCGATTTCCGCGGGAGACAGTTCCTTCGTGGACGTGATGGTCACGGTGGAGACTCCACCTGAGTTGAGGTCGACGTCGACGTTCTCCACGCCGGTAAGGGCCTCGAGTTCCTCGCTCACCGAAGACACGCAGTGTCCGCAGGTCATACCGGCAACGCTGACGTTGGTCTTGATGGTGGAAGTGTTCTGGCCCATGATGTGCTCCTTTGTGGTGAGTCTGATGAAGTGGTGGGATCCGGCGGTGTTACCGCAGCAGTCTGCCGATGGCATCGGTGGCCTCCTTGACCTTGAAGTCGAGCTGTTCGGCGCGGACAACGGCATCCGGCTCGGACGCCGCCCCAATGACGCAGTGGCCAATGTGTTCCTCCATAAGGCCAAGGCTCACGGCGTGCAGGGCCTTGTTCACTGCGGCCACTTGGGTGAGGATGTCGATGCAGTACTTGTCCTCCTCCACCATGCGGGCGATGCCGCGGACCTGCCCTTCGATCCGCTTGAGCCTGCGCAGGTAGGCGTCCTTGTTTGAGGTGTATCCATGGCTCGCGTCAGCAGCGGGCGTGTGATGCGCCAGAAGTGCGTCTTCCATTCCGTTCATGAACCTAAAGTAATACCCCCTAGGGGTATCAGTCAAGTACCCCCTAGGGGTATTGGCCAAAAAAGGGCGCCCGACGGGAAGGCCGGGCGCCCGAAGCTCCAGATTTTGGTGGAGCCTATGAATTAGTAGACGCTATTTTCAGTGCTTGTCTCCGGCAGGAGCAAGGCGGATGAACGTCACTGAATTGGGTTCGAATCTGTAGTTAAAGCTGGTGCCGGCTCCACCAAAGGTAGAGGCTGTGGACGTCATATTCTGTCCGTCTGCTGTAGGCGTGAGGGTAGTCACCGCGGCATTCGGGCTAACGGCTGCACCGTTGACATTAATTCCGACGTCGGCCGGCTCGGCCTGGGCGTTGACCACCTTGACAACGGTCTCGCCCGTCTTTGCGTCCTTCGTGGCCACGGAGTAGGCGGGGTCCGACTTCTCGTCGGTGAATGAGCCCCACAGCGTGCCGTCGAGATAGAGCTTGACGGTGCGCCCGCTGACCTCGATGCGAATGTCGTACTGCTTGCCGGTTTCGATCCTCCCGGCCTTCTCGAGCAGATTGGACTTGGCTCCGTTAACGGCCTTTTCAACAGCGGAGCGGGTGTTGTTCCAGCCGCCGAGGTTCCACCAGTAGTAGTTTCCGGTGTCCTTGACGCCGAAAGCGATGAGGAAGCCCTCAGAGCCGGAGAGCTTGGTTGCCTTGGTCTGGAAGGTGTAGTTGCTCCACTCCGGGTTTCCTGCCGTAACCAGGGTGTTGAGAGCCGTGGAGCTGGACTGGACGTACGCGCCATCGTGAATGGACCAGCTGCCGGTTCCGTTTCCCGTCCATGCACCGGCCGTGCCTGAGAAATCGTCAGCGAACAAGCCAGTGCCGTCTGCTCCGGTGACCTGGACGTCGTCGTACTTTGCCGCGGTCGCCCAAGTGGACAGGCCGATGCTGCCCGAAATGGGAGCGACCTGGACCGGGTTGGTTTGAGTGGTAGGAACAACGGAGTTGCCCACGTTGTTCATGAACAGCTTCTGTACTTCATAGTTGGGCGTTGTGCTGACGGAATTTCCGTTGAAGAAGATCATGTCGGGCCGCCATTGGACGTTGGCCTCATTCGCGATCAGCGGCGCATAGGAAGCCATTTGTACGACGTCTGCGTTTCGCTCAAGACCAGTCATGTAGGAGGCTTCGGCCAGGGCGTTTGCGGGCTTGTTGCCACGCGAAGCGTACTCCCCGAGGAACATCTTGTAGCTGTTACGGTCGTAGGAATCGTAGCGGTGGTTGTTGTTCAGGAACCACGAAGGATCGTTGTAGTAGTGCTCGTCGACGTAGTCGACGCCGACGGCGGCGTTGAAGCGGGAGAGGTCTTCGAATTCGGGCCCCTGGCTGAACGGCCCGGTGTTCCCGATGATTTCGATCTCGGGATGGGCAGCGCGGACAGCGTTGTAGAACTGGGTGAAGTACGCCTTGAACTCCGGCTTGTACTCCTCGTTTCCGAGGCCGATCCTGGTGAGGTTGTAGGGGGCGGGATGGCCGTACTCGATGCGCTTGGCGCCCCACTCGGTGCTGCCGTCACCGTTGGCAAACTCGATGAGGTCAAGGGTGTCCTGGATGTAACGGTCCAGCGTCGCCTGGTCCGGAGTCATCTTGTTGTCGCCGCAGCCCGTGACCCCGACCGGGACGACCGGCACGGGGACGGCGCCAAGATCCTCGGCCCACTGGAAATACTCCATGTAGCCCAGGCCGTACGTCTGGTTGTAGCCCCAGAAGTTCCTGTTGGCCGGACGCTGTTCAACGGGTCCGATGGTCTCTTTCCATTGGTAGGTGCGGGCCCGCGTGTAATTCGGCGCCGAGTAGGAGTCGTAGCTTCCGGTATTGACGATGCAGCCCCCGGGGAAGCGGAGGAAGCCCGGGTTGAGGTCTGCGACTTTCTCGGCGATGTCCCTACGGAGTCCGTTGGGACGGCCGTTCCAGGTGTCCTGCGGGAAGAGGGAGATCATGTCCATTCGGGCGGTTCCCGTGCCTTGGGCGAGGGTCACTACCCGGCCCAACTGTGCTGAGGACTTGGGGCTGAGCGTGACCGTGTATTTGGTCCAGGTGTCACTTTTGACCTTGATGGAGGTCGAGTCGAGAGTACTTCCCTCCGCGGTTTCCAGTGAGACCGCGAGGGTGGTGCCACCGGGGTTGGAAGTGCGCGCCCAGACGGAATAGTCGTACTTCCTGCCCTTTTCCAGGTTCTGCCCTCCATTCCAGCCGCTGTTGCGGACTCCGACGCCGGCTCCGACGCCTGCCGCAGTGGCGTCCACCTGAAGGTAGTTGCGGTTGTTTTCATTGAGCCGCTCATCGTCATTGACGACTCGTGCCGTTCCCGTGCTTCCTCGTTGAAGAACCTCCCACGCCGTCAGGGGCGTGAAACTCCGATTGTCGCCGGAGTTGAATTCGAAGGAACGGTTCTGGATGAGCTCAGCGTAGATGCCCCCGTCAGCACCCTGATTGATGTCTTCGTAGAAGCCTCCGTACATCGTTGATGCAATGTCCGGGCCCTTCTGGTCCAGGTTCACGGTGATGGTTCGATCCAAGGGTGCCGCTGACGCGTTGAGTGGCTGGAGCGTCAATGTTGCCGCAGCCACACAGCCAGCAAGTGCCAGGGTGCCGGCGCGCCGGGCCGGTAGTTGTCGGGATTTGGTGTGCATGAAAGGAAGGACCTTTCTCCGTTGAAGGGGCTCGAGTGCATGGGGACTCGCCCGAAGGTCCTAGTGCCGGACCATTGCGATTCGGGGTGTTAGCGGTCACAATCCGCTCTCAGTATCCGTACCTGACTCTCACTTGTAAAGCGGCGCGCCGGGCCGAACTGACGGTTGCGTCGCTTTCAAATGTGATCCATACTTCTTTCTGGATAGGGGTGTTAGCGATCACAATCCGGTTTCTTCCACCGCCGGCACTTCTTCAAGAAAGTCTGTTATGTCTCATCCCAACAGCCCATTGGACGTCATCGTCACAATTCCTGCTCGTCGTGACGAAATGCTGTCAGCTGCTGAATTGTCCCTTCGTGAACATGCCATTAGGGAGCGCGCGGGAATACTCGTCACGCGCCGTGATCCAAACCGCTACACAGTTGCTGTCTGTAGCTCGGTGCCCAGCGGCGTGACGCGGGAAGTGTCCCTTTACTGATTTCCAGCACTGACTGCTGATCTTGCCCTATGTCTCAGAACTCACTGGCGAAAGGGCCGGCACCCTGCGTGTCAGGCTTGGGTGAGTCCAGTGGTTCATAGCAAGTAAGTTCAGCCTCACGCGGGGCGAGAATCAGGAAATCGTCACTTTGTCTGCCGTTGTTTTGTCGTCCGTGGGTCATGATGGGCCCATGGGCAGTAGTCATCAGGATCCGGTCCCAGCGGGCCGTCGCCGTTCGTTTACCCCGGCGCAGAAGCTCGCGCATGTGAACGCATACGAGGACGCTTGCGCCTCTGCGGCCGGTGGCGCCTATCTTCGCAGTGAGGGCCTGTACTCCTCCCAGATCACCGAATGGCGCCGCCTGCGTGATGCCGGTGTCCTTGAGGGCAAACAGGCCGGGCAGGCCATCGGTCGCCCGTCGCCCGAACAGGCCGAGATCGCGAGGCTGAAGCAGGAGCTGGAGGCCGCCCGCAAGAGGCTGTCCACGACCGAGACCGCCCTGGAAATCATGGGAAAAGCACACGCGCTCTTGGAGGATCTGTCCGAGAGCGCGGCCGAGAAGCCGCGGAAGAAGCCTTGAGCACCGCGTATCTGGATCTGACCGCCTCGGGGGTTCCGACCCGGCAGGCCGCGGCACTGACCGGGCTGTCCCGGGCCACGATGCACCGCCGGGCGAACCGGCGCCCGACGCCGCCACGGCTACCGGCCAGGCGGGCCCCGGCGAACAAGATCCCGGCGGCGGAGCGGAGCTCACTGCTGGAGCTGATGAACTCGCCCGAGTATGTGGACCGGCCGCCCCTGCAGATCTATGCCGACCTGCTGGACCAGGGCCGCTATCTCGGGTCGGTCTCCACAATGTACCGGGTCCTGGGAGAGAACCAGCAGGTCAAGGAACGCCGCCGGCAGGCCCGCCACCGGCCCAGGGCCAGGCCCGAGCTGGTCGCCACGGGACCCGGGCAGGTCTACACGTGGGACATCACCAAACTCGCCGGCCCGGTCAAGGGGACCTGGTACGACGCGTACGTGATGATCGACATCTACTCCCGCTACATCATCGGCGCACACGTGCACGCCACCGAATCCGGGCCGCTGGCGGTGGAGATGATGCGGGAGATTTTCGGCATCCATGGCATCCCGCAGGTCGTCCACGCCGACCGAGGCACCTCCATGACCTCCAAAACCGTCACCGCCCTGCTCGCGGACCTGAACGTCACCAAGTCCCACTCCCGGCCCAAGGTCAGCAACGACAACCCCTACTCCGAGGCCTGGTTCAAGACCATGAAATACGCGCCCGTGTTCCCGGCCCGGTTCGGCTCCCTGACCCACGCGAGGACGTTCGTGGGTGACTTCGTTGACTGGTACAACCACGAGCACCGGCATACCGGGATCGGACTGCACACGCCCGCCGACGTGCACTACGGACATGCCACCGCCAAAGCCGCCCAACGCGCCGCGACCCTGGCAGCCGCCAGATCCGCGCATCCTGAACGGTTCAGCACAACCAGCCCACCCAAGATCCTGGCACTCCCGGAAACCGCCTGGATCAACGAACCCCCAGCCGAAAACCAAGCCGCCTAACTCCCACTGGACTCACTCAGCTTGAAAAATTCCGGCACGGGGCGCTGCTGCCCTGGTTCCGGTACCGAAAGGAAGCTCCAATGATCAACCAACCACCCCCTCAATCGCTGTCCCGCCGCCTTTTCCTCGGAGGCAGCGTCGCCGCAGCCGCCGTTGTAGGAGGGGCGGGAAACCTGGTTTTGGCTACTGCGGCAGGAGCGGCGCCGGAGACCGCGGCCACGATTAATCCCGTGGTCCGAGAGCGGGCCGACCCATGGCTTATCAAGCACAGTGACGGAAGGTATTACTTCACTGGGTCCGTGCCGGAATACGACAGGATCGTGCTGCGTTCGTCGTCGACAATTGCCGGGCTGGAAGATGCCACGGAAACTGTCGTCTGGACCCGCCCGTCCTCGGGCGTTATGGGCGGGCACATTTGGGCGCCGGAGCTTCACCATTTCGACGGCCAATGGCACATCTATTTCGCCGCTGGAAATAGCGACAATGTTTTTGCGGTCCGGATTTACGTCATTTCCAATTGGTCCGCTGATCCTTTGGCCGGAACATGGAGTGCGCCGGCCCGCGTTTTCACCCATGAAGACAGCTTCTCCCTCGATGCCACCACATTCGAGCACAACGGACTGCGCTACCTGGTCTGGGCGCAAACCGAGGCAGGGGTGAATTCAAGCCTGTTCATTGCGATTATGTCCGGCTCGTCGACGCTGTCCAGTGCCGTAACCCGCATTGCAACCCCGAGCTACGAGTGGGAGACACGCGGCTACCGCGTCAATGAGGGCGCGGCCGTCATCAGGCGCAACGGCCGGATCTTCATCAGCTATTCAGCCAGCGCCACGGATGCGAATTACTGCATGGGGCTTCTGACGGCGGACGAAAACGCAGACCTCCTGAACGCCGCATCCTGGACCAAGTCCCCCACCCCGGTGTTCACGACTAATGAAGGGACAAAGCAATACGGGCCCGGTCACAACTCCTTCTCCACCGATGAAGAAGGCAACGACATCCTCGTCTACCATGCCCGCTCATACTGGAATATCGTCGGCGACCCCCTGTATGACCCCAATCGCCATGCGCGCGTGCAGCGCCTCTACTGGAATGCGGACGGGACCCCCAACTTCGGAGTGCCCGTTGGTGACGGCGAACTTCCGGTCCGGTTGCGCCCGGCGTCAGCTGCCGATCAGTTCATCGTTCACGACGGTTTGAACCTGACCGTCAGCGCATCCGCCAACTCGACCACGGAACTACCGACGTCGCAGTTCAGGGTGGCTCCGGGCTATGGCAAGAAGGGCTCGATCGTCATTGAGCCAATCCTTACCAAGGGTCGGTACCTGCGCGTCGAGGGGGACAAGGTTGTAGTGGCCGCCACCCCAAATTCTTCCTCCGCCTTTAATCGACGCAAGGGTCTTTCCGACAGCTCAGGCTGGTCCTTTGAATCCATAGACTTCCCAGGATCCTTCCTGCGAGTCGTCGACGGTGTCCTGGGCCTCTCGAAGGTCGACTCAGCTCAAAAAGCCTCCGCCACCTTCTATCCGGAGGGCTGAGCGTGCCCCCTGAGGCGCGCTGTTCAAGCCCTTCGTCCTGATCAGTGCGGTTGACCCGCGCTGACAACGCCGCGATTTCCATCGCGATCCAACTGTGACCTAAAGCTACTTGACCAACAGTAGTGTTAGCGCTCACAATCGAGACAGAGCTTTCAGAAGCTCAACAATCAGCAGCAACGGCGGTGCTAGTTTCTCCGGCCTGCATGCCTGCATAACCCGGGAGTATTCGATGATCAAGAAATCCATGTTTGCTGTCCTTGCCGCTACCGGCCTCGCCCTGACTGCGTGTGGAGGTGGAGGAGCTTCTGCCGGCGCCGCCAACGGTTCGGGTGGGGACAAGATCACCATGGGCTTTGCCCAGGTGGGTGCGGAGAGCGGATGGCGAACTGCGAACACCAAGTCCGTGCAGGAGTCGGCCAAGGAGGCTGGCGTAGACCTCAAGTTCTCCGACGCCCAGCAGAAGCAGGAGAACCAGATCAAGGCGATCCGCTCCTTCGTCCAGCAGAAGGTGGACGTCATCGCCTTCTCGCCGGTGGTCGAGTCCGGTTGGGACACGGTCCTGAAAGAGGCAAAGGATGCGAAGATTCCGGTGATCCTCACCGACCGGGCCGTGGACTCCAAGGACACCTCGCTGTACAAGACGTTCCTCGGCTCCGACTTCGTGGCCGAAGGCAAGAAGGCCGGAGAGTGGCTCGTGGAGCAGTCAAAGTCCAGCGAACCGGTCAACATCGTGGAAATCCAGGGAACCACTGGTTCAGCCCCTGCCAATGACCGTAAGCAGGGCTTCGAGGACGCCATAAAGGACGATCCGGACCTGAAGATTGTGGCCTCCCAGAGCGGAGACTTCACCCGCAGCGGCGGCAAGCAGGTCATGGAGGCGTTCCTTAAGAACAACCCCGACATTGATGTCGTCTTCGCACACAACGACGACGAAGGGCTGGGTGCCATCGAGGCCATCGAGGCCGCAGGCAAGGTTCCGGGCAAGGACATCAAGATCATCACCATTGACGCGGTCAAGGACGGCATGACCGCCCTCAGCAACGGCAAGATCAACTTCATCGTCGAGTGCAACCCCCTCCTCGGCGACCAGCTCATGGACCTCGCCAAGAAGGTCGTGGCCGGCCAGGATGTGCCGCAGCGTGTTGTCACGGAAGAGACCACCTTCACCATGGAGCAGGCCAAGCAGGTCCTTTCCAGCCGCCAGTACTAAGCCACCAGTACTAAGCCGCCTGCATGGGCAAGCCGTGCGGCAGTCCAACGGGGCTGCCGCACGGCACCACCAGCAAGGGGAAAGACAGGAAATGAACAAAATCGTTCCGGTCGTGCAAATGGACGACATCGAAATCGGATTCCCGGGCGTCAAAGCCCTTGACCGTGTCAGCTTCCGCCTGTTCCAAGGCGAAGTCCATGCCCTGATGGGCGAGAACGGGGCCGGAAAATCGACCCTGATCAAGGCGCTCACCGGTGTCTACTCCATCGATGCCGGGACGATTGTTGTGCTGGGTGAATCCAAGCGGTTCTCCACGCCCGCGGAGTCGCAGGCTGCAGGAATCAGCACGGTCTACCAGGAGGTCAACCTCTGTCCCAACCTCTCAGTCGAGGAGAACATCCTTCTTGGCCGGGAACCGCGACGCCGGGGTTCGATCGACTGGCGGGGAGTAAGGGCACGGGGGAAGGAAGTTCTTGCCCAGCTGCACCTGGAGCACGTAGATCCGGGATCGCTCCTCTCGGAGCACTCCATTGCCATCCAGCAGCTCATCGCCATAGCCCGCTCCGTCGAAGTCAATGCCAAGGTCCTGATTCTCGATGAGCCAACATCCAGCCTTGATGCCGGCGAAGTCGCTCAACTTTTCGACGTCATTCGCGAACTCCGGGATCGGGGCGTCGCGATCCTCTTCGTCTCCCACTTCCTCGAGCAGGTCTACGAAATATCTGATCGGATGACGGTCCTCCGCAACGGCTGCCTCGTGGGAGAGTTCATGACGCGGGACCTGTCCAGGATCAGCCTCATCTCAAAAATGATGGGCAAGGAGATGGACGTGCTGGCCGAGCTTGACCAAGCGCCTGTCCGGATCAAGTCCACCAGCAATGCAAGCGTGGTTCCCTTCATCGAAACAGAGGGGCTAGGCCGCAAGGGATCTGTCTCCAAGGTCAACCTGTCCATCTACCCCGGTGAAGTAGTCGGCCTTGCCGGGCTGCTTGGAGCCGGACGTACTGAGATCGCCCGGCTCCTCTTTGGAGCCGACAAGTCCGACCAGGGATCGATCAAAATCAAAGGCAAGCCGCAGAAGCTCCGGTCTCCCCGTTCCGCCATTGATGCGAACATCGGCTTTTGCTCAGAAGACCGCAAAGAGGAAGGGCTGATCGGAGACCTGACCGTGCGGGACAACCTCGTCCTTGCCATGCAGGCGAGCAAAGGCTGGGCCCGCCGGATACCACGCCGGGTGCAGGACCAGCTTGTGGACGAGTTCATCACAACCCTGGACATCCGGCCCGCCAATCCCGATGCACTCATTCGGAACCTCAGTGGCGGCAACCAGCAAAAGGTCCTCCTGGCCCGATGGCTGGTTACCAACCCCGAACTCCTGATCCTTGATGAACCTACCCGCGGCATTGACATCGGTGCCAAAACCCAGATCCAGAAGCTGGTGGCAAAGCTCGCCTCCAAGGGAATGGCCGTCCTGTTTGTCTCGTCAGAGATCGACGAAGTCCTGCGGGTCAGTGACCGCGTTGCAGTCATCAAGGACCGCGAGATGGTGGCAGAGGTCATCAACGACGACATTTCCGAACACGACGTCATGGCGGTCATCGCCGGAGGCCCCGAATGAAATCCCTGCTTAAGAACCGGCTCACCTGGCCCCTGGTAGCGCTGCTTGCCCTGCTCGCCCTCAACCAGGTCTTCCGGGCCGACTTCCTGGCGTTGCGAATGCAGGACGGCCACCTCTACGGCAGCCTGATCGATATCCTGCGCAATGGGGCACCGACAGTACTCATCGCCTTGGGGATGACCCTCGTTGTGGCGACCCGGGGAATCGACCTTTCCGTTGGTGCCATCGTTGCAATTGCCGGAGCGATTTCCTGCAGCTATATTGCTTCTTCCTCTGATCCCTCGTCGCTGGCCACCGCGGGCACCGCCGCGGCCATCGCCGTCGTCGCCGGTCTTGCCCTGGGAGTCTGGAACGGCTTCCTGGTATCGGTCATCGGGGTCCAACCGATTATCGCGACGCTCGTGCTTATGACGGCGGGACGGGGCGTGGCACAACTGGTCACCGGAGGCCAGATCGTGAGCGTCAGTAACGATCATTACAAATCCATTGGGGCGGGCTACGCCTTCACCCTCCCCATCTCGATCCTCATCACCGCGGCTGTCTTCGTACTCGCTGCCGTGTTGACGCGACGCACTGCCCTGGGAACCCTGATCGAAGCCGTCGGCATCAACCCCGTGGCGTCCCGCCTGGCTGGAATCCGCGCCCGAAATATCATCTGGATTGTGTACGTCTTCAGTGCATTATGCGCCGCCATTGCCGGCCTAATGATCAGTTCAAATGTCACGGCGGCCGATGCGAACAACGCGGGTCTTTACATCGAGATGGACGCCATCCTGGCAGTGGTCATTGGCGGAACATCACTGGCAGGGGGCCGTTACAGCCTGGTCGGTACGGTCATCGGCGCTTTCATCATCCAGACGCTCACCACCACTGTCTACACCCTGGGCATTCCGCCGGAGGTCACTCTCGTGTTCAAGGCACTGGTTGTCCTCAGCGTATGCCTGCTGCAGGCTCCCGCAGCCCGGAACGCCCTGAGGCGCTTCAGGCCAGCTCCCAAACTCCCGGCCAAGGAAAAGGTCGCGATCTAAATGTCTCCCCTCTCAACCTTGACTCCTCCGCTGAAGAAGTCCTCCGCGATTGGCTATGGCAGGTTGCGTGGGGGAGCCAGGTATGCCCCAACCCTCGCCACGCTCGGTCTTTTCCTTGCCATGTTCGCCGTCGGTGCGGGTATGTACCCGAGCTTCCTTTCGGGCCAAGTCCTCCTGAACCTGTTCATCGACAACACGTTCCTGACTGTCCTCGCCGTCGGTATGACGTTCGTGATCCTGACTGGCGGAATCGACCTTTCGGTAGGCGCCGTCGTCGCGCTTTCCATGATGGTCTGCGCCTCGCTGTTGCAAGCTGGCTGGAACCCGTCCATGGTGATTCCGCTGGTAATTCTCATCGGCGGCGGGCTGGGCACCCTCATGGGGCTCGTGATCCAGTACTTCGACATCCAGCCGTTCATTGTCACCCTTGCCGGCATGTTCCTGGCCAGGGGCTTGTGCTACGTGATCAGCCTGGACTCCATCCCCGTGACCGATCCGTTCTTTACGTCCATGGCACAGGCCAGGATCCCTCTCGCGGGGGACCTCTTCATCTCCCCGGGCGTGCTCATCGCAGTGGCAGTAGTAGCGGTGGCCTTCTTCATCCTGCACCACACCAGGTTCGGACGCACGGTTTACGCCCTTGGCGGCAATGAGCACTCCGCGATGCTGATGGGTTTGAATGTGAAGGGAACCAAGGTGGCCGTTTATGCCGTCAGCGGGCTCTGCTCCGCAGTCGCGGGCTTGTTGTTCTCCTTCTACAGCCTCTCGGGCTATAGTCTTGCCGCCCAGGGAATGGAACTCGATGCGATCGCCGCAGTAGTGATCGGCGGAACCCTGTTGACCGGAGGCACTGGCTATGTGCTTGGCTCTGTTGTCGGCGTCCTGGTGCTGGGCATCGTCCAGACCTTCATTGCCTACGACGGCACGCTGAGTTCGTGGTGGACGAAGATTGTCATCGGCGGCCTGCTGCTGGTCTTCATCCTGCTTCAGCGGCTCTTCTCGAGAAAGACATATTAGGCCCTGGTGGTGGCTGCCAGCGGGCAAACTCTTGACGGAAGCCCTGTTAGCGTTCACACTTTGAAAAGATTCAATTTTGGCTGACAGCTCGCGATAGGGGGGCAAGTGACGGACGCATTATTGCCACAACGGCCGCCCGTGATGAAGGACGTGGCCAGGATCGCGGGCGTGTCGCATCAGACGGTGTCACGGGTGCTCAACGGCCATCCCAGTGTCAGCGCAAGCGTCCGGGAACGCGTAGAAACTGTCATCGAGGAGTTGGGCTACCGCCGTAACGTTGCTGCCCGCAGCCTTGTCACGCGACGGTCAAGGACAGTCGGGGTTCTCGCGACCGAACTGGTGCAATATGGACCCTCGCGTACTCTCTTGGGGCTTGAGAGCGCGGCCCGGGATGCGGACTATTTCGTGAGCATTGCGACGGTCCGGGACGTCAGTATTAAGAGCGTGAGGGAGGCGCTGAACCACCTTGGGGACCAGTCTGTCGATGGAATTGTGGTGGTGGTGCCGCATCCGGGGATCCTGGAGGCGCTGAGCCTGATCGAGCACTCCTTTCCGGTTGTCACAGCCACCTCGGCTACGGGAGGACCGCTGGGAAGCGCGGCAGTAAACCAGCGACTCGGGGCGCGCATGGCAGTTCAGCACCTGATTGAGCTGGGGCACACGCGCATTGGCCACGTGTCCGGGCCCATGAACTGGTTCGACGCCGTTGAACGTGTCGAGGGCTGGCGCGAGGCCCTGACTGAGGCCGGGCTGCAGGCCGACATCCTGATTCAGGGAGACTGGACCGCCGAACGGGGCTATGAGGCAGGGCTATCCCTTGGATCCTCTGACGCGTCCGCATTCTTCATCGCCAATGACCAAATGGCGCTGGGCTTCCTGAGGGGAGTGCAGGAGTGTGGATTAAGGGTTCCCGACGACGTCAGCATCGTTGGGTATGACGACCAGCCGGACGCGGGCTTCTTTTATCCTCCGCTCACCACGGTCAAGCAGGATTTCGAAGAGCTTGGCCGCCGGAGTATCAAAGCACTCCTTGAGCAGTTGGACAGCGGCACCATCCCGCCGAAACAAATGATCGATCCGGCGATCGTGGTCCGCGCGAGCAGTGGACCGCTCCGGAGGTGAAGCCAGCCGCCCGGCTAGCGGTTGGCGCTTAGGGCTGGTGGCTGAAGCTGCGGCCCGGGTGGTGACAACCTCCGCCTCCATCTCCCTTCTTCCCTTCGGGGTTGTGCTGTTGTAGCCCGAAGAATGAGACGGGGCTCAACAGGCTCAACGAATCGTTTGCTGTCCGCTCCCTCCAAGTGCTGGGACTCCATGAGGGCAGCGATGCATTGCCTGCCCAGCTCTTCGAAATCCAGCCTTATGGTGGTGAGCGGTGGGTAGAAGTAGGCGGCCTCCGGCTGGTCGTCGTAGCCCACGACGCTCAGGTCCTGGGGGATTCGGAGCGGCTGCTCATGAAGTGCCCGGAGCAACCCAAGCGCCATTTGGTCATTGGATACGAACATTGCAGTAGCCGCGGGTTCACGACCAAGGGCGAGGCCCGCCGCGTACCCGCTATTGGCACTCCAGTCCCCATAGAGCAGCGGGCCGGGGGGAAGGCTGGCCTCGGTCAATGCTTCGAGCCACCCTTCAAGGCGTTCCACGGCGTCGAACCAGTCCATGGGGCCGGAGATGTGGCCGATCCGGGTGTGCCCCAGCTCAATCAAGTGCTGCACCGCCAGCCGCGCGCCCGCCCGCTGATCCACTGCCGCTCCAAGGCTGGATCTGCGGGTATCGGAGGTGGCCGCAACGACGGCCACGCGGGGCGCTATCCGGTCCAGGGCTTCCAGCAATCCTGGATGGGGGACCACCACTACTATCCCCTCCACTCCTTGATTCCAGAAGTGATCCAGCGCATGGGCCACCGACGCGAAGGTGATCTCCCGCAGCGTTGCGATGCTGACGAAGTGTCCGGCTTCCCGGGCGGCCCGTTCGATACCGAGCAGGGTGCGCGCGGGACCGAATTGCGAGAGGTCGGAAGTGAGGACTCCTATTGTCTGGGATCGTCGCGTAGCCAGGGAGCGGGCAATGACATTCCGCCGATATCCAAGTTCGGTGATGGCCGCTTCCACCTGTTGGCGGGCCTTCGCACTCACATTCGGGTGGTCATTGATCACACGCGACACGGTCTGGTGGGACACCCCGGCCACTCGGGCCACGTCCTTCATCACAGGCGGTCTGTTGAATTCCGTCCCCGCCATTTGTGCCTGCTCCCTCGCGCTAAAGGTATTCCAGAGTTTGTTAGCGCTACCACCCCCAATTGTCTTTCACGCGCGCTGCCGAATCAACCTTCCCGCGAATCCCTTCTAATGTGCTTGCCGTCACAATTGTTTGCGCTAACATTTCAGGGCCGGGACCTGGCACTTTCCGGAAGAGTAACTAGCAGGTGTTCATCAACGCGGCGCCGACGCCGCCCTAAAGAGAGCCTCCTTCATGTCTCCAACCATTCCAAAGGCCCGGTCTGGGCCTGCCCTTTTAACCGCCGCGGCCCTCGCGCTGGGGGGACTGTGCGTCACCGCGCCCGCCCAGGCAGCCGTCGACGACGGACTCGTCCTGGACTACAAGCTGACCGAATCGTCCGGTTCCGTTGCAGTGGACAGTTCCGGAAACGGCCGCGACGGCGCCATTAGCGGGGACGCCACACAGCTCGCCGGCGAGGGCCTCAAGCTTGGCGGCACGAACGCACATGTCCGGCTCCCCAACGACATCATGCGCGGTCTCGACTCGATTACGGTCTCCACCGAAGTAAAAATCGCCGCGGACCAGGGCACCCCTTATTTCATCTGGGGCCTGGGCAATACGACCAATGGTGTGGGGAACGGCTACCTCTTCACAACAGGCAACTCGTACAGGGCATCCATCGCTACCGGCAACTGGTCCACTGAACAGACCGTGAACGCAGGAAGGGACCTCGCCAGGGGCGCCTGGAAGACCGTTACCTATACGTTGAGCGGAGGCACTGCCGTGCTGTACGAGGACGGCATCGAGGTTGGCCGTAAGAGCGACGTGACCATCAAACCATCCGACATTGGCGGAGGGATCACCACGGCTAACTACCTCGGGCGGTCGACCTACAGTGGCGACAAGTACCTCAAGGGACAGGTAAGGAACTTTAGGGTCTACAACCGTGCCCTGTCCGCCGCGGAAGTGCACGACCTCGGCTTTGTGAGCCTGGAGGAGCGGGTAGCCCGCGACCTGGAGACGTTGGTGCTCGGTGATACCACCAACGTAACGACCGACCTTAAGCTGCCCCTGACGGGTCCCAATGGCTCGGCTTATACCTGGGCATCATCGAATGAGGCTGTTGTGTCGGCTGGCGGGACAATCAAGCGTCCCGCCTACAAAACCGGGAACGCCGACGTCGTGCTGACCGCGACCGCGACGTTTGGAGAAGCTTCCGCCGTGAAGACCTTCACCGTGACAGTCCCCGAAGACATCAGTGACAAGCAAAAGGTCGAGGAAGCCTCTGCTGCCCTCAACGTCTGGGATGCTCAGGGAATCCGGGGCAACATCACCCTGCCCACAACCGGACTGCATGGCGCAAAGGTGGCTTGGGAATCGAGCAATTTCTCCGTCATTACTGCAAGCGGCGAAGTAGCGCGCCCTGCTAACGGCTCCCAACCCCTCGAGGTCAAACTGGATGCCGCGGTCAGTTACGGAAAAGCCAAATCGAAGTGGACGTTCCGGGTAACCGTCCTGCCGCTGCCTCAAGTCGAAGCCAAAGAGGGCTACGCCTTCGCTTATTTCACTGGCAATGACCTCGCTGGAGAGAACATTTACATGGCAGCGAGCCGCGGAAACGATGCGCTCAAATGGGACGAGCTCAACGGTGGAAAGCCGATCCTGAATTCCACCCTTGGAACGAAGGGCCTTCGCGACCCTTTCATCATCCGCTCGCCTGAGGGCGATAAGTTCTACATGATCGCCACCGACCTCTCTATTGGCAGCGGAACGTCGTGGGATTCTTCCCAAAGGCAGGGCAGCCAGCACCTGGAAGTCTGGGAATCGACGGACCTTGTGAACTGGTCAGAACAGCGGCACGTCAAGGTTTCCCCGGATACAGCGGGAAATACGTGGGCACCGGAAGCCCACTATGACGAGAAGATCGGTGCCTACGTGGTCTACTGGGCCTCGAAAATTTACGCGGATACCGACCCCAGCCACTCCGGCGGAACCCATAACAAGATGATGTACTCCACCACCCGCGACTTCCGGACCTTCACGGAGGCCAAGGTGTGGAACGATCCCGGCAACTCCGTGATCGACTCCACCGTCATCAAGGAAGGTGACACGTACTACCGGTTCACTAAGGACGAGGGGCGCGTCTCCGGCTGCCTGGACATCATGCAGGAGAAGTCCACGGACTTGCTGGCCGTCGACCTCCCCACTACGAACCCGCGTAACTGGTCACTGATGGCCAACTGCATCGGCAAGAACGCCGGCACGGGTGCAGTGGAAGGACCGACCATCTTCAAGTCCAACACTGAACAGAAGTACTACCTGTTCGTCGATGAATTCGGCGGCCGGGGTTACATCCCGCTCGAAAGCACCAGCCTGGAAAACCCGGACTGGAAACTGTCCACCAATTATGAACTCCCTCGGGCTCCCAGGCACGGGACTGTTGTACCCGTCACCAAGACCGAGCTGGAGCGGCTGCACAGCGCAGTCGGCTGAATCTTCCCCGCTAGCATCCGATAGCTCATCCCAAACCAGCAGGGGCTCCCGGCAAAGGAGCCCCTGCTTTTTTCTGCCAGATGCAACACACATTGACCGTGACGTGCCACACATCCTAAAATGTTTTAGATGCGAACATCGGTTCGCGATACGAACAATGAAAGGCTGGCTCAATGACGAAGCTCCCAGCAATTTCGGATCCAGACATCACAACTGTTGAGGAGCAGGAAAGGCGCTTGCGCCGCGCCAAGAAGGCCGCGCTTGCTTCGTTCCTGGGCGGGGCACTCGAATACTACGACTTCTTCGTATACGCCACGGCAGCGTCGTTGGTGTTCTCCAGGATCTTCTTCCCGAGCGGTGATCCTACCGTGGCCACGATCGCTTCCTTCGCCACCTTCGGCGTCGCCTATGTGGCGCGTCCATTCGGTGCAATCTTCTTCGGTCACCTCGGCGATCGCATTGGCCGCAAGAACACCCTGGTGATGACCCTCGTCCTGATGGGGGCCGCCACGTTCCTGATCGGCCTGCTGCCCGACTTCCGGACGGTCGGCTACCTGGCGCCCATTCTGCTGGTGGTGCTCAGGCTTCTCCAGGGCCTGTCCGCCGGGGCCGAAACAGCGGGAGCTTCGGCCCTGACCATGGAGGAATCACCAATCGGACGTCGAGGCTTCTTCCCGAGCTTCGCCATGAGCGGGATTTCGGCCGGCATTGTGCTCGCCTCCCTGGTGTTCCTTCCGGTGGCCGCCATGAGCGAGGCCGACCGCCTTTCCTGGGGCTGGCGTATTCCCTTCTGGTCATCCCTTCTGGTCCTCGTGGTTGCCTACCTGGTGCGGCGTTCCCTTGAGGAGCCTGAGGTCTTCGAGGAGAAGGCGGAGCACCACGACCTTGTGAAGCTGCCGTTTATGGACATGCTCAAGACGCACCCGGCCCAGTTCTTCCAGGTTGCGCTAATGTCCTTCGAGACCGTCACGAACACGTTCATGCAATCGTTCGGCCTGGCCTACGCCGTCTCTGTGGGCATCCCGGCGCAGACCATGCTCTTTGTCAGCATCCTGGGCAATGTCATCGCCATCGGAACGCAGCCCCTGTTCGCTTTCCTCTCAGACAAGTTTGGCCGCAGGCCCATTTTCATCAGCGGCGTGCTCGGATCTACGGCCCTGATCTTCGTCTACTTCTGGGCAATCTCCACTGCGAATATCCCGCTCATTTTCGTCGTCAGCACCCTCATCACGGCCGGCACCTACTCGATGTCCAACGCCATCTACCCGGCATGGTTCTCGGAACTGTTCAACGTCCGTGTCCGCTACTCCGGCATGGCCATCGGCCTTCAGGTCGGCATTCTCTGCGCGGGCTTCACGCCTCTGCTTGGCACTGCCCTTGTGGGAGGGGTAGCGGCCAACTGGGGCCCTGCAGCCTGGATCGTGGCCGGATCCACAGTGCTTGCGGTGATCGGCGCCATGTGGGCCCGGGAGACACACAAGACGCCCATACACGAACTGGGCAACCCCGTGCACGGTTCAAAGTAGGCCGGGAGTTCAGTTCGGAAAACAAAGAAGCTCCGGAGTGCGTTATTGGGGGATACGCACTCCGGAGCGGTCTCTTGGCAGTCCCTTTCGGTCTGCTGCTAATGAGCATACTTGGCCTTAACGGCGATCGCCAGCACCCTGAATAAGTACTTTCGCTTTAGTTTCTTTAGCGCTCACATTTCGCTTCTTTGCCTCCGCTTCCCCGGCCGTTCAGAGGGTTCAGGTGCCCGCTGCGGAGGCGCCGTCGTCGGGCCCAATCGCCGCATGGGCGGCGTGGCGGGCGGGGACGATCAGCACCGGCCTGCTCTGGTGATGGCTGAGCCAGGATGCGACGGAGCCGTTCAACGCCTCCGAGATCCGGTGGCCCAGCCCCGGCTCAGGGGTGCCCACCACAATCATCGAAGCATGGACGTCGTGGGCGAGACGCCCCAAAGCGCGGGCGGGATCGCCAGCCAGCAGCCTCAGCGTCCAGTCCACGGAGCGTCCATCCGTCTGCGAAGCGACCAGCTCCTTCAATTCCATGCGGACGGCGGCGATATCGGCGTCGTCCTTCTCGGGATGCAACGACGCGCGGTGCGTCTCCTTGGCCGGATCCCATTCCACGAGGTAGCTGGCCTCGTCTACGTAGGCGCAGACCAGGGGTGCGTTCATCTTGATCGCGAGGTCTCTTGCCGTCTGCAGCACCTCGGGATGCTGGTCCGGAAGGACCCCGACCACTATGGGTACACGGCCGCTGAAACTCTCCGAGGACATACTCAATTGTCGCCCTGCAGGGGGTGCTTGAACAGGCGCAGGCACCCCCTTCGAAGGTCAGGGGCGCACAGTCAATGTCGCGCTGTCAGTGGTGGTCTTGCCATGGGCATTGTGGAAGACGGCGCGTACCAGCATGCCGTCCATGCCGCTTTCGACGTCGGCCAGTTCCAGTACGGAGGCCCTGGTCGCCTCGTCGGTGCTCCTGGTGACGGGCTGGCTTTGGACCTTCTGCCAGGTGGCGCCACCGTCGCGCGACGATTCCCACACGGCGACGGGCGACGGCGTACCGCTCGCTGTCACGCTGAAGCTCGCCGTCTTCCCGACGCCGGTAGTGGTCGCCTTTGGCTGCTTCAGGATCCGGGGGTGTTCCACCGACTGGTTGAAGGAGGGCCAGCCATCCACCCAGTTGATCTTCTGCAGGCCAAGGGTGGGGAAGTAGGGGATCTCCTCGTTGGATCCGTCGTAATAATGGAAGGCCAGGTAATCGCCGAATACCGACTGTCCCCCAGGGCCCGTGATGGCCCCGTGCGAGTCCAGGACTACAGAACCACCTCCACCGAACATGTCGCGGCCGTCCTTGTCGAGGTAGGGTCCCTTCACGGACTTCGAACGCCCCACGGCCACCTTGTAGGTGGAGTCGGCGCCCCGACAGCAGGAGTCAAAGGACACGAACAGGTAGTAATAGTCGCGGTGTTTTGTGATGTAGGGGGCTTCGATGGGGTTGCCTGCCTTGAAGCGATCCGCGATATTCACGGTCCGGGACTGCCAGTCCGCGACGGGCTTTCCGCTTGGCCACTCAAGGGGAACCAGGAAGATCCCGTACCAAAATGACCCGATGGCCATGTAGGGCTTGCCGTCAGCATCCTCGACAATACCGGCGTCGATCGCGTTGAAGGTCTTGTTGGGGTTGTTTGGATCCAATCCCGTGACGGGGGAGGACACCACGAGGCCCTGGTCCACCCACTCGTAGGCCGGGTCCGAAGGGTCAAGGGTGGTGTTGGTAGCCAGGGCCGTCAGCGAATAGTTACCGCCGAATCGTGACGCCGAGTAGTAGAGGTAGTACGTACCGTCGTTCTCGTAGATCTCGGGTGCCCAAAGATTGCCGGGGAGCTCGCCGCCGGCAAAGTGGGCGTCGATCCAGGCGGGGATCTTGTCCCAGACGGTCCCCTTGTATTCCCAGGTTGTTCCTTGGTCGTGCGAGGACCAGACCTGGATGGTTCCGCCATTCTCACGGTTCAAGAGACCGGTGGAATACACGTACCAAGTGCCGTCGTCGGCAATGATGAGGGCGGGGTCGTGGATGGGGGATGTCTGACCGACCACTGTTTTGCCGCCGGGAAGATCCTCCTGCGTTTTTGCAGTCAGCTGGTACGATACCTGGCTGGTGGCTGGCCCGAAGGTCGCAGCAAGCGAGCCGGCCAGTGGATCGGAGGGAAGAACCGAGGCCGTCAGGACGAGTGCTCCCACGGCGAGGGCGGCGCCGACCATTGAGAACGTTCTGGTGGACAGGCGTAGGTGGCGAGGCTTCATTGCATGGCCCTTCGGCATTTGGAGGGGAGGGGGAAGCGTTGAGATGGGTAGAGCCTTGTTTGGAGGCGAGGCAAAATCTATACAACGTTGTAACAAGCGAATATGGCATGCCTTTGCCCTCTGGTCAAGGTCTCGCTTTATCAGCGGGAGCGCCGTAGTGTTAGCGCAAACAATTTTGGCGTCGTACTCTTGACGGGGTCCGGCGGGGCGTGTGATATTTCTTACAACGTTGCAAATCAACAACTCGGGTACGGACTTCTTGAAGCCCAGCCCTCACAGCTACAGCTACTCGGAAGGACTACGTGATGATGAAGTCACGGTCAATTGCCGCAACCTTGGGAATGGTGGTCGCCGCCGGACTCATGCTTGGCGGCTGTTCAGCTCCCGCTGCCAGTGAATCCGGTGAGAAGAAGCTCACCTTCATGTTCCGTGGGGGAGAGGACGAGAAGAAGGCGTATGAGAAGGCCGTCGCCCAGTTCGAGAAGGACAACAGCGTCGACGTCGACATTATTGTTACCACGGCGGACCAGTACGCCACCAAGCTCAAGGCGGCCATCGCCGGCAAGCAGGTTCCCGACGTGTTCTATATCGGGCCCGGCGACGTCCAGGCCTATGTGCAAAACGGCATCGTCAAGGACATCACCGAGTTCGTTGAAAAGTCGGACACTATCGACCTGGACAACATCTGGGAGTACGGCATTGACAGCTACCGGTTTGACGGCAAGCGCGTAGGCGAGGGTGCAATCTACGCACTTCCGAAGGATGTTGGGCCGTTCTCCTTCGGCTACAACAAGACAATGCTTGAGAAAGCCGGCGTGCCCCTGCCAGACAAGGACAGGCCGTACACGTTCGACGAGTTTGTAGCCGCTACCAAGAAGCTCACGGCGGACACCAATGGCGACGGCCAGCTTGACCAGTGGGGAACCGGCCTGAATGTGCAGTGGAACCTGCAGCCCTTCGTCTGGTCCAACGGCGGCGACTGGCTGAGCGAGGACCGGAAAAAGGTCACCGTGGACACTCCGGAATTCGCCGAAGCCCTCCAGTGGTTCGCTGACCTTCAGAACGTCCACAAGGTGACACCCTCGGTGGCAGAAGCCCAGACTCTTGACACCTACCAGCGCTGGATGAAGGGCGAAATCGGCTTCTTCCCCATCGCTCCCTGGGACCTGTCCACCTACAAGAAGCTCGGCTTTGAATGGGATGTCATTCCCTATCCCGCCGGCAAGACGGGCAAGACTGCGACATGGACCGGCACCTTGGGAATCGCCGTTTCCGAGGGCACCAAGTACCCGGCCGAGGCCGTGAAGCTGGTCGAATACCTGACCGCCAACAAGGAAGCACAGCAGACCCTGGTGGATGCCAGCATCCAGATCCCCAATTTGAAGGACATGGCCGAAACCTGGGCCGCAGACACCAGCGCACCTCCGGCCAACAAGCAGGAGTTCCTCCAGATCGTCAAGGACTACGGACGCGCCCTGCCGGGAGGCAACACCTTCAATGCCGAGTGGTATGACGAGCTGTTCACCAACATCCAGCCGGTGCTGGACGGAAAGCAGAGCGCCAAGGACTACCTGAAGGAAGCCCAGCCCCGCATGCAGGAGTTCCTCGACTCCGCGAACCAGCAGGCCGGCAACTAACCGCCAGCCGAGCATCAAAGACCGGTGCCGCGGCTGCAGCCCGATTGCGGCCGCGGCACCTGACCAACCACCAGCAGATCAACCCCTGCTACACCGCACTGCCGAAACGAATCGAAGAGGATCCGCCGATGTCCATGACCATGCGCCGCTCAAGGCTTCACCGAAGGGAGCATCGGGCAGCACTCGCCTTCGTTGCCATCCCGGTGATCGGATTCCTGCTGTTCACGCTCTTCCCGCTGTTGTTCTCGGTCTATGCGTCGTTCACCAACTGGAACGGCATTTCCGCCCCCGTCTTCAAGGGCTTCGACAACTACGTAAAGATGTTCGGGGACCGGTACTTCCTGAAGTCGATGTGGAACACGCTGTTCATGATGATCGGGATCCCGATCGGACTCGTCATTTCCCTTGGCCTTGCCCTGGCCCTGAACCGCAAGATGCGCGGCACCACGTTCTTCCGCACGGTCTACTACCTCCCGGTGATTTCCTCCATCGCCGCCGTCGCCATCCTTTGGCAGTGGGCCTTCAACGGAGACTTCGGCCTCATCAACCAGGGGCTGGGACTCCTGGGAATTGAGGGTCCAAACTGGCTGCAGGACACGGCAACCGTCAAGCCGGCCCTCATCATCATGGCCATCTGGAAAGGCCTGGGGTATTCCATGCTGCTATACCTGGCGGCCCTGCAATCGGTCCCGCGGCACCTTTACGAGGCAGCCGCCCTGGACGGCGCCGGCGTCTGGCAGCAGTTCCGCCACGTCACGGTCCCCATGGTCCGGCCCGTCACTTTCTTCCTTGTAGTCACGAGCATCATCGGCGGCTCGCAGATCTTCGTCGAGATCAACATAATGACGCCCACTGGAGGTCCGGAATTCGAATCGGCGTCAATCGTTTGGTACATCTGGCAAAAAGCCTTCGACAACCTGCAGATGGGCTATGCCTCGGCCATGTCGGTGGTGCTCGGACTCCTCGTCTTCGTCATCACGTTTATCCAGTTCCGGCTGAACCGCCGCAACCAGTTCTCTATCGATTGAGGGCCGCCAGCCATGTCGCCACAACCCACACTCATCTCCCAGTCAGCACAAAAGACCGAAGATTCAGGCAACGAGGCCTCTTACGGATCCCGCCCATCACTTCCTGCGCTACCTGGCAAGCACCGGCGGACCAGCAAGGACCGCCTGGGCAACGTCCTCGTCACGCTGGTCCTCTCCCTCGGGGCAATAATCATGATCGCCCCGCTGGCGTGGACGTTCTCCACTTCCCTTAAGACGCGCGAGGGCGTTTTCGAACTGCCCCCGCAGTGGATTCCGGACCCCTTCGTCTGGGAGAACTACCTTCGTGTCTGGACTGCGGGCCCGCTCCTCAGTGGCATCCAGAACAGCCTGATCGTGGCATGTTCAGTGACTATTGTCGGCTCGCTCACCTCGGCCCTCGCCGCCTTCGCGTTCGCGAAGATGCGCATGCCCTTCAAGAATGTCTTGTTCCTGGGCCTCCTGTCCGGCCTCATGATTCCCTTCCCGACGCTCATGATTCCGCAGTTCACCGTCTTTGCCGGCATCGGCTGGGTGGACACGCTCCTGCCCCTCATCGTGCCGGGACTGTTCGGCAACATCATCATGATCTTCTTCCTGCGGCAGTACCTTTCCAGCGTTCCCGATTCGATCATTGAAGCGGCGAGGATCGACGGCGCCTCGTTCCTCCAGATCTTCTTCAGGCTCATCCTGCCTGTCATCCGCCCCGCCCTGGCGGCGCAGTTCATCCTCTGGTTCATGGCGGTGTGGAACGACTACCTGGCACCGATCATCTACTTGAACTCGCCGGGCAAACAGACGCTGCAACTGGTGATTGGCAACTTCAACGCCCAGTACGCCATTCAGACGGACTACCCGTTGATCATGGCGGCGTCGTTCATCGCCTTGCTGCCCGTGCTGATCGTCTTCATTGTCTTCCAGCGCCAGATCATCGAATCGATAGCCCTCACCGGAGCCAAGGGCTAGGCCGTGGAGGGCACGGAAAGCTGGGGCCTCAGGCACGCCCATGACCCAACGGTGGTTCGCGGCGATGACGGCACGTACTACATGTTTTCCACTGATGCCGCGGCCGTGCAGGAACATATTCCGTCCGGAGTGCACATCCGTACATCCGAGGACCTCGTCACCTGGCGCTTCCTGGGAACCGCGGTCGACGGCGTGCCGCGCCCCGCGAGGGAGTGGAGCGGCGCCAAGGGCCTGTGGGCTCCCGAGGTGGTCCGCTGGCCAGGAGGACAGTGGCACATGTACTACTCCGCCTCGACGTTCGGCTCCAACACCTCAGCCATCGGCCTCGCCGTCGCTCCCCGTCCTGCCGGACCATGGGAGGACCGAGGCGTCATTCTGGCCACTAGCTCAGGAGAGTCCACCCAGAACGCTATCGACGCCGCCGTCACCTTTGACCGCGACGGCGAACCCTGGCTCACCTATGGATCCTTCTTTTCCGGCATCTACACCCTCCGCCTGGATCCCGCTAGCGGACGACCGGCAAAGGAGGGGGACGCCGGCGCCTTGATCGCCCGCAGGCACCCGTCGGTTGAAGGGGCCATCGAGGGAGCATTCATTCTCTACCGACGTGAGGAAGACCGCTACGTCCTCTTCACTTCCTACGATTCGCTCTTCAGCACGTACAACATCCGGGTGGCCGTTGCCGAGCACATAGAGGGTCCCTATCGGGACCTCAACGGAACGCTGATGACGGACCTGGAAGCCCAGCCCACCTCTGTGGGTACCAAAATCCTTGGAAGTTATGGCTTCGACGGCGATACCGCCTGGTCCGCTCCCGGCCACAACTCGGTCCTGGTGGACGGCGAAGGGGAACAGTCCGACTACTACATGGTGCACCATGTGCGTTTCGCGGAGGACCCGCAGCAGCACATGGCCCAGCTGCGCCGCCTGTTCTTCACGGAAGCCGGCTGGCCTGTGGTGTCGCCCCAGCCCTTCGCCGGACATGAGGCCGAGGCACTTGATGCCCCTGAATCGCTTGCCGGCATGTGGCGGGTGGTGAAACTGGAGCCGTCCTCTGCCGCAGTGGCGCACGCCATCCCGATGGAGGTCACCGCCCCCGCGGAGGTGGTGGCGGGTAAAGAGTACGACGGCGCGCCGGTTCCAGTGCGCCTGGACGTCGCGGGGACAGAGCTCGATGCGGTCGTCTTTGCCTCCTGGGATTGGTCCCGGGAGCGCTCCGTCCTGTCGTTCAGCGGATTCTCCGCCGACGGCATTGCCTGGTTCGGCACGAAGGGGGATTGACCCGTGGACGTGAATGGAACCGGCTGGGCGGACAGGCTCATGCAGTGGCTTCGTTTTGGAACGCACCTGATCCTCGTCAACCTGCTGTTTGTGGCAGGAGCGCTCGCGGGGGCTGTGGTTTTCGGGCTGTTTCCAGCGGCCGTTGCGGCCTCCACTGTGCTAGCCCGACTCCGAGCAGGCGGCGGAGGGGAGCAGCTAGTCCAGGATTTCGTGGCTGCTTACCGGGCCCGGTTCCTGCATGCAAATGCCGTTGGTGGCCTGTTCTGGGCTGCCGGTATTGTTTGGGCGCTGAACCTGACGTCCCTCATGCCCATGGCCGGCGGAGCTTCCCCGGCTGCGGACTCACCCCTGGCTGCGGCCATCCCTGCCTTGGTGTCTGTGGTCGGTTTGTGGACGGTGCTCGCTGCGGCCTGTGCTGTCACCGCCTGCGCCAGGTACCGGGACACCGTGATGCAGACGTGGCGCTACGCCTTCGTGCTGCCCCTGGCCTCGCCGGTCATGAGCCTGGCCCTGCTTGCGAGCCTGGGCGCGGCGTCCGTTCTCTTCGCTGAATTCGACGTCCTCATTCCGCTGTTTGGGGCGTCCCTGCCACTGTTCGTTGCGGATTGGCTCGTCGAGCATCGGATGGCAGTCCTTGCCCGCAAGTCAGCAGCGGAGCGCTCCTCTTTCGCGTGACACCTCCAATGGGGAATTTCTGCGGAGACTAAAGCGCACCCAATTTCTACAACGTTAGACAAACTATCAAAAGGAAAACCCGTGACCATCACATCAATCCCCGCCGAGGACCTCGTCACCACAGCGACCGCAACCGTAGTGGTCGACCGTTCGGCCGTCGTCGCGCCTGTGAACCGGCGGATCTTCGGGTCCTTTGTTGAGCATCTGGGACGTTGCGTCTATGACGGGATCTACGAACCGGAACACCCCACGGCCAATGAAGACGGCTTTCGGCTGGACGTGGTCGAACTCGTCAAGGAACTCGGCTCCACCACGATCCGCTACCCGGGCGGCAACTTCGTTTCCGGCTACCGCTGGGAAGACGGCGTGGGGCCGCGCGAGCAGCGACCCGTGCGGCGGGACCTCGCCTGGCATTCCCTCGAGTCCAACCAAGTGGGCGTCGATGAGTTTGCCCGCTGGTGCGCGCTGACCAACTCCGAACTGATGATGGCCGTCAACCTGGGCACCCGCGGCATCGAAGCGGCCCTTGACCTGCTCGAATATACCAACCACCCATCCGGAACCACCCTCAGTGAGCAACGCATCGCCAATGGAGCCCGGGAACCCTACAACATCCGCATGTGGTGCCTGGGCAATGAGATGGACGGGCCATGGCAGATCGGGCACATGTCCGCTGAAAACTATGGCCGGATCGCCGCGCGCACCGCGTCGGCCATGAAGACTGCGGACAAGGACCTCGAACTTGTGGTCTGCGGCTCCTCAAGCTCGGCAATGCCGACCTTCGGGGAGTGGGAGCGCGTTGTCCTCGAACAGTGCTACGAGGACGTGGACTATATCTCCTGCCATGCGTATTACCAGGAGAGGAACGGCGACCTGGGATCGTACCTGGCCTCGTCCCTGGACATGCAGTTCTTCATTGAGACCGTCGTGGCCACGGCCGACCACGTCAAGCACAAATTGCGCAGCAAGAAGACCATGCAGCTTTCCTTCGATGAATGGAACATCTGGTATTTGGACGAATTCCAGGCCTCGCAGGTATCCCAGGTTGAGTGGGAGCACGCCCCGCGGCTCCTTGAGGACGTCTACTCAGTTGCGGACGCCGTCGTCTTCGGCAACCTGCTCATCACGCTGCTGAAGAACCATGACCGCGTGGCGGCGGCGTCGCTCGCCCAGCTGGTGAACGTTATCGCCCCCATCATGACTGAGCCGGGAGGGCCGGCCTGGCGGCAGGCAACATTCTTCCCGTTCTCGGTGACGTCCCGCCTGGCTCGCGGTGAAGTGCTGCGGCCACGGATCGACGTCGGCACCTACAACACCGCTGTACATGGCGAGGCTCCGCTGGTCGATGCGGTGGCCACAGCCGATACCGCCTCCGGGAAATCGGCGCTGTTCCTCGTAAACCGCAGCCTGTCCGAGTGGTTGGAAGTGACCATCAATGTCGCTGAGCTCGAGGCGACCGTGGTCGAGGAAGCCCTCACCCTGCACGATGAGGACGCCTATGCCAGGAACACACTCCAGGACCAGGACCGCGTCGGGCTCAAGCCGCTTGAAGGCGTTGTCCTCGAAGGCGGCATCCTGACCGTCAGCCTGCCGCCCGTGTCGTGGTCTGCCCTGGCCTTGGGGTGATTCCTAACGGTTTGGGTCGCTAGGGCCTGGTTCGTTAGCACCTGAGTTGTTCCGGCCGAGCGTCGACTCCCTTCCCACTACACGGAAGGCAGTCTCAATTTCGCGCGGTGCACCGCCGTCGGGGTTCTTGATCCGCTCCATGAGGACCCTGATGGCGGTCTCTGCGATTTCATCCCGGCCGGGGTCCACTGTGGAAAGGGTGGGCAAGGAGTACCGGGTCTCGTCGAGGTCGTCGAAGCCAATCACTGCGAGGTCGTCAGGGACCCGGTAACCGGCTTCCTGAAGAACCCGCATCGCGCCCTGGGCCAGTGTGTCATTCAGGCCGAAGACGGCGTCGAACTCCACTCCCCTTTCCAGCAGCTCCCGCATCGCCGCTGCGCCGTTCGCGCGGTGCCAGGACCACATGTATCCCACTATGGCGTCGTCGTAGGGGATGTTTCGCGCTTCCAGCGCCTCGCGGTAGCCGCGCATGCGCAGTCCGGCAGAGCCGATGACTTCGCCCTCATGGGCGCCAATGACGGCGATCCGCTGCCGGCCCAGGTCAAGGAGGTGCTCGGTTGCCGCGCGGGCGGCAGCGACGTTCTGCATTGTTATGTGGTCGCAGCCGCTGGAGAAGATGCGCTCGCCGAGCAGGACAACGGGGACGTCGGCCTTCACTAGCTCAGCGTCCTCCTGGCCCATCCCCAGGGGGCTGAAGATCAGGCCGTCGGACATCTTGAGCCGGGGGCTGGACATGACTTCGAGCTCCCTCTCGCGTTCGCCCCCCGTTTGTTCGATCAGGACCACGAGGCCGTGTTTGGCTGCTGCGTCAATGACGGCGTCCGCCAGCTCAGCGAAGTAGGGGAGGCGGAGCTGCGGGACCGCCAAGGTAACGGCACCGGTGTGGCCGGAACGCAGGCTGCGTGCGGTGAGGTTCGGCCGGTATCCAAGCGCCGCAATGGCCTCCTCCACCTTGGCACGGGTTGAGTCGCGCACATGCGGGTGGTTGTTGATCACGTTGGACACGGTCTTGAAGGAAACTCCGGCCACCCTTGCCACATCATGCAGAGTCGCAGCCATTTAGGTGTCTCCCGTCCATAAAAAGAGCCAGGCAGGGGTTTCCCTGCCTGGCTCCATTTTACAACGTTGAATGCTTGAACTATTTGACGCTTCCCATGGTGACGCCGGAACGCCAGTACCGCTGCATGGCGATCATGAGGATGACCATCGGAATGGTGGAGATGAGGGATCCGGTGATGACCAGGCCGGTCAGGTCATACTGGCTGTCCGTTCCGCGTTCGAGCCACGAGTACAGTCCGAGCATGACGGGCCATTTGTCGGCGCCCTTCAGGAAGACAAGCGGCCACATGAAGGTGTTCCACGAGCCTACGAAGTGCAGGAGGAAGATCGTGGCGCCCGCCGTCGTCATGAGCCTAAGCCCCAGCGAGAAGAAGATCCTGTACTCGCCGGCGCCGTCGATCCTGGCAGCCTCCATGAGCTCGCTCGGAACGGCTCCCTCCGCATATACCTTGGCCAGGTAGACCGAGAACGAACCGAACATGCCAGGCAGGATCATGGCCCAGATCGTGTCGTAGATCCCCATCTGGGTGAACAGCACGAACGACGGGACGATCATAAGGGTGCCCGGAATGAGGAACGACGCAATGATGAGGCCCATCGTGAAGCCGCGCCCCAGGTACTGGTACTTCGCGATGGCATAGCCTGCCGCCAGGGCCACCAGCGTCAGCCCGACAGAGCCCAGCGTCGAGTAGACCACTGTGTTCCAGAGCCAGCGGGCGAAGATTCCCTCCTGGTAGGTGAACAGGTTGGCCAGGTTGTCCCAAAGGCTGAATTGCCCAAACCACATGCCGTTGGTTGTGTAGAGCTGTTCCTTCGACTTGGTGGAGGCCACGATGAGCCACCACAAGGGACCGGCGGAGTAAATGGCCAGGAAAGCGAGGATTCCGAGCATCACCCAGCGGGAGACGCCCTCGGCTTCGTTCGCCGAGCGCTCCACATTGGGATTTCGGCTCCACTTCCGGCGCGAACGCGCGGGTTTGGGGGCGCCCGAGCCGGGCAGGTCTGTTCCGCGCACGGCGTTCGGCCGCAGCGATGCCTGGGTCATGACTCAATCCTGTTCGTGAAGCGGTAAATGATGGCCGAAACGATGCCCACCACAACGCCGAGAACGATCGACAGGGCAGTGGCGTAGTTGACGTTGCCCACCTGGAAGGCCTGGTTGAAGATCATCATGGCGGGGGTGAAGTCCTTGGTGATGGTTTCCGGCGTAACGGCCCGGAACAGCAGCGGTTCGCTGAAGATCTGAAGCGTGCCGATAATCGCCAGCAGGCTTGTCAGAACCAGCGAGCCGCGCAGGAACGGTACCTTGATGTCCAATGCGATCCGAAGTTCCGAGGCGCCGTCGATCCTGGCGGCCTCGAAAATCTCGTGGGGGATCGACTGGAGGGAGCCGTACATGATGAGCATGTTGAAGCCAATGCCGCCCCAGATGGCCAGGTTGCCGATCGACGACCAAACGGTGTTGCCCGAGAAGAAGTTCACGTCCAGCCCGAAGAGCTGGAAGAAATCGCCGAGTGGGCCCACCACGGGGCTGTAGAGATAAATCCAGATCATGGTCGCCACGAGGCCGGGCACCATGTAGGGGAGCAGGAGGACGATCCGGAAGCGTGCGGCGACCCGCCGCCGCACGCCGTCGAGCACCAGGGCCATTGCAAGGCTGAGCAGCTGGCCAAGCGGCACCACGACGATCGCGTAGATGAACACGCGCAGCATGCCCGCCCAGAAGGACGTATCCGCGAGGGCCTCGGCGAAGTTTTCAAAGCCCACGAACGTGGAGGTTGCCTTGCCGAAGCCGAGTCCCGACGTCTTGGTGGCAAAGACGCTTTCCTTGAGGGCCATGGCGATCGGGACCAGGGTAAACACCCCGAAACCGATGAGGAATGGCAGGCTCAGGGATGCGCCTTTCAGGTCCTGCTTGACGCGCCATCCTGCCCGCGGTCGAAGCGCGGGACCGTCCGTCGCGCCGCTGTTTCCCCGAGGTGTTTTGCTTCCCCGCGGGGAACGGCCTGGCTTGGCGGCCGTTTCGGTCATTGCTGTCATGGAGTCCTCCTGCTCTCCCGGTAACCAGCCGTCAGCTGGCGGCGGTGAACGAGATGCCCTTCTTCTCCAGATCTGATGCCACGAACTTCTGGACGTTCTTCAGGGCCTCGCTGAGCTTGATCTGGCCGGCTACGGCCTTGCCCCACTGGTCCTGCAGCTCCGGGAACCATGCGTCATAGTTCGGGCCAAGCTCGAACTTGCCTACCGTGGCTGTCTGGGCCTCCACCATGACCTCTGCGGCCTTGGTGTCGTCCACGAAGAAGCCCTTGGGGACGATGTCCTTCACGTAGGGGGACGGGTCCTTCAGCGAGGAGGGGAGGCCTACGGAACCGGTCTTCGGGTTCTTGCCGGCCTGGATGCCCTCAGGGGTGGCGAGCCAGTCGGCGTACTTGACTACGGCCTCGGGGTTTTCGCAGCCGACGGGGACAAAGCTCGGGGTGGAGCGGCCCGGAGTGGCTTTCTTGTCGGCCGAGAACTGCGGGATCTCGACGGCTTCCCAATGACCGGAAGTGGCCGGGAAATTGGTCTTGTAACCGGTCAGCGACCACCACTGGGTGGTGGTGGATGCCATCTTCCCTGAGTCGAAGTACGCGTACAGGGCCGGCCTGTCCTTGTAGGTCTGGTTAGAGACGAGGTCGTTGTCGATGAGCTGCTGAATGATGTCCGCAGCAGCGAGTGTGGCCTTGTCGGTGAAGTTGACCTTCCACTTGTCACCGTCGATCGCGAACCATTCTGCGCCGCCCTGCTGGGCGAGGTTCATCAGGGTGCTTGGGTCCTCGCCGGCGAGGTTGGTGACGTCCACGCCGTGCGCCTTGAAGGTCTTTCCGGCTTCCACGAACTCCTGCCATGTGGTGGGGACCTTGACGCCGAACTTGTCGTACGTGTCCTTGTTGATGATCATGAACTGTCCGTCGGCGCCGGAGGGAAGGCCGTAGTACCGGTCATTGACCTTGGCGGCAGCCTTGGCGCCGTCGTTGTACGTGTCCTCGGTCGGCTTGACTGCATCGGTGATGTCTTGGGCCCAACCGTTGACCACCATGGTGGTCAGGGGCGCGAAGCCCTGGACCAGGCACGGCACATCGCTCTTGGCTTCCATCGCGTTGCGGAAGTTCGTCTGGGTGGCGGTGTTGGAGGCCTGAAGGACGTAGTTGACCTTGACGTCGCTCTGTGCGGCGTTGAACGCATCCACTATCTGCTTGCCCGTCTCGGCATTCCAGCCCCACACATCAATCGTGACGGGGCCTGACTTGGTCTCCTGTGCTGCCGGGGCGACGGATCCGCCGCCGGCGCAGGCGGAAAGCATGGCGGCTGAGGCGAGGACGGCAGCGCTCAAAGTGAGCCGCCTGCGGTTTGTGAACTTCATAATTCTCTCCTTTGAGGTGTAACGGAGGGGTAGAGGAAATCGTTATCCCGTTGTGTCTGAAACACCGGGGCGGGCTAACAGGAAATCGTTATCCAGCATGCGTGATGCGGACCACATTGTCAACGAGTTAGCGGTAACAATAGCGCATCTCCGGGGAGCGGTGGCTAAAACGGGAGGAGCAACGTAAAGAAGGGTAGCCCGAAACGGGGGCGCCGGAAAATCGAACCGGGCGCCCCCGCTTCGGATGGTCAAGGCCTAGGCGGTCCGTGAAGGAACTCGACCTCTGCGAGGTTGGTGTTGCCGCCGTGCTCGTCAAGTACCCGAACCTGGGCGTAATCTGCCCGCTGCGGGAGCGAGAACGTGTACCAGTTGGCACCGGTCATGCCCGAGATGGTCATGAACGTCTGCCACGTGACTCCACCGTCGTTGGAGCCCTGGATGACGGTTCCGTTCCCTCGGCTTACGTGGGTGGAGCGCGGGTAGACCCGGACCAGGTCGGCCATGATGCGCGAGCCGTCGGTGGGCTTCACCGTGACCCAGCCGTTGGACGACGTCGTGTCCGTGGCCGTGGCGATGTCACGGTCGAACATACGCCACCCGTTTTGCTGGCTGGTGCCTGTCCCCGGCCATGCCCAGGTTGAGGCGTTCACCCAGCCCTGGACCACGGGAACACGCTGGATCGCGCTATTCCACAAGGCAAGGCGGCTGCCGTCCGTGGTGCTCGTGAGGGTAGTGCCGGACTTTCCCGAGACGGTCTTGTAGTCAAGGGTGAACTGGACATCCCGGCCGAACTCGACGTCGGAAGGCAGGACGGCGCGGGCAGTCCAGCGGATCCCGTCCGTGGAGGTGGCTGTGGCGGCTGCTCCCTCGACGACGGCATTTACCTCCGACAGTGGCTCGGTGGCCACGATGTCGAGGGTCACGGTGTCCCCGTTTTGGGCCAGGCCCTTGTCGGTATTGGACGTGGAGATTGACAGTGAGGAGACCGAGTTGGCCATTTCATGCCGCTGGCCGTGGACGCGGAACTCGCCGAAGGACGAGATGCCGGGGTAGGCAGGGTCGGTGGGTACACCGGGGTGGTCCACCTGGACCTTCAGGTAGCGGAACGTCTGCCCTGCAACTTCGGCGCGAACCGGGATGGTCTCCATTGCGAAGCCGTTCGCCGTCGTGTTCGTCGTCTCCCGTTCGGTGAGCAGCGTCCAGGTGCGCCCGTCACGGGAGCCGTAGACGTTGGCGCCCTGGGAACGGTTCGCGAAGTTGTACCGCGCCTGGAGTCCGAAGGCTTCCGCGGAAACCTGGAAGCCCTGGCCGAAGTCCATCGTGAACGGCGCCCGCAAGTCACCGGTCGTCGTGTTGAAGTTTGCATCCACGAGGTTCCTCGGTTGGACACTCGTTGGGTTCGTGGTGACGAGCCCGCGATAGTCGATTGAACCGTCGTCGCCCAGCTTCGGGGTCAGGAGCTTGAGCGCCTTGACCGCTTGCTGGAGACGAACGAGCTGCTCCAAGTAGCCGGCATCGTCGGCCGTGGCTATGGCAGCCCGGACCTCGGTCCTGACCGTATCGAAGGGAGCGAACGACGCCGACTCGTACGTCGCGTTCGGATCGTAGCCTTCCAGCGCGGCATTGAAGGCAGACTGCCGGTCGGCGGCGATGAGCACGGTAGCGGGACGCGTCGCGAGGGTAGCGGCGTCGTTGGCCGTGACCTGGAAGATGCGCTTTCCTACGTCGCGGCTGGTCGGCTTCCACTTAAGCTGGGCCGTCTCGGGGTGGAGGCTGGCGCCAATGGGAAGTCCGGCGCTCGTGTAAGCGAGCACCTCGCCTGCGGCGTCGGTGGCGGACAGGGAACGCTTCAGCTCAGCGCCGGCCACGCCGATGATCGGTGTGGTCACATCGGCCGGGAACTGCGGCACCGTCAGCTGGGTCTTCGCCTCAAGGTTGACGTAGTCGAAGTCCGCGGTGACGCCGTTGGCCCCGAGCACCGTGAAGTATGCGAGATTCTCGCCGCCAAGGCTCTTGCCTGTCAGCTTCTCGACGTCCATGTCAAAGGTGACGTATCGCCACTGGTTGTTTGTGTTCGGCAGCGGCACCTCGAGCCGGGTGGCCGGATCCTTGCCGATGCCAAGGGTTGCCGGCCCATTCGTGCGAACCTGGACACCCACCGGGCTGAAGCCTGTGCGGCTGACGTACATCAGGGTACGTACGGCAATGGTGCTGCCTTGTTCGGCGGCGTTGACCCTGACGAATGTTCGCTCATCCTTCGTCATGACCTTTGACCGGTCGTCCATGGCCGAGCTGCGGGTCTCGAGCTGGATCTTTGCGTCAGTAGCCACAGGCCGTTTCTGCCCCGCTACCTGTGCTGGAAGGGAGAGCCAGTATTCGGGGCTGTAGTCCGGGTTGCTCTCCCAGGAGTTGTACAGGCCCGTGCCCCAGTAGAACTTGGGGCCATCCGCCTTTGCATGCAGCTCGGCGATGTAGGGTGCCTCGCGCTCGACATCCACGCCGAGATCGTATTTGTAGACGTTATACAGCTCGTCGATCGGGTTGAACATGCGTCCGCGATACGCCTCCGAGAGTGCGCCCGGGCCGCCGGTGGTGTCAATCCAGGGAGTGTCGTAGCCGAGCATGTAGCCGGTGAAAGCGTTGGCTCCCTTGAGCAGGCGGTCATCGAGGAACTTGTATGGCGAGACCGCGTTGGCCGCGGTGGAAACCGTGCCCGCCGTGGGGTCGATCTTGGTGCCTTGGACCGTCAGGAAACGGGCCAGTGCTCCCAGGATGTTAACGCCGTCCCAGGCGTGGGCCTGGTCGCGGCCCATCTCCTGGTGCTGGACAAACGACTTGCCGTATGGATTGAGGGGGTTATCGGCCGAGATGAGCGGGAACAGGGCCGCCGTCGAGCCGTTCTGCTCCGGGCGGGTGGTCGAGGCGTTAACCGTGTACCACTCCACTGCCTCGTTGTACCGCTCACGGTTCTCCGTGAAGATGTACCCGGCGATCGCGCCGGTGAGCGGGTATCCGTGCTGGTTCAGATAGCGCCAGTTGGTGTGCAGGAACGTCTCCGTCATGGGCACGATGAGGTTGGAGCTCAGCTTCGCCGTGTCCTGCTCGTTCCACCGCAGGTCATAGGCCGTGTAGCCGTCGGGAACGCTTGTGGACCGGAAGATCTCCGCGGCAGCCAACAGCCGATACAGCGGGACCCCGGAGTGGATGTGCGCGTCCGGGTAGTAGGCGTACTTGGCCGGGTCCATGTTGCTCCAGATGCGGATGGCCCGCATTCCGTTCTCCCGATACACCGGGTCACCCGTAACGGTGTACAGGATGGCCTGCGTATAGGCGCCAAAAGCGTCCCGGATGAGCCTGCTCTGGATCCCCTGGGAATTGAACGCAGTGGAAGCTGGCTGGTCGAGCACACTGCTGGCATTGGACGAGCGGAAATTCTTTGCAGCGAATGGCGTCTCCGCCATTGCATCGTAATAGCTCTTCCACGGTTCGGTGCCAGCCTTAACCATGTCCCGGGCGTTGCGGAGGTTGGCGGCGCTCACGCCGATGCCCGGATGGGCGAAGCCGTTCGCGCCCACAGTCTCGGTGATGGTCACCTCCTGGCCGGTGTCCGCCGTCGCCGGTCCCACGCTGCCCGGCAGGGGTAGCCCACCTGCCGGGGCCACGAGGGCCAACGCGGCGGCAAGCCCGAGCATTCGGGCCGTTCGCCTCACCTTCAAAGGACGTTTCATCGTTCCTCCTTGATCGATTGGTGCCTGTTTGGTTGGGGACTCGTGCGGTTCGGGGTGGTGGGCCTAGGCCCGCGGCTCGACGATGCGGACGACGCGAGCGGCCGGTGCGTCCGGGAGCGCGACCTCAAGCACCAGCGTTCCGTCGCGGCGGAGCAGTGTTGCGTCGCCGGCTCCCCACAGGGGGAAGACGACCTCGAGTGTCGCGCCTTCGCCGACGCCAGGGAGGGGGATCGACAGCGCAGGATCCCCGCCGCGCCGGTGGACAACAAGGAGCGTCTCCGAGCCCGTGACCGTGCCCTGAACGATCCAGTCGTCCCGCCAGTCCGGCAGGCCAAGGGGCCAGAGCGGCATTCCGCCGGTGATGGTCTTCCGGAGCCCGGCGTAGGCGGCGAGGGCGCCGCGGGCGATGTTTCGTTGAGCAGCCGAGAGTGTTTCGATGCGCCCGGCGAGGTGGAAACGCGCCGCGAGGGGTGCCGCCAGGGCGAAGGCGATCATCTCGTCGCTCATCGAACCGTCGATGCTCGCCCATATCCCGGCCTGCTCCGGGGCAATGGCCAGGGGTGCGGCGGCCGAAATCGGTGGCAGGAGGAGCATGTCCTGCTGATCTGTAAGAGATTGAATCGGGAAGACGGCCCCGGATGTAGCGTCCGTGCGGGAGCCGCCGGCGGCGCAGCCCTCCACGATCAATCCCGGATGCCGATCCATTAGCCCGGCCGCCCAGTCCAGCATCGCCCGGCCGTGTCCGAGCAGCCCGGCGCCGTGCGGCTCCACGCCGGAAGGCCCGGATGTTCCCGCGCCAGTGTCCACGTTGTAGTCGAGCTTGAGGTACCCGAGGCCATACTCTCCCACGATCCGGTCCACGACCTCGTCGAGGTGCGTCCGGGCGGCGGGGTGGCGGAAGTCGAGCTGATAGCGGCCCCATTCGGCCACTCGCTGGTTATGGCGGCGGAAGAATGCCTCGGGCGGGAGCGCCTGCGCGAGGGGACTTCGGCGGCCCACCACCTCGGGCTCCAGCCAGAGACCCGGCTTCATCCCGGCGTCGTGAACCGCGCGCAGGACGGCGGCCAGCCCGCCTCCCGGAAAGCGGCTTGTGGATGCCTTCCACTCACCCACGGAGTCCCACCAGCCGCCTTGCTCGTCGTCGTACCAGCCCGCGTCCATGCAGTAAATGTCGGCGCCGAGGTCCGCGGCCGCTTCCACGAGGGGCAATACCCGCCGCGTGGTGGGGTCCGACATGAGTCCGTTGAGGAAGTCGTTGTAGATGATGGGCAGTTCGGTATGGTCCGGGTGTTCCCGGCGCACGGCGCGCCGGTACGCTGTCAGCGCGGCACCCAGGGCGGAGGCGCCGCCGTCGTCCCCGACGTGCGGTGCGCGCCCAGGCGCGGGGACGTGTTGCGGCGACTGGACGAGGGTCACCGACGCCGGGGCTGCCTCGAAGGACTCTCCGGCACCCAGGATTGCCGCCCAGCCATGCTCAAGGGCTGTAGGGCCCGAACCGGCGACGTAGAGGTCGCCATAACGGTCCGCGACCTCCCAGTGCCATGCTCCGTTGGTCTCGATCTGCCATGCCAGCAGGCGGCCCGTGCGCACATCCTCCAGGACCCCGATCGGGAGGTGCTCGGAGGTGGACCACGCGCCTGTGCTTGTCAAGGCAACGCGGTTCTTGGAGCCCACCTGGTTGTAGCGGGTCATGCCGACGTCCACCAGCCCCCGCTCGGCGAGAGTCGCGCGGAGCCAACGGAACTCGCCGCTCCACGGGTTGGCCGCGTGCCAGACGGCGGTATCGTCTTCCCAGCGGGCCCCCGCCGCCAGCCCACCCAGCGAGAGCGAAGAGGCGTGCTCGATCGCTACCGGCTCCCGGGTTGCCCTAATGGTGGTGGTGATCCGGAGGACGTGGCCGTCGCCGGGCAGGGACAAGGTGGTGATCGCTTCGAGACCAGTGGCCGGATCCTGCATAGCGAGCTGCCACCAGGGACCGGAGGGGTGTCCGCGTCCGTCGCGCTCGCCGGGGATGAGGCCGTTGCCCTGCTTGTCCCACGCCAGGCGCAGCCGGTGGGCCGCCGCCCCGTCCACATGCCTCTTTCCGGAGGTGCCCTCCCGGCCTTCTCCCACCAGGGAAATGTCAACCAGGGGAAGGGCTGAGCGGCGCAGGGCAGGTTCGGCGTCACCGGGAAGCGTCAGTCCCGCGATTCGGGGTGCATCGTCCGGGCTGATGGAAACGTGGACGCTAAGGTGCTGGTTGCCCCAGGTGCTGAGGAGGCCCTCGCCGACCTCGGGTGTCATGACGGTCACGGGGGTCCTTCCTGCGCGAGGTGGTCGCGATTACGGGGCTAAGGTCTGGGGAAAGCGCAGAGTCCGGACTCGGTTCTATGGCCGTCCATTCCTGCGCGCATGTCTTGCAGTGCACCGCTCCAGCCTTGGTATCGGCAGGTGCAGGAGTGAGCCACTTTGATCCTCACTGCCACAACGCGCGGCAACCGCTTTCCAGTTACTTTAGCTGTGATGACGCTTACAGGCAAACGATTTCCTGAGGATCTGATCTTTTTCAGGAAGACGTTATCCTGACGGCGGCACGCGGGGCACAGGTCTTGTTCCGCCTCCGGCCGGGGCCTAGCGTTAAGGCAACGAAAGGGGTGATCCGCTGTGGAAATCTACATGTGGTGGCTGGATCTGGATCTTGAGAGCAAGGAATGGCTGCGCGAGAACCTGCGTGCAGAGGAGCTGCCCTTGAGCGTCCTGCAGGGCATCGCGGAGGCGGGCGGACCCCATACGGACAGTCCCGACGGCGGCCTGACGCCACAGGACTGGGACTTCATCGAGACGCAGTCGGAGTTTGTCGACTGACTGCACTGGATCCTTCCCTGTATGGTCCTGACCTGGCCGGTCCTGGCCTGAGCCGCTCTGGCCTGTCCCCTTCTGGACAGGATGATATTGGCCTGCGTGCCGAGGCCCTCGTTCCCATACTCCGTGCCGCAGGTTGCGTGTATGCCGAGGACGAGGCCCAGCTTCTCCTGTCCGCGGCTGCCGACGCATCCCAGCTCGGCTCGATGGTGGCACTGCGCCTTTCCGGGCTTCCGCTTGAGCAGGTGGTGGGCTGGGCTGCATTTTGCGGGCAGCGCATCTCGGTTTCCCCGGGGGTGTTCGTACCCCGCCGGCGTACCGAATTCCTGGTCCGGCTGGCGGCTGCCCGTGCCTTTCCCGGTGCCGTCGTCGTGGACATGTGCTGTGGTTCCGGCGCCGTCGGGACCGCCCTCGTCAACGCCTGCGGACCCCTGGAGCTGCACGCGGCCGACGTCGAACCGGCGGCAGTGAGCTGCGCCCGCCGCAACGTCGAGCCGCTGGGCGGCAACGTTCACCAGGGCGACCTCTTTGCAGCCCTGCCGCCGGAACTGCGAGGGAACGTGAACCTGCTGGTGGCCAACGCACCGTACGTTCCAACCGACTCGATCGGCCTGATGCCGCCCGAAGCGCGGCTCTACGAGCCCCATGTGACGCTCGACGGCGGCGCCGACGGCCTGGACATCCAGCGACGCCTTGCGAGCGAAGCCCCCTATTGGCTAATGCCAGGCGGGAGCCTGCTGGTTGAAACCAGTGAAGACCAAGCGGAGGCCAGCGCTGAGATCCTCGAACTCTGCGGCTTTGCGGCCTCCGTGGAATCCAGCGAGGACCTGGACGCCACGGTGGTGATCGGCACGCAATGACCGGCCCTGCAAAGCCAGTGCGGTTGGCAGATGCAAACTGACCATTGCGGCTGTCAGCCCCGGATGGTTCGATGGGGTGCATGGCTACCGCAGAGAGTTATATCTTGGCGATCGGGACCAAAAAAGGGATGTGGCTGGCAACCAGCCGGGACCGCAAGGAATGGTCCCTCTCCGGCCCGCATTTCCTCCTGAGCGAGATTCCCAGCATCGGTATCGACACCCGGAACGGCCGGACAAGGATCCTTGTGGGTGTGCGCTCCGAACACTGGGGACCCACAGTGGCGCACTCGGACGACCTCGGCGCCAGCTGGACCGAGCCCGAACAGGGCGCAATCAAGTTCCCCGAGGATACTGAGGCCGCCCTGGAACGCGTCTGGCAGATCTACCCGGATGCCGAGTCACGGCCGGGTGTTGTCTGGGCAGGCTGCGAACCTATTTCCGTTTGGAAGTCCACGGACGGCGGCGAGCACTTCGAGCTGAACCGTGGACTCTGGGACCACCCCCACAGGACCGAGTGGGGGGCCGGCTTCGGTGGTCCCGCGGCGCATTCGCTTGTGGTGGACCCGGAGAAGGACCGCGTCCTTGTGGCCATGAGCACCGGGGGCGTTTACCGCTCCACGGACGCCGGGGGATCGTGGGAGCCCCGTAACAGGGGAATCCAGGCCGACTTCCTTCCGGACCAGTACCCCGAGTTCGGCCAGTGCGTGCACAAGATTGCCGCGGATGCCGGCGTCGAAGGCAGGCTCTATGCCCAGAACCACGGTGGCGTCTACCGTACTGATAACGATGGCGGAAACTGGGAATCTATCGCCGAGGGCCTGCCGGCGGACTTCGGTTTCACGGTCCTTGCGCACCCTCGGCGAAGCGGGACCGCGTGGGTGATTCCCATGAAGGCGGAAAGCAATCGGATCCCGCCGGAAGGCAAGCTTGCGGTCCATCGTACGGACGACGCCGGAGGGTCCTGGAGGTGCCTGGATGCCGGGCTTCCACAGCACGAATACAACACGGTGCTCCGCGATGCCGCCGGGGTGGATACTGCAGAGCCTGTGGGCTTGTACTTCGGAACGCGCGGTGGTTTCGTCTATGCCAGTGCTGACGAAGGCGAATCCTTTACCGAAGTTGTTTCGCACCTGCCGGATGTTCTCTGCGTCCGCGCTGCGGTGATCAACGGTGACGGTGATCAACGGTGACGGCGTGGCCCTCCGGTGGCAGCGTCAGCTCGCCGGTATCCGCTTAGGACCCGTTGTGGCTGACATAACGGTAATGCTGCCGAGCGTCCTGCAGCCTCTCGTCGGCGGACAGTCCTACCTGACTGCGTCCGCCGACGGGGCTATGACCGTTGCTCAGTTGCTGGATGCCATTACCGGGAATTACCCGGTCCTGGCCCGTCGCTTGCGAGATGAAACCGGCGCACTCCGCCGCTACGTGAATATTTACGTGAGCCGCGACGAGGTCCGGCGTCTCGATGGTTTGGATACTAAAGTTGCTGCCGGCCAGGAGGTCCTGATAATCCAGTCGGTGGCGGGCGGCTAAGCGGGCGTTCTCTATACGGGCGTTTGGGGTCAAGCCGGTTTTCAGGCGACGCGCCAAACGCTGCATTCGTCGGTATTCACTGCCTTGCGCATGCCGCTGAGCTGGTCCATGATCCAGACGACGCCGATGCCCGGCGCCGTTTCCTGTACCCTGCCACGGCGGATGACAACGTCATCGTAGGCTGGTCCAACGGAAAGGCGGGCTTCGATCTGGTCGCCCCGGTGGAGCTGGTCGATGGCACGTATTCGTGTGGTTCGAGGCTTTACTTCCTTTAGCATCATGACCTCCGAGTCCGTATCTGGCGCCGGCGACTGCCGACGTTCCTAGTGTGTCGGCCCATTGTTGCGGGCTTATTTCCCATGGGTAAGGCCTGGGTTAGCTTTCCGGAGCACGTGTTTCCGACTCCTCAAAACCTATGTCCCGAACCCTGTCGCGCCTGAAATCCACATCACCGGGCGACTATTGACAGGGGTTAGAATAAGACCGACGCCGTCTTACCCACCTCCCAGACCTAGAAGCAGAACGATGACGAAGAGAACGTCCAAGGACATACGCAACCAGAGCCGCTTTGCCCTCTTGCGCGGTTTGTACTCGCTGCGCACCGCCACCCGCCAGGAACTGACAGCTGCTACCGGATTGAGCTTCGCAACGATTTCGAACATCGTGGGGGAGCTGATCGACGTCGGCGTCCTGGTGGAGGCAGGACGCGAGGACTCGGGCGGCGGCCGCCCCGTGACGCGGCTGAAGATTTCACCGGAGCGCGGCGCGCTGGTGGGCATCGATATCGCCGAAACCTACGTCCACGTCGACATCTACGACCTTGCCCTGGGAGTGATCGGCCAGGCCGAAAGCGAACCGGCCATCGACGAAAACGAGCCGTCCGCCCTGGTACGGCATGTCGCGGGGGTCCTTGACCAGGCAGTGGCCGACGCCGGCATTTCGAGGGACCGGCTCCTGCGCGTCGGGATCAGCCTCCCGGGCCAGGTGGACCCCCAGCGCGGGGTCTCCGTCTTCGCCCCGAACTGGGACTGGCACGAGGTCCACATCCAGTCGCTGCTGTCCGAAGCCCTCGGCCTGCCCGTGGATGTCGACAACCCGCTGCGGGCCATCGCCATCGCGGAACTGTGGTTTGGGGCAGGCCGCCTGGTCAATAACGTGGCAACGGTAAATCTAGGTACGGGAGTCGGCACCGGCCTGGCAATCGACGGCGACCTGGTCCGCGGTTCCAGCAACACGGCGGGGGAATGGGGCCACACCACGCTGGTCTATAACGGACGGCTTTGTCGCTGCGGCCGGCGAGGCTGCGTCGAGGCCTACTTGGGGGTTCCAGGGCTGCAGGCCACCATGGCCGAGATCAATGCGGCCCACGATCTCCTGACTGGTGACCGGCAGCGTGAGTTTGTGGCCGACGTCGCGAAAGGCCTTGCCGATGACGATCCTGACTGTAAGGAACTGATCGAGGTGACCGCGCGCTACTTCGCCGCGGCGCTGGGAAACCTGGTCAACTTCATCAATCCGGACCACGTCAGCATCCTCGGCTGGACAGCCCGGCTCCTTGGAGCGGAACTGCTCGAAGTCACAGATAAGTACCTGCCCAATGAAATGCTGCCGAGTGCCCGCGCGGCGGTGCGGGTGAGCCTGTCCTCCGTCGTGGGCAACTCGGTGACGCTCGGGATGGCCACCTTCGCGCTCGAAGGTTTCCTGGAGCAGGTGGGGCTGCCGAGCAGGGGAGCCTCAACCCGCGCGTCTTTCGGAAACACCTCATCCCTGGCGGCCGGCGCATGAGCCGCCCTTCCGCAGGCTCGCGCCTCATGGGACAGCCACTGGGACGGCCAGTCGGCCAGCCCGTCCTGAAGGTTCCGGGCATCCAGCTTCCCGAGCCGGATTATCAACTCTCCCCGTACACAGGACTGACCCGGGAGCACTGGGCTGCGTATGCGGACTATCTTCTCCGCTCCGTCCACAAGTACGCGACGGAGGACCACGGCAATATCTACCTTCCGGGTGCCGTCAGCGCCTATGGAAAGGCCAGCGATTCCCTCGAGGCCTTCGCAAGGTCATTCCTGCTGGCGTCATTCCGGATCATGGGCGACCCGCAGGGCACAGGCTGGCTCACCGACTGGTATGCCAAAGGCCTCGACGCCGGCAGCGACCCGCATTCGCCCGCGCGCTGGCCGCGCCCTGACGAGCTGGGACAGGCCAAGGTTGAGGCCGCCTCCCTGGCCGTGGGCCTTGCCCTGACTCGGGAACACCTGTGGGACAAGCTGCCGCAGCGGGTCCAGGAACAGCTGGTTGCCTGGTTTGAAACGGTGATCGGCGGGGACTATCCGCCAATCAACTGGGTGTGGTTCCAGATCGTTGTGGAATCCTTCCTGGCCTCTGTGGGCGGCCGCTACTCTGATGAGGACATCGACGCAGGCCTCGCAATCCACGAGTCCCTCTATAAGGGCGGAGGCTGGTTCGCGGACGGTCCCGAGCGCTCCTACGATCACTATATTGGGTGGGCGTTCCATGTGTATCCGCAACTGTGGGCCATCATGGCGCCCAGCGGTCCGCGGGTCCAGGCCCGCAAGTCCATGGACGCGGAACGGCTCGCCGCCTACCTCGATGACGCCGCTTGCCTCGTGGGCGCGAACGGCTCCCCGCTGATCCAGGGCCGCAGCCTCATCTACCGTTTCGCGGCTGCAGCCCCCTTCTGGGCCGGCGAACTCGCCGGAAACACGAGGCTTTCTCCCGGCCTCAGCCGCCGTGCAGCCTCGGGAATGCTGCGCTACTTCGACCGACACGGCGCCGTTGACTCCAACGGGCTCCTCTCCATTGGCTGGCACGGCGAGTTTCCGGGCATGAAGCAGTCCTATTCAGGAGCAGGTTCCCCCTATTGGGCGTCGAAGGGAATGATGGGGCTCGCGCTTCCGGCCGACCATCCGGTGTGGACCGACGTCGAACAGCCGCTGCCGGTGGAAAAGGGCGATACCCAAAGGCTCATCGGGCCGCCGGGCTGGCAGGTGAACGGAACCGTGGCGGACGGCGTGGTTAGGATCCACAACCATGGCACCGATCATGCCAGGGCGGGCGATTCGACTACGGATTCTCCGCTTTACGCCCGCCTCGGCTACTCCACGCACAGCTTCCCGGACCTTGAACCGGAGTCGCTGGACAACGCCTGTGTGCTGATGGACGCACAGGGTTCGCTGACGCACCGGACCGGTTTCGAATTCCTTGGACAGGCCGCCGTCGGGGATATACTGCTCGGCGCGTCCGTTGGGCAGGCGAAGTGGATCATGCCGGACCCCGAACGGGGACCGGATCATGGCAGCGGCACGTCCGGAACCATCGCCCCGGGTCCGCGCATCGGCGTCGCCTCCGTCAGCTGCGCTGCCGTCGAAATCCGCATCGTCATCCTTTCCGGAACAGCCGGTTGCCAGCCGGCGCGGCTGCGGATCGGTGGCTGGCCCGTGGCGCTGGGCTCCATGGCGCTGGATTCCGCGGAGGGCGAGGCGGGCGATGTCGAAAGCTTGCACAGTTCCGTCCAGCCCCTTGCCGGGTGGGGCCATCCCCTTGAGGACAGCGGCGAGCACCTGGACGAGCAACCTGGCCCCATGACCAACCACCCTAGCCGGCCAGGCCATCGGATTCCGTGGGTGGGCACGCTTGCGTCGGCTGAGGACGGCGTCTATGCGGCGGTGGTCAGTTTCGGCGGGCCAGCGGCCGAGGCTGCCGGGGCCGCGGTCCGCTGGATTGACGACGACGGCGAGCCTCGCCTGGTGTTCGGCGGCCCGGATGGCGGGGAAACTCTTGAGTCCGGGCGGTCGCGGTCGGTGACGCTCAAGCGACTGCGCGAGGAGTTTCCAGGGCTGGGACTGTAGGGGAGCGTTTCGGGCCGCGCGGCGTGCATGGAGAGACTGCTGGGAGCTGGCCCGAATGGAGGTTCCGCAGGTTTACCTTGCATCGCGAACGCCCTCCCTCAACAAGAAAGACATGCGCTTGGTGCACCAGCGCCGCGACTAGCCGCGCCCCATGTTGGTTGACGGATCCTCATGGCTTTCGCCCGGGTCGCCCGCTAAAGAGCGGGGATCGTCTGTCTCCGGGAGGCCACCAGGGCCGGGTACGGACTGCGGGTTGTCCAGTGGAAAATCGCCGGGCTCCGCAACGGGATTCTGTGGCGGATTGACGCTCGGACTCTCCGTGGGGTGGCCGGCGGGATTTTCGTCCGGATCGGTGCGCGGCTCGCTGTCTGTACCAGTGTCAGTTCCGCTGTCGGTGCCGGTAGCGCCGGCGCTGCCAAGGCCGCCGTCACCGGCCAGCCTAGCCTCGTCCGAGTCCATGGCATTGGAACCCTCACTGATGGAGGAGTGCACCTGAACGTCGTCGTCGGGATTTCCAGGATCGGGAACGTGGGCGTCGTCAGCCGGTTCGGACAGGCCGGCGAGGTCCTCCATGGCATTTTCGACTGCCCTCTTGATGCCGTTTCCCCTGTCTGCAGGATCGTCCATGGGAGTGCTCCTCACTGGTCGTGCCCAAGCGACCGGCGTCTCCGGCCGCACCTGATATTCCAGACTTATCAGCATGCTTAGTAATAGTCCAGCCTTACCGAGTGCTTCGCTCGACACACCCTGACCGGAGGATTACCTTGGGCACATGACTGAGACTCCAGCGGGCAACGGCGAGCCTCGGGACGACGACGCGGCCGGGGAGTCCCTCGCGGGCGACATTGACAGCGAGATCGAACCCGACGTCGAAGATCTCGAGGGGCTGGCGCCCGCCAGGGACTGGAGCGCAGAGGAGCCCGAAGTGGAGGAAAGCTGATCGCACTTCATTCCGAGGACGTCGAGTTCGAGGGCCTGCGGGGGAAACTCCGGGCCTCCGGTCCGATTGACGGCCCCGGTGAGACCCCGCTGAACCCAGGCAGTTCACGCCTGGCACCGGAGCCTGTCTACGTCCTTCTGCACGGTATTGGGGTTTCCCACCGCTACCTCGCCAGGTTGCACCAGGTGCTGGCTGAATCCAGCCGGACCTATTCCATTGACCTTCCCGGATTTGGCGGCACCCCAAAGCCGGGGCGGCAACTTTCGGTCGAGGACTACGCATCCTTCATCAACTCCGTGCTGGTGTCCCGGGGTGTCGAATCGTATGTCCTGGTGGGCCATTCCATGGGGGTGCAGTTTGCAATTGAGGCGGCGCTCCAGCGGCCCGACCCTGTCCGGCAAGTGGTGCTGATGGGACCGGTGGTAGATTCCCGGCAGAGGACGGTGGTGAGGCAGTCAATTGCGCTGTTTCGCGACGCCCTGTTCTTTGAGAGCCCGTCGTCCAACTGGGTGGTCTTCACCGATTACCTTCGCTGCGGCATCCGCTGGTACCTCACTGAGCTGCCGGTCATGATGGAGTACAAGACGGAACAACGGCTGGCGGATGCCAAGGTGCCTGTGCTGGTCCTGCGCGGCAGCCGGGACCCGGTAGCCGGACGGGAGTGGGCGCTGCAACTGAGCCGTACTGCCGCAGAGGGACGGCTCGCCGAGATTCCCCAATGCGGGCATGTGGCTCAACATCTGCGCCCCAGGGCAGTGGCCAGGGCTATCCGGAGCTTCGTCGCCGCCACCGCTCGGCCGCGCGATCCAACGAGGTGAGCCGCGATCCAAGCGAGGGGACACGGAGTAGCCGCTATGGCCTTGTTAAGGCCGGTCTGTCGGACTAGGCTGGCAAACTACCGCCCCCGGAAGGCAGTCACTGTAGAGTCCCGGGGACCTAGGGAAAGAGGGATAACCATGACCGGATACGATCCCGAGGACGACCCGCAGACGTTCGGTGCAGCCGGCGTCGAGGAATCCGATGATGCCAAAGACGAATCCACTGAAGAGGAAACCGGGGACCGGGAGCATGACCCCGCCGCCTCGGCCAACCCGGATCCCCTCAAGGGGAATATCACCGGGCTCGAGCCTGGAGGTGGAGTGCCTCCAGGGGAGACGCCTCCCGCAGAGGACTCGATGAGCGCGGATCAGGGACACGAGGAGTAGAACTGCACGTCCTCCACACGTCGCTTCTGAAGTGACAGAGTGGAAGGGACCATTGAGCGAAGGAGAAATCCGTGCACGATTCGGCAGTAACGGGAAAGAACACGAGCGACGGCCAGGTGGAACTTCGGGGCGGCCAGCAGGCGGATACCGCGCCCGCGGACTTTACCGAGGCCAATTCGGCCGACGAAGCCGCAGAGGCCTCGGCGGCACCCCAAGTAGCCGAGATAACGTATGACGAACAGTTCTATCCCGCGCGCCCCAAGTCCCTCAGGCCGGTAGCCCGCCGTCGCCAATATGTGGCGCATGCCCCGTCCTTCGAGCTCGACGGGCGCAACAAAGCCTACGTTGAATGGCTGCGCAACCAGTCCATGCTGGGCGACGCCGACGTCCTTGCACGCCAGCTTTCCGGTCAGGCAAGCATGTGGCAAAACTCCTACGCCCATCCCAACGCGAGGGCCGCCGTCGAACGCGCCTCCGTCTGGTTCACCGCCTACCCGCTGTCCTTCATCACCAAGCCGGGACAGTCGTTCCTGTCCGCCTTGGGCGATCCCCAATTGTGGAAGTCCTTCCGGGAAATCGGTGTGAAAGCTATCCACACGGGTCCGGTCAAGCGGGCCGGAGGCCTGAATGGCTGGACGCAGACGCCCAGCGTGGATGGACATTTCGACCGCATTGGGATGGCCATTGATCCCCTGTTTGGCACCGAGGATGAATTCCGCAACATGTGCGAGGTGGCCGCCGAATACGGCGGCACCATTATCGATGACATCGTCCCCGGCCACACCGGGAAGGGGCCGGACTTCCGGCTCGCGGAAATGAACTACAAGGACTACCCGGGTATCTACCACATGATCGATATCCCGGAGTCGGACTGGCACCTGCTGCCCGACGTCCCGAACGGCGAGGATTCTGTCAATATCGACGCCGACACCGAGCTTGCGCTGCAGAAGGCGGGCTACATTATCGGCCGGCTGCAGCGCGTGATCTTCTATGAGCCAGGGGTCAAGGAGACCAACTGGAGCGCCACACGCCCCGTCATCGACATCAATGGCGAGGCACGCCGCTGGGTCTACCTGCACTATTTCAAAGCGGGGCAGCCTTCCATCAACTGGCTCGATCCAACATATGCGGGAATGCGCCTGGTGACGGGGGACGCGCTGCATTCGCTCCTTGACCTTGGTACCGGGGCCCTGCGCCTTGACGCGAATGGCTTCCTCGGCGTCGAAAAGAGTGCGGAAGAGCAGCCAGGCTGGTCTGAAGGCCACCCGCTCTCCGAGGCGGCCAACCAGCTGATCGGCAGCATGGTGCGGAAAGTCGGTGGGTTCTCCTTCCAGGAGTTGAACCTCAGCATGGATGACATCAAGGCAACTTCCGAGACCGGTCCGGACCTGTCCTATGATTTCGTGACCCGACCGGCGTACCATCACGCACTTGTCACGGCGGATACTGAATTCCTGAGGCTCACCTTGCGCGAGGCAATGGAGATCGGTGTGGACCAGGCCTCTCTGGTGCACGCCCTGCAGAACCACGACGAACTGACATACGAACTGGTGCACTTCGCCACCCGACACAGGGACGACATCTTCGAACTGAACGGGGAGGAGCTCACCGGCGCCGAACTGGCCGAGCACGTCCAGCAGACCCTGCGGGAGCAAATCACGGGGGAGAACGGTCCCTACAACGCCGTCTTTACCACCAACGGTATCGCCTGCACCACCGTCAGCTTCATCACGGCGGCCCTCGGCATCAAGGATACGGCCGTGATAACAGCCGAGCAGATCGCGCAGGTCCGGGACGTCCATCTGCTCCTGGCCATGTACAACGCCCTGCAGCCCGGAGTCTTCGCCCTCTCGGGGTGGGACCTCAGCGGGATGACCACACTGGAAATGGCCCAGGTGAAGGAGCTGACAGCCAAAGGCGACACTCGGTGGATTAACCGGGGAGCCCACGACATTACGGGCAGCGACCCGACAGCCGACGCTTCGTCGTCGGGAATGCCCAGGGCCCGCAGCCTCTACGGCTCGCTACCGGAGCAGCTGGTAGACGAAGGCTCCTTCGCCCGCCGGCTTCAAAAAGTCCTGGCAGTCCGCGAAGAATGGGGGATCGCCACGAGCATGCTCCTGGACGTCCCGGAAGTCTCCAACCGCGGACTCCTGGTGATGGTCAACCGGCTGGCCTCGGGCACCGTCCAGGTCACGGTGTTGAACTTCTCCGGGCAGGAGATCGCCGGCAGCGTCAATTCCGAGGAACTGGAGTGTGGAGCCGCGGTGCGGAACCTGCTTACCAACGAAAGCCTCGGCACGGTGGATGACCTTCACAGTTTCTTCATACAGCTTCAGCCCTATGAGGGGGCCGCACTAATCATCGAACCGGTTCTGGAGGTCGAGGAGTCAGCTTCTCCGCAACAGGGGTGAAGGCGCAAAAACTGGTCCGGCGGCAGGCCGCTTGGCTGCTTGGTAGGCCTCGGACTGGTGCAGTAGGCGCCTGATAACCCACGGTGCAAAATAGTCCCGCGCCCAGACCAGGTCATCGCGTCTGGCTTCGCGCCAGTTCCTGAGCGGGAGCGGTCGTGGGTCATAGGGCTCCAGAGTGTGGGGCACGCTCAACGTCTCCAGGACCATCGCTGCGATGGTGTGGTGCCCCAACGGAGAAAAGTGCAGGCGGTCGGCGTCCCACATGGCGGGGTCGTGGAGCTCGCTCAGTGCCCACAAGTCTGCGACAAGACAACCGTAGCGGTCGGCGATCACGCGCAGGTTTTCATTGAAGATGGCAATTTTGCCCCGCATCAGCCCAAACACCGGCGTAGCGCCCCAGTCGGGACCGGTGAACAGCACGACGGAGGCACCTGCAGAACGGAGGCGGCTCACGGCGGGATCGAGCCTCTCAGCGAGGCGGTCCGGATCACCGTTTCGGAAGACTAGGTCATTTCCTCCGGCGGAGAGGGTGACAAGGTCGGGTTTGATTTGAAGGGCGGGTTCGAGCTGCTCCTCAAGAATCTGCTGCAGCAATCTTCCACGAATGGCGAGGTTGGCGTAGGCAAAATCGGGTTGCTTGGAACTCAGCTCCTCGGCGACGCGGTCAGCCCATCCGCGAAGGCCTCCTGGGCTTCGCGATTCGGGGTCCCCGACGCCTTCTGTGAAGGAATCTCCCAACGCCACGAAGCGCCTCCAGGGGTGCGGTCCGCTTCCCGGAGCCAGGACGGGTGGGGCGTGGCGCCATGTCCATAGCCTTCTTAAAACGGCAAAAAGGGCAGCCCAAGGCGCCTGCTGCCCCAGGCTCCCCCTGCCGGTCGAGCTGGCGGTAGCCAAGTCGAATTCGGCGCTCATCGTTGAGCCAGTCCTTCCGCACGCACAGGTTAGGCGTTTGGCACCTGATCTGTATCAGTGGATACAGATTAGTTATAGCACTCGGGGGAGATCGTTTGCAAGGCCTTTTCGTGAAGTCGGAGCCCCGACGATATGCCCCAGCGCTGCCGATCAGTCGTTGCCAACCTGCCGAATGCCAGGAAAGAGGTCCTTCCCGCGCCCAACCACACTTGGGAACCGCAGGTGATGGCCTCCGCGCTCGCGAAATTCCTGATCGAATAGCCGGGCTAACGCGCGGTGTTCAGGCTCGGTGTTCAGGCTTAGAGGTCTCAGGACTTGTGGTCGACGGCGGCCAGAATGGCCTTGCCGAGCTCGGCCGGCTTGGTGAACTGGGGCCAGTGCCCAGTAGGAAGATCCACGAACTCTATGTCGCGAATGCGCGCCAGTTCCTCTACGAACGGGTGACCGGAATCGATCCATTCGGTGAGCAGGGAAGATGGGAACTCGCACGCTATGACTGTGGCAGGGACTTCGTAGCGGCGCTGGTCGTGGAGATGCTGCCGGTCCTGGGCTACGCCTCGCGGCTCCGGGATGGCACGCGCGCGGAAGGCGGCGCGGAGTTCGTCATCCAAGTCCACGAGGTCGGCCGCCTCGAAGTCGTCCCATGCCGGGAGGGGAATGTCATCGCCTTCGCTTGGCAGTTCGTCGTTGATGGCGCCGCCCTCGCCCAAGGGACCGCTGTCCACGTACACGGCACGGACCACGCGATCCGGACGTGCGTCAACCGCACCGTGGATGATTGCGCCACCTCCGGAGTGGCCTACGAGGATCACTGGATCATCGATGGCGTCAATCGTCGCCACTACAGCGTCGATGTGGTCTCGCAGCCCGATCGCGGCCCGCGGGGCGTCCACAGCTCCGAGGCCGGGCAGTGTCAGTGGGTGGACTCGATGTCCTGCCTCGATAAGCGGAGGCGTGACCTCCGACCACGAGGAGGCGTCCAACCAGAATCCGGGCACGAGGATGATGTCCATGACCGTTACCCTAGCCGCAGGGACGCCGCCAGGCACACATCTACTCCTCTGAAAAGCAACGGCGTGGTCACTCCTGGCCCGTGTTGGTTTCTGAGGATGGGCCGTATCTGACCCCGTGTTGGGGGGTTGACGCTTGGAGCATCTCGGGTCATAGTTTTCGTATACGATTTCATACTTGATTGTCGACATACCAGATAAGAGGAGGCGCTGTGACGGAGCAGCTCAGCCAGGACCGACTGGCCCGCACCCGCAAGGTGATAGCGATCCACACGAACTACCCCAGCCGGGCTGCCCAGCGTGGACGGACTCCGGAGCTGCCGTCGTACTTCCTCAAGCCAGCATCCTCCCTGGCGATGAGCGGTTCCGCGGTAGAGCGCCCTGTGGGCTGCGAACTGTTGGGCTACGAGGGTGAGATCGCGCTGGTAATTGGAAAGCCGGCCCGTCGTGTGGGCCTTGAGGATGCCTGGAGCCATGTCGAATGGGTCACCGCCAGTAATGACCTCGGCCTCTACGACTTGCGGTACGCGGACAAAGGCTCCAACCTCCGCTCCAAGGGCGGCGACGGCTTCACACCGGTGGGTCCAGCGCTTATTCCTGCCGACGCCGTGGACCCCGCCGGGCTGCGAATCCGCACCTGGCATAACGGTGAGCTCGTCCAGGAAGACACCACCGAGGGACTGCTCTTCCCGTTCGCGCGACTCGTCGCGGACCTCTCGCAACTGCTGACCCTTGAAGAGGGCGACATCATCCTCACCGGCACTCCGGCCGGGGCTTCCGTTGCACAGCCCGGCGACGTCGTCGAGGTTGAGGTAGCAACCCTCGATGGTGAGCTGTCCACCGGTCGCCTGGTCATCCGGATTGAGCAAGGCTCGACGCCGTTCGCGGACTTTGGCGCGCTGCCCAAGGCCGATGACGTCCAGCGTGAGGAGGCCTACGGCTCCCGTGAAGCGGCCGGCCTGCCCCCTGCTGAGGGACCCGCAGCCCCCGTGCTGTCCGATGAACTTAAGCGCAAACTCGAGAGTGTCTGCACCGCCACCCTCTCCTCCCAGTTGCGCAGGCGCGGGCTCAACAATGTGAGCATCGACGGCCTGCAGGCCACCCGCCCGGACCGTCGCGTCGTCGGGCTGGCCCGCACCCTGCGGTACGTCCCCAATCGCGAAGATTTGTTCAACTCCCACGGCGGCGGATACAACGCCCAGAAGCGGGCCATCGACTCCGTCAACAAGGGCGAAGTCCTGGTCATGGAAGCTCGTGGTGAGAAGGGCACCGGAACTATCGGCGACATCCTCGCCCTGCGTGCCCAGGTCCGTGGGGCGGCAGCGATCATTACCGACGGCGGTGTCCGCGACTTCTCCGCCGTAGCCGCCCTGGACCTGCCTACGTACTACTCCAACCCCCACCCCGCAGTGCTCGGCCGCCGCCACATCCCCTGGGACACGGACATCACCATTGCTTGCGGCGGCGCTACAGTGCAGCCGGGCGACATCATCGTGGCCGATTCGGACGGCATCCTGGTGATTCCGCCGGCGCTCGCCGAGGAACTTGCCGACGACTCGATCGCCCAGGAACGCGAGGAAGTGTTCATCGCCGAAATGGTGGAGCAGGGATACAGCGTGGACGGGCTGTACCCGCTGAACGCGGAATGGCGAACTCGTTATGAGGAATGGGCTGCAGCCAAGGAGGCCGAAAATGACTGAGATGGCTGTTGAGGCTAAGGCAGGCAGCAAATCCGAGCAGGCCTACAGTGCCATCAAGACCCACATCGTGGAGGGCACCTACACTCCTGGCTACCGGCTGGTGCTGGCGAAGATCGCCGAGGACTTGGGCTTCAGCGTCGTCCCTGTGCGCGAGGCCATCCGCCGCCTCGAGGCCGAGGGCCTGGTCAAATTTGAACGGAACGTGGGCGCAACGGTGTCCGGGATCGATCCCACGGAGTACCTCTATACGATGCAGACACTGAGCATCGTGGAGGGAGCTGCGACGGCGTTGTCCGCACCGTTGATCGGTCCGGCCGATATCGCCAGGGCCCGGGCCGTCAACGCCGAAATGCGGGACTGCCTGGAGCATTTCGATCCTGTGCGCTTCACCCGGCTCAACCTGGATTTCCACAGCGTGCTCTTCGAACGCTGTCCCAATCCGCACATCCTGGACCTCGTTCACCGCGGCTGGAACCGGCTCGCCTCTCTCCGCTCCTCCACCTTCCGATTTGTCCCCGGCAGGGCGCATGAATCAGTCGAAGAGCACGAGGCCCTCCTAAAGCTCATCGAAAACGGCGCTGATGCCGACGAAATCGAAAAGGCGGCCCGCCGCCACCGCAGCGCCACCCTTGATGCCTACCTCTCCCAAACCAACGCGGCGTCACTTAGCGCCCATTAGGCGGCCTCGAGTGGGCCGTAAGTGACCCCGCGTTGCAGTAAAAGTAAGGAAAAAACTAATGACGTTCACTGCCGAAGCAGCCAAGACCCACTACGTCCCGCAGGACCTCCCCGCCCACATCCAGCACTACATCAACGGCGCATTCGTTGACTCCGTGGGCGGCAAGACCTTCGATGTGCTGGACCCGGTGTCCAACTCCAACTACGCCACCGCTGCAGCTGGGCAGAAGGAGGACATTGACCTCGCCGTCGCCGCCGCCCGCCATGCCTTCGTGAATGGACCGTGGCCGAAGATGAAGCCGCGCGAGCGGGCCCGGATCCTGAACCGGATCGCGGACGCCGTCGAGGCTCAGGAGGACCGGCTAGCCGAGCTCGAAACGTTCGACACCGGCCTGCCGATTACCCAGTCCAAAGGCCAGGCCCTGCGCGCGGCGGAGAATTTCCGCTTCTTCGCTGACCTGATCGTGGCCCAGTTCGACGACGCCATGAAGGTCCCGGGTTCGCAGATCAACTACGTGAACCGTAAGCCGATCGGCGTCGCCGGCCTCATCACCCCCTGGAACACCCCGTTCATGCTGGAGTCCTGGAAGCTCGCCCCGGCCCTGGCCACCGGCAACACGGTGGTGCTCAAGCCCGCCGAGTTCACCCCGCTCTCCGCGTCGCTGTGGGCCACGATCTTCAAGGACGCCGGGCTCCCGGATGGTGTGTTCAACCTTGTCAATGGCCTGGGCGAGGAAGCCGGTGACGCGCTGGTGAAGCACCCCGATGTGCCGCTGATCTCCTTCACCGGCGAGACCACCACGGGCCAGACCATCTTCCGCAACGCGGCGGCAAACCTCAAAGGCCTGTCCATGGAGCTGGGCGGAAAGTCCCCGTGCGTGGTGTTCGCCGACGCCGACCTGGACGCTGCGATCGACTCTGCCCTGTTCGGCGTGTTCTCCCTCAACGGCGAACGCTGCACCGCCGGCTCCCGCATCCTGGTCGAACGGGCGATCTATGACGAATTCTGTGAAGAGTACGCCGCCCGCGCCAAGAACATCGTGGTCGGAGACCCGCATGACCCCAAGACCCAGGTGGGTGCGCTGGTCCACCCCGAGCACTACGAAAAGGTCACCTCCTACGTGGAGATCGGCAAGTCCGAAGGCCGGCTCCTGGCTGGCGGCGGCCGCCCGGAGCACCTCCCGGAAGGCAACTACATCGCCCCCACGGTCTTTGCCGACGTCGCCCCCGACGCCCGGATCTTCCAGGAGGAGATCTTCGGTCCCGTCGTCGCCATCACGCCGTTCGAGAACGACGATGAAGCCCTCACCCTGGCGAACAACACCAAGTACGGCCTAGCGGCCTACATCTGGACCCAGAACCTGACCCGCGCCCACAACTTCTCCCAGAACGTCGAGGCCGGCATGGTGTGGCTGAACAGCCACAACGTCCGTGACCTACGCACCCCGTTCGGCGGCGTCAAGGCCTCAGGTCTGGGTCACGAAGGCGGCTACCGCTCTATCGACTTCTACACCGACCAGCAGGCCGTCCACATCACCCTCGGCAGTGTCCACACGCCGAAATTCGGCAACATCGACGATGCCGCAGCAGCCGGCGACAGCTAATTTCCCGCGCGACCTCGAAGAAGAGAGAACACCATGAACGCTCAAGTTTCACAGAACAACACCATCCCCAAGCCCTCCGTCCCCGCCCCGGACATCGTCCGCTGCGCCTACCTCGAACTCGTGGTCACCGACCTCGCGAAGTCCCGGGCGTTCTACGTTGACCTCCTGGGCCTGCACGTCACCGAGGAAGACGAGAACGCCATCTACCTGCGCTCCTTCGAGGAGTTCATCCACCACAACCTCGTGCTCCGCAAGGGACCTGTGGCCGCTGCGGCGGCCTTCGCCTACCGCGTGAAGTCACCGGCCGAAGTGGACGCCGCGGAGGCCTACTACAAGGAACTCGGCTGCCGCACGGAGCGCCGCAAGGAAGGATTCACCAAGGGCGTGGGCGATTCCGTCCGCGTGGAAGACCCGCTCGGCTTCCCCTACGAGTTCTTCTACGACGTGGAGCATGTGGAGCGCCTCACCCAGCGCTACGACCTCTACTCTGCCGGGGAACTGGTCCGCCTGGACCACTTCAATCAGGTCACCCCGGACGTCCCTCGCGGCCGGAAGTACCTCGAGGACCTCGGCTTCCGGGTCTCGGAGGACATCAAGGATTCCGACGGCGTCACTTACGCCGCCTGGATGCACCGCAAGCAGACCGTGCACGACACCGCCCTGACCGGCGGCAACGGCCCGCGCCTGCACCACATCGCCTTCTCCACGCACGAGAAGCACAACATCATCCAGATCTGCGACAAGATGGGCGCCCTGCGAATCAGCGACCGGATCGAACGCGGCCCCGGCCGGCACGGCGTGTCCAATGCCTTCTACCTGTACATCCTGGATCCGGACGGCCATCGCGTGGAGATCTACACCCAGGACTACTACACCGGAGACCCGGACAACCCCACCGTCACTTGGGACGTGCACGACAACCAACGCCGCGACTGGTGGGGCAACCCCGTCGTCCCGTCCTGGTACACCGAGGCCTCCCTCGTCCTGGACCTGGACGGCAACCCGCAACCCGTCATCGAACGCACCGACGCCTCCGAAATGGCCGTCACTGTCGGAGCGGACGGCTTCTCCTACACCCGCAAGGACGACGCCTCCGGTGACGCGGCTGCAAGCACCGACGCAGTTGGCTTCAAGCTCGGCGCCCAGGTCTAATGCCGTGATGGACGCGAAGACGATCGAGGCCATCGCGGACGAGCTGCTGGAGGCCGGCCGCAACCGCACCCCCGTTCCCCGCCTGACGGTCCGCTACCCGGAGATGACAGTCGAGGATTCCTACGCCGTGCAGAAGCTCTGGCAGCGACGCAGCGAGGAGGCGGGCCGGACCCTGGTGGGGCGCAAGATCGGGCTCACGTCCAAGGCAATGCAAGCCGCCACAGGCATTACCGAACCGGACTACGGCGCGATCTTCGATGACATGGTGCTCGAAACGGGCTGCTCGGTGCCGTGGGAGCAATACAGCCATCCCCGGGTAGAGGTGGAACTTGCTTTTGTCCTCAAGGACGGACTCAAAGGCCCCGGCTGCAGCATCTTCGACGTGCTCAACGCCACCGACTACGTGGTTCCGGCCCTTGAGATCCTGGACTCCCGGATCGAGATGGAGGGCCGGACCATCGTGGACACCATCGCCGACAACGCGGCGATGGGCGCAATGGTGGTGGGCGGCCGCCCGGTGAAGCCGGACGCCGTCGACCTCCGCTGGGTTGCAGCGATCCTGTATAGGAACCAGACTGTGGAGGAGACCGGCGTGGCTGCCGGCGTCCTGGACCACCCGGCAAACGGGGTGCACTGGCTCGCCAACAAGATCGCCGCGCACGGCGACGGTATGAAAGCCGGAGAGATCATTCTGGCGGGCTCCTTCACGAGGCCGCTTTGGGTGTACAAAGGTGATACCGTGCACGCCGATTACGGACCACTGGGAGTTGTGACATGCCGTTTCGACTAGAACCCGACCTAACTTTCAGGGATGCACTGCTCTCCACAGACCGGCCGCTGGCTGGTATGTGGGTTTGTTCCGGCAGCCCGCTTGTCGCGGAGATTTGCGCCGGTGCCGGCCTTGACTGGCTGCTAATCGACGCCGAACACAGCCCGAATGGCCTGGAATCTGTCCTCGCCCAGCTTCAGGCGGTGAACGGCTACCCCGTTCAGGTCCTGGTAAGGCCACCCGTCAATGACACTGTGGTCATCAAGCAGTACCTGGACCTTGGAGTGCAGAATTTGCTGCTGCCCATGGTGAATTCCCGCCTGGACGCGGAGGCCGCCGTCGCTGCTGTCCGCTACCCGCCGTATGGAGTCCGAGGAGTGGGGTCTGCACTGGCCCGAGCCTCCCGCTGGAATCGGATCCCGGACTATCTTGCCAGGGCGTCGGATACGGTGAGCGTCACGGTGCAGATCGAATCCGAAGCCGCCGCGGCGGCTGTTGAGGAGATCCTGGCAGTCGACGGCGTGGACGCCATCTTCCTGGGGCCCTCGGACCTCGCCGCCTCCATGGGCCTGCTGGGTCAGCAGGAACATCCCACCGTGCGCGCGGCGGTGGAGCACTGCCTGGCCGCGGCGTTGACTGCCGGTAAGCCGGCCGGTGTGAATGCCTTCAACGAGGATACTGTCCGGGACTACTTGGACTCGGGCGCGTCCTTTGTGCTCGTGGGAGCCGACGTTGCCCTGCTGGCGCGGGCGTCGGAGAAATTGGCGGCCACCTTCGTCACGCAGGTTCCGCCGGAGGTCATGCCCGGCGACGAGCAGGTCATCGAAGAGCCGGCCGCCGAGGCTGCTGTGGGCGATAGGGCGCGAGCCGAGGGCGAGGAGGGTGAGCGGGCCGTGGCCGGTCGTACTGCGCCCGCGGAACCGCCCGAGCCGACAGTAGCGAGCTACTGACGCGGGGCTATCGCGCTAGGCAGTGCAGTCAGTGCAGGCCTCATAGGCGAGATCGACGTCGTTAAGCAGCCGACCGCAATGGCGGCATTCGCCGTTGTGCAGTGCGAGGTCGGCGCAACCGACGCAGTTCTTTTCCTCGCCCTCGGCAAGGAGCTTGCCGCAGCCAAAGCAGAGGTCCTCGGCTGAGAAGGTTCCGGCGGAAGAGCCGGTTGCTGTGCGGGCACCTACTGCTGCACCAAAATGGACTGCTGCATCAAAATGGACTTCATGGAGTGCTATTGCGTTCATGCTGGCAGTTTATGGAGGGGGTACGACACTATTAGCAACCCGCCGCGGGGAGTCGGAAAACCGGCTGCGAAAACTGCTGGAATTGGCTGATTCGCGCCGACCCTACCGCGGACTCTACTCAGTGCCAGGTGCTTCCCGCGCCATGAACCACTCGGTGAATGCCGAGGCACGGCCATCACCTGTGAGCTTGATGATCCAGAGATTGTCGTATGTCGGGCTGCCATTGAAGTAGGTGGTGACTCCCTGCACGAAGGCCGTGCCGCCGACGTCATGACCTGCCTCGGCGCCATAGCCAGCGGTATCGGTAAATCCCTCGCCGTGGTCGTGATTCGCTCCACCCCGGTCAACGCACAGCAGCTTCCATTCGAAGGTCCAGTCCTCCGGACTGTCGCCGGCTGCAATCCATCGTTGGACGATTTGTTCCTGCCCGCGCCAGGGCGACTCGTCATTGGGCCTCGTGGAATAGAGGGCATCTTCCGTGAAGAGGGCTCGGATATCCGCGGGATCATTCGATTGCCAGGCCGCGATGTACCGGTTCATCCAATCGTTTACCAGGTGCGTCATCCCTCCGTTGTACTCTGCGACTGCCCCGGCTACAAGGGTCCCCGCGACCTGTTGCATGCGTCACACTTTGTGCGTAATCTGTGGCTTGCGGCCGGGGGACAGGCCGTCATTGTCACTCCAATAACACCTTCCGAATCCTCAAAAAGGAGGAGCTTCGGGCGCTCCTCCTTCAACTAGCAAGAGAGGGCCGCCATGGTCCAGAAGCCAATCAGCGAGTGGTGGGACCGCTTGGACTATGAGACACAACATTGGTTGGCAGAGAATCCAGGCTGTGTGATCCTTCCTCGAACAGTGGTCAACACCATCAACGAGGTTGCTGGCGGGAGCATCACCGACGACCAGCACGGTGAATCACCGCTCTCACCCGAGGACCAGGAATTCATTAGGGCCAAAGCCCGCACGATGGAACCGCGAATAGGACAGGACCACTGAATTCCGCTTTCCGCTGGCCGGGCCGGCGTCGACGACGGCCCGCGCGGATTAGTGCGCCGTTTCAGGCCTGCCTGCTAGCGCAACTGCTCCAGCCGCTGGCGGGCCCGTTCGACATTCCGGCGCTCCTGGACAGCGAGCCGCTCCGCCAGCGAACGGCTACGCTCCACAAACCTGGCCACCTTCTCCGCTGCCGCCAGGTCCTCCTGCAGTTCGGCCAACTGTTCCTTCAGTTGCGCGATCTCCGCAGTGAGTTTGTCTCGGCGCCCTGCGGCCTCGGTTGCCTCCCCTTCGGCCTCCGCGAGGTCCGCCTGTGCCTGCTCGGCGTTGCCCTCGGCCTCTTCCATGGCCTCCAAGGCCTCTTCGCGTTCTCGCTGCTGCCGCGCCTCCTCCTCGGCCCGCTTCCGCTCCTCGCGTTCCTTGGCGCTCGGACGCTTCGCAGCGTCTGCGGTTTCGGTTTTCGCGCCCTCGGCGGGTTTGCGAGCAGCCTCGGGTTTGCGGGCAGCCTCGGGTTGACGCTCGACGTCGGAAACCGGCTCAGCCACCCCCTCCGGCAACGCTTCGGGCACCGCGACAGCCTGGGATAGATCTACCGGGTCCAGCCCATTGGTGGAGAGCGTCTTTACGAGCTGTCCGCTGCGGACGGCCATCGCCGCCCCGGCATCCACCATGGCAGCCCTGAAGGTCCCTTCGATGTCGTCGGCCGCAGCGTCGCTGACATTCACGCCGTGCCCCTCGGCCACGGACCGGACCTCGCGAACTGCGGCTGACAGTACGCGCGACCGTTGCTGGCCGAGTTCCCGCAGAGCCGCACTGTCATGCTCTTCCTGTGCGCGGCGGAGGGAAGCGCCCAACTCCAGGACGGCGTCGATCTCCTCCGGCTTCTCCCGGGCAAGCCTATTAACGGCCCAAGCCGCGGCGGACGGTTTGGGAAGGCGGCCGATGCGTCGAGCCAGCTCGGCGTCACCCTGGGTCTTGGCCTCCTTGGCACGGACGCCGCGGGCGGCCGTGAACTCGGACGGCAGGAGCTCGTAGAGTTCGACGGCAACCGCGCTCAGGTCCATAAGCACATCATAGGAGCCGCCACGATCCGGTTGGTCACCTCGAACCCAGCAGCCGCGTCCCCAACTAGTCCGAAAATGAGGTGGGCCAGTGTGTGGTGTGGGCAGGGTTGAGTGATCGGTGGGCGGCACCGGGTGTGAGGCATTGGTGGTGGGTTATGCCGCCGCGGTCAGTGTGACGGTGTAGCCGAGGGCTTCGAGTTGGCGGATGTGGTTGTGTTTG
>NZ_JAGGPK010000023.1 GCF_018613855.1 Arthrobacter sp. ISL-30
CTGGGCCAGGATCCCCGCCCATAACCACGTCCTGGAACGCTCACGCTGGCGCCGAAAACACCAACACCGGGCCCGAGAACACCACTACCGGGCCCGCGGATCAACCCGACAAACGCGACTGTAGTACTATGGGACGAAGCACTCCACAAAGCATTTCCCCACCTGCGTCGAACACCACGCGAACTAGAGCGTGCAGTAGAGGGTGTCTACCACCTAAGGAACCGGGTGGCCCACCTGGAACCCATCGTCAACAGCAATGTCCGTGCACAACTTACCAACATGCGAACAGTCATCGGCGCCATAGACCCGCAACTACTCTCCTGGTTCACAAGCACAGAACGCATCAGCCCCACACTCACGCTGCGCCCCTCCACCGCTTCTAAGGCCCGCAAGACAGAACACACTTGAACGACGCTGCCCCGGCACGTCCCAGGCCCAGAGGTCCTTGCCTTAACCGCTTGCCCGAGTTTCGAGCAGATTCACAGCAACAATGCGAACAACGCTGCCACTCCAAACATTGGCACCAAGCCCATGAAAGTGCCGTCCGACAGCACAAAAAGCAGACTTAAGTGTTGACACTGTCAACACTTAATTTGGCCGGACAAATGAAGCAAACGCGGTCCTGCTCTGCCCGACCGGAAGAAGGCCTCCGAGAATTTCCGCGTCAGTTCGCCAGGTCATGTCGTACCCGTAACTATGAACCATGAATAGGTGTTGGCCACCCACGGCCACCCCGACAGAACTGGAACGAGGAAGCGCATAACCCCAGTACAGAGCAGGCGGAGGGCCTACCAGCCAGGGCACTGAACCCGCTACCCACACACCTGAATAGGCTACCGCGGCGGCCAGGCCACAGCCCGCGAACGAACCCGTTAGAAGACGCGACCGCAAGCTTTGTCAACACGTCAAAGCAAAATCGCTCCTGACGAGGGAATACGTCGTGCCCGAGGTGGGACTCGAACCAGATTTCAGCCCCTGTAAATACTGGGAACTCCAGAAAACATCCCGAGTCCGAGCCAGTCCGGCCGATGTACGACCCAGTCCGAAGCGAAAAGTGTGTACATTGTACACGCCTTTCTTTTGCCCATTTTGCTGCACCATCCATGCGACTGCCCGCGTCTCTCGGGAGGCGCGGCAGTTTTACGTTCAGCCGAGATCCGGACCGGCGATCCCGCCAGCGCTTTGTAGACCCAGTAGCTGGCAGCGTATGTGTGGACTCTAAATGAATCACGATGGTTCTTCCTCCCTTCAGACATTTCATGGGCTGAAATGCGGGAGGTCGCGTGGCTGCACGCAGGGCAGTCTTGGCGGGAGTCTCGTGAAATGGCTGAACGCCGCGAGCCTGCGCCCGTGGCCCGCGGGAAATAACGGCGCTCTGATTGCGGCTGTCGCGATCCTCTCCTCGACTGCAGCGGTCGAAGCTGGCCGGATCACGCATTGTCCGCGCGATCGTAATCTCTCCATGAGTAGCCGACGGGGACGCACTTCATCTGCCTGCTTGGTGGACCCTTCTGTATTGGAGCTGCGAGGGTGAAATCGAGAGTTCGTAGCCTGCAGATTTTTCGATCATGATTCTTCGGTCATTTCCGTGGGCCGCTATCCAGGCGGTTTCACCGGATGGCGATGCGTCTTCCACGACGCCTGTCCGGAGGAATCGTCCGTCATGCCGGACATCGACGACGCCACCGACCAACCTATGCCATTCGGAAAAGGGATACGACCGTTCTAGGACGGCACCGTCCCGTCCTTGTATGAGGGTTTCGCGATGGCCAGGAACGTACTTCCGGAGGTTTGCGGGTTGCATTTTCTGTCTCAGCCTTTTGTGAAGTGGTCAGGGGCCAGACGACCGACACCAGCGCAGGGGCCGCCACGACGATCAGCCGTTTCCTCTTAAACGGCGACTATGCAGCGACCGTCAGAGCCACCCGGCTCAATGTGCGCCCCGCTGATTGGGAAGGCTTCTAATGCATGTGGCTTCCGCCGTTGATGTCGATCGTCGTGCCCGTGAGGTAGGCAGAGTCCTCCGAGGACAGGAACGTGATCACGGCGGCGATTTCTTCGGTGGTGGCGTTCCGGCCCACGGGAATGCTCGCGTTGATGGCGGCTTCCTGCTCCTCGGTGCTGCCCACGCGGATGTTGGTGTCCACGGCACCGGGAGTGATGGCGTTGACGGTCACGCCTGTGCTTCCGATTTCGCGGGCGAGGGCCTTGGTGAAGCCCAGGATCGCTGCCTTCGCGGCGGAGTAGGGAACCTTGCCGAAGACACCGCCGCCACGCTGCGCGGAAACTGAGGACATGTTGATGATCCGGCCCCAGCCGTTGGCGATCATGCCAGGCAGGAACGCCTTGGTGACCAGGTAAGTGCCGGTGGAGTTCACGGCCATGACCTTGTTCCACAGCTCCAGCGTGGTTTCCAGGAACGCAACGGGAGAAGTGATGCCTGCGATGTTGGCGAGGGCTCCGACTGCCGGAAGGGTACCGGCGCTCACCTCGGCCGCTACAGCCTTGTACGCGGCGTTGACGGAATCCTCGCTGGCGACGTCGATCTCGTGGCCGAAGGCAGGGACGGTGAACTCGCTGCCGATCTCCGCGGCGACCTTGGCGGACTTTTCGCCGTCGAGGTCCAGGATCACCACGGCCCAGCCTTCGTTGGCGTAGCGGCGGGCGGTGGTGATGCCGATGCCCCGGTCCGAGGTTGCTCCGGTGAGGACGGCGGTGCGCTGGATGGTAGTGGTCATGATGCTCCTTGTTTTTTTGATGTTGGCGTCTTCAGATGAGGTCGGTGATGAAGCTGGCAGCTTTGGCTGCGGCAGCCGGACGATCCTGATGGGTGATGTCCCGGGTTTCCAGTTCGAGGGAGAAGTGGCCGGTGTAGCCGTGCGCTGCAAGCGATCGCAGCCCGGCGGCGAAATCAGCCTGGCCGTTGCCGATGCTGAGGTGGATATTGCCTGGCACGGCGTCCCGCAGGTGGACGTGCGAAATTCGGCCTTTATGCCGTTCGACGTACTCGAGGGGATTCTCGCCGGCGGCCACGATGTGACTGAAGTCCATCACAATGCCGACCTTGGATCCCGCCAGTCGCCGGGCGAGGAGTTCTGCGCGTTCCAAGTTCCAGCAGAATCGGAGGAAGTGCAGGGATTCCGTCCAGAGTTCGACGCCGAACTCGGCAGCCCGCCGCCCGGCGTGGATCAACTGCGCCGCGATGGCGTCCAGATCCTCGTCAACGCTTCGGACCGGCTCGTGGCCCAAGGCACCGCAGGGAAGGACCAGCGCCTTCGCACCGATATTCGCGGTGAGGGTGAGTAGGGCATCAAGATGTCGATCGCGGGCAGCTTGCTGGCCGACGTCGAGCACTGCGTTGAGGTCTCCTATATCACCGTTGACGGAGCGCACCCGGAGTCCGAATGCAGCCACCTTGTCCGCCACCGCAGTGACGGCCTCCGCATCAGGTTCATAGGGTACGTGGTCACAGACCCCGGGAAGGGCTCCGAGGTCGAGCTCCTCAAAGCCCAAGCCGCCAAGCGTGTGCAGAGCCGTGGACAAAGCCTGGTGGCGGAAGCTGATGGATGAGCATCCGAGCCTGGAATGGAACATCGTCATTGATCCTCTTTTGAAAGTGATAACCACCACAGTACGAGGTCGAGTGTTAACCGTCAACTTATGAGGTTGAGTGTTGACACTGATCATGAGGCAGGTCACACTGAAACCATCTGTTGTTAACGGTCGACCGCGGGAAGCGCTAAAGCGCCTGTCGCATTTCGAAAGGTATTCACCAAATGAGCAATGAAGCTCTAACCATGCGCGGGCCGGTGCACGGCACCAAGGACGCCAAGCGGGTCGCCATCGGCTCCGGCGTCGGCGCCGTGATCGAAACCTATGACTTCATCGGTTTCGGCACAGCAGCTGCCCTGTACTTCGGCGCAGCGTTCTTCCCTACAGGGGATCCCGTCACGGGTACGCTTGCGGCCTTCGCGACCCTCGGCGTCGGTTTTGCCGCGCGACCTCTGGGCGGCATCATCGGCGGTCACCTCGGTGACAAGGTCGGCCGCAAGCCCGTCCTGGTCGCCTCCCTGATCCTCATGGGCGTTGCCACGTTCCTGATCGGCTTGCTTCCCACTTACAGCCAGGTGGGCTTGCTGGCGCCCGCGCTGCTGGTGTTCGTGCGGATCGTCCAGGGCCTGGCGTTCGGGGCTGAATGGGGCGGGGCCATCCTGATGAGCTACGAGCACGCCCCTTGGAAGTCGAAGGGCAAGTTCACCGGTATCGTGCAGGCCGGCTTCCCCGTGGGTCTGCTGCTGGCAAACCTCGTGTTCCTCGTCAGCGTAAACCTTGGTGGCGAACTCGCCTGGCGGATACCGTTCCTGGCCAGCATCGTCCTGGTGGGCGTCGGCCTCATCATCCGCTCCAAGGTCCCCGAGTCCCCCGTCTTCGACGAGGTCAAGGACAGCGGCGCCATCGTGAAGGCGCCCATCGTTGAGGTCATCAAGACCGACTGGCGCAACATCGTCCGGGGCATCGGCCTGCGTGTTGCCGAAACGGCCGGCTACGCCGTGTCCATCACGTACATGATTTCCTACCTGCACACCGAGCAGCTCGCCGACAAGAGCCAGACGCTCATCGCCCTTTGCATCGCTTCCGCCATCGGCATCTTCGCTACCGCTGCCTGGGCCCGCCTCACAGACAAGATCGGCCGCCGACCCGTCTACGTCTGGTCCTGCACCTTCGCCCTCCTGTTCGGCATCCCTATGTTCCTGCTGGTCAACACGGGCCTGTTCATATTCATCATCGCCACCATCGTCATCTCCTACGCCGTCTGCCAGAACTCCCTCGCAGGAGCACAGGGTCCGTGGTTCCCGGAGCTGTTCCAGGCTAAGACCCGTGCCTCGGGAGCCTCGCTGGCCTACCAGATCTCCGCCATGGTCTCCGGCTTCACCCCGTTCGTCACCACCTTGCTGTTCGTCAGCTTCGGCTGGGTTGGCCCCGCAGCGCTGTTCAGCATTTACGCGGCCATTGGTCTCTGGGCAGCCGTCGCCACGCGGGAAACCTGGGGCAGGCGGGAGCGTGAACTGGCTGATGAGGCCACGAAAAGTACTCCCGCCTCCGTAGCCGCCCAGCACCAGACCGCATCCTAGAGCGGCCCCCACGTCCTCGTACCGCCACAGCTTGAAAGGGAGAATCGTGATTCTCGCTCAGGAAACACAAACACCAAACCGAACACCGGACGACGCCGGGGAACGCCTTCAAAAGGTCAGTCGCGCCGCCTACCGGATCCGGCACCATGCCCTCACCATGGGGGAGGTCCAGGGCCAGGGGTACGTCGGGCAGGCTCTTGGAGCGGCGGACATGCTGGCCGCAGTGTATGCGGACCAACTGCGGTTCCGCGCAGACGACCCCGAATGGGAGGAACGGGACCGATTCCTGCTCTCCACAGGCCACTACGCCATCGGACACTACGCAGCCCTTGCCGAAGCCGGGATCATTCCAGTCAAGGAACTTGAGACGTACGGCTCAGACGACTCGCGCCTGCCGATGTCCGGGATGTCCACCTATACCCCAGGCATGGAAATCTCCGGCGGGTCCCTCGGCCACGGGCTGACCATCGCCGTCGGGATGGCCCTTGGCCTGCGCTACCAGGGCTCGACGGCGAGGATCTACAACTTCCTCTCAGACGGCGAACTGGACGAAGGCTCCACCTGGGAGGCAGCCATGGGCGCGCACCACCATCAGCTGGGCAACCTCACGGCGATGGTGGACATCAATGCCCTGCAGGCGGACGGCAGGACTGACACTGTGCTCCGCACCGAACCGGTCACCGAGAAGTGGGAGGCCTTCGGCTGGCACACGCAGCGGGTCGACGGGAATGACATGGCAGCCCTGCTGGCGGCGTTCGACAACGCAGCAAGTCAGGCGGCCGCCGTCGGACGTCCCTCCGTAATCCTGTGCGACACGAAGGTGGGCCGCGGCGTGCCGCTGCTGGAAGACCGAGAGAAGGCGCACTTCATGCGAATTGAGGAACACGAATGGCAGCTCTGCCGGCAGCAACTGACAGCAGGATTTGAAAGGACGGCCGGCAAATGAGCACCGCCATCGCACCCAAACTAAAAACATCGGCCATGATCGCGTCCTTCGCGGACCCCGGCCAGAAAACCGCATCCGCGCCGTTCGGCCACGCCCTGGTGAAGGCCGCGCAGGAAAACGACAGGATCGTCGGCCTGACCGCGGACCTGGGCAAATACACGGACATGCACATCTTCGCCCAGGCATTTCCCGAACGGTTCTTCCAGATGGGCATGGCTGAGCAACTGTTGTTCGGCGCCGCGGCAGGCTTGGCTGAGACCGGCCTGGTACCGTTCGCTTCCACCTACTCCGTGTTCGCTGCCCGCCGCGCCTACGACTTCCTGTGCCTGGACAGCGCCGAACCCAACCTCAACGTAAACATCGTGGGCGGGCTCCCTGGCCTCACCACCGGCTACGGGCCGAGCCATCAGGCCACCGAGGACATGGCGATCTTCCGCGGCATGCCGAACCTGACCATTGTGGACCCCTGCGATTCAGTGGACATCGAGCAGTCAGTCCCCCAGCTTGCCGCCAGCGATGGACCCACGTACCTGCGGCTACTCCGTGGCAACGTCCCCACTGTCCTTGACGAGTACGACTACACCTTCGAACTCGGCAAGGCAAAGGTCCTGCGCGGCGGCAACGACGTCGTGTTCATCTCCAGTGGCCTGATGACGATGCGCGCCCTGCAGGCTGCAAAGGCTCTGGAGGCACACAAGGTGGACGTCGCCGTCGTCCACGCCCCCACCATCAAGCCGTTCGACGCAGAAACGATTCTGGCCGAACTCAACACGGACCGGCTGGCCATTACTCTTGAGAATCACAGCGTGGTCGGAGGCCTATTTGAAACCGTTGCTTCGTCAATAGTCACGGCCGGGCTGGGTAAGCGGGTAGTGCCCGTGGCGCTGCCGGACGAGTTCCTGGATGCCGGCGCCCTTCCTACCCTGCACGAACGGTACGGCCTGTCCGTTGAGCGGATCGCGGCGAAGGTCCTGGCCGAACTCAGCTAGAGCCAGCGACACGAACAACACGAGAAGTGCGGAACCTGTACCTGCAGGTTCCGCACTTCTGACGTAGACTCAACAGTTAACACTCGTGCGCCAACGGTTGACATTGGGCATCGAATCCAACGACATAGGGGAAACACCATGGCCGCATCCGCCGTCACCCTCTTGGGGCTTGAAAAGAAGAGCCTTCGAGAGCAGGCGCTCTCCGCCTTGCGGACCGCCATCACCAGCGGGAAGCTGGCTCCCGGCCGGCACCTGGTGGAAAGCGAACTGTCCGAGATGCTGCAGATCAGCCGTGGCACACTCCGCGAAGCCCTTCGCCAGCTCGAGCAGGAAGGCCTCCTCTCGGCCGGCCCGCGCGGTCGACTGTCAGTCCGCAACCTTGATGCGAAGGAAATCAGGGACATCTATGCCGTCCGGGCTGCCCTGGAATCGCTGGCAGCACGCACGCTATGCGAACTCCCGGACCGAGCACACGTGATCGAATCACTGCACGAGGCAATTGACGCCATGGATGCAGCCTTGGAGGGATCGCTGGAGGACCGGGTCGAATCCGACATGGAATTCCACCGGAGCCTTTGCCAGCTCACCGGTAACGAAACGCTGCTTCACTCATGGAACTCCCTCGAAGGATCCATCAGGATGTCCATCATGTTCGCCGGACTGGAAAAGGGTGTCAGCAACATGAGTGTGGAGCGTCACCGCGATATCGTGACCGCCATAGAAACCGGTGACGCTTCCCTGGCGCGCAAGACCATCCGTGAACACCTGGACGCCGCAGCCGACAATCTGGTGGCGTAACGGTAGGCGAATAACTGCCCCGCTTGGCACACACCCTATAGGGTGGACGGCGCAAGGATCCAGCTTCGCGCGAGGGCTTGGCGTGGCCGAGTCCGCGGCGTTCAAGGATGCCTCCGGCAAGCTGCTCTTCACGGTGTTCATAAACGCGAGCACCTACGACTGCGGCTGGCCCGTCAAGCGCAACGTGGTCGAGTCAGGGGACGTCCCGGGCCTCGTTTCAGGCGGCTGGTCGCCGGTGTACCACTACGCCTTGTACGCCGAGGAACCGGCCGGCGGCTCGGGCCCGGGAACGATCTGCACGCTGGCCCTCGTCCGTGCCGTCCCGGTCGACGGCCCGGGCATGCTCCGAGGCCTGCCCGAGGGTGGCCCGATGCCCGCGGAGACGTGGACGGGACCCTACTTCATCGCCGTTGAGCTGGGCCCTGACGTCGAGAAGTGCGGGAGCGTGGCCGACGCGAAGGCCTGGTGGGCCTCGAGCGAGGGCCAGCAGATCAAGGCCGCAGTCGCATCACTCACAGCGGGCTGACAGGATCAGTTGTAAACAACGGGCGCCAGCATAGCCGGCGCCGAACGGATAGGACAGGCAATGATCAACCTCAATTCCATGGCGGTCCGGTCGGGGCCAAGCCCCCGATCCGTCCGGGTTGTCCCGGTGATCACCGGGGCGATCGCCGTAGTACTGCTGATCAACAATCTGCGTCCCGGCGCGAGCGGAAGCCTTCCGAATGTCAACATTCCCTGGCCGGGGGTGACGGAGGCGGCAGTGCTGATTCTGGCGCTCCTGCTCGCATGGGCCGGCCGGATCTGGGCCTACGCTGTAGTGGTCCTGACTCTGCTCTTCGTGATCGTGCACTCCTACTGGCTTGCCGTCAACGACCCCTGGATGGGCGGTCACGGCAACCCGCTCGAAGGGACAGCCGTGTTCTGGCGGACCGGGTTTGCCGCTGCGTTCGTCATTGCTGACATTCCCTCGCTGGCCGTGATCGTGGTTTTGACCTCCCACCTCCTCCGCGCTTTAAGGGCCCTGAGGCCGCGGCAGACACGCATCCCCGACGCTAGCGGAACCAGCTGAAGGCGAGTGGATGAATTGGGCTTATATCCTTAGCCACCCCCGTTGAGGCGGATGGCACGTAACGGAGACAGATCCAAGAGCAGCACACCGACAGGGCCGACAACTTAACTGAGAATGCTACGAGATCCGTACACTGACACGTCGAATGCGAAAACTGACATCTGGAACGAGAACGGACAATGTCAGGCACGAGGATGAATAACCCGACTAACGCCGGAACAACGAAACGTCCGATATCGGCCAGGGCGACCTGGAGGCTCGGCTGCTGACCTTGCTGCCCGGCGTCACTAACCATTGCCTGGGACGGAAACACAGTTCCATACGGTGACGTGCAGCGGCGCTCGAGATGCGAGGCCAAGGTCAGGGGCTGATCGGGCCGTTGTCACCCATTTACTGATGTTGGGGACGAAACACTTCGGGTCATCTGCACCGAGCAGAGCGTGGTGGAACACGATCGCATCCATCGGGCGGGTGTCCAGGAACAGCAGCGCCATAGACTCGGAGTGAACGATGGTGTATCTCTGGGACCCTTCCACCCAGGAAAGGATCCCGGTGTACTCCTGAAATCCAGCCCGTCACCGAGCATTCCCCCCTCCGAGAGGAGGTCGTAGGCAAGACCCCAAGCACGATCCATAAGGTCGTTGATCGCCGCTTCCACCGTTGGAACCGTCATATGCCCATAGTCCCACCGACCACCGTGCGGACCCACATCCCTTGCGTACATCGCGTGTCGCCAGCACGCCGCCAGAGACCGACCGAAATGGGCGTGCAAGCCGCTCCCCCAGTCCCCGGCAGCGGCGGCTCCAGGGTTTCCAACGACCCCGCCCCCACGTTGAGATTGCACATAAACAGCCCCGGTCATGTAGCACGCCGCCTGACCACATCACGAAGGCGTGACCGAGGAACCAGGAATACCGGCCAGGACCACCCCAAGAAAAGATCCCTGCCGCGCTAACTGGCTAGATGAGTAAGTCCTATTGCCGTTGCGGGGCGCGGGAGCTTTTAAAGTAGGGCGGAGAGTGTTAGCCGGGTTTGTGAACACTCAACTAAACACTCTCGTGACCACACTTTACGTCTATTTTGGTGACTGTCGGCCATTAGTCCTTTCGTACGGTGCTGGTGGGATTCGAGCGAACGGATCGTAGGGTCGGTAGGTGCCCGGGTGATCCATGAGAGCCTGCCTGATGGATCACCCTGCCGCGTTCCTTAGGTGGATGGCTGCCTGCCTAGGCCAGCCGTCAACCTTAGGGCACGACGGCGGGCCGGCGCCCAGCGCGCGATCAGGCCTTCCGCCTGACGTCGCGTCCGCCTTCGCGGGCTGAGTCTCAGTGGCCGTCGCGACGGCAGTTGCGCACTGAGTCGCGGTGGAGGTCGCGGTCCAGCCCGTGGCCGTCGGCGAGCTGCGCGAGCAGAAGGTCAAGCTGCGCGACCTGTTCGCCAGAAAGGGGTGCCAGAAGCTCCGCTTCATGCTGTTCGGCGGTCCCTCGCAGCTCACGCAGCGCCCGTTGGCCCGCCTCGGTGAGGTGTGGAGTTCGTAGTTCCGCCGGTCGATGCTGCTGCGAACCGATCTCGCGGTAGTGCCGTATCTGCAGCAGCGGCCGGGCTCCACTGTTCTGGTACTTGGCGGTGGAGCCAAATCCATTGGACTCTACGCCGCAGGCCTAACCGTGGCGCACGGGGCGTCCACCGCTGACTACCTTCACACCAGTTTGGCGCCAACCCGCACCGTGCGACCAGAAACAGGGCCGTGCCCAACCCGCAGGGTTACGACATTGTGGTGGAAGCATCCAGCAGGACCGCGGGCATCCGGACGGCCATCCGCGCAACGTTCCATGGGCCTGCGTTCCCCAGCCGCCTTTGCCGTCGCCAGTGGGCGTAAGTCCGCTCGATGCAAGTCGCGACCGCCTTCAAGCAGATCCAAAAAGTACTTCTTGCCTTGTCACGATCTGCCCGATCTCTTGCCGTGTTGCCCAGGAAACGTACGCGTCCGCGAACCGCTGGTGTCCGGGAAGAGACCGGCGTAGCGTCGATTGCACCACGAATTGCGGCGGCGGAAGGTCGTGCCGGATGGACCAGCCGCGGCCGCACGGTCTATTCCTTTTGAGGAGCCAGAAATGGTTGGTTGGAATGCCGATACGGCGGCCGGTCCCCTCGGGTCAGGGACGGTTACCTTGGTTGAAGGCTCGTCCTTCTGTATTTCCTCAGCTAACGGTGACATCCATCCTGGACTTCCACACGGGGTCTTTCACCGTGATACGCGCATCCTTTCCCGCTGTACGTTGACCATCAACGGCCAAGAGCTGGAGCCTTTAGCTGCCGAGACAAAGGAGCCTTACCGGGCACTGTTTGCCGGTCGCGTGCCGCGTTCTGATGGATACGCCGACAGCCCTCTGATCGTGGAGCGGCTGCGCGAAGTAGGGGCCGGGATCCTGGAGCAGATCACAATCTGGACTACTCGACGGAACCTGCTGAGTGCGCGGTGGCGCTGGCTGTTGAAGCGGATTTCGCCGATCTGTTTGAGGTAAAGGAGGCACGGGTCCAGCGGCACTGGGACGAGAGCCGGGAGCCGGACCGCGATTCATTGGTCATTCAGGCCAAGTGGCAAAACGTTCACAAGGGCGTCATCGTCACGGCCGAGGGCTCAAGCGCTACTGCCGAGGCCCTGACCTACCTGAAAACAGTGCAACCTTATGAAAACTGGAGCGCCCGTTTCAGTGTCGTCCCCACGTTTGAGGGCGCGCGCCCTATGACACCGTTCGTTCATCCGGCTCCCGGAGAGATGTCTCCTCGTGACCGACGCCGCCAGGAATGGGTGACGAGGATTCCGGCGCTCGAGATGGGTAATCGGTCCATTGAGCGGACCTTGAAGCGCAGCTACGACGACCTTGGGGCTCTCCGGATCGAGGACCCTGACCATCCGGAACGGGTCGTGGTCGCGGCAGGGGCACCGTGGTTCATGACACTTTTCGGACGTGACTCGCTGTGGGCTTCGGAGATGGCGCTACCGGTGGACCCGTCCTTGGCGCTGGGCACTCTGCAGACGTTGGCTGACCGGCAGGGGCGAGTGGTGGACAAAATGAGTGAGGAGGAACCCGGGCAAAATCCTTCACGAGGTTCGGTTTGACGCCTCAAGTGGATTGGCCTTGGGCGGCAAGTCTGCCTACTACGGCAGCGTCGACGCTACTCCGCTGTTTGTTGTCGTCCTCGGGTCCGTAAGCCGCTGGGGCTTCGCCAAAGAGACAATTGCAGCCCTGCTTCCCAATGCCGACCGCGCACTGGATTGGATCCGAGACTACGGAGACCGGGACGGAGACGGTTTTGTCGAGTATGAGCGGCTCAACGATCAAGGGCTCATAAATCAAGGGTGGAAGGATTCCTGGGACGGCATTAATTTCGCTGACGGCAGGATCGCCGAGCCTCCTCTTGCACTATGTGAGGTTCAGGCCTACGTCCACGGCGCATACATGGCCCGAGCCTGGGTGGGATACGATGCTGGCGACCTGGACCTGGCAGCCGACCTTCGCGACCGCGCCGCACGGCTCAAGCGCAGATTCAACGAACAATTCTGGCTCCCCGACAAGGGCTACTACGCCGTCGCTCTCGACCGAGACAAACGGCCCGTGGATGCCTGCGCATCCAATATGGGGCACTGCCTCTGGTTCGGGCTGATTGATGAGGACAAGGCACCGCTGGTTGCCGCACGCTTAATGTCTCCGGAGATGTTCAGCGGCTGGGGAGTACGCACTTTGGCTACTGACATGCGCGCATACAACCCGGCCAGCTACCACAACGGTTCAGTCTGGCCACATGACAACGCTCTTATTGCGGCCGGGCTGATGCGTTATGGATTCGTGGAACAGGCGCAATGGATAGCTACATCCCTCCTGGAGGCTGCCGAGTACTCGGGCGGGCGGCTCCCTGAACTGTTCTGCGGCTTCAGCCGCGAGAAATTCAACGGTCCCGTTCCCTACCCCGCCGCGTGCTCGCCCCAGGCCTGGGCAGCAACCACACCAATCCTTCTGGTCACAAGCCTCATGCGATACGACGCCCATATTTCGCTCGGTGGCCTATGGCTGAATCCGGCACTCCCAGCTTTATACGGCGACCTACACATCAGCAACGCTCCCATGGGCACAGGGCGGATCACGGTCGATATCCAGGGTTCGACATCAACCGTCCATGGACTGCCCGACGGAATCGAACTACACCGTGGACAGCGGCCGTGGATAACCGAACTCATAGAACAGGCGAGACTCCGTCCGCAGAACTAGAAGGGGAAGCGAGGCCGGAGCGTCGCTCTACCAGCCGCGCTCGGCGAGGCGGTGCGGCTGGGGGATGTCGTCCACGTTGATGCCCACCATGGCTTCACCCAGGCCGAGGGAGACCTTGGCGATCATGTCCGGGTCATCGAAGAAGGTGGTGGCCTTCACGACGGCGGCCGCACGCTGGGCCGGGTTGCCCGACTTGAAGATGCCCGAGCCAACGAACACGCCGTCCGCGCCAAGCTGCATCATCATGGCAGCGTCAGCCGGGGTTGCGATGCCACCGGCGGTGAACAGCACCACGGGAAGCTTGCCGGTGGCAGCGATTTCCTTGACCAGTTCGTAGGGAGCCTGCAGGTCCTTCGCGGCCACGTAGAGCTCATCCTCGGGCAGGGCGGAAAGCTTGGCGATCTCCGCCCGGATCGCACGCATGTGCCCCGTAGCGTTGGAGACATCTCCCGTGCCGGCCTCGCCCTTGGAACGGATCATCGCAGCGCCTTCGTTGATACGGCGCAGCGCCTCCCCCAAGTTCGTCGCACCGCATACAAAGGGAACCGTGAAGTTCCACTTATCGATGTGGTTCACATAGTCCGCGGGGGTCAGGACCTCCGACTCGTCAATGTAGTCCACGCCGAGGGACTGCAGGACCTGCGCCTCGACGAAGTGCCCGATACGTGCCTTGGCCATCACGGGAATGGACACGGCGTTGATGATCGCATCGATCATGTCCGGATCAGACATGCGGGACACGCCGCCCTGGGCGCGGATGTCCGCCGGAACACGCTCCAGCGCCATCACAGCAACCGCACCGGCGTCCTCGGCAATGCGGGCCTGTTCGACATTGACGACGTCCATGATCACGCCGCCCTTGAGCATCTCAGCCATGCCACGCTTCACACGGCTGCTGCCCGTGGCGGCGGTGGGTTCGTATGGGTGTGGTTTTCTGGTCATTTCTCGCTCCAAAGGGGGCCGGACGCCTGTGAAGCCAGGCAGTTATGTTTGCGGTAAAAGCCCCGGGCATCCATGGACACCCGGGGCTACAAGTACTTCACCGGATCAGCACTCGATGACGTTCACGGCGAGGCCGCCCCGTGAGGTCTCCTTGTATTTGACCTTCATATCGGCGCCGGTCTCCCTCATGGTCTTGATGGCCTTGTCGAGGGATACCTTGTGGCTGCCGTCGCCGTGCAGGGCAAGGCGGGCGGCGTTGATGGCTTTGACGCTGGCGATCGCGTTCCGTTCGATGCAGGGAATCTGCACCAGTCCGCCCACGGGGTCGCAGGTCAGGCCGAGGTTGTGTTCGATCCCCACTTCGGCGGCGTTCTCCACCTGTTCGGGCGTTCCGCCGAGCACCTCACAGAGGCCCGCGGCAGCCATGGAGCAGGCGGAACCCACCTCGCCCTGGCAGCCCACTTCGGCGCCGGAGATGGAGGCATTGATCTTAAACAGGATTCCGACGGCGGCCGCAGCCAGCAGGAAGCGGACCACGCCGTCGTCGTTGGCGCCGGGAACGAACTTCACGTAATAGTGCAGCACCGCCGGGACGATGCCGGCCGCCCCGTTGGTAGGTGCCGTGACGATCCGCCCGCCGGCGGCGTTCTCCTCGTTGACGGCCAGCGCGAACAAGTTGACCCATTCCATCGCCCGGAGCGGGTCGGTCACCCCGGTGTCCGCCGTCAGGGTCTGGAATAACGACGGCGCCCGGCGCCTCACGTTCAGGCCGCCTGGCAGGATCCCTTCCGCAGCACAGCCGTTGTCCACGCATTCGCGCATCACCGCCCACAGCCCCAGCAGCTTCTCCCGGAGTTCCACTTCGCTGCGCCAGGTCAGTTCGTTGGCGAGCATTACGTCCGAGATGGACATGCTTTCGCGGCGGCAGATCTCCAAGAGTTCGTCCGCCGTGCTGAACGGGTAGGGCAGAACGGTGGTGTCGGCAACGACCCGGTCGCTGGCCTCGGCGTCCCCGTCAACGACGAAGCCGCCCCCGATCGAATAGAAGCTCCGCTCGCTGAGGACGGTTCCAGCGTGGTCCAGGGCGCGGAACGTCATGCCGTTGGGGTGGGCCGGGAGGGCCTTGCGCCGGTGCAGCACCACGTCCTCGTCCCAGTTGAAGTCCACCCGGTGGTCCCCACACACCCACAGTTCGGCATCGAGGGCGGCGGCGGCTACTTGGTCATCAGCCGTGGAGGTGTCCACGGTTTCGGGGTCCAGCCCCTTGAAGCCCAGGACCACGGCCTTGTCGGAGCCGTGGCCCCGCCCGGTGGCCCCGAGCGAGCCGAACAGTTCGGCCTGCACGCGCCTGGTGGAGCTCAGGTGTCCTTCGCTTTTGAGCCCGTCGGCGAACAGCTTCGCTGCCCGCATTGGGCCGACCGTATGTGACGACGACGGCCCGATGCCAACGGAAAACAGATCCAGGACGCTAAGTGCCATTAAGGGACCTCAGGGGAGGCGTATTCCCGCATGGCATCCAGGAGCCAGCGGCCCAGGAACTCTGCGAACGAGGCGCGTGGGAAGATCCGGTAGCTCTCGTCGCCCGTCTTCCACAGGACCACGGGGATGTTGCCGATTTCCGTGGAAAGCGCCGTGCCGGCTTTGAACTCGCGGGGGTGGAGGTCCAGCGAACAGCCCTTTTCCAGGACTGCCCGGGACCGCGGTCCGGCGAGTTCAAAGGTGGTGCGGTTGGCGGAGAGGTCCACCACCTGGCCTTCGCCGTCCGCCAGCGCTTCCCGCAGTGCCTGGATCAGGTCACCGCCCAGCGACTCGTGGGCTTCCATGGGTGCCACCACCAGGAATTCCTCGGGCCCGAGCCACAGCACGGAGGTGTCGCCAGTACCGCTCACGGCGCCGCACGTTGCGGGCAGCCCGCCCGTGACTGACGCGATCCTCTGCCCGGCCTCGGTGTCCCGGCCAACCCGGATCCCAACCATGGTCAGGAACGTGATTTCGCTCAGTTCCACCGTTCCGCGGAGGGAACCGGCTTCAAATGCTTCCTTGAGCAGCGCAGCCGGGCTGGTTCGCAAGGACAGGTTCGTCACGCGGGAGGTTTTGGGTGCTGCTGTTTCAGCCATCTTTGCGGGTCCCTTCGGGGTCAAAAAGTACGGTTTCTGCGACAACAACGTCAACGAGATCGTTTCCGGCGGCGGCCACCATGGTCTCGCCAATCCGGTTGCGGCCGTTCTTGACCAGTGCCAGGGCAAAGGATCTGCCCAGCGCAGCGCTGTGGTAGCTGGAGGTGACAAATCCCTGCATGGGCACCGGGCCGTACGCGGAGTTCACCGGGATACCCTTTTCCAGAAGCTGGGTGCCTTCCGGCAACCGGATGGTGCCGTCAACGGGCAGCACGCTGACCAGGTGCTTGCGGTCTTCACGCTGCGCGTCCACCCGGGAGTAGGAGCGCTTGCCGATGAAGTCCTTGGCCTTGGAAACGATCCATTCCATGCCGGCATCCTGCGGGGTGACGGTGCCGTCCGTGTCCTGGCCAACGATCGGGTAGCCCTTTTCGGCGCGGAGCACGTGCATGGTTTCCGTGCCGTAGGGGGTGATGTTGAATTCGGCCCCGGCGGCGGCAACGGCTTCCCAGGTGTTCAGCCCGTACCAGGTGGGCACGTTGATTTCGTAGGCCAGTTCGCCGGAGAAGGAGATCCGGCAGATCCGGGCGCGGACGCCTGAGGCGAGGGTGGTTTCGCGGAAGGTCATAAAGGGGAAGGCTTCGGCTTCCAGCCCGCCGTTGGCGGCCAGTTCCGGTGCCACCTTGGCGAGGACATCGCGGGATTTCGGTCCGACGACGGCGATGGTGCTCCACTGCTCGGTCACCGAGGTGCAGTGCACGTCCAGTTCCGGCCATTCGGTCTGCAGCCATTCCTCCAGCCAGTCCAGCACCTTGGCGGCGCCGCCGGTGGTGGTAGTCATGAAGTAGCGGTCCTCGTCGAGGCGGAGGGTAACGCCGTCGTCGAAGATCATGCCGTCCGGAGTGCACATCACGCCGTAGCGGGCGGAGCCTGGGGCGAGCTTCTTGAACGCGTTGGTGTAGACCCGGTTCAGGAACTCGCCCGCGTCCTTGCCGCGGATCTCGATCTTGCCCAGCGTGGTGGCGTCCATGAAGCCCACGGATTCGCGGACGGCCGCGCATTCACGAAGCACGGCCTCGTCCATGTCCTCCCCGTCCTGCGGGTAGTACCAGGGCCGCTTCCACTGTCCGACGTCCTCGAACAGGGCCCCCTTGGAAACGTGCCAGGGGTGGATGGACGTGACGCGGGCGGGGTCGAAGAGCTCACCGCGCTGGCGTCCGGCCAGCGCCGCGAAGGCTACCGGAGTGAACGGTGCACGGTACGTGGTTGTGCCGATATCGCCGATGCCCCGGGACGCTTCGCCCGCCTGGCGGAGCGCGGCGGCGATGACGCCGATCGCGTTGACGCCGGAAGTCTTGCCCTGGTCATTGGCGGTGCTGATGGAGGTGTAGCGCTTGATGTGCTCCACGGACCGCATCCCGGCTCCGGTGGAGCGCAGGACGTCAGCGACGCTCTGGTCCCGCTGGAAGTCAACGAAGTGGTGGTGCCAGTCATCCGGGGTGCCGGCCTGTCCGGGAACCAGCCACAGCTGCCGGGTCGGGGCGGACGCCCTCGGTTCGCCGATGACGGCCGGCGTTGTGTCTGATGTGGAGCCGGAGGCAATGGCTGCCGCGGCACCGGCGGAGATGCCTTCGGCGAGGCAGTCGGCGAGTTCGAAGCTGCCTCGTCCGGAGCCGACTATCTGCTGGTTGGGGACAACGGTGCTCGGCACAAAAGCCGCCAGGTCGTCGTCCCAGCGCAGCTTGCCCTGCCGCTGGGAGTGAAGGTGGACCAGCGGGCTCCAGCCGCCGGAGACGGCCAGCAGGTCGCAGGCGATCTCTTCGACGCCGGAGGTGAGTTCGCCGTCGTCGTTGATGCTGCGGACGGTGACGGCATTCAGCCGGCCGTCTGCGGACTCCGATGCTGCGGCGGTGTTGGCCACCGCGCTGCCTACCAGCACCCGGGTACCGGCTTCGACGGCGGCAGCAGCCACCTCGGTCAGCTTGGGGCGGGCGTCTACAACGGCGGCGATCTTGACACCGGCGGCGCGCAGGTCGGCGGCCAAGGCATAGGCGCTGTCGTTGGTGGTGCTGATGACCACGCGCTTGCCAGCGGCCACGGCGTAGCGGTTCAGGTAGCTGCGGACGGCGGAGGCCAACATGATGCCGGGGCGGTCATTGTTCTCGAACACCAGCGGACGCTCGTGGGCGCCGGGAGCCAGCACCACCTGCTGGGCACGAATGTGCCAAATCCGCTGCCGTGAGACACCGGGAGCTGCCGGGCTGGACAGGTGGTCGGTCCGGTTCTGGACGGCGATGACGTAGTTGGCGTCGTAGGCGCCGAAGGCCGTGGTGCGGTTCAGGACAGTGGACTCGGGGCCGGATACGAGTTCGGCTTCGACGTCGGCAACCCATTCCAGGGCGGGCTTGCCCTCGATGGTCTCGGCGAGCTCCGGCGCGGTGGAGCCGGAGAGCAGGGAGCCGCCCAGTTCGGGCTGGTCGTCAAGCAGCATCACGCGGGCACCGGTACGGACTGCCTCGCGGGCTGCGGCCAGGCCGGCAGGACCGCCGCCAATCACCAGGACATCGGTGTGGACGTACTTCTTGTCGTATTCCGCGCGGTCATCCTCGGGGTCGAGGCGGCCCAGGCCATTGAGCAGTTCGACCTTCAGGCCGTCCACCAGGGAAACTGTGGTGGCGGGGAGCATGGACTCGGCCACATGGCCGGGGAACCGCGGTGCCACCTTGACCAGCGCGTTGGCTTCCTCCACGCCGGCGGACATGATGCCGCGGGGCCGGTCCTCGTAGAGCGAGTTGCCGACGGCGATCCGGCCGTTGGCGAGCAGGGCCGAGGCCAGCGTGTCCCCGGGGTGGCCAGTGAACTCCTCGCCATCGACGGTGAAACGCCACGAGATGGTGCGGTCAATGCGGCCGCCGATGCTGAGGCGGGCGTTCTGGGAAGTCACTTGGCTGCTCCTTCCGGGGCGGCAGGGGTGGTATCAGGGCGGAGGGCGCCCATGGGGTAGACGGCCTTGATGTCATAGCTCACAGTGTCCCGAAGTATGTTGAACCACTGCCGGCAGCCGGTGCTGTGGACCCAGCGCTCGGCGAAAGTGCCCTTGGTGTTGTCCCGGTAGAACAGGTACTCGGCCCATTCACGGTCATTCAGTTGGTTGGGGTTTTCCGGGTATGCCACGTGGGCCTGGCCGCCGTAATGGAATTCGGTTTCATCCCGGGGGCCGCAGTTGGGGCATGAGATCAGCAGCATGTGCGTTGTCTTTCTGGGGCTAGTGGGCCACGGCGGCGGCGCCGTGTTCGTCGATGAGGGCGCCGGTTTCGAAGCGCTCCAGGGAGAACGGTGCGTTCAGCTTGTGCGGCGCTCCGGTGGCGATGGTGTGGGCGAAGGTGAGCCCCGCGGCGGGGGTTCCCTTGAACCCGCCGGTGCCCCAGCCGCAGTTCACGAACATGTTCTCCACCGGTGTGGTGCCCACGATCGGCGAGGCGTCCAGCGTGGTGTCCACGATGCCGCCCCAGGTCCGGAGCACGTGGGCTCGGGCGAAAATGGGGAAGAGTTCGACGGCGGCCGCCATCTGCTGCTCAATCACGTGGAAGGAGCCGCGCTGGCCGTACCCGTTGTAGGAGTCCACTCCGGCACCCATGACCAGCTCACCCTTGTGGGCCTGGGAGACGTAGACGTGCACGTGGTTGGACATGACCACTGTGGGGTGGACCGGTTCGTGCAGTTCGGAAACCAGCGCCTGGAGCGGGTGGGATTGGATGGGGAGCCGGAAACCGGCCATTTCAGCCAGGACCGAGCTGTGCCCGGCGGCGCAGAGGCCCACCTTTTCGGTGTTGATGGTGCCGCGGTTGGTCTTGACACCAACCACGCGGTTTCCGTCCTTGACGAAGCCGGTGACTTCGCAGTTCTGGATGATGTCCACACCCAGCTCATCGCACTTGCGGGCGAAGGCCCACGCCACGTGGTCGTGCTTGGCGATCCCTGCGCGCGGCTGGTACGTGGCGCCCATGACGGGGTAGCGGATGTTGTCGCTGATGTTAAGGATGGGGCAGAGTTCCTTGACCTGCTGCGGGTCCAGCCATTCAGCGTCCACGCCATTGAGCTTGTTGGCACCTACGCGGCGCATGCTTTCGCGGACGTCGCCCAGCGTGTGCGCAAGGTTCATTACACCGCGCTGGCTGAACAGGAAGTCGTACTCGAGCTCCTCCGGCAGGATTTCCCACAGTTTGAGGGCGTGCTCATAGATGGCGGCGCTCTCGTCCCAGAGGTAGTTGGAACGGATGATGGTGGTGTTCCGCGCCATGTTGCCGCCGGCCAGCCAGCCCTTTTCGAGAACGGCGATGTTGGTCATGCCGTGATTCTTGGCCAGGAAGTATGCGGTGGCCAGGCCGTGGCCGCCGCCGCCAACGATGACTGCGTCGTAGGAAGGCTTCGGGTCCGGGTTATGCCAGAGGAATTCCGGGTGCTCAGGAAGCAGGTCGGCCATCATGCCACCTCGTTCGCGTCAGAGGAGAGGTTGGGGTAGAGCGGGAACTTGCCGGCCAGGATTTCTACCCGCTGCCGTAGTTCTGCCACGGTCTCGTCGCTGAACTCGTGCTTGAGGGCTGCGGCGATAATGTCCGCGACCTCGGTGAATTCGGCCTTCCCGAACCCCCGGGTGGCCAGTGCCGGCGTGCCAATACGAAGTCCGGAAGAGACCATCGGCGGACGCGGGTCAAAGGGCACGGCGTTGCGGTTGACTGTGATGCCGATCCTGTGCAGGCGGTCTTCGCCCTGCTGGCCATCCAGTTCCGAATGGCGCAGATCCACCAGGACCAGGTGTACGTCGGTGCCACGGCTGACCACTGTCACGCCGGACTCTGCAACGTCGGCGGCCAGCAGGCGTTCCGCGATGATGCGGGCGCCTTCCAGGGTGCGTTCCTGGCGGTCACGGAACGCTGGCTCTGCAGCGAGCTTGAATGCCACGGCCTTCCCAGCAATAACGTGCTCCAGCGGGCCACCCTGCTGTCCGGGGAACACTGCGGAGTTGATCTTCTTGGCGATGTCGGCGTCGTTGGTCAGGATCACTCCACCGCGCGGGCCGCCAAGGGTCTTGTGGGTGGTGCTCGTGACGATGTGGGCGTGGGGCACGGGGTTGGGGTGAAGCCCGGCGGCCACCAGGCCTGCGAAATGCGCCATGTCCACCATCAGGTAGGCGCCTACGAGGTCCGCGATGCGGCGGAACTCGGCGAAGTCCAGCTGCCGGGTGTAAGCGGACCAGCCGGCGACGATCAGCTTCGGCTTGTTCTCAATTGCCAGACGCTCAACTTCAGCCATGTCAATCAGCATGGTGTTCTCGTCGACTCCATACGGGACCACTTTGTAGAGCTTGCCGGAGAAGTTGATTCGCATCCCGTGCGTCAAGTGGCCACCGTGTGCGAGGTTCAGCCCCAGGATGGTGTCACCGGGCTGGATCAGGGCGAACATCGCCGCTGCATTGGCCTGGGCGCCTGAGTGGGGCTGCACATTGGCGAATTCGGATCCGAACAATGACTTAAGACGGTCGATGGCCAGCTGCTCGACCACATCAACGTGTTCGCAGCCGCCGTAGTAACGCTTGCCCGGGTAGCCTTCGGCATACTTGTTGGTCAGGACGGATCCCTGCGCCTCCATGACGGCAGTCGGCGCAAAGTTTTCGGAGGCGATCATCTCCAGCGTGCCCTGCTGGCGCAGCAGCTCCTGCTGAACGGCTGCGTGGATCGCAGGATCGGTCTCTGCGAGCGTACGGGTCAGAACGTCGACCATCTTTTCTCCTCTGCTATCTAATATCCTGTTGATATATTAGTTTCGTGACTCAAGTATGCTATCCAGCCCAATGGGTGTCAACAGATTTTTCAGGCCGTCCCAGAGGCGCCGGAAGCGCGGCTTGAAGGGGCCGCGCATCCGGGAACACATGGAGAGGTGGGGCTCAGATCAGGTGAAGAGTGCCGTTCGGACGGCATCCTCGAAACCGCTGACATGGCTCCTCGCCAGGTCACCGGCCCGCTCCTCATCGCCGTCTATCACCGCGCCGAGCAGGTCCAGGTGCTCATGCACGTGGCGGGAGAGATCGGGGAGGCGATCCAGCACCATGCACCAAATGCGGGTGGCGAGATTGTCGTAGCGGATCAGGACATCTTCGAGGTGGGGGTTGGCCGCAGCCGCGTAGATGCCTTGATGCACCCGCGCATCGAGGCGCAGGGTTTCAACGACGGAGGCCGCGTGGGTATCGAAGGACTCAACAGCCTGCATCACAGCCCGCAGCCGTTCCCGCTGCCGCTCCGTGGCCACCCGGGCAGCACGGGACGCTGCGAGCGGTTCAAGCTGCGTCCGGATTTCGGAAATGAAAGCGAGGTCAGTCACCTCCACCCGCGTGGCAAAAGTGCCCCTCCGCGGGTACGAAACCACCAGGCGGTCAAGCTCAAGCCGCTTCAAAGCCTCACGCACCGGAGTCCGCCCCATGCCGAGGTCCTTGGCGAGGTGGTCGTCGTTGAGGAGATCGCCGGGTTTGATGTCAAGCATCAGCAGTCGGTCGCGGATGCGCTCGTACGCCACGTCCGCCAATGACTTCTTGACTGCGTCTTCCGCGATTGCCAAAGCTTCAACTGCCATGACCCGGACCCCTTTCCATTCAAGCCAAACAGGCTGTTGACCTCGCCCACTGACCAGTATACGCTGATTCCCAACCCTAATATATCAGTTTATGTTCTGCGAATATATCTAACGGGAAGATATCTAAAGGAGGAGACATGACCCTAGTGACAGACTCATCAACCAGCACGCTGGCTCAGACCGACCCCCGCGTGAATGACAAGGCCCAGAAGTTCGTACTCACACTGTCGTGCGTTGAACGTGCCGGTATTGTCCAGGCCGTCACCACTTTTCTATTCGAACGTGGCTTCAATATCGAAGAGCACCAGCAGTTCGACGACGGACTCCGCGAGACGCTGCACCTGCGCACGGCATTCTCGGGTTCCCCCGAGTACACGCCGGAGAGGCTCCAGGAGGAGTTCAAGGCTATTGCGGACCGCTTCGAGATGAAGTTCAGCTTCCATGACCAGACCAAGCAGCGCATTCTTGTGATGGTGTCCAAGTTCGGCCACTGCCTGAATGACCTGATCTTCCGCTGGCGCGGCGGCAGCCTCGGCGGCGACATCGTCCTCGTGGTTTCCAACCATGAAACCCACCGGGCCATGGCTGAAGCAGCCGGCCTCCCCTTCCTCTATGTCCCGGTGACACCCGAGACCAAGGCAGACGCCGAACAGCGCCTGCTGGATCTCATCGACGAATATGACATCGACCTCGTGGTGCTGGCCCGATACATGCAGGTGCTGTCCGATGACCTTTGCCGCTCCCTTGAAGGCCGCGCCATCAACATCCACCACTCCTTCCTGCCCGGATTCAAGGGGGCCCGCCCGTATCACCAGGCGTACGACCGTGGCGTCAAGCTGGTGGGCGCCACAGCCCACTACGTGACTGCGGAACTGGATGAAGGGCCGATCATCGAACAGGAAGTCATCCGGGTGGACCACAGCTACGGGCCCACAGCACTGTCAACAGTCGGGCAGGACGCGGAAGCGCTGGCGCTGGCCCGCGCCGTGCGGTGGCACTGCGAGCACCGTGTGTTGCTGGACCAAACCAGCACGGTCGTGTTCCGGTAAGCACGACCACCACATCAGCAGAGACAACACACGAAAACCAGCAGGAGAAACCACATGGCTTCGACGCCAAGCATTGTCATTATTGGAGCGGGAATCGTCGGCACGAACCTGGCCGACGAACTGGTCACGCGGGGTTGGAACAACATCACCGTCCTGGACCAGGGACCCCTGAATATGCCTGGCGGCTCTACGTCCCACGCCCCGGGCCTCGTTTTCCAGACGAACCCTTCAAAGACCATGGCTGCCTTCGCCAAGTACACCGTTGAGAAGCTCCTGTCCCTAAGCGAGGATGGCGTCAGCTGCTTCAACCAGGTCGGTGGCCTGGAAGTTGCCACCACCGAGACCCGCCTCGCGGACCTGAAGCGGAAGCTCGGCTATGCCGCCGCGTGGGGTATCGAAGGCAAGATCCTCACCCGCGCTGAGTGCAAGGAGCTTTACCCGCTCCTTAACGAGGAAGACATCCTTGGCGGCTTCCACGTTCCCAGCGACGGCCTGGCACGCGCTGCGCGTGCAGTCCAGCTGCTGATCAAGCGGACGGAAGCCGCAGGCGTCAAGTACCTGGGCAACACCACGGTGACGGGCATCGAACAGTCCAACCGCCGGGTCACCGGCGTCCAGACCTCCGAAGGCACCATCCCTGCCGACATCGTGGTCTCCTGCGCCGGTTTCTGGGGCGCCAAGATCGGCGAGATGATCGGGATGTCAGTCCCGCTCCTGCCGTTGGCCCACCAATATGTAAAGACCACACCGGTCCCGGCGCAGAAGGGCCGCAACGAACTGCCCAACGACGCCTCCCTGCCGATCCTGCGGCACCAGGACCAGGACCTCTACTACCGCGAGCACGGCGACCGCTACGGCATCGGCTCCTACGCGCACCGGCCCATGCCCGTGAACGTTGATGAGCTGGGCTCCTACGACCCCAACGCCATCAGTGAACACAACATGCCCTCCCGCCTCGACTTCACCCTGGAGGACTTCCTCCCGGCATGGGAAGCTACGAAGCAGCTGCTGCCGGCCCTCCGCGAAAGTGACATCGAGGACGGCTTCAACGGCATCTTCTCCTTCACTCCGGACGGAGGCCCCCTGGTGGGTGAGTCCAAGGAGCTCGATGGCTTCTTCGTCGCCGAAGCCGTCTGGGTCACCCACTCGGCCGGCGTCGCCCGCGCTGTCGCCGAACTCCTGACTACCGGCAAGTCGCAGATCGACCTGGGAGAATGCGATATCCACCGGTTCGAAGAGGTCCAGCTGACCCCGGAATACGTCAGCGAAACATCCCAGCAGAACTTCGTGGAAATCTACGACGTCCTGCACCCGCTGCAGCCAAAGCTCTCTCCGCGGAACCTGCGCGTCAGCCCGTTCCACGCCCGCCACAAGCAGCTGGGCGGCTACTTCCTCGAGTCCGGCGGATGGGAGCGCCCCTACTGGTTCGAAGCCAACGCCGAACTGCTCAAGGAGATGCCCGACGAATGGCAGCCGCCGGCACGTGACGCCTGGTCCGGGATGTTCAGCTCACCCATCGCCGCCGCCGAAGCCTGGAAGACCCGCACCGCGGTGGCCATGTACGATATGACACCGCTTAAGCGCCTTGAGGTCTCCGGCCCCGGAGCCCTCAAGCTGCTGCAGGAGCTGACGACGGCGGATATGACCAAGAAGCCGGGGGCCGTCACCTACACCCTCCTGCTGGACCACGCCGGCGGCATCCGAAGCGACATCACCGTGGCCCGCCTGAGCGAAGACACCTTCCAACTCGGAGCCAATGGAAACATCGACACGGCCTACTTTGAGCGGGCCGCACGCCACCAGACGGAAAACGGAACCGCCAGCGACTGGGTCCAGGTGCGCGACACCACCGGCGGGACATGCTGCATCGGCTTGTGGGGCCCCCTCGCCCGGGACCTCATTAGCACCGTCAGCAGCGACGACTTCTCCAACGACGGCCTGCGCTACTTCCGGGCTAAGAAGGTAGTCATCGGTGGCGTCCCCGTCACCGCGATGCGGCTGTCCTACGTCGGCGAGCTGGGCTGGGAACTGTACACCAGCGCAGACAACGGCCAGCGCCTGTGGGACGTACTGTGGAAGGCAGGGCAGCCGTTCGGCGTGATCGCTGCAGGCCGCGCCGCATTCAGCTCGCTGCGCCTGGAAAAGGGCTACCGCTCGTGGGGCACTGACATGACCACCGAGCACGACCCGCTGGAAGCCGGACTCGGTTTCGCCGTGAAGATGACCAAGGACGACTTCGTCGGCAAGGCAGCACTGGAAGGCCGTACCGAGGAAAACTCCGCCCGCCGCCTGCGCTGCCTGACGGTCGACGACGGCCGCAGCATCGTGCTGGGCAAGGAACCTGTCTTCTACAAGGACCAGGCAGTTGGCTACGTCACGAGCGCCGCTTATGGCTACACCGTGGCCAAGCCGATCGCGTATGCGTACCTGCCCGCCGCCGTCTCCGTGGGTGACTCGGTGGAAATCGAGTACTTTGGCCGGCGCATCCAGGCCACGGTCACAGCGGATCCCCTGTACGACCCCACCATGACCCGGCTCCGCGGCTAACAGCCACCCGCCATTCAAGGGCACGCGGCCCGGACTCATTCCCTCGCAACCAGAGTCCGGGCCGCTGCTTTTGCATGGCAGTCCCATGCCCCAGGCCAGTCGACTAGAGCTTCAGCCCCAGGAAGACACATGATCAGTTCAGAAACAATAAACGACTACCTCGCCAGGCTTGCCTCGCGCGAACCCACTCCAGGCGGCGGCGCAGCCGCAGCACTTCACGCCGCCCAGGGGGCGGCACTTGTCGCCATGGTGGCCAGGTACACCACCGGCACGAAATACGAACAGCACGCCGTGCTCGTCGCCAGGATTATCAGCCGCGCCGACGAACTGGTGGCCCAGGCCCTGCACCTCGCGGACGCCGACCAGCACGCGTTCCAAGGCGTCATTGACGCGTACAAGCTCCCGGCCGGTACTGACGAACTCAAGGCCGCACGGGCAGCGTCCATCCAGGATGCGCTCATCCAGGCCGCGAACACGCCGGCACAGCTGATCCTCCTTGCCGGCGCCGTCGTGGATCTTGCCACAGAACTGTTCGAAGTGGCCAATGCCAACGTGATCAGCGACGTCGCCGCCGCCGTCGACGCCGCCCGGGCAGCCGCCACCACTGCACGGGTAAACATCGACATCAATGTGGTGGCCATCAAAGACACCGAAGCACGTTCCCGGCTGGCTGCCCAGACCGACGGCCTTGAGGAAAAGGTCATCCTGGCAGCCGACTCGCTCGTGAAGCGCGTGCGCGAAAGGATTCTCGGTTGAGCACCACACTCCTCCCTGGACGAAACCTGGCCAAGCTCATTCAGCAGAAGGCCCACGACCAAGCCCGGGACCTCGAAACTGAAGGCCTGCGCCCCACCCTTGCAGTGGTTGTGGCCACCGACGACGGCTCCACGCACTGGTATGTGCGTTCCATCGAACGGGCTGCAGAAAGCGCGGGCATCAATTGCCGGATCGTGGACCTGGGCCATGGCGCAACAGGACAGGTATTGGCCTCAGTCCTGAAAGACCTCAGCGCCGAGCCATCGGTCAACGGCATCATCCTGCAGACGCCATTGCCGCCTGGCGTCGACGCCGATGGGCTGGTTGGGCACATCGCCCCCGAGAAGGACATCGACGGCGCGAATCCACTGAGCCTCGGCCGCCTGGCCGTCGGGCAGGCGTCGTTCGCGCCTGCCACGGCCCGGGCCGTCACCGAGATCCTTGACCACTTCGACATCCCGGTAGCGGGCCGGAACGTCGTCGTGATTGGACGTTCCGGCGTCGTCGGAAAACCGCTGTCCCTGTTGCTGCTGGAACGCGACGCCGCGGTTACCGTCTGCCATTCAAGGTCAGGGCCGCTGGAGAAATACACCAGGACGGCCGACGTCGTGGTAGTCGCCGCCGGTCGCACCGGCCTGCTGAACGGCCGCCATATTTCCTCCGGGGCCGTGGTGATCGACGTCGGCACCAACGTCCTTCCCGACGGGACCCTGGTGGGGGATGTGGATGAAGCCAGCGTCCAGGGCATCGCTGCGGCGCTGACTCCCGTTCCCGGTGGCGTCGGCTCAGTCACCACGTCCCTGCTTCTCCTGCACACCACCGAGGCCGCGCGCGAACAGTCGCGTGCATTGGTCCTGGGAACAGCCGGGTGATCCACGGCAGGCACCCCTGGGTCAGGTAGGACCTGTTGTTTGTCCGCGCCCGTGCAGATCCTTATGCGCTCTGCACGGGCGCGGACCGTCTGACTGGACCCTGCCCCTGCCCCTGCCAGGAGGCTAGAGGACTGCCCTGATCAGGTTCTCGAAATCCGTCACATGCTTGGTGGTCAGCCGCGCAGCAGCCTCGGAATCGCCCTCCGCGATGCATTCGAGCAGCTCAATGTGCTGGGCAATATGTTCGGACACCGGAGGAAGTTTCTCCAGCACAAGGCTCCAGATCCGCGTGGCCAGATTGTCGTACCGGATCAGGACATCTTCCAGGTGCCGGCTCCCCGCGGCCCGGTAGATCATCCGGTGGACCCGCATATCCAGGCGCATAAGGTCCCGCTGGGAGTGCATCCGTGGCAGGAGCTGTTCGACTTCTTTGGCAAATTCCTTGATCTCCTGCCGCAGTTGCGACGATGCCATCCGGGCAGCCCGCGCTGCGGCCGCGGGCTCCAAAAGTTGCCGGATTTCGGAGATTTCAGCCAAATCCGTGATGTCCACCCCTGCCGCGAATGTTCCCCGGCGGGGATACGCCACCACCAGATGATCGCTCTCAAGGCGCTTCATGGCCTCCCGGATTGGTGTCCTCCCCACCCCGAGCCGCCTGGAAATCACTTCGTCGTTCAATGGTTCACCAGGCTTGATGTCCAAAACGATCAGTTCGTCGCAGAGCACCCTATAGGCGAAGTCGGCGAAGGACTCGTCCTCCTGCCTCGTTGGCAGGAAGGACCCCGAACATCCGACGGTAGTTCTCCACCGCTTGCCATTTTTATGTCTCCTCCCGGTGCACGGCTGAGCCTTGACGCGAAGGCCTCGTGTACATAGTATTTCTAGAACTGATATATCAATATTCCATCAAAAGAATGTCAACCGCTCCGGTAGGTACCAGTTGGAGATTTTCCGCTCCGGCAGGCAGTGTTGCGGTGATGCCGAAGGAACGGAGATTAATGAGCAAGGAAGCTGTTGCAAAGGTACGGCTGGAAGTGGTTCCATCCGCCGATCTGCTCACGCAACTCCCCGCGGCTTTTGACACCACGGAATCCGTCAGCGTGACGTGCCTGCCGCACCACGGACCCGCCAGGACGGTGCAGACGTCCGTAAACCTGGCGCGCCTGGGTTACCACACGGTTCCCCATCTCGCAGCCCGCAGCATCACGGGTGAGGCAGAACTCAATTCGCTGCTGCTGCAGCTGCAGGAGGCCGGCGTCTCGGAACTGTTCCTTGTCGACGGGGACCGGCGCACGCCCGCCGGTCCCTACAGCTGGAGTGGAGAACTCCTTGAAGCGGTCAACGCTTATTCACCCGACTTCTCCATAGGAATTGCCGGCTACCCGGAAGGCCACCCCCACCTTAGCCAGGAGCATCTCAGCAGCCTCCTCATGAAAGCGCCCTTGGCGTCGTCCATGGTCACGCAGATGTGCTTCTCCGCCGAGGCAATCAGCCGCTACCTCCGGAAAATCCGCAAGAGCGGCATCCAGATACCTGTGTGGGTTGGAGTCCCCGGTCCGGTCTCCGTCGGGAAACTGGTATCCCTGGGAGCACGCCTCGGAGTCGGCCGCTCGCTCAAGCTCGCCCACGGGACAGGGATGGCGGGAGCGATCTGGCGGCGGGGCGACTTCCTGAGCTATGACAGCGGACGCCTGATCCGAGAGGTTCACCAGGAGTTGGCGGGCGATCCCCTCTTTGCCGGCTTCCATGTCTACACCTTCAACGACCTCGGCCGTCTGCCTGGCCTCCTGGATGATCTGCGGGCACTGCAGCGGACCAGCACGCTGGCCCCAGGCAGCACCTTCATTCCACTGTTTCCTGCCAAGATCTGAAGGGAAGATCACATGGCTTCAAAAGCCCCCAAGCAGAATATCGACGAGTCAAAACTGAACCTGACGAAGCCCAAAACGACTGCTGTCGGCCTTCCCGCTGTTGCGAACGCGTTGAAAATTTCCCTTGAGCAGATGGGCCCGCTGCGCAGCATCCAGACACTCATGGCCGTCAACCAGGTTGACGGCTTTGACTGCATGGGCTGTGCCTGGCCTGAACACGAAAAGCGCAACGCTGCGGAATTCTGCGAGAACGGCGCCAAGGCGGTGGCTGAAGAAGCCACGCGCCGCCGTGTCACGCCTGAATTCTTCGCGAAGTACTCCATTGCGGACCTGAAAACGCGCGACGACTACTGGCTGGGTCAACAAGGCCGGCTAACGCATCCGATGCTCCTCGACGAAGGCGCAACCCACTACAAGCCCATTGAGTGGGACGACGCTTATGAGCTGATCGCCCAGGAGATCAGGGACATGGAGCACCCGGACCAGTCGGTCTTCTACACTTCCGGGCGGACATCGAACGAGGCAGCCTTCGCGTACCAGCTCCTCGTTCGGGGCATCGGGACGAACAATTTGCCGGACTGCTCCAACATGTGCCACGAATCGTCCGGCTCGGCCCTGGTCGAAACGATCGGCATCGGCAAAGGCTCCGTCAGCCTCACGGACCTGGAGACGGCGTCGCTGATTTTCGTGGCGGGTCAAAATCCCGGCACCAACCACCCGCGCATGCTCAGCGCGCTGGAGAAGGCGAAGAAGAACGGCGCCGTCATCATCTCCGTGAATCCACTCCCCGAGGCCGGGCTCCTGCGGTTCGAGAATCCGCAGAACATTTCTGGCATGGTGGTGGGCACACAACTGACCGACGACTTCCTCCAAATCCGCGCCGGCGGCGATCAGGCCCTCTTCCAGGGCCTTGGCAAATACCTCCTCGAAGCCGAAGCCCAGGGACGCAAGACCCCCGGCCTGCCCACCGTGCTGGACCATGAATTCATCAAAGACCACACCGTTGGCTTCGAGGAATACCTGCGGTACCTCGAAAAGGCCGAATGGGACGACATCGTCAAAGCCACCGGACTGACACTGGAACAGATCAAGGCCACTGGCGAACGCCTCCTGGCCTCGAGCGCCACGATCGTCTGCTGGGCCATGGGCCTGACCCAGCACAAGCACTCTGTTCCCACCCTCCGCGACGTGGTCAACGTCCTGCTTCTCCAAGGCAACATCGGAAAGCCCGGAGCCGGCGTCTGCCCGGTCCGCGGCCACTCCAACGTCCAGGGTGACCGGACCATGGGCATCTTCGAGAAGATGCCGGAGAACTTTCACGACCGCCTTGACCACGAATTCCAATTCCTCTCCCCCCGGGCGCATGGCTTCGACACCGTGGCTGCCATCCGCGCCATGCGGGACGGCAAGGTCCGCGTGTTCATCGGCATGGGCGGCAACTTCGTGCGGGCGGCCCCGGACTCCGAGGTCACGGAACAGGCACTGGCCAACACCCGCCTGACAGTGCAGATCTCCACGAAACTGAATCATTCCCACGTATCGACGGGCCGTCGTGCTCTGATCCTTCCGACGCTCGGACGTACCGAGAAAGACACCCAGCGCACAGGCGACCAGAGAGTCACCGTGGAGGATTCCATGAGTGCGGTCCACGCCTCCCGGGGACGCCTCAAGCCCGCAAGCGAGCACCTTCAGTCCGAGGTGGCCATCGTGTGTCACATCGCCGACAAAGTCTTTACGGGCAGCGACGGCCTCCCGCTCCCCAATGCTCCCAAAGCCGACTGGCTCGGCATGAGGGACGACTATTCCATCATCAGGAAACACATCGAGGCAGTCCTCAGCGGCTTCGAGAATTTCGAGGAACGGATCCAGCACCCTGGCGGGTTCGTCCTTCCCCACCCGCCCCGGGACGCCAGGAAGTTCGATACTGCTTCGGGCAAGGCCCACTTCACCGGCAACGAACTGGAGTTCATCAGGGTCCCCGCGGGACGGCTTGTCCTACAGACCCTGCGCTCCCACGACCAGTACAACACCACCATCTACGGCAAGGATGACCGCTACCGCGGCATCCACGGCGGGCGACGCGTAGTCCTGATAAACGCCGACGATATCGCTGAACTGGGGTTCACGGACGGGAACATGGTTCACCTCATCTCCGAATTCCAGGGGACCGAACGCCGCGCCGAGAACTTCCGCATCGTGTCATACTCGACGCCCAAGGGCTGCGCGGCAGCGTACTACCCGGAAACCAACGTCCTCGTGCCGCTTGACTCAGTGGCCGACACCAGCGGCACGCCGACCTCCAAGTCCGTGATCGTGCGGCTTGAGCGGGTCGAACCGTGACCGCTGCACCAACGACAGAGGCAACCGTTGCCAGGGGCGTGGACGGGCCAAGGGTTGAACGGGCTGTCCGCGAGTACCTCCTGGCCATCGGGGAGGACCCCGAAAGGCCCGGCCTGGCGGACACCCCGGCCCGCGTGGCCCGCGCCGCCGCGGAAATGTTTGGCGGCCTCCATGAGGATCCCCTTGCCGTCCTGGACAAGACCTTCGACCTCGGCCACGGTGAAATGGTCATCGTCAAGGACATCCCGTTCTATTCCACCTGCGAACATCACCTGGTGCCGTTCCATGGCCTAGCACACGTGGGCTACATCCCGTCCGCTGAGGGACTTGTCACCGGCCTCAGCAAGCTGGCCAGGCTCGTGGACGTCTTTGCTCGAAGGCCGCAGGTCCAGGAGAGACTGACCACCCAGGTGGTGGACGCGCTGGTCACATCGCTGCGCCCACTGGGTGCCATTGTGGTGATCGAGTGCGAGCACTTGTGCATGTCCATGCGGGGCATCCGCAAGCCCGGGGCAAAGACCATCACGTCTGCAGTCCGCGGTGAACTGCGCCTGCCGGCAGCACGGGCCGAGGCGCTGAGCCTCATCCACGGCCGCTAAGAAATCTCTGGACGTGCCCGCGCGGCTGCCATAGGATGTAACTGATATATCTTTAGTGACCAAGAGAAAATATCAGGCTCGTGCGTGTGAGGTTCGCGCAGTCCCGGAACGCCCCTTCAGGGCAACAACCGCCACAGCACATCGCCATACATAACAGACACCATCAAGGGAGAAACCATGTCTGACATCACCCAAGCCCAGGCCGATGCCGTCCTCAACGCCGCCCGCGACTCCGCCCGCGAAACCGGCACCGCCATGAACATCGCGGTGGTGGACGCCGGGGGCAACCTCAAAGCCTTCACGCGCATGGACGGCGCCTGGCTCGGCAGCATCGACATTTCCATCAAGAAGGCCCGCACAGCCCGCTACTTCGATATGGCAACGGGAGAAATCGGCGAACTGTCCCAGCCGGGGGGCCCGCTGTTCAACATTGAAGTCTCCAACGGCGGACTTATCTCGTTCCCGGGCGGACTCCCGCTGCACGGTGACGACGGAGCCATAATTGGTGCCATCGGAGTGAGCGGCAGCACCGTCGAGAACGACCACACCGTAGCTTCCGCAGGCGCGGCTGCCCAGCGCTAGGCAGCACCGGGATGCTGTACCACCCGGCACGGCATCCGACTGACATCCTTCGCCCTCGCGAAAGATGAGCTATCCCGTGCCCGTGAATGGTGCTTCGGTGGCCTGAAACCTGGGGAGGTATCCTCATCGAAGCACCGCTTTCGGGCAACGGGGCAGCGCCGGCAACTTTGCCGGACCAGTGCAAGGCAATCCGATACGGCAGGCCTGGCACCAAATCCCAGCACCACCCCCAGCAGCCCAAAAGGAGTGTTCATGTCAGGAAATAGAGCTGTCGCCTACAAGGAACCCGGTGTCGTCGAAATCATCAACACCGACTACCCGACGTTCGAACTCAAGGACGGGCCCGGCGTCAATCCGGCCAATGTGGGCCGGAAAGTTCCCCACGGCGCGATCCTGCGCACGGTGACCACAAACATCTGCGGCTCGGACCAGCACATGGTACGGGGCCGGACCACTGCTCCCAAGAACCTCGTCCTCGGCCATGAAATCACCGGCGAAGTGGTGGAAGTCGGTCCGGACGTGGAGTTCATCAAGGTGGGAGACATCGTCTCCGTACCCTTCAACATCTCCTGCGGCCGTTGCCGGAACTGCAAGGAGCGCAAGACCGGAATCTGCCTGAACGTCAACCCGGACCGCCCGGGCAGCGCCTACGGTTATGTGGACATGGGCGGCTGGGTGGGTGGCCAGGCGGAATACGTGCTGGTCCCCTACGCTGACTGGAACCTGCTCAGGTTCCCGGACCGCGATCAGGCCCTGGAAAAGATCATGGACCTGACCATGCTTTCCGATATCTTCCCCACCGGCTTCCACGGCGCCGTCACTGCCGGAGTGGACGTCGGATCCACCGTCTACATTGCCGGCGCAGGCCCGGTGGGGCTCGCGGCCGCCGTCGGTGCGCAGCTGCTCGGTGCCGCCGTCGTGATTGTCGGTGACATGAACGAAGACCGCCTGGCGCAGGCCCGCTCCTTCGGCTGCGAAACGGTGAACGTCTCCAACGGCGATCCGAAGGACCAGATCGAGCAAATCCTTGGCGTCCCCGAAGTGGATTGCGGCGTCGACGCCGTAGGCTTCGAAGCCCGCGGGCACGGCAAGGACGCCTCCCACGAAGCCCCGGCCACGGTGCTGAACTCCCTCATGGACATCACCGCCGCAGGCGGGGCCCTTGGCATTCCCGGCCTGTACGTCACCGGCGACCCCGGTGGAATCGACGAGGCCGCCAAACACGGCTCCCTGTCGCTGTCGCTGGGCACCGGATGGGCCAAGTCCCTGTCCTTCACCACCGGCCAGTGCCCTGTCATGTCGTACAACCGTCAGCTGATGATGGCCATCCTGCATGACAAGGTCCAGATCGCCAAGGCAGTGAACGCCAAGGCCATCTCGCTCGACGACGCTCCGCGTGGCTACGCAGAGTTCGATGCCGGAGCGGCAACAAAGTTCGTGCTGAACCCGAACGGCTACGTCAAGGCGTAGCACCCCGGCTGACGGGGCCGGGGACTGCGAAGCAAACACCACCTGGTGCACGCCTCACGGTCCCGGCTCCGCACGTTTCACCGCATCATTACCTTCAGAAAAGGGGCACCGTTGCTCGCCCAGGAAATCGCCACCAGCGGTCGCACTCCGGAGTTGCATTCTGCCGTGAGCCCATCCCGACATCCCTCCCCCACTTGGCCCGAAGCCCGGCAAATCGCTTTCGATTGCGCTCTGCCGCTCGCACCTGTGGAAGTCCCCCTCCCCTCGGCAGCAGGCCACACCCTGACCCGCGACGTGGCCGCCCTCCAGACACTCCCGCATTACGACTCCTCTGCCATGGACGGCTGGGCCGTCAACGGCAGCGGTCCCTGGGTCCTTGCCGACCATGGGTCCTTTTTGTCCCCCGGGAGTGCCAGCGTCATAGCCACCGGCGGGCGGGTACCTGCCGGCGCCCAGTCGATACTCCGCAAGGAAAGCGGCCAGATCCACCAAAACGCTGACGGCAGACCTCTCCTGCGACTCAATGACAACGCAAAGGAAGGCGAACCGGGGCCGGGCCGACACATTCGTCCTGCAGGCGAAGAGGCTGCCGCCGGTGAGGTGCTGATCCCCGCCGGCACAACGCTGAACCCGGGCCACATCGCCCTGGCCGCCGTGGCTGGCCACGACAGTCTTCAGGTGCAGCCCAGGCCGGTGGTCGGCATCGTACTGACCGGTTCCGAAGTGGTCACTGCGGGCGTTCCGGATCCCGGCCAGGTCAGGGACACCTTTGGTCCCCAGCTGGGCACGGTCATTGTCATGCTGGGAGGCACGCCCGCCGGTCCCGTGCGCATCGGGGATTCCTACACTGAATGGCTGGCGGCACTTGGCGGTTCAAAAGCATTCCCCGGCCGGATGCCAGACGTCACCATCACCACCGGCGGAACCGGCTGTTCCGAAACCGACCACTTTCGCGCCGCCGTCGCTGCCCTCGGCGGACAGTTGCTGCTGGATGGCATCGCGATGCGGCCCGGACACCCTGCAGTCCTGGCCGCGCTCCCGGACGGCCGCTTCGTCGTCGGACTGCCCGGTAATCCATTGGCAGCAATGATGGCCCTCACCACTATCGGTGCACCGCTGCTGGAGGCACTCGGAGGCAGGCCCCTAGGCGCCGTTGGGCAGGCGACGTCCGCTGCTGACATTGATCCGTGCCCAGGCCGTACGCGACTGATTCCTTGCAGGTTCATCGAGGGGCTGGCCTTCCCTGCCACGCATACCGGGCCCGGCATGATGCGTGGACTGGCTTGGGCCGACGGCGTCATGGCTGTTCCCCCTGGCGGAGTCCAGTCCGGCGAGCCGGTTCCTGTGCTCCCCCTCCCCTGGACGCAGTCCAACGAGACGATCGTTTCCACCACCAACCGAGTCCGGAGCACCGCATGGGACGCGTGACACACCGCCGCAAGATCCACCGCTTCCACGTAGACGGTTCCGGCACCGAATACCCGATACGGTTCAAGGAAGATGTACTCGCCGCCGAGGAGCCCTTGGAAATCCGGATCGGTGGCCGCTCTTTCGCGGTCACCATGAGGACCCCCGGGGACGATTTTGACCTGGTGGCCGGGTTCCTTGTTTCAGAAGGCATCATCAGTTCCCACTCCGAGCTGGTATCGCTGCGCTTTTGCGCCGGCGATGCGGGGGGAGAAAAGACGTATAACGTGATCGAGGCCCAACTGAGGCCGGACGTACCTGTGCCTGCCACCATGCGGCATGTTTACACTTCAAGCTCCTGCGGCATCTGCGGAACGGACTCGATCGACTCCGTCCGCAAGACCCTTCCCTTCGATCCTGCCCAGGACGCGCTGCAGATTCCCGTGGATGTCCTCGCCGAACTCCCTGAACGGCTTCGCGAAGCCCAGGCGGTGTTCGACAAGACGGGCGGCGTCCACGCCGCCGGCCTGTTCAAGGTGGACGGCGCCAGCCCGGAACTGCTTTGCCTCCGCGAGGATGTTGGACGCCATAACGCTGTGGACAAAGTTGTGGGATGGGCTCTGCGCCAAAACCTGTTGCCCCTGAGCGGCACCGTCCTCCAGGTATCCGGGCGCGCATCCTTCGAACTTGTCCAGAAGGCCGCCATGGCCGGCATTCCCGTCCTGTCTGCCGTGAGCGCGCCCTCCAGCCTGGCCGCCGACCTCGCCGTCGAGACTGGAGTGACGCTGGTTGGATTCAGCCGGGGACACAGCCTGAATGTGTACGCCGGCCGCGAAAGGCTGGGCCACCCGCAAAAGGTGGGCCGCGAGGAAACCTATGTCCGGATTTGACGTTGTCCTCGCCGAGCTCAGTGAGGACCCCATCTCGGTGGACAGGGCCACAGCGGCCGTCCAGGGCGACGAAGCCGGGGCCGTGGTCAGCTTCAGCGGAGTGGTCCGGAACCACGACGGCGGCATGGCCGTCAACAGATTAAGCTACTCGGCCCACCCCACGGCACAACACATCCTGGCCGAAGTCGTGGCGGAACTGGTCGCGGAGCATGCCGGGAAGGCCGACAAGCCGGTCCGCATCTGGGCCGCCCACCGCGTCGGGATGCTGGAGGTGGGTGATCCTGCACTGGTCTGTGCCGTGTCGGCAGCCCACCGTGGCCAGGCGTTTGACGTGTGCTCACAGCTTGTGGACCGGATCAAGGCCCGTGTGCCGATCTGGAAGGAGCAATTTTTTGCAGACGGCACCGTGGAATGGGTCGGCGCAGGCGAACAACTTCCTTCTGAACGTCCCTCACGAGTAATAGAGAAATAGGAGAACAATGACTGCCATTTCAACGACCCAGTCGGGTGCGCCCGTCACGTCGGACGCGCATTCCAAGTCCGTCGGCGCCGATGGTGCCATCATCCTGACCGACCACTACCTGGTCGAAAAGCTCGCCCAGTTCAACCGCGAGCGGGTTCCGGAGCGTGTGGTGCACGCCAAGGGCGGCGGTGCGTTCGGTACCTTCAAGACCACCGAGGACATCTCCAAGTACACCAAGGCAGCGTTCCTGCAGCCGGGCGTCGAGACCGAGATGCTCATCCGCTTCTCTTCCGTTGCCGGCGAGAACGGCTCCCCGGACACCTGGCGCGACCCGCGCGGCTTCGCCGTGAAGTTCTACACCTCCGAGGGCAACTACGACCTCGTGGGCAACAACACCCCGGTGTTCTTCATCCGCGACGGCATCAAGTTCCCTGACTTCATCCACTCCCAGAAGCGCCTGCCGGGCACCCACCTGCGCGACGCGGACATGCAGTGGGACTTCTGGACCCTCTCCCCCGAGTCGGCCCACCAGGTCACCTGG
>NZ_JAGGPK010000024.1 GCF_018613855.1 Arthrobacter sp. ISL-30
CAGCCACGTCCAACCTCTCTTTTGGCGCATCCATCGGCGCCCTCAGGTCCGGCAGGGTAGCTGCCTGAAGTGAACGCGTCGTGTGCGACATCTCGGTTACAACAGCCCGGGCATGTGTGCCGGACCGGGTCCAATAAGTCTATGACTGCATGCAAATACAGGGCGATCGCCCGTGCAGACATAGTTGTTCAATCGCCACTCTAGCTTTGGGTGGGCGGCGATGCGTAGCCACGCTCGTCACGCAGCCTTGTATGTGACAGTCATACTGGTTGTGTGACGCACAGTATCCGGCACACCATTCAGGGGCATGTTAGGCGCACGGTGTGACGCAGAATATGGCGGATCACAGGGGAATGGCTTGAAGCCCACGCTCAAAGGGTGTTGGCTTGTAGTAATCGAAATCACTTCAGTAGGAGGAACAACGTGAGCGAGGCCGACGCCGCCACTTCGGTAAATGTGGCGGAAAGATTGGGTTTCAAGGATGGGGATCTGATTCAGGAGTTCGGTTACGACGACGATGTTGATTTCGATTTGCGTGACGATATTGAAGACCTCACAGGTTCGGAGCTTCTCGACGAGGACGATCACGACGTCGTCGATGCAGTGATTTTCTGGTGGCGGGACGGCGACGGAGACCTGGTCGACGCACTGGTCGACTCGCTCACAACCCTGACGGAGAATGGCGTGGTGTGGGTGCTGACGCCGAAGTCCGGGCGCCCCGGCTATGTTTCGCCGGCTGAGATCCAGGAAGCGGCACCAACCGCCGGATTGCACTGCACTACCTCAGTCGGAGTTTCGAAGGACTGGAGCGCAACGCGGCTGGTCACCAGGAAGAACAAGTGACGGCCGTCCGTACTGAACCCGGCAGCGCAGCCAAATCCGTTTCGATGGCAGGTTCAACTCCTGCCGTGGGCGAGGAAGCCCCCGACTTCGAACTCGTAAATCAATACGGTGAACCCGTGCGGCTCTCGTCACTGAGGGGCCGCAATGTTGTTGTCGTTTTCTATCCATTTGCCTTCAGCGGCATCTGCACTGGGGAACTGTGCGAGCTTCGGGACAATCTGGCCGCCTTCGAAGACGCAAACGCGACAGTCCTCGGCGTCTCGGTGGACAGCAAGTTTGCCCTGCGAGCCTATGCGGACAAAGAGGGTTACGAGTTCGACCTCCTTGCCGATTTCTGGCCCCACGGCGAAGTGGCTGCCCGCTACGGGGTTTTTGACCCCGACAGCGGCATGGCGCTGAGGGGCACTTTCATCATCGACGCCGACGGCACCATCAGGTACGTCGTCGTCAATCCCCGGGGCCAAGCCCGCGAGCTGGCTCAATACCGCAACGTACTGGCGGAACTGGGGCAGGGCCGATAGCGTGGCCGGATCGCGTCCAGGTCTCGGCCTGACCGGCTTTGCCAGCCAGGCATCAGTCGAGGCCAGTCCACTGGCTGCGGACGAACTGGAGCAGATGAAGGGCGCGGCCGCAGTTCTTTCCGGAAAAGCACTAACAGTGTTGACCGGTGCGGGCCTCAGCACGGATTCAGGTATCCCGGACTACCGGGGCCCCGACGCGAAGCCGCGAAATCCGATGACGTACCAGGAATTTATCGGAAGCCCTGCCAATCGCAGGCGATACTGGGCCAGGAACCATATCGGATGGTCGCATCTGAGGCACGCCGACCCCAACGCTGGCCATGTCGCCATCGCTCTTCTTGAAAAGCGTGGAATCCTGGCTGGCCTGATTACCCAGAACGTTGATCGGCTCCACGAAGATGCCGGCAGCGTGAATGTGGTTGACTTGCACGGGCGCTACGATCAGGTCATCTGCCTTGACAATGGCCACGTGTTCTCCCGAAAGTTCCTCGCCCTAATCCTCGATGAGCTTAACCCAGGGTTCCTGGATGCAGCCCTGACTGCGGGGCTGGTGGAAATTGCCCCCGACGCGGATGCGACCCTGGAAGACCCGGACCTCATCCGCCAATTTGTGATGGCTGTGTGTCCGGCATGTGGCGGAACGCTCAAACCCGATTTCGTTTATTTTGGCGAGAGCGTGCCAAAGGACCGCGTCGAACGCGCATACTCGATGGTGGACGATGCGGAGGCCCTTCTTGTGGCGGGTTCATCACTTACGGTCATGAGTGGCCTGCGGTTTGTCCGCCATGCGGCAAAGGCCGGCAAGCCCGTGGTCATCATCAATCGGGGTCCTACCAGGGGCGACGACCTGGCCGACGTAAAAGTTGAAGCTGGCGTCAGCGGGGCCCTGTCCTGGCTGGCCGGATCCCTCCCGGACCTTCCTGGAAGATCTCCTGCGGAAGGTCCGGACCTTGGGGCAGCGCACGATTGGCAATCCATGGGCCAGATCGGGTAGAGTCATTGTTCGTTGGTTGAGGGGCTTAGGCACCTGATTCCAGCAGATGGGTCTTTAGCTCAGCTGGTAGAGCGCCACGTTTACACCGTGGATGTCATCGGTTCGATCCCGGTAGGACCCACCACTAGAATCCATCGTCTCAGGCAAAAACCCGCTGTTTCAGGCATCAGCCTGGCGGCGGTTTTTTGTATGCGGGCACTTTCCGCCGTTTTTGTCGCAGCTGCTCCCTAGAGTGCCCGTCATGGAGATCGTGAGCATTCAATCCACACCTAGCGGGCGCCCGACGGCCATCGTGCAAGGCGGTAGGGCATGGTGCGTGGCGGCAGAACCGATCCGTTGGTTTGAACGCACTAGCTGGTGGGAGGGCAGGCGCATGCCATCTGGAACTGGCCGCGTGGATATCGAAGTTCTGCAGGTGCAGGTGCGCCTGGGCCTGAATCCGCGGTCAGGGCTTACCACTATGGAACTGGTCCGGGACGGACCTGGAAGCGGATGGAGGCTGCGAGCCGCTGTCGCGGACACCGCCGCCTGACGGGGCAGCCGCAACGTCAATGGAAAGCTCAGGCATTGGAAAAGCTCTCCACCGCGACTATTGGGGGATGCCGCGGTGGAGAGCTTGAAATGAATATACAGTGAAATTTTGGAAATGTGAACCGACACGCTGGAAGGCCGCCAAACCTTCCTGTAAGCAGCCTCGCCAGCAGGACTCCACTATGATGGTTTGTGTTCAGAATGATGGACGCTGATAAGGGACTCAACAGTCCACCCAGCCGTCATCGCGTCGCTTACTAAGGAGAATCATGGCCGATTCCCGCACCTCCCGCCCCTCCGAAGGATTGGGAAGTTCCTCACCAGCGCCGGCCGTCACGCGAGCGGCCGCGGTTCTTGAAGCCCTGGCGGAAGCTCCCACCGGGCGACTCACTCTTAGCGACCTCGCAAGAGAACTGGGGATCCCCAAGTCCTCGACGTCAAACCTGTTGCTGGCACTGGAAGAGGCAAGGCTGATCACGCGCGACGGCGCGGAATTCGCCCTTGGCAGGAAGCTCGTTGAGCTCGGAGCCGCCTACCTTAGCAGACTGGATGAAGTGCAGGAGTTCTACAAGTACTGCGAGCAGGCCCCCACGCTTTCGGGGGAAACCGTTCGTATCGCCATGCTGGATGGTGATCATGTTATTTATCTGGCCAGGTACGAAGGCCACCCGGCCGTGCGTCTGACATCGAACATTGGCGACAAGATGCCAGTCTCACTATGTGCAGTCGGCAAAGCGCTGGCAGCACGGCTTCACGAACACGACATTGAGGCCATGTTCCCGGACGACAGGGAATTGCCGGTCATGACCAAACATTCCTTGCGGACCGGTGCAGAGCTCAAAGCGCAACTTCCCAAGATCCGGGAAAAGGGCTTCGCGTTCGAGGATGAGGAGTCAACCGTGGGCGTCGTCTGCCTGGCCGTGCCTGTGCCAACCCACGGAGCGCACGGACCAAGCCTCGGCCTGTCGGTCACCGCACTGAAGGCAACCTATTCTGAAGAGCAGGGTGCCCTCATGGTCAAGGAACTCAAAGAGTTGGCCCGATCCCTCGGCAACCCTATGGGATAAGGAGTGTGTAGCGTGTCACATTTCGCGCAGGCGGATTAAATCGGACTTAAACCTTGCAAGCTGTTCAGGTTGCTGTACGCTGTTCACTATGGTGATCGCGGCATGATGCCCGTCACTTCCCGCCAGACCAACGGGGGTCTGGAGTGTGCATAAGGGAGTGCTAGTGACAACTCGTACCGAAACAAACCTTGCCGGCGCGGATGGCGCCGTCGTTGAGCCGGAGCAGCTGCGAAAGGCTACTCTTGCCAGTTCCGTAGGCTCCGCCTTGGAATACTACGACTTCTATATCTACGGCCTGGCATCCGCCCTGATCTTCGGGCCTTTGTTTTTCAAGCCGCTGGGAGAGAGCGGCGCGCTGATCGCGTCCTTCGCTACTTACGGTGTCGGCTTTGCAGCCCGGCCGTTCGGCGGCATCGTTTTTGGTTACATCGGTGACCGCTTCGGACGCAAGATGGTTCTCCTGCTCACCATCGGCATGATGGGAGCGGCCAGCTTCGCAATCGGGCTGCTTCCCACTTTTGAGCAGGCCGGTATGCTGGGCGCCGTACTCCTGGTGACTCTTCGCATCATTCAGGGACTGGGTGCCGGCGCTGAGCAGGCCGGTGCCACAACCCTTATCTCGGAAGTTGCTCCGCCCCGCCGTCGCGGCTATTTCGCCGCCCTCCCGTTTGTTGGCATCCAGCTGGGCACCCTGCTGGGGGCGGGCACGTTCGCGCTCATTGCCTTGGCTGACAAGGCCGTCCTTGAAGGCTGGCTGTGGAGAGTACCGTTCCTCGCCAGCTTTGTCCTGATTGTGGTGGCAGTCTTTATTCGGCTCAAGCTGAAGGAAACCCCGGTTTTCCAGGAGCTTGAGAAGCACAAGAACGTTGTCAAGAATCCTGTCGGCGAGCTGTGGAAGCACTCCAAGAAGAACGTGCTGATCGGTATCGGCCTGCGCATGGGTGAAAACGGCAACTCATCCATCTATTCAGCCTTGCTTATCTCGTTCATGAGCGCGTCGGTTGGTGTTTTCCCTGGGGACAAGCAGATCGGTCCAGTGGGCCTCCTTATTGCCGCTGGATTCGCCGCTGTCATGGTGATTACCTTCGGTGCGCTTTCGGACCGCTTCGGACGAGTCCTCGTGTACCGTTACGGTGCACTGTTCCAGGCTGCTATTGCCCTTCCCGCCTTCTACCTGGTGACGCTGGGCAACGTAACGCTGGTGTGGATTGTCATGGTTGTGGGCATCGCCCTCGGCGTACAGTCGATGCTTGGCCCTCAGTGCCCCCTGCTCCCCGAGCTGTTCGGCTCCCAGTACAGGTTCACCGGCGTCGCCCTCAGCCGGGAATTCTCGGCAGTGCTTGCCGGTGGACTGGTTCCGGTCATCGGTGCCGTGCTGTTGACCGTCACCGGACATTCCTGGCTGGTCCCGGCCATCTACTCGCTGGTCCTGGCTCTCATTTCCTTCGCCACCACGTTCTTCACGCCAGAGACGGCGGGGCGTGACCTCCTCTCGATCGAGGATGCCAAGTAGGCTCCCGGCGAGGGGGAATGTGAAGCAGGCAGGAAGGCTCCGTCCAGTCGGACGGAGCCTTCCTGCCGTCCTGCCCCGCTCCTGCCGTCTTGCGATGCTACAAAAGTACGGCCCCTCCGTTTCCGGAGGGGCCGTACTCGCTGGGCCGTACTTCTTCGCTGGGCCCTACTTCCGCCGAGCGTGCATCCCACTGGGGGAGGTGCGCTCCTAATAGAAGTGGACCGGGTCCACGATGTGGGGGAGCTCACCGCCGTCGAGGAATGTTCGGAGGTTGGCGCAGAAACGATCTGCGATCAGGCGATTTTCGGCGGCGCTCAGTGCGGAGGTGTGGGGAGAGACCATGACTTTGGGGTGGGTCCACAGCGGGCTGTCCTGCGGCAGGGGCTCGACGGCGAAGACGTCAAGGCAGGCATACGAGACCTGTCCGCTGTCCAACGCCTCGAGGAGCGCCGCCTCGTCCACCACCGTTCCGCGTCCCACGTTCACGAACACAGTGCCCGGCTTCATGGCGGAGAAAACCTCGCGGTCGAAGAGCTTCTCTGTGTAAGGGGTCCCGGGAAGGGTATTGACGACGGCGTCAGCGTCGGCCAGCAGCCGAGCCAGGCCGTCGTTATCGGCCACCTCTTCGATGCCCTCGAGCGGTTGCACTGTGCGCTTGGTCCCGCTGACCCGCATACCCAAGGCGCGGGCAACACGTGCCGTCTCCAGGCCGATCTCGCCGAGTCCGGTGATGACGATCCTGGAGCCGTTGACGAGCTTCGTGGGGGTGCGCAGTTCCGGCCAGATCCGGGCCGCCTGGTCCTGGGCCAGTTCCGCGCTGCGCTTGAAGCCGTTAAGGATGCCGAGCGCCGCGAATTCGGCCAGTGGAAGGGCGTGCACCCCGGCGGAGGTTGTGACCTTGAACTTCTGCAGCGTCTCCATGTCCAGGCCTGATGCCTTTACTGCCCCGCCGGCGCCGGCTGCCATGGCATGGATCCACTGAAGGTGGGGATTACTCCGCGCGATACGTTCAAGGCCTGAGGGACTCTCATTCGGAAACCCGTACAGGACCTGGGCACTGTTCAGCATGGACCAGTAACGCTCCTCCTGTTCAGGGGTGCGCTGGAACGCCGGGTCTCCCGAATGATCGGCAGGAAAGCGCTCCGGCGGGAGGAGATCGGGCTCGTACAGAACGGTGATGGTGGGATCAACCGCTCGGATTCGCTCCACATGCTCAACTTCGAGCGGGACGGCGATCGCAATAGTGAGTTCGTCAGTCGTCATAATGTTCATCATACTGAATCGAGGCTAGAATACTGAACAGTTGGAGGATAGATGAACCACGAAGAAGTGAGGAGCCCAAGGCAAATGACTGCGAAGACCGCAGGATTCGTGGGATTGGGATTCATGGGCTTGCCCATGGCTTGCAATCTCCTGAGGAATGGCTGGAATGTCCAGGCCTGGAACCGATCGGATGCAGCGCTGCTCGAAGTGGAGCGGCTGGGCGGGAGCCGCACGACAGCGGTTGTCGGGCTTCGAGATCAGCCCGTCATCATCTTCATGCTTCCTGACCTGTCCTACATCGAGGACGCCGCCCGGCCTCTCCTGGAGGACTGGCGGGCTAGGCCACCCGCACCGGGAACCGCAATCGTCGTGATGAGCAGCGTCTCACCCACCGACGTCAAGGCCTTTGGGGATCGTGTGGCGTCCGCCAGCGGCGGGAACGTGTCCGTCGTCGACGCTCCGGTGAGCGGCGGCACCAAGGGTGCCCAGGACGGCAGCCTGGCGATCATGGTTGGCTCCTCTGAACAGGAATTCACCGCCCTTCTGCCGCTGTTTGAAGCGATGGGCTCCACGGTGCGACTCATGGGACCCCTGGGCTCGGGGTCGCTCGCCAAGGCGTGCAATCAGCTGATCGTAGGAAGCACGACGGCGGCCCTCGCCGAGGCCGCTGAACTCGCCGAGCGTTCGGGGATGGATGTCCGTGCCCTCTACGACGTCCTGTCCGGGGGCCTGGCGGGAAGCCGGGTCCTGGAGATTGTGGGGCCTCGGATGGCGGCAAAGGACTACGCGCCCACCGGCCCTGCCAAGTTCATGCTGAAGGACCTCAACTTCGTGGTCCACTCAGCCGAGGCAGTCGGTTCAGCCGTCCCCCTTGCCACAGCCGGAGCCGAACTCTACGGCGAACTCGTGAGGCAGGGATTGGGTGACCACGACCTCGCGGTCGTCCGCGAGGCCATCTCAAACCTCAGCACGGCCAACACCGCTGTCGCGAACTAGAAGGAAATTCAACATGAGTGGAATCTTTGACCTGACGGGGCGCGCCGCCCTGGTGACTGGCTCCAGCCGGGGAATCGGCAACGCGCTGGCACGTGCCCTTGCCGACGCCGGAGCCACGGTTGTCCTCAACGGGATCAACCCGGAACGCCTGAAGGCTGCCGAGACAGCAATGGCCCAGGACTACGCAGCAGGCCGCATCAACAGCTGTGCCTTTGACGTTACCAACGATGCCGAGGCAGCCCGCGGCATCCTCTGGGTGGAGGAGAACGTCGGCCCGCTTGACATCCTCATCAATAACGCGGGCATACAGCATCGTGTGCCGATGCTGGACCTCGACGTCGCGGACTGGGAGCGTGTCATCTCAACCGACCTCACCAGCGCCTTCCTGGTGGGCCGGGAGGCAGCCCGCCACATGATTCCCCGCGGTCGGGGAAAGATCATCAACATCTGCTCCGTCCAGACGGATCTGGCCCGTCCCACCATCGCCCCCTATGTTGCCGCCAAGGGCGGGCTGCGGAACCTCACCCGCGCCATGACGGCAGAATGGGCCGCGTCAGGCCTGCAAATCAACGGCATCGCTCCTGGCTACATCCACACAGAGATGACCCAAAACCTGGTCGACGACCCCCAGTTCAACTCCTGGATCCTCGGCCGCACCCCCGCCCACCGCTGGGGCACAGTCCAGGACCTCGCCGGTCCTGCCGTATGGCTCGCCTCTGACGGCTCGAATTTCGTCAACGGCCAGACGATCTTCGTCGACGGCGGAATGACGGTGGTGGTCTGATGTCCGCAGGATTCGCTATTCCCGCAACCAGACTCGCCGTGGTGGCCCATGCCGCCGGCGACCTGCGAATCGAAGAAATACCCCTGGCGATCCCTACCAGTGACCAGGCCATTGTGGAGATCGCGTACGGTGGCATCTGCGGCTCCGACCTGCATTACTGGCTCCACGGTGCTGCCGGGGAATCGATCCTAAAGGCACCAATGGTGCTCGGGCACGAGATCGTGGGCACAGTGGTCCAGGCAGCGGCTGACGGGACCGGACCAGTCGCGGGTACCCCCGTTGCAGTCCATCCCGCTACACCCGCTCCCGGTGCAGCCAAGTACCCGGGGGACAGGCCTAATCTCTCCCCGTGCTGCACCTACCTCGGCAGTGCTGCCCGCTTTCCACACACCGACGGTGCCTTCAGCCGCTATGCGAACCTGCCCTCAAGGATGCTCCGAACCCTTCCGGCGTCGCTTGGCCTGCGCACCGCAGCGCTCGCCGAGCCTGCGAGCGTCGCCTGGCACGCCGTCGCGCGGGCCGGTGACGTAGCCGGGAAAACCGCGCTGGTTATTGGCAGCGGTCCCATCGGCGCCTTGACTGTCGCAGTCCTGAAGAGGGCCGGGGCGGCGAAGATCATTGCGGTGGACATGCACCCAAAGCCGCTTGAGATTTCGACGGCAGTGGGCGCCGACGTCGTTCTCAAGGGCGACGAAACGGACGCCATTGCTGCTGTCGAAGCCGATGTCGTCATCGAATCCTCCGGCAGCCACCACGGCCTGGCCTCCGCCATCAGGGGGGCCGTCCGGGGCGGCATTGTGGTGATGGTTGGGTTGCTGCCCTCCGGTCCGCAGCCCGTGCTCATCTCCCTCGCCATTACGCGGGAACTGGAGCTCCTGGGATCCTTCCGCTTCAACGACGAGATGGACGACGTCATCGCTGCATTGACTGACGGATCGCTCTATGTGGATCCCGTGGTCACCCACGAATTCCCGTTGGACCAAGGTCTCGAAGCCTTCGAAATGGCCCGGAACTCCGCGGAATCGGGCAAGGTCCTGTTGAACTTCGCGCCGATTCCCGGCGACCTGTCCTAGCGGCGGTCGACGGGAACGAAGACGCGCGGCTGGCCCTGCCAGGTGGGTTCGAGGTCCGCGATGGTCTCCTTCATGATCCGCATGGAGGCTTCGCGGGCCTTCCCGGCGTCGCCTGAACCGATGGCATGGGCCACGTCAAGGTGCCACTGCAGGGCGGCCTCCTTGGGATGTTCCGGCATGAGTCCATGAACCGTTCGGCCGGTGAGCGTCTCGGTCACCTGGCCGATCAGGTTCGCGAACATTTCATTCCCGGAGCCGGACAGGACCAGGGCATGGAACCGGATGTCCAGGTCAAGGAAGCGGGGCATATCCCCGGAACGGCCGGCGTCGCGCATGGCAAGGGCGATTTCCAGGAGTTCGCGGCGCATGGAATCGGGAGCGTTGGCGGCGGCGAGCTCCGCGGCGACAGGCTCGACGGCGGAGCGAAGTTCCGCCAGCGAACGCAACTGGGCGCCGCGGCCGTCCCCGGCCAGCCTCCAGCGGATCACGAGCGGATCGAAGGGATTCCAGCGATGAGCGGGAAGGACACGGATCCCCACTCTCTTGATGGTTTCGACCAGGCCGAGGGATTGAAGCACGCGAACCGCTTCGCGGACAACTGAACGGGACACATTGAGTTCATCTTCAAGGTGCTCGGCCAGCATGACATGGCCAGAAGGAAGCTTTCCGCCAACGATCCGGGTCCCCAGGTGTTCAACGGCGCGGTGGTGGAGGCTGGTCGACATAGTGGTAAGCATAGTGGTCCCGTGAAGGGCCCATTCGTCAATCGACAGGCGGGAATGCGGGGGAGCATCATAGACTCTTTATGACGCGACAGCTTCCAAAAAGTGGGCACTACTTTTCCCTGGTGACCCCAAATACATATGGTTTATTGAAACCTCTTGTTTCCAAAGCGTGTTCCGCATGTCACGCGGAACTCAACGCACACGATTTGAATTGGAGTTTTGATGTCAGCACACATCGGTGTCACCGGCCTTGCGGTGATGGGCGCCAACCTGGCCCGCAACCTGGCCCGGAACGGCTTCACCGTTGCACTGCACAACCGCTCGGTCGAAAAGACCGATGCCCTCCTGGAGAAGCACGGTATGGACGGTGACTTCATCCGCACCGAAACCCTGCAGGAACTGGTGGACTCCCTTGAGAAGCCCCGTCGCGTGCTCATCATGGTGAAGGCAGGCAAGCCCGTCGACGCCGTCATCGAGCAGCTGGTCCCGTTGCTGGAACCGGGCGACATTGTGATCGACGCCGGCAACTCCCACTACGAGGACACCCGCCGTCGGGAATCCTCCCTAACCGAGAAGGGCCTGCACTTCGTGGGCGTCGGCGTTTCCGGCGGTGAGGAGGGCGCGCTGAACGGTCCGTCCATCATGCCCGGCGGTTCCAAGGAGTCCTACGATGCCCTTGGCCCGCTGCTCGAGAAGATCTCCGCCAAGGTGGACGGCCAGCCCTGCTGCGCCTGGATCGGCACCGACGGCGCCGGCCACTTCGTCAAGATGGTCCACAACGGCATTGAGTACGCCGACATGCAGGTTATCGGCGAAGCCTTCGACCTTCTCCGCTCCGGCGCAGGCATCGAGCCCGCCGAGCAGTCCAAGATCTTCGCCGAGTGGAACAAGGGCGAACTCGCTTCCTTCCTGATCGAAATTTCCGCCGAGGTGCTCGGCCACGTCGACGCCAAGACCGGCAAGCCTTTCGTCGACGTCGTCGTGGATGCGGCCGGCCAGAAGGGCACGGGCCGCTGGACCGTCATCTCCGCGCTGGAGCTCGGTTCCCCCGTGTCCGGCATCGCTGAATCCGTATTTGCACGCGCACTGTCTTCCCAGGCTGAGCAGCGCAGGCTCGGCCAGGAGCTGCTCGCCGGCGAGGAAATCGCCGTAGAAATCCCGGAGAACTTTGTCGAGGACGTGCGCCAGGCACTCTATGCTTCCAAGCTGGTGTCCTACGCCCAGGGCCTGGACATGCTGACGTCCTCCGCCAAGGAATACGGCTGGGACCTCAAGCTGGACCAGATTGCCTCCCTGTGGCGCGGCGGCTGTATCATCCGCGCGGAGCTGCTGAAGGAAATCACCAAGGCTTACGCAGCCGAGGAGAAGCCGGCGAACCTGCTGTTTGCCCCGGCCTTCACCAAGGCGATCGCGGACGCACTCCCGGCCTGGCGCCGCGTCGTCGCCACCGCTGTTCAGCTGGGCATTCCCGTGCCTGTGTTCTCTTCTTCGCTGGCCTACTATGACGGGCTGCGCCGCAAGCGTCTTGCCGCTGCCGTTATCCAGGGCCAGCGTGACCTCTTCGGGGCGCACACCTACGGCCGCATCGACGCCGAAGGAACCTTCCACACCCTGTGGGGCGAAGACAAGTCTGAAATCTCTGCGGTGGACACCCACTAGCTGGCCGCCATTAGGCACATTAGGCATATTAAGCACCGAGGCCGGTGCTGCCCAGTAGGCTGGGCAGCACCGGCCTTTGCCATGTTCGGCCTGGGCTGTCCTGACGCTTGAACACTGACGTCGCCTGAATCCTGACGCCTGCACAAGGAGGACACATTGCCCCAGCGCGTCGTTCTGGTCACCGGTGCATCCACTGGCATTGGTCATCAAGCCGCTATCCAGCTTGCCAAGGCCGGCTTCATCGTCTATGCCGGCGCGCGGCGGGTGGACAAAATGGAACCCCTCAAGGCTTACGGCGTGCACGTGCTGGAACTGGACGTGACCCAAGAGGACTCCATGGTGTCCGCGGTTCAGCGCGGCATCGACGACCAGGGCAAGGTCGATGTCCTGGTCAGCAACGCCGGCTACGGCTCCTACGGATCGTTGGAAGAGACGCCCTTGGACGAGGGCAGGCGCCAGTTCGAGGTCAACGTCTTCGGCCTCGCCCGGATGACCCAGCTTGTGCTGCCGCATATGCGGCGGGCAGGCGAGGGCAGGATTATCAACGTGTCGTCAATGGCGGGAAGATCTACGAGGCAATGGGGTCCTGGTATCACGCCTCCAAATTCACCGTCGAGGGCATGAGCGACTCTCTCCGGCTTGAACTGGCTCCGCATGGCATTTGGGTTTCCATCATTGAGCCGTCCGGGACGGCCACCGAGTGGGGGCGCATCGCCGGGGAACTCCTCCTGGCAGTGTCCGGCCAAGGTGCTTATGCGGCCCAGGCCCGCTCACAAGCGGCTGCGCTGGCCTCGACGGAGGGCAGTGTTCTTGGTACCCCACCCCGAGTGGCTGCGCGCACCATCCTCCGGGCGGCCACCGCCAAAAAGCCGGGAACCCGCTACCCGACGGGTCGGGGAGCGGGTTCCATTCTGGCTTTGCGCCGACTGTTGCCGGACCGTGCGTTCGATGCCCTGCTCAGGGCCATCTACAGCCGGTTTCCTGCCTAGATACGGTATTCGATGTAGTACTCGGCGGGATCGACGGCCGGCTTGGTTTCGAGCCGGGCGTCCCGGTGCCGCCAAGTGGCCGGAATGCCGGTGATGATCGACTCGGGCGGGGCGTCCTTGACGACGACGGCATTGGCTCCGATGGCGCTGTCCGCGCCGATGACGATGGGGCCAAGGACCTTCGCGCCTGCTCCGATGGTTACACGGTCACCAATGGTGGGATGCCTCTTGACCTTGGCCAGGGAACGGCCGCCCAGCGTTACACCGTGGTAGATCATGACGTCCTCGCCGATTTCGGCGGTTTCGCCGATGACGACTCCCATGCCGTGGTCAATGAAGAAACGGCGGCCTATGGTTGCGCCGGGGTGGATCTCGATGCCGGTCAGGAAGCGTGCGAGCTGTGAGATGAGCCTGGCCGGAAAGCGCAGCCCAGGCGTCTGCCAGAGCTTATGCGTCAGTCGGTGTGCCCAGATCGCGTGGAGGCCGGAGTAGGCGAAAAAGTTCTCAAAAGAACCTCGAGCCGCCGGGTCATGGGACCTGGCGGCGTCGAGGTCTTCCTTAAGCCTTGCGAAGAAATTCACAAAGACCTTTCTACAGGAAACGACAGGGTGGCGGGCGGGGTTACCCGCAATTAGCCCCGGATGTCGTCAAACAGCACGGTGGAGATGTAGCGTTCGCCGAAGTCGGGAACGATAGCGACAATGAGCTTGTCCTTGTTCTCCGGACGCTTTGCCAGTTCCAGCGCGCCCCAAACAGCCGCACCGGCGGAGATCCCTCCAAGGATGCCTTCTTTGGCGCCGAGGGCGCGGGCGGTGGCTACGGAGTCCTCAAGGGTGGCGTCCAGGACCTCGTCGTAGACGTTGGTGTCCAGCACCTCGGGGATGAAGTTGGCGCCGATGCCCTGGATCTTGTGCGGGCCCGGGGCGCCGCCGTTGAGGATCGCAGAGTCCTTGGGTTCCACAGCGACAACCTGGATTTCCGGCTTGCGTTCCTTGAGGACCTGCCCGACGCCGGTCACGGTGCCGCCGGTGCCGATGCCGCCGACGAAGATGTCAACCAGGCCCTCGGTGTCTGCCCAGATTTCCTCCGCAGTGGTGGTGCGGTGGATCTCCGGGTTGGCCGGGTTGGCGAACTGCTGTGCCCAGATGGAGTTCTCGGTGTTGGCCACGATTTCCTGGGCCTTCTCCACGGCGCCGCGCATTCCTTCGGAACCGGGGGTGAGGACGATTTCTGCGCCGAAGGCGCGCAGCATGACGCGGCGTTCCGTTGACATGGTTTCGGGCATGGTCAGGATGACTTTGTAGCCACGAGCCGCTCCAACGAGGGCCAGGGCAATTCCTGTGTTGCCGGAGGTTCCCTCGACGATGGTTCCGCCGGGCTTGAGCGCGCCGGCCTTCTCCGCGGCGTCGACGATTGCCACACCGATGCGGTCCTTGACGCTGTTGGCCGGGTTGTAGAACTCCAGCTTGACGGCGACAGTGGCGTCCAGGCCTTCGGTAAGCCGGTTCAGGCGCACCAGCGGGGTGCCGCCGACCAGCTGTGTGACGTCGTCGTAAATCCGTGCCATGAATTTATGCCTATCTCTGAAGAGGGGAAATACTGAGGTCAGCCTAACGAGGAGCCGCGAGGACAACTAAGCCTTAAGCCATGCAGAGTAATATTTCCTGGCCTTCGCGAGCTTGGGATTGATGATGACCTGGCAGTAGCCCTGTTCGGTGTACTTGGCGTAATAGTTCTGGTGGATCTCCTCGGCACGGTAAAAATCTCCGAGCCTGCTGACCTCAGTCACGATCGGATGGCTCCAGAGCGCCTGGTTGCGTTCAATGGCCTCTTCGAAAAGAATCTTCTCTTCGGTGGTTTGGTAGAACATCGAGGACCGGTACTGGGTCCCGACGTCGTAACCCTGGCGGTTGAGCGTGGTGGGGTCATGAATTGCGAAGAACATGTCCAGGATGACCTCTGCCGGGATAACGTCCTCGTCGAACGTCACGGCGACGACTTCTGCGTGGCCCGTCATTCCAGAGCACACGTCGTAATAGTCCGGGTTGCGGACGTGGCCTCCGGTGTAGCCCGACACAACGTCGATGACGCCCTTGGTCTTCTGGTAGACGGCGTCGAGGCACCAGAAGCAGCCTCCGCCAAGTACAAAAGTTTTCATGACCTCTTCAATGGCCGGCGTGCCCGGATGATTCCCCCATAACCTTACGGGACCGTTACGGGGCGGCCTAGGAGTTCCGGCCGCTCGTGCCGCTAATCTCGAGCCGCCGTAATGACGGGTGGCCGTACATGGGGCAACGTGCCGGATGAGGTAAGAATATGGGTATGGAAGCTGTAAACACGGCAGTTGCAGATGCGGGCTCGGGGAGCGCCTCGGAAAAGGGCGGCGGTGACGCATCCGTTGCTCCGGCCCTGGGCCAGGTCCTCCTGGCCGTGGAGGAGCTGTGGCCGGAGTCGCTCGCAGAGGACTGGGACGAGGTGGGGCTCGTGGTTGGTCGCCCCACTGCGGAAGTCAGCAAGGTTCTCTTCGCGGTAGATCCCACGCTGGCCGTGATTGAAGAGGCCGTTGATTGGGGCGCGGAACTGCTCATCACCCACCACCCGCTGCTCCTTAAAGGGGTCAATTCGGTGGCCGCCACAACCGCCAAGGGCCTCGCCGTTCATCGGCTTATCGAGTCCGGGACAGGACTGCTCACCGTCCATACCAACGGTGATTCCGCCGTCGGGGGAGTGTCCGACGTTCTCGCCGACGCTCTTGGATTGGAGAACGTGGCACCGCTGGCTCCCGCTGCGAACGGGCTTCCAGAGGAGGGAATCGGGCGGGTAGGCGACCTGCCTGACGTGATGACGTTGGGAGACTTCGCTGCACGGGTCTTTGAGATTTTGCCTGCTGTAGCCGGGGGCGTGCGCGTTGCGGGAGACAAGGACGGGCTGGTCCGAAGGGTGGCTGTGTGCGGCGGCGCGGGCGACGGCCTGTTCGACGCCGTTCGTCTGAGCCAGGCGGATATCTACGTCACAGCGGACATGCGCCACCACCCGGCGTCGGAAGCCCGGGAGGCGGCTGTTGACGGGCGCCCCTACCTCATTGACGTTTCGCACTTTGCCAGTGAATGGCTGTGGCTGCCGGCCGCCGCCGAAGCGCTCGGAAATGTCCTGGCGGATCAGGGCCACGATGTCGAGATTCGCGTCAGCTCGACCAACAGCGACCCTTGGGACTTCATTCTGACTCCCGGTGGCGACTAGAGTTCAGACGGCGACTAGAGTTCACTCACATGGGCAGGACGCCCACGGGTGCCGGGCGTTCCCGGCACGATTCAAGCGGAGGTAAGCGTGGCGAAGGCAGCACCGGCGGAACAGTTGAAATTGCTTGAGCTGCAGGGACTGGACGCCAGGTTGAAGTCCCTGGCGAATCGTCGCCGGATGCTGGAGGCTGATCCGCGGATCAAGGACCTGCAGGATGCCCTGACGGTTGCGCAAGGCGAACTCGGGACCGCGAAGCTGGCGGTGCACGACGCTGAAGCCGAGCTGCGCAGGTCCGAGACCGACGTCGAACAGGTGGTCACGCGCATCGAGCGCGACGAAGCCCGGCTTAATAGCGGCACCGGGCTGTCCAAGGACCTCATGGCCCTGCAAAGTGACATCGCCTCCCTCAACAAGCGGCGCTCCGACCTCGAAGACGTGGAACTCGAAATCCTCGAACGCCTCGATGTGCTCAGGGAACGCCAGGCCACCCAGCAGCAGATCGTGGACGACATCCAGGCCGCGTTCGGCAGCATCCGCGCCGAACTCGACTCCGCCATCGCGGAAATCGCTGCCGAGGAGCGGGAAGTTTCCCAAGCGCGCAAGGCCTTCGCCGAAGGGCTCGATGCCGGCATGCTTGAGGTCTACGAAAAGACGCTCGCCAAGCGGGGAGTGGGAGCGGCCAGGCTGTTCCATGGAAAGTCCGAGGGATCCGGCATGATGCTGAGCCCTGGCGACCTCGCCGAGGTCAAGGCCGCGGCCGACGACGACATTGTTTTTTGCCCGGACTCCGGCTGCATCCTGGTCCGCTCACCTGAGTGGAGCTAGCCGGTTTGTCTCTTGTGGGACGCCCGTTCGGGTTTGAAAATGTCCTTGTGGTCGCCTGCCGACGCCGTCCATCTATGGTTCGTTGAGGCCGTGAGCTAGCCGGGCGTTGGGGATCACGCCGTGGGCCCTTCACTGTTTCTTTTGCCGAGAACGAGGACTAGATTCCTTT
>NZ_JAGGPK010000025.1 GCF_018613855.1 Arthrobacter sp. ISL-30
CGCAACCCCGAAATAGCCTGGAACGCTGCACTCGGAACGCCGTTTCGGGCGAATGCGCCTAGGTCCGCGTAGGACCCGTTCCAGATGTTTGAGTCCCCGGCGAATGGCCCTGTGCTGCTGTACTGCCACATGCTGTACCTGCTCCAACTTGAGGGAAGCGGGCCCGCATCATTTGTTGGGGAGCTGGGATACCGGGCCACCCACAACGGGTATTCTCCGAATCCAGGGGCGTCCCCGGTGCAGTGGTTCCACCAGGCCGTGTTGGTGTAGATGACCGGGTATCGGCCGATCAGGGAGCGTACAGTATTGCCGAAATCGCGTACCCACGAAGCCAATTGCGACGGCGACATGTCATAGCAGGTATCTCCGAAATAGAACCCTCCAATTGTCCTGCCTTCGTAGGGATTGAATTCAAAGTCCAGGACCGGCGGCAGCGTGGCTCCATCCGCCGCCCAGGCGCCACCGTTGGCTATGAAGTATCGGGCCTGATCCGCTCCCGAGGACCAGTTGGGAATCGCAAAGTGATAGGACCCCCGCAGCATGCCCACGTTGCGGGATCCGTTGTATTGCTGGGAGAAATTCTCATTGAGGTAGTAGTTGCCCTCGCTTGCCTTGACGTAGGCAAAGCGCGACCCTTGGTTCCATTGGCTTGCCCAGTCGACATTGCCCTGATGGGAGCTGACGTCCTGCCCTTGGACGCCAAAAGACGGTCGCCAATGGTTGGGATCCAGGGCCGCCGCAAGGACCAGGGGAAGAATTCCGCCCTTTGCCATTGAACCGGCGGCCGGCAGGCTGATCGCAGCGTTCCCCTTCTCTTCCAGGACCCTGGCAGATCTCTGGCCCATTTCCGCACCGCCGCGAGGCATCTCACGGCGCATTGCTTCTTTCATGGCCTCCGCGACGGGGGACCCACCCTCGCGCGGAGTTTTCTGTCCATTTGGCCCCGGGGAAGGCGAGTTACCGTTCGGCGATGGTGTTGGCAAGGGCGTCGGCTGCGCCGAGGCGGGTCCAATACCGGTAATCATGAAAATGAGGGCGAGCAACCCTGCCGACACGGACAAGATGGCCTCATGGAGTCTGAAATTCCGAGGCTCCATGGTGTCTGTCGTGGTCGGTTTCGGCATGGAAGGGGCCGCCTTTCGAAGCGCGCATGCCGGCGGAAGGCTCTGTAGAGGCACCCCGAGCCGCTCATCGTTGCCCCCCAGAAGCCGGCTCTAACCGCCCTACCATAACATCAGCGAACTGGTGAGGCTAGTGGTTCTGTTGTTACACGTGGTGTTGCCTTTACTGGTTGTCCACAGCCGACCCATGTGACTTGGAGGCATACGCTGCTCTGCCCTAGCGTTGGCTCCAATTGGCGGGTCTTCTCTTTGCGACAGGGCAAGGGACAGAGTATTGGGGAAAACATGGATGCTGTTCGCATTGTCGAGGACGAGGTGCGGGAGCTCATCCGGAGACGCGGTCTTGATCCCCTTCACCAAACTATTGAAGTCCGTCGGCTTGTTGAGGCGGCCGTGCTGGATTACGACGAGCGGGCACTTCTTGGACCTCTGCCGCCTATCGGCCAGCTGGAGAATGCACGAAAGCACGTCTTTGATGCGATAGCGGGTTTTGGCCCCCTTCAACCACTTCTCGATGACCCTGCCATTGAGGAAATCTGGCTGAATGCACCCAACGAGGTGTACGTGGCCAGGAACGGCGAATCCGAGCTAACCTCGGTGAGCCTCAGCGAACAGCAGGTGAGGGATCTCGTTGAGCGCATGTTGAAAAGCTCCGGACGAAGGCTGGACCTGTCCTCGCCGTTCGTAGATGCTGCCCTGCCGGACGGTTCCCGGCTCCATGTCGTCATTCCCGACGTCACCAGGCGTAACTGGGCAGTCAATATCCGCAAGTTCGTGGTGAAAGCAAGCAGGCTTGAGCACCTGGTTGAGCTGGGCACCCTCACGCCCCATGCGGCGCGGTTCCTGGGAGCAGCCGTTGCGAGCGGATTGAACATCCTCGTATCCGGAGCCACCCAGGCAGGGAAGACCACCATGCTCAATTGCCTGGCAGCCAGCATCGGCTCGCGCGAGCGGGTTGTAACGGTGGAGGAAATCTTCGAACTGCAGTTTCCTCTTCGGGACGTCGTCGGCCTCCAATGTCGCCAGGCGAACCTTGAGGGGGAAGGCGAGATTCCGTTGCGTCGCCTGGTAAAGGAAGCCCTGCGAATGCGCCCGGACCGGCTGGTGGTCGGTGAGGTGCGGGAAGCAGAAAGCCTGGATATGTTGATTGCCTTGAATTCGGGCTTGCCAGGCATGTGCACCGTCCACGCCAATTCGGCTCACGACGCCGTCACCAAAATCTGCACTCTCCCCTTGCTCGCCGGAGAGAACATCTCAAGTTCCTTTGTCCTTCCGACAGTCGCGTCCTGTATTGACCTCGTAGTTCATTGCAGCCGCCTGTCCAACGGGAGGCGCCAGGTCACTGAAATCCTTGCCCTTGGCCGCCGGGTTGAGAACGGCATCATCGAATCCTCGATGGTCTTCGGATTGCAGGACGACGTCCTGCAACCCATGGCCAATTCAATGCCCGCGGTCGAGAAATTTTCCCGGGCGGGTTTCGATGTCGCCTCCCTCCTGGGGGAGGGCTGATGGCGCCCCTACTGGGAATACTTGGGGGAGTTGGGCTATTCCTGGTGTGGTGGTCCGCGTGGGAGGAGCAACCAAGCAGGCGCGTTCCCGAACCGAAGCCGAATCGCCTCGAGGACCTGCTTCGAACTGCCGGAATCGAGAAGGTCTCCGCCGCAGGCCTTGTGGCCTCGTGCCTCGGCCTGGGACTGTTTACAACTTTGGCCTTCTTTGTCGTTTCCGGGTCACTGCCAATAGCTGTTTGCTTCGGCTTGTTCGCCACATGGCTTCCGTTCGCAGTGGTCAGGTGGCGGGCTCGGCGACGTGCGGCGGTTCTGCGACAGCTCTGGCCTGACGTGGTTGACCATCTCCGTTCCGCCATCAGGGCAGGCTTGTCGCTTCCCGAGGCCCTCATTCAGCTGGCGGGAAATGGCCCTGAGGAACTGCGCCACGTCTTTCGGGATTTCGGAGCCGATTATCGCTCCGGAGGTAACTTCGACTCATCACTGACGAAGCTCAAGGAGCGCCTTGCGGATCCTGTTGCCGATCGCATCATTGAGGCTCTGCGTCTGACGCGGGAGGTCGGCGGTTCGGACCTCGGCCGACTCCTGGGCACTCTGGCCGAGTTCCTCCGCGAAAGTGCCAGGACTCGCAGTGAACTCGAAGCGCGTCAGTCCTGGACGATCAATGCCGCGCGCTTGGCTGTTGCCGCGCCCTGGATCGTACTTGTGTTGCTGGCCTCCCGCCCCGAGGCTGTGCTCGCATACAACACAGCCATGGGGGCGGCGGTGCTTTTAGGCGGGCTTGTTGTTTCCCTCCTCTGTTACTCCGCCATGTTGCGAATTGGTGCGCTGCCCGAGGACGAGCGGGTCCTGAGATGAACACCCTGAACGCCGCAACTGTCCTTTGCGGGCTCCTGCTGGGTGCCGGGCTATGGCTGACACTACTGAGAATGCCCTTTATGCGGAGGCGGCGATTTGTCGACAGGGTCGAGCCGCAGCTGAAATCCCAGAACCTCGAATCGCGCCTGCTCCGCGCGCCGAGTCACAATGTGACCCCGTTTGGTCCTTTGGGCAGGATCCTGCTCCCCGTGGTCAATGACGCCATGCACCAGCTGGGACGACTCAATCTCGGCTCGAAGTCCTTGAACAGGAGGCTGGCGCAAGCAGGCTCCTCCAAGACTGCCTTGGATTTTCGCGCCGAGCAGCTTCTCTGGTCCGCCCTTGGCTTCCTCACGGCGATTGTGTTCGTTATCTTGAATGCCTCAGCCGGCCGGTTGAGTCCTGTTCTTGCCGTAGTTGCCGTTTTCGGTAGTGCCGCGGGAGGATTCCTGCTGCGGGATTACCTGTTGGGTCAACAAATCCGCCGACGCGAGGCGCGAATGCTCGCTGAGTTTCCAAGCCTTGCAGAGCTCATGGCACTCGCGGTCAATGCAGGTATGAGCGCTGTGGGTGCGCTGGATCGTGTATGTCACAGCGCAAGGGGAGAGTTGGCGCAGGAATTTTCCAGGGTCCTCGCTGACACCAGGGCAGGCAAACCCCTGGTGCAGGCTTTCCAGGAGTTTTCTTCGCGGACGGATCTTGGACCATTGATCCGATTTGTCGACGGAATCGTTGTGGCCGTGGAACGCGGAACTCCACTGGCCGATGTGCTCAGGGCCCAGGCCCAGGATGTACGGGACGCTGCCAAGCGAGAACTCATGGAGTCTGCGGGTCGCAAGGAAATCGGAATGATGGTGCCGCTGGTCTTCGGGGTGCTGCCCTTGACCGTCATTTTTGCGGTGTATCCCGGAATCGCGGCGCTTCGGCTGGGTTTCTAAGGATCGGACGGGCCTGGACGCAGGATATAGAAACGAAATCTGGAACAGACAGCAACAGCGTAGGAACGGGGAATGGTATGAAGAAGTTCGGATTTAGCAGGCTTGTGGGGCTGCTTAGGAAGGCCTGGCACGACGCTGACAAGCAGGGAGACCACAGGGAACGCGGAGACGTTCCCGGTTGGGTCATGATCACGCTCATGTCGGCGGTCCTCGTGGCAGCGTTGCTTGCGTTGGCCACCCCCGCCCTTGAGGGCCTGTTCAACCAAGCTATGGATAAGGTCGGCAATTAGTCCATGGGCGGGCGAGTCCTCCGCGGCCTGCGCTGCGGATGGCGGCTGAGGAATCGACGATCGGAATCGGATGAACAAGGCTCAGCCGTGGTCGACTTTGTGCTGGTTGGGGGACTCTTGACGATGTTCTTTATGGCCATCATCCAGCTGACCCTGGTGCTTCACGTCCGGAACACGCTCATCGACGCCGCTGCCTCCGGAGCACGGTACGGGACGCTTGCGGACCGGACGGAGGCGGATGCCCGCTTGAGGACTGCAGAACTCATAGATTCAGCCCTCAACTCGGGGTTCACCCAGGACATCACGACGACGGAAGCGGACTTTCAGGGAATGAGGACACTGGAGGTGACGGTCAGGGCTCCACTGCCTGTGATCGGCCTGATCGGCCCGAGCGCTTTGCTGGAGGTAAAAGGCCATGCTGCCTTCGCCAAGTAGGTGGTTCAGGAGTGCTCTTCATCCGGGATCACTCAGCAAAGGCGAAGTCATGCTTGCAGGGGAGGAAGGCAGCGCTGTCGTCGAGTTCACTTTCCTCGCTCTGCTGCTCATGGTCCCCGTTGTCTATTTTGTGGTCACCATCGGTCAGATCCAGGGAGGGTCCTTCGCTGTAGTGGGTGCGGCTGATCAGGCCGCCAAAGTGTATGTGATGCAGGACGATCACCAGTCTGCGACGGCAGCGGCAGAGAAGGCAGCTCTCATTGCGCTCGCCGATCACGGACATACCGCAAGCCACGCCACGATCACGATTGTCTGCGACCGCGAAGACTGCCTCTCTGCAGGCACTGCTGTGACGGCAACGGTTGATTTGAGAGTGCCTCTTCCACTTCTTCCCTTCTCCGATACATTGCGGCTGGATGCGGCACACCTTAGCGGAACGGCCACTCAAATTGTCGGGAGGTTCCGGTGACCGTGACTATCAGGCAGATCGACGCGAAGGGGCAGGCTGCGTCCAGCGAGGAAGGGCAAATGATGGTGATGATCGTTGGCTTTGTGCTTCTCTCACTACTCCTGGCTACCGTGATCATGGCCGTTTCGGCGGTTTATATAGAACACAAGAAGCTGTTGTCGCTTGCGGACGGTGCGGCCGCGGCCGCCGCCGATAGCTACACGCTGGGAGCAGTGGAAGCCGGCTTGGGAAGTCCGACGGCGGTGCTCACCGCCGAAAGGGTCCGGAACGAGACGCAGTCCTACCTCAACAGGAACGCTGCCTTTGCACGCTTTGATGGTCTGGCCGTTGCGCCCGGGACTGGAACTCCCGATTCGTCTACGGCCGAGGTGGTTCTTTCCGCGGTCGTCCAGCCTCCGATTGTGAACTTCCTCTTGCCGGAGGGTGTGCTGATTGAGGCGTCCTCGAGCGCGCGCTCCCGCCTGACGAGGTAGACCGGCAAGGTAGACAAGCCAAATAGACAAGGCCAGTATGCAGACGGGCAGACACACTCCGAGTGGATTGCGGCCAATGGCGTAGGCTGGAAACACCATGGCAGAAATTGATTTTCCCGCAGAAATCCGCGCACTTCGCGCCACCTACAGCTCCATAGAGCAGGTTTCCGACGTCGACGCGTTGAAAGCAGAGATCGCCGATTTGAGCGAACAAGCCGGTGCACCTGATCTGTGGGACGATCCCGCGTCGGCGCAGAAAGTCACCTCTCGACTATCGCACCGGCAGTCGGAACTCGAGAGACTCAACAAGCTGGCCGGCCGAATCGACGACCTCGAAGTACTCGTGGAGCTCGGGCAGGATGAAGGCGATGACGCCTCAATGACCGAGGCAGCCAATGAACTCGCGTCTATTCGCAAGGCGTTGGCCGAACTTGAAGTAGTCACGCTCCTTTCCGGTGAATACGACGAGCGAGAAGCGGTTGTGACCATCCGGGCGGGAGCAGGCGGCGTCGATGCCGCCGACTTCGCCGAGATGCTAATGCGCATGTATCTTCGTTGGGCGGAACGGCACGGGTATCCCACAACAGTCATGGATACGTCCTACGCGGAGGAAGCGGGCTTGAAGTCGGCCACCTTCGAGGTCAAGGCACCGTATGCCTATGGCACCCTCAGCGTAGAGGCCGGAACGCACCGCCTGGTCCGGATCAGCCCCTTCGACAACCAGGGACGTCGACAGACGTCCTTCGCCGCCGTCGAGGTCATTCCCCTGATTGAGCAGACCGACTCCATCGACATCCCGGACAACGAAATCCGTGTCGACGTCTTCCGCTCGTCCGGACCGGGTGGCCAGTCGGTCAACACAACAGACTCCGCCGTGCGCCTTACGCACATCCCCAGCGGGATCGTGGTGTCCATGCAGAACGAAAAGTCCCAGCTTCAGAACCGTGCCGCTGCGATGCGTGTTTTGCAGTCGCGTTTGCTGCTCCTGAAGAAGGAAGAGGAAGACGCCGCCAAGAAGGCTCTTGCCGGTGACGTCAAGGCATCCTGGGGTGACCAGATGCGCTCCTACGTCCTGAACCCCTATCAGATGGTCAAGGACCTCCGCACCGAGCACGAAGTGGGCAACACCTCCGCCGTTCTTGACGGGGACATCGACGACTTCATCGACGCCGGCATCCGCTGGCGCACCGGCAACCGCAACTCGGCAGCGTAGGGCGTCCAGGACCGGAACTTCCAAGGGCTGATTGGGCGACACGCGCCCGAGCTCCCGGTCTTTCAAGAGAGACCGTGCATATAGTCGAGAGGCCGGTGCTCTACTTCCCCCAACGAAAGCCCGTGCGCCGGCTGTTGGACGGGGCCATTTAGGCGCATCCGGCGGGGTTCTGAAGAGTCATGATCCGTTTTGAAAATGTCACCAAGGTCTACGACCAGAAGGCCCGGCCGGCGCTGGACTCGGTCAGCCTTGAGGTCGAACGTGGTGAATTTACGTTCCTCGTTGGAGCCTCAGGCTCGGGTAAGTCCACCTTCCTGCGTCTGGTGCTGAAGGAAGACCATGCAACCTCGGGTTCTGTGTACGTTGCCGGACAAAACGTAGCGAACATTCCAAGCTGGCGTGTCCCAAGGCTCCGTCGCGGTATCGGCGTCGTGTTCCAGGACTTCCGGCTGCTGCCGCAGAAGAACGTCTTCGCCAACGTCGCCTTTGCCATGCAGGTGATCGGCAAAAGCCGCGGCATCATCCGCGAGACGGTTCCCGAGGTCCTCAAGACGGTTGGACTCGAAGGCAAAGAGAAGCGCATGCCCCACGAACTCTCAGGCGGTGAGCAGCAGCGCGTGGCAATCGCACGCGCTGTCGTCAACCGGCCTGGAATCCTGCTGGCGGATGAGCCCACCGGCAACCTGGACCCCATCACGTCAATGGGCATCATGGGCGTCCTGGACAAGATCAACCAGAACGGCACCACGGTAGTCATGGCAACCCACGACGACGACATCGTCAACGAGATGCGCAAACGCGTGGTGGAGCTCAAGAACGGCAGGGTTATCCGCGATGAGGCCAAGGCGCTGTACACGTCAATGATTCCGGTGGTGGGGGAGTCGCGACGGCTGAAGGATGCCAGCGGCCAGGAAATCAGCCGGGCGCAGGGGGAGCAGCAGTGAGGCTCGCCTTCATCCTGAGTGAGATCGGCAGCGGTCTCCGGCGAAACCTGTCCATGGTGGTTTCGGTCATCCTGGTGACTTTTGTTTCCCTGACTTTTGTCGGTGCCGCGGGCATGCTGCAGATGCAGATCAACCAAATGAAGGGCTACTGGTACGACAAAGTCCAGGTGGCCATCTTCCTTTGCAATGACACCTCGACGGCGGCCGGCTGCGCCTCCGGGCCCGTCACCGACGAGCAGCAGGCGAACCTGCAAAAGCTGCTGGAATCGCCGTCGGTGAAGCAGTACATCAGTGACTTCCAGTTCGAGTCCCGCTCCGAGGCCTATGCGCACTTCAAGGAGCAGTTCTCCAATTCACCGATCGTCGATTCAGTGACTCCGGACCAACTGCCGGCCTCCTTCCGCCTGAGTATGAAGGATCCCGAGAAGTACCAGATCATCAGCGAGACCTTCTCTTCCCAGCCTGGCGTCGAATCTGTGACGGATCAGCGGAAGCTGCTGGAACGGCTCTTCTCCTGGATGAACACCGCGTCGCTGGCCGCCGTCGGCATTGCCGCTGTGATGATCATTTGCGCTGTCCTGCTTATCGCGACCACGATTCGGCTGTCGGCCTTCAGCCGGCGCCGTGAGACCGGCATCATGAGACTTGTTGGGGCGTCCAAAACAGTGATTCAGTTGCCGTTCATCATGGAGGGCGTCATTGCCGCCGTCGTAGGCGCTATGCTCGCATCGCTCACGCTGTGGCTGGTGGCGCATTTCTGGCTAGGAGAGACGTTGTCCAAACAGATTCCGGACACGCCTTTTATCTCGGCCACCCAAGCCCTTATCATTGCTCCCGTGCTCATCGCGCTGGGGGGCGGGCTCGCAGGTTTGTCGTCGCTTCTAACCCTCCGCCGTTACCTGAAGGTGTAACCGTGGAGGGAACAAGGAGGAGCGACGGACCCAAGCGAAAAGGAAGCCAGATGAGCACAGCCAGCCGGACACCCCTCTGGTCAAGGATTTCCGGGTATCGGAACCGGGCTCTCTGCGGGGCGTTGATCCTTGTCCTTGCCGCCACCCTGGGTTCCGCCCCCGCGGTTCAGGCCGATGAACTCGAAGACCAGCAGGCGGCACTCGAAGCCGAGGCAGCACGGGTACAGCAGTCCCTCGAATTCGTGGACTCCCGCATCGCCCAAGCAGCGGCCGATCTGGTCATTTACCAGGGCCAGCTGCCCGGCGCCCAACAAGCCCTCCTTGAAGCGCAGGGTCGGGTAGCCACTGCAGTGAAGGAAGTCGAGGCACTCGCCGCCCGGGTTGAACTCGCCCAGCAGAACAAGGCGAAGATCACCCAGCAGCTTGAGGATGACAAGCAGAAGATCGCGGACACCCGGAAGCTGATCGGCCAAATTGCAACCCAGGCCTATAAGTCAGGGGGCGTGCCATCGAACCTTACGCTCCTGTTGGGAGTCAACGACGGCGGAAGCCTCACCGACAGCATGGATCTCGCCGACCAGGCCCTGCGTAGCCAGAACGCCGCCATGGAAAAGCTGACCCAGCAGAATGCCAGCAACGTCAACGCCCAGGCCCGGCTGGCCGCCGTCGAAGCCGAAATCCAGGATCTCAAGGCCAAGGCTGATGCTGCCCTGGCGAGGGAAAAAGCAGCGCGCGACGAGGCCGAAGCAAAGAAAGCCCAGGTGGATAAGCTCATCGCGGACACCACCAGGCTCAACGGTGAACTCCAGGCTGCAAAGCCCGGAATCCAGAGCCAGCTGCAGAAGGTCAAGGCCCTGCAGGAGGCGGTGGCTGCGCAGATCGTGGAACGTGACCGCAAACTCAGGGAAGCCTGGGAGGCTGAGCAGCGCAGGCTCGCCGAAATTGCCGGACAGAAGAATTTCGTTCCCCAGCCTGGACCGCCGTCGGCGTTTGGGCTACGGCATCCTTTTGCCGGGAACATCCCCATCACTTCCGGCTTCGGCTGGCGCGCGACGCCGCCCGGCACTATCGACTTCTACGGAACCGGCGGCTACATGCACACCGGGATAGACTTCGGGGCACCGTGCGGGACTCCGGTCTACGCGGCCGCCTCAGGAACTGTCACGGTAGGCGGCTGGACCAGCCTGGGAGGCGGCAATACCGTGATGATTTCGCACGGAGTTGTCCAAGGCAACTCCCTGACCACTGTCTACTATCACAACAGCAGCGTCACGGTCCGGCCGGGTACCCAGGTCAGCCAGGGACAGCTCATCGCCTACTCCGGCACCACCGGAAACTCCACGGGCTGCCACTCCCATTTTGAGACCTGGCTGAACGGTGCGACAGTAGACCCAATGTCCCTCTTGTAGGGAGCTTCCGCCTGCCTTCGCTGGCGTAGACTATTGGAAATCCGCATCGAGCAAGGAGTTCTACCGTGCCCAAGGAAAGTGGCCGTAAGGTAGTGGCCACCAATCGCAAGGCCCGGCATGACTACCACGTATTGGATACCTACGAGGCAGGCATCGCGCTGATGGGGACCGAAGTGAAGTCCCTCCGCGAGGGCCACGCCTCGATGGTGGATGGCTTTTGCACTTTCTACAATGACGAGCTGTGGATGGAAGGCATCCACATCCCGGAGTACAACCAGGGCAGCTGGACCAACCACGCCGCCCGCCGTCGTCGGAAGCTCCTGCTCCACCGTGAGGAGCTCAACAAGATCTCCCACAAGATTCGGGAATCCGGTTTTACGGTGGTGCCTTTGCAGCTGTACTTCCTGGATGGCCGCGCCAAGGTGGAAATCGCCATCGCCCGCGGCAAGAAGGACTACGACAAGCGGCAGACCCTGCGGGAGCAGCAGGATAAGCGCGAAGCCCTGCGGGTCATGCGCGAACGCAATCGTCGCTAGGCTGGAATGAATCGTCGGGCGCATGCGTTACAATTGATAGTCCGGCAGGCATGGCCAGCCGGTTTGGTAACAAAATATGGGGATGATCGGTTTCGACGATGTTAGTCGCGACAGGTGAAGCGGGCCGAGGATGCAGAATTATCTCGTAAACGCTGTCTGCAAACCAATAAGTGCCGAATCTAAGCGCACTGACTTCGCTCTCGCTGCCTAAGCAGTAAGACAGTCCGTCAGCCCGGGGTTGCTATCGCCCCGGATCCTGGCGTCATTTAGATAGCCACTGCTGTTTGCCTTCGTCATCGGGGTAAACGGGACTCTTAGATGACTGGGCCCGGATCAGCCACCTGTTTGCAGGATGGCTGGGGCCGAGAAAATCCGACGCAAACTGCGCCCGGAGAAGCCCTGACAACACGACATCGGACGGGGGTTCAATTCCCCCCATCTCCACAGAGAACACCCTGGTCTTCGGACCGGGGTGTTTTTTCGTTAAGCCGTCACTGAAGTTCGCACTCACGTTCGCCCGTTCACTCAAGGCGTAGGCCAAGACGGAGTAGGACCACGTCCCCGGCAGTTGTAATAGACGAAAGCGGTTGTTTTATCAGGGAGGTCTGCCGTGGGAACGCTATCGGAACAGGAAGTGCCTGACAGCGGCGCGGAGAACGTGCTGGACGCCTACTCACGGTCTGTCATCCACGTGGCTGAACTGGTCACGCCACACGTCGCAGCCATCGAGATGACCGGCACCCGTCGCAATGGACAAGTCCGCATGGGGAGTGGCTCAGCCGTACTCTTCACCGAGGACGGCTACATGCTGACCAACGCCCACGTTGTTGCCGGCATCAAGTCAGGCCGCGCCGTCTTTGCGGACGGGACGCACACGGAGGTAGAGCTCGTTGGCGCCGATCCGCTGTCCGACCTCGCCATCGTGCACGGGCGACGTTCGACGGCGGCGCCCGCGACCCTGGGTAACGCCGAGACCCTGAGGGTGGGACAAATGGTCATTGCCGTGGGTAACCCGCTGGGATTGTCAGGTTCCGTGACAGCCGGCGTGGTCAGCGGACTTGGACGATCCATTCCGGTGTGGGCGGGACGGCATCGCAGGGTGATCGAGGACGTCATCCAGACCGATGCCGCCCTGAATCCCGGCAACTCGGGTGGTGCCTTGGCGGACACCAGCGCGCGGATTGTGGGCATCAACACGGCCGTGGCGGGGATGGGGCTGGGACTTGCCGTGCCGATCAACAGCACAACGATGCGAATCATCGCCGCGCTCCTGGGCGACGGTCGTGTGAGGCGTGCTTACCTGGGCTTGGTGAGCACCCCTATTCCTTTGGATGCCAGTGCGGTGATGCGAACCGGACAGCGGGAGGCGCTCCGTGTTGTCGAAGTGATTCCGGATTCCCCGGCGGAGCACGCGGGGCTCAGGCCGGATGACTTGGTGTTGAGCGCCCAGGGACGGCCCGTTTCCAGCGCCGAGAGCCTGCAAAAGCTGTTGTTCGCCGAGGCGATCGGGGAGCCGTTCCCGCTGACCGTCCTTCGCGAGGGCAAAGTGGCCAATATCGTGGCGATTCCCAGCGAGATGATGGAGCAGCTATAGAGCTAAATGGATGAAGCCGAGGCCATGTAGCCTCGGCTCCGTTCAGCGTTTCTTGAGATGGGCAACGGGGTCGGCCGGAGCTCCGGGTGCGCCCTTGGCGCGTTTCTCCGCCCGTTTAGCCTTGATATTCTTGCTCTTCTTTTCCTGGTGCTGATGCGGCGACTTGTCTGGCATTTTGGGCTCCTCGTGGAGGGGCCGGTGTGGCCCCTCCTTGTAAATTACGCCCAATTCCCCCTGAAGTTAACAGCGGCTGCGGGCGTAGGCTGTCCACATGGCGGAAGCAGCGGAAATCGCGCCGAGCACCCCCTTGCAGAAGCGCGTTCTCGTCGTCGCAGTCGTGGCATCATTCATCGCTTTCCTGGACGGCTTCGTAGTCAACCTGGCTCTCCCTGCCATCAGCCGCGACATCGGGGGCGGCCTGGTCATCCAGCAATGGGTCATTGACGCGTACCTGCTCACTCTTGGTGCCCTGATCCTCGTCGCGGGCTCGCTGTCGGACCACTTTGGCCGCACGCGGGTGATGGAATGGGGTTTGGGCGGCTTCGCGGTCACTTCGGTAATGTGCGGGCTCGCCTGGTCCGGTGAGGTCCTCGTCGTATCCCGTGCCCTGCAGGGTGTAGCGGGCGCGCTGCTGGTGCCGAGTTCCCTGGCCATGATCATCAGCTTCTACTCCGGCCCCGCCCAGTCGCGGGCCATTGGCCAGTGGTCCGGTTGGACCAGCGGGGCGGCGATTGTGGCGCCACTCGTGGGTGGAGTGGCGGTAGACCTGTTGTCATGGCGGATGATCTTCTTTATCAACGTGGTGCCCTTGGCTGCGATTTGGCCAGTCCTGTTGGAAGTGCGCCACGAAGATACGGCCGGGACCAGCGCCGAGCGCATCGACTTCCTGGGGGCTTTCCTGGCGATCATTGGCCTTGGCGGACCCGTCTACGCCTTGATCGAACACAGCAACCTTGGCTGGCAGAATCCAGCCGTGTGGTTGCCGATGGCCTTGGGGCTCCTGGCACTGCTGTTGTTCGTCATTCATGAACGCCGCACGGCGGCCCCCATGTTGCCGCTGTCGCTCTTTTGGATCCGCAACTTCGGCTGGGGCAACATCGCTACGACGGCAATCTACGCAGCCTTCACTTACGGCTTCTTTATCCTTGGGATCTACCTGCAGCAGGTAGGAGGAATGGGTGCTACCCTCGCCGGCATCCTCCTGCTGCCGTCGACGCTGATCCTGATGTTGGCGTCCACTTATTTCGGCGGACTCGCGGGCAAGTATGGAGCCCGCTGGTTCATGACAGGCGGCCCGGCCTTATGCGCCGCAGGATTCCTCCTGCTGCTCGCAGTGCGGGAGCCCTTGGACTACGTGGGCCAGGTGCTTCCTGGGCTCCTCGTTTTCGGCCTTGGACTCGCAATGACCGTTGCCCCGCTGACTTCTGCCATCCTGGGGGCTGTGCCCACGGAACTGGCGGGCATCGGCTCCGCAATTAACAACGCCGTAGCGAGGGGCGCAGGTCTCATTTGTGTCGCCTTCGCCGGGGTCATCCTGGGTCCCGAAGTGACGACGCCGGGCCTCCACCGGAGCATGGTGGTTATCGCTGTGCTGCTGCTGCTCGGGGCATTGGCCTCGGCGGTCGGTATTCGGAACCCGCCGCCTTTGGAGGATTCGACGGCGGAAGGCGCCCGGGCGGTCAACCCGCCAGGGTGATGCCCAGCGCCGCTGCACCCAGGCCGGCCACCAGGTTCATGGCCACGTTCAGGCCGGCCGCCGAATAGCGGTTTTCAGATACCAGCCGAACTGTGGCGGTGGTCCAGGAACTGAACGTCGTCAGCCCGCCGGCAAGGCCAGTGGCGACGGCGGTGTGCCAGACCGGGTCAAGCTGCCAAACTTTGCTCAGCCCGATCGAGATTCCGATGATGAACGAGCCGGCCACATTGACTATCAGGGTTGCCCACGGCCAATGTCGTCGGGCCTCTGTCCTTCCGGAGAAGGTCCTTCGCGCGAACCAGGCATCGACCGAGAATCTGAGCAGGGCACCGGCAACCCCGAAAAGTCCCACGAGGGCTGCCGTCAGCATGCTGACTTCTCCAGGCGGTCGGCGATCGCTTTCCCGACCCTCCAGCCCCCGCCCGCCGCCGCGAGGCCGAGCACCAGTGAAAGCAACAGATACAGCAGCCACGTGACATAGTCGCCATCCCTGGCTAGCTGGTCAAGGACAAGGACCACCGCGGAAAAAGTGGTGAATGATCCCAGGACGCCGGGTCCAATTCCGGCCCGGATCCAGAAAGCTGTCAGGGGCCTTGCGATCCAGATAGTGGTCAGGGCGGCCAGGATGAAACTGCCGCCAACGTTGATCCCCAGCGTGGTCCAGGGAACAGCGCCCGGTGCTTCCGGAAACTGCAGGCCAAGGCCATAGCGAAGTTCTGTTCCTGCAAGGCCTCCGACTGCCACAGCAAGCCACGCCTTCCAGGCCGCTTCGCGCGCCGGAGCCACTCAGCCGTCCGCCAGGGTGCAGCCTTCATGGACGGTCTCGCTGTGTATCCATAGGGCTGAGGCGACTTCGTCCGCGAGATCGAAGTCGCGGCTGTCCTGGTTGCCGCGGATGCGGACCATGAGAGCACCCCCGAAGGGCTTCCGGCCCAGGACGGTGATGTCGGCGTCGAGTTCGATGTCTTCCGAGGCAAGATACCGCAGGAGATCCGGGTTTTCGTCGCTGATGCGCGTGATTCGGCCGGAGTGTCCTTCGTCGAGTTCAATCATTCGGTGTGCGACAGGGAGCAGGACCGAGCCGTCGGCGGCGGGGATCGGGTCGCCGTGGGGGTCCCTCTGCGGATCGCCCAGCTTGGCTGCCAGGCGCTCGATGAAGGTATCCGACACCGCATGCTCCAGCATCTCCGCCTCGTCATGGACCTCGTCCCAGCGGTAGCCCATTTCCTGGACGAGGAACGTTTCGATCAGGCGGTGGCGGCGCACCATCGCGAGGGCAAGCCTCACGCCATCGGCGGTGAGGGTGATAGCGCTATAGGGCCTGTGGTGGACCAACCCCTGGTCCTTGAGCTTGCGCACCATCTCGGAAACCGAGGAGTTGGCTACTCCTAGCCGCTGTGCCAACTGCGAGGACGTAATGGGTTTGTCCTGCCATTCAGTGAAGGAATAAATGACCTTGACGTAGTCCTCGATCGAGGAGGATGGCGTGTAGGTCTTCACGCGTCCAAGCCTACCGTGAACGCTCCGTCAATGAGATTTCCACGCCCGCCACGTCTGGGTCAGGTAGGGCAGCGGCAGCAGCTCGCCCGCGCCGTGTCCCAAGTGATCAAGGAGGTACCATTCGAGGTTGCCGATGACCTTGGCCCGCGTATGGTCATTGGCCGCCAGATAGTAGCTGCGGGACTTGGACAGCTCGATGATGTCCTCCGGAGTGACCGCATCTTCCCAGTAAGTCAGATGGCTTTCCAAGCCGCTGAACTGCGAACCGATAACGGGCTTAAACCCGGGCTTGTGAACATCGCCTGCATGCATGATGCGGGAAAGCCGGTGGACCCAGGGGACAGAGGTGTCTAACTGGTTCCAGATCAACCCGATCACACCCTGCGGCCGTAGGATGCGGGAGATCTCCCTGCTTGCCCGGAGCGGATCGCACCAATGCCAGGCTTGGGCGACACTGACGACGTCGAATGCTGAGTCCGCCAGTCCCGTCGCCTCGGCAGTGCCCTCCAGCGCGGTAACGGTGGGAAGGTCCCTGCGAAGCTGCTCAAGCATGTCCGCTGAAGGGTCGACGGCGGTCACCTCCAGGCCACGCGACACCAGGAGTTCCGTGAACTTTCCGGTTCCCGCTCCGACGTCGGCGGCCTGCCTGGCGTTATCCGGAAGCAGCCAGTCCACCGAGTCCCCAGGGTAGCCCGGACGGACCCGATGATAATGCTCGCCACCGTCCTGGAAGCTTAGGCCAAGTTCCCGACGGCGATGGGCTGCAAGTTTCGGCCCGCCTGGCCTGCGTCCTGGTTGCAGTGCCACGCAACAAACTCCTTACAGCGATACCGGTGCTTAACTACCCTTCGAATCTACCGCAGGGTTCCGCTGGTCGGTGCCCGCATCTAGAGGTATGGCAGGGCAGGTCGCTGCTGCCGGGCCAGGCGGTGCTGCAGCGCTAGTCGGTGCTGCAGGGAGCGGCGCCAGCGGTTCCGGGCGTATTGGGCGCCCACTCCGGGTAGCTGCGGTGGTCGTTGGCGGGAACCCAGCGGCCTGCGTCGACTACGTAGTCCCAGCCCAGCCCTGTGCGCTTGAGTTCCTCGATGCCGGCGAGGAGTCGCTGGGCATCTTCGAGCCGGGAACCCACGCCGAAGCTGGCGCGCAGGGAACCCGACGGCAGGCCCAGGCGCTTGAGCAGGGGGTGCGCGCAGAAACGGCCGTCCCTTAGGCCAATTCCGTGCTCGGCGGCCAGATATGCGGCGACGAGGCCGGCGTCGTAGCCCTCTATGGAGAAGTTGACGACGCCGATCGTGTCTTTGTCCGGATCGGTGTCACTGAAGATCTGGTGGACGGTCACGCCGTCGATCTTGCGCAGGCCCTCCACAAGGTGGGCGCGAATTCCCGACTCATGGGCGTGCCAGTCGTCTTGGTCCAGCCCGGCCAGAACCTGCGTGGCACGCGCGAGTGTCGCGGCGCCCAGCACGTTCGGTGAGCCGCCTTCGTGTCGGGCGGGCCCGGTTGCCCAGTTCACCGAATCCAGCCGTGCTTCCCGGACGGCGCCGCCTCCGGCGAGGTGGGGTGTGCCGGCGTCGAGCCAGTCCGGACGCCCAACGAGAACTCCGGCACCAAACGGGGCATAGAGCTTGTGCCCGGAGAAGGCGAGGTAGTCGATCCCGGAATCCGCGATGTTGATGCGGCGGTGCGGGGCGAGCTGGGCCGCGTCGACGAGGATCCGTGCACCGAACTCGTGGGCCAGGTCCGCCAGCTCGCGGATTGGCAGGATTTCGCCCGTGACATTGGACGCGCCGGTGACGGCCAGGAGGCTGACCCCGCCTTGGGACAGTGCATCACGCACGTTGGCGATGGTCTCTGCAAGGGTGTTGGAAGCGACAATGCTGCGGTGCGGCACGCCCTGCCAGGGAAGCAGGTTCGCATGGTGCTCAATGTCCAGGTAAAGGACTTCGCCTGCGTGCCGGCCATCCTCCACTGGCAGGCACCCTGCCAGCAAGTTCAGGGAGTCCGTGGTGTTGCGGGTGAAAATGACGGAATCGTCCGGACGCCCTCCGACGAAATCCCGCACGATGTTCCGGGAGTTTTCATACACCGAGGTGCTGATTTGTGAGGCGTAGCCTGCGCCACGGTGGACGCTTGCATAGAACGGCAGGATTTCGTTGAGGTACGCCGAGACAATGGTCAGCGCAGGTGCGGAGGCTCCGTAGTCGAGATTTGCATAGCGGACGTGGCCGCCCTGGATCAGCGGTGCCTGGAGCTCCGCACCGGTGACGGCTGCGAGGGGACGTGCCGCGACCGATCGGGCAACATCGGCGCTGGCTGCTGCCGGAAGGGTAGCTGCGGCATTGGGGGTGAAGGTGGCAGTGCTCATGGGACCTCACTTGGGAAGGACCCCACATCATGGGATCCGCGCTTGCCGCATCCGCTCCGGACCGGCCTGGTCGTCACCCGGGGCACCCCACCGCGAAAGAGGGTTGCCGGCCAGCAAACCGGGGTTTAGCGCTGGCACTCGTGACCTAATTCGAGATTAGGACATGATCGCGGGGCCTTTCAAAGCACACCTGATTGTTAAGGCATTTGTTACGGCGGCTCGACAAAGTGCCTTTCCCTCGAATAAAAGGACGGCGGACACCGTCCAGGGAAGGTGTCCGCCGTCGAATATTCAGGTTAAGCCCTGAAGGAGGTGGTCCTAGAGGAGGTCGTCCATACCGGGATTGAGCTTCTTGAGAACTTCTGAATGCAGGATGGAGTTGGTGGCCAGCGCATTGCCGCCGAAGGGCCCGTCCACTCCCTCCAGCGACGTGAACCTGCCACCGGCTTCGGTAACGATCGGAACGAGGGCCGCCATGTCGTAAAGGTTCAGCTCGGGTTCACAGGCGATGTCCACGGCGCCCTCGGCGACCAGGCAGTAGGACCAGAAGTCACCGTAGGCGCGGGTCCGCCAGACCTCCTCGGTCAAGCCGAGGAATTCATCCAGGTTTCCGCGCTCCTTCCAACCGGAGAGGCTGGAATAGGACAGGGAAGCGTCAGCCAGCTGGGAGACATTGGAGACTTTCAACCTTGTTGCTGCGGCCAGGGAGCGGCCCATGTAGGCTCCGGCGCCCTTGGCCGCCCACCAGCGCTTTCCCAGTGCAGGGGCGCTGACCACTCCGATCACGGGTTCGCCTTCGTCGACGAGGGCAATCAGCGTCGCCCACACAGGGACGCCCCGCACAAAGTTCTTGGTTCCGTCGATGGGGTCGATGATCCAGCGCCGCGAACCATGACCGGTGCTGCCAAACTCCTCCCCGAGGACGGCATCCCGAGGCCTTGACCGGGACAGCTGGCCGCGAATGGCCTCTTCCGCGGCCTTGTCAGCATCGGTAACCGGGGTGAGATCCGGCTTGGTTTCAACCTGGAGATCGAGGGCCTTGAACCGGCTCATGGTCTGGTCGTCAACGGAATCGGCCAGCACGTGGGCGAGTCGCAGGTCATCGTTGTAGCTCGAAGCAGCTTGAATCATGGTTCCAAACTACCGGCAAAACGGCTGCTCACCCGGCATCTCTGCCCTAGCAGCCGCTAGGAGACAGTGCCCAGTTCCTTTGTTTCCTTCGCCTCAAGCCGCGGATCGGCCCCCAGGAGCCGCCTCAGCGAGGCCAGCCGTGCCGGACCCGATTGGCCGGCGTGGCCTTCTGCCACCCAGCTGTCCAGCCCGCATCCGACGGCGGTGGCATCGTGTTTACAACCCCGTTCACATCTTTCCGTGGCGGGTTCAAGGTCCGGGAAGGCGTGCAGGATACGGTCGGGATCCACGTGGGCGAGTCCGAATGAGCGAATGCCCGGGGTGTCGATGATCCAGCTTCCTACAGGAGCGTCATTTAGCTTAAGGGCCAGGGCCGACGAGGAGGTGTGGCGACCACGTCCCGTCACGGCATTGACGCCGCCGGTAGCACGTTCGGCCCCTGTGAGGGCATTGACCATAGTGGATTTACCGACGCCGGAGTGGCCGAGCATGACGCTGACTTTCCCGTTGAGGAAGGCGCGTAGCTCGCTGACGGCCTCGACGTCGAGCCGTGCGGACAGCCCTTCATCGGAGCGTGCATCGATGCCTGAGGCGCCGGCGTCAGCGGTGCGACTGATGATGATGGGAAAATCCAGGTTCCGGTAGTTCGCGAGGAGCTCCGTAGGGTCCTTGACGTCCGCTTTGGTGACGAGCAGGAGGGGGTCGATGCCGGCGTCGTAGGCAGCCACCAGGGCACGGTCGATGAAGCCGGTCCGGGGCTCCGGGTTCGCGGCTGCAACCACCACGACCAGCTGGTCTGCATTGGCGACGACGACGCGTTCGATGGGGTCGGTGTCGTCGGCACTGCGCCGGAGGACAGTCCTGCGTTCCTCCACCCGAACCAATCTCGCGAGTGTGTCGGGAAGGCCCGAGACGTCTCCGACAAGGGCAACGAAATCGCCGGGGACTACTGGGGACCGGCGCAGCTCACGGGCTCGGGCCGCGATAACGATGCGCTCGTTGTCCGTATCCTCGCCCACCACCGCCGTGTAGCGGCCCCGATCTACCGTAATGATCCGGCCGATGACCGCGTCCTCGTGGGTGGGACGATCCTTCGTGCGTGGGCGTGATCCCTTCTTGTTGGGACGAATCCGGACATCGGACTCGTCCCAGGAACTTGTACTGCGCCCCACGATCAGCTGCTAGCGTCCGTGCTGCCCGCATTCTGGGCGAGCATCGACTGCCACATCTCCGGGAATTCCGGCATGGTTTTGGACGTGGTGGCGATGTCCTCCACCTCGATCCCCTCAACGGCCAGCCCTAGGATGGCGCCTGCAGTGGCCATGCGGTGGTCGGCATAGCTGTGGACCGTTCCTCCATGCAGCGGAGCGGGGCGGATCAGGAGCCCGTCGGCTGTCTCCTCCGCGTCTCCGCCGAGTCTGTTGATTTCGGCTACGAGGGCCGCGAGCCTGTCGGTTTCGTGGCCGCGAAGGTGGGCGATGCCACTGAGCCGGGACGGGCTTTCAGCCAAGGCGCAAAGGGCCGCAACGGTGGGGGCAAGTTCACTGGTGCCGGCAAGATCGGCGCCCTTGATCACCGGGCCGCCCGTTACCGTGAGCGTGCCATTTTCCAGGGTCACCGTGGCGCCCATAGTGGCCAGGATTTCACGCCAGAGGTCCCCCACCTGGGTGGTGTTGCTTGGCCAGTTCGGGATCCGCACGGTGCCGCCCGTCGCGAGCGCGGCGGCCAGGAAGGGGCCGGCATTGGACAAGTCCTGCTCGATCCGTTCGTCGAACGCCCTAATGGGCCCGGGGGCGACGACCCAATGGTTCGGGACGGAGTCGTCCACCTGCACGCCAACGCCGCGGAGGACGGCTATGGTCATGTTGATGTGGTCAAGGCTCGGCACCGGCTTGCCAACGTGTTCGAGGTGAAGGCCCGCAGTGAAGCGCGCGCCCACGAGCAGCAGCGCCGAAACAAACTGTGAGGATGCACTTGCGTCGATGACGAGGTGTCCGCCGCGCACCTCTCCATGGCCGGAAACCACGAACGGCAGGGACGACGCCGGGCGGCCGTCGGTCCCTGCAACTTCGACTCCCAGGGCGCTCAGCGCTTCGATGATGGTGCCCATCGGGCGGTTGCGGGCGTGGGGGTCGCCGTCGAACACTGTGGTGCCGTTAAGGAGCGCTGCGAGGGGAGGCACAAAACGCATCACCGTTCCGGCGAGTCCGCAGTCAACGGTGGTGTCAGATGTCCCGGCCGCCGTTGAATCAGTAGCCCTCAAATCAATCGCCGTCATGGGGATGATTTCGAGGTCCGGGCCATAGTCGCCGTCACCCGGCACCTCAGTGACGGTGGCGCCGAGCTGGCGCAGTGCTTCGATCATCAGGGCGGAATCCCGTGAGTGAAGGGGCGCACGGAGTCGGGACGGAGCATCGGCGAGGGCCGCCAGCACCAGGTAGCGGTTGGTCAGGGACTTTGAACCGGGCACCGTGACGGTGGCATCCACGGGACGGCGGGCGAAGGGCGCCGGCCACAGTGGGAGGGCAGCTACGTTGGCGGACTGATGGGCGGCGGTGGGTCCTGTCATGCTTGCTTTATGCTCCAACTGCAGTGTCGACGGCTTTGCGTACGGCCTGGTCGGCCTTCCTGAACTGCTTGCCTGTTACTTTGCGAGCATCGGCAGCGAGGTGTTCTGCGCGCCAGGCGATGCTGGGGCGACCATTGGTGTCCACCGCGGCCAGCAGGACGCCTCCGCCAAGGGACAGGTTCTTCAGCAGCCTGGAACGCCTGGCAGTGCGTGCCTCGGTGGTGGCGGAGTCAGCTGAGCGCCACTCCACATAGGCGTTCAAAGCAGAGGTGAGCGCCAGGACGGTGGCCGAAAAGCGCGAGAACTTGCCGAGGGCCAACAGGGCACCGGCACCCACCTGGGCGCCGCCGATGACTCGTGCCAGCATCTTTTCGTCAGTCTTGAACGGCAGCGCCTGCGAGGTGCGGCGCAGCAAGGGAGAAAGCTGTTGCGCAGTGTCATCAACATTCTTGAGCTTGTCCAGGCCCGCAACTACGAAGCTGGAGGCCAACATGGGTCGAGCGAGAAAACGGATGACGGACATGTCTTTCCTCCTGGATGGCTTGCCATAACGTTCAAGGGGTTCAGTCGGATCTAGTCTTGCACTTTTGCGGAATATTTGCCTGCCGCCCGCAGTTGCAACAAAAAGGCGTGATGTAGGTGCACAAATAGAGCGGAGCCTGGATTGACTTTGGTGAAGGACGGCGTGGAGGCATTGACCCATCCCGCTGTTGGTCCCCCGGCCGGCCGGAGGGTGACAGTAGACTTGAACGCAATGAGCAGCGTTGATCCGGCCGTAGCGGCCTTGTACGAAGCAGCCGACGACGACGACCTCCAGCAGGAGGCGCCGGCGGCGGATGAGCCTGCCGTCGATGAGCCTGCCGTCGACTTGGCCGCGGAGACCGCCGAAGACAGGCGGATCCGCTTCGAGCGGGACGCCATGCAGTACGTCGACCAGTTGTATTCGGCTGCCATGCGGATGGCGCGCAACCCTTCGGATGCCGAGGACCTCGTCCAGGAGGCCTACACCAAGGCCTTCTCCGCGTTCCACCAGTACAAGCCCGGCACGAACCTCAAGGCCTGGCTCTATCGGATCCTGACGAATACCTACATCAACCTCTATAGGAAGCGTCAGCGCGAGCCGCTCCAGTCCAATTCGGACACGATCGAGGACTGGCAGCTTGCCAGGGCGGAATCACACACGTCCAACGGCCTTCGCTCAGCTGAAGCCGAAGCGCTGGACCACCTGCCGGATTCCGACGTCAAGAGGGCACTCCAGGCCATCCCCGAGGAATTCCGGCTCGCCGTGTATTTCGCGGACGTAGAAGGCTTTGCCTACAAAGAAATATCGGACATCATGAACACTCCCATCGGGACTGTGATGTCACGCCTTCACCGCGGCAGGAAGATGCTGCGGGACCTCCTCGCCGATTATGCGGCGGACCGGGGATTCAGCGCCGCGCCGGCGGAACAGACAGCGGCCGAAAGCAACACACAGGAGAAAAGGAAATGAGCAACTGCCAGGGATTGGGCGATTGCGATGACGCGCGGATGCAGCGCATCTACGAGTACCTCGACGGCGCGCTGACTAAGAAGGACATCACCGAGATCAAGGATCACCTTGCGGATTGCCCCGAGTGCAGTGAGGAATACGACCTTGAATGCCTCATACGGTCCATGGTGAAGCGCTCCTGCACCGAGGCCGCGCCTGAAAACCTCAAGAACTCCATCCTGGACAGGATCCATTCCATCAAGCCTGTCGAAGCCTGAGGCAACCGCCCGGCGTCGGCTGAATTCACGGCGCCGCCCGGACAGCAGGCGTCGTCTGGATACACATGAAGAGGACCCCGGAAACCGTTGGTTTCCGGGGTCCTCTTCATTCAAGCCGTAACGCTAAGCCGGTGGCTTAGGTGTTGGGGCGCTTGCCGTGGTTCGCGCCGCCACGCTTACGGTCACGACGCTTGCGTGCACGCTTGCTCATAGCTGGCCTCCTTATCTTCGATACTCAAAAGAGCTGCCCTCCAGTCTCCCACATCCTCCAGACGCCTGCGAACCGGCGCGTCATCGCCGCCCGGACAGCCGGGCCGCAGGGAATTCTAGGACTGCAGGGAGTTGCGGATGGAGCTTCGTGCCTGGTCCAGGACCGTGCGCACGGTCTCGAGGGCCAATGGAGTCAGTTCATTCCTGCTTGTGTGAAGGCGAAGTTCGATTCTCAGGTCGTCGCGGAACGCCTGGACGAGCATCTCCGCTTCCTTCAGCATCCGCTGGTTCGCCGGACGAGCAGCCGGGGACGCAGGGTCGTGTGCCTTGGTGTTGGCTGAAGGGGCAATGTCCGCTGAACGGACAGTGTCCGGCGAACGGACAGTGTCCGCCGAACGGGCGGATGATCGGACCGCTTCCGCCGTCGCCGCAAGATCGGCCCGAAGCCCCCGGATATTGTTGCTGATATCCGCCCTCAACTGGTCGGCGAGCCGCCTGACGGAGGCTGATATGTTCTCTTCGACGCCGGCAAGCTCTTCGCGCCTGCTCTCAAGCTCGGCAAGCCCCGCCGGAGTGATGGAATATTTGGTGCGCCGCCCTTCACTCTCGGTTGCCACGAGGCCTTCCTCTTCGAGCTTTCCGAGACGGGGGTAGATAGTACCGGCACTGGGGGAGTAGGTCCCGCCAAAACGGTCGCTGAGCGCCCTGATCAATTCATAGCCATGCCTTGGGCCGGATTCCAGCAGCGCCAGGATGTAGAGCCGAAGGGCGCCATGGGCGAAGACGGGGGGCATCAGCGGCCTGCTTCCCCCGAAGTGGACCGGCTACCGCCTGTGTCCGGGCCAATGGAGTGCAGTACTGAGGTCTTTCCGGAGACGGTGTTGGTGCGTAGCAGCATGAGCTTGAGGTCGGGGCCGACGATCGTCTCCACTTTGCCCCCGGGCTGTGCATAGAGCTGGTCATCGATCATCACGCTGCCACTGGCAGACTTCGCAATGATATCGACGCCGACGTCGTGCGGCAGCCTAATGGTCAGGTCCCCTGAAACAGAGTTGGCGCCGAAGTCGGCAGTGAAGCCGTGCAGGTCGAAGCTGAGGTCGCCGCTTACGGTGATTGCCCGCACATTGCTGAAATCGCCTGACGCTGTGACTTCGCCCGAGACGCTTTTTGCGGTGAGGACTCCTTCGTGATTACGGACAATCACTTCTCCGCTGACCGTGCTGACCTGGAGCTGTCCTCGGGTGCCATCGGCCATCACAGATCCGGATACGGTACTCAGCCTGGTGTGGCCGCTGACCCCGGAAAGCAGGCCGTCGCCGTTAACAGTGCCGGCCTCGACCTTGACGTTGTGCGGCACGGCAATGCTGACCACCACCGAGTTCGCGCTGGTGTTGTTCACCGTGCCCATAAGGTTCCGGAACCAGCCTTGGGGGCCATGCAGCTGATGCCGTACTTCGAGCTTGCCGTCGCTGAGGCTGATGCTGAGCGGATCACCGTCGATCTCGGACACTTCAATGCGCGTCACGGCCTCGTCATGAGTAACGACGTCGAAGCGCCCCTTAACGATGCCCAGCTTCAGGGAGCGGACGCCCTCGACCTCAATGGTTTGTGGGCCGGTGACGGTCCAGGTTTCCTCTGACATGACCTCTCCTCTTACACGGTCTCGCAAAACGCACGGTCTCAAAGCCAAATCACGATATATCGCGATGCGAACACGATATATCGTGTTTGTGGAGAGGGCAATAGGCCGAGGTAACGCTTTGGAGCCAGGAGGTTTAGGCTGTCCGGTTCCTACTCAGGCTGGGCGATTTTGAGCCACTGGAACCAGCCACGGTGCAGCACAAGCCAAGCGATGAGCCCGTATCCCGCCTGGCCGGGAGTCCCGCCGTTGGCAGCAAGGTCTGTCCGCCACTGCTCATGGTTCAAAAGGGGTGAGAAGGTGTCCACGTAGTGGTGGTTGCGACGCGTGGTGACGTCTGCGAAGGCAGTGTTGATATCAGCGAGCCTGCGATTCTTGGCAGGGTCGAGGGTGGGAGGGGGCCCCACAACAAATACCTCGATGTTGTTCTGCGACGCACCATCCAGGATATTGGCGAGGTTGAGGCGGCTCCGGGCGGTTGAAAGACCGAATTCGATGTCACGGCCGGACAGTCCAATGACCAGCCGGTTCTCGTGGGAATCGCTGAAGCGGCGGCCCGCTTCTTCGAACCAGCGGGCGGCCAGGCCCTCGGTGCCTTCCTGCGGGCATGGAAGGGCGTAGCTTTCTACGGCGACGGCATCCTGGGGGGTTCGCGCGAGGACACGACCAAGCCAGCCCAGCGCCCTTGGGTCGCCCAGTCCTGCCAGCAGCTCGTCACCAACAGCTGCGATGCGCAGCTTCCTGTCTTCCACACTGACCTCATTACTTCGGTATCGAATCCAAGCGAAGGCACCACGCTTTGCTGCCTAAAGCCCATACTGCTTCCATTAAACAGAACTGCCCGGCCGGTATGGTGCATTTGCACCTCCGGCCGGGCAGCCATGGTGTTGCTAGCGGGCGAAGGCCTGCTTGATCAGGGTGTCCTGTTCCAGCGCGTGGCGCTTCATGGATCCCGCCGCGGTGGAGGCAGAGGCCGGACGGGACACGAGGGTAACCTTGCGATCCAGGGCCGGAGCCAGGTTGAGGCCGATGAACGGCCACGGTCCCTGGTTGGCGGGCTCGTCCTGGGCCCAGACGACGTCGGCGTTCGGGTACTTGGCCAGTTCGGCGTCGATCTCGGCCAGCGGCAGCGGGTAGAGCTGCTCGACCCGAATGATTGCCGTCGAGGTGTCACCGGACTTCTGCCGTGAAGACAGGAGGTCGTAGTACAGGCGACCCGAGACGAGGATGACCCGGCTGACGTCCTGGCCCGAGAGTGCCTCGTGCTCGCTGATGACGGGCCTGAAGCTGCCGGTGGTGAAGTCCTCGACGGCTGAGGCCGCACCCTTGAGGCGGAGAAGCTGCTTCGGGGTGAAGATGATCAGCGGCTTGCGCGGGCGGCTGTACGCCTGGCGGCGCAGCAGGTGGAAGTGCGAGGCCGCCGTCGTCGGGTTTGCCACAACCATGTTGTCCTCGGCGCACAGCTGGAGGAAACGCTCGATGCGGGCGGACGAGTGGTCAGGACCCTGGCCTTCATAACCATGCGGCAGCATGAGCACGAGGGAGGAACGCTGTCCCCACTTCTGCTCTGCCGAGGAGATGAACTCGTCAATGATGGTCTGGGCGCCATTGACGAAGTCGCCGAACTGGGCTTCCCAGAGCACCAGGGCATCCGGGCGCTCCACGGAGTACCCGTATTCGAAGCCCATTGCCGCATATTCCGATAGCAGGGAGTCGTAGATCCACAGCTTGGCCTGCTTGTCAGACAGGTTGCCCAGCGGGACCCATTCGCTGCCGTTGGCACGGTCGTGGAACACCGCGTGCCGCTGCACAAACGTGCCGCGACGCGAATCCTGCCCGGCCAAGCGGACGGGCACGCCCTCCATAATGAGGGAGCCGAAAGCCGCGATCTCGCCAAAACCCCAGTCGATGCCGCCCTCCCGAGACATCTGCTCACGCTTCTCCAGGAGCTGCTTGAGCTTGGAGTGGACTGTGAAGCCCTCCGGGATGTTCAGGTGCGCCTGGCCGATGAGGGCCAGGGTTTCCGCGGAGATGGCAGTGGAATCCGGAGCATTCGTGCCGGAGTCCGACTGCTGCGCGATGGGGCGCTCGATGTCGGACACGGCGGCGGAATCGGCTGTGATGATCGGAATCGGGGAGGTCTGTGCCGCATGGGTTTCGGCGAAGACACGCTCGAGTCGCTCCTGGTAGTCACGAAGCAACTGCTCGGCCTCGTCCTCGGTGATGTCGCCACGACCGATGAGGGATTCCGTGTAGAGCTTTCGGACCGAGCGCTTGGCCTCGATCAGGTTGTACATCAGCGGCTGCGTCATCGAGGGGTCATCGCCCTCGTTGTGGCCACGGCGGCGGTAGCACACCATGTCGATGACAACATCCTTGTGGAACCGCTGGCGGAACTCGTAGGCCAGCTGTGCCACACGGACAACAGCCTCGGGGTCGTCACCGTTCACATGGAATACCGGAGCCTGGATCATCTTGGCCACGTCGGTGGAGTACGTGGAGGACCGTGACGAGGAAGGAGCAGTGGTGAAGCCAACCTGGTTGTTCACGATGATGTGCACGGTGCCACCTGTACGGTAGCCGCGCAGCTGGGACAGGTTGAGGGTTTCCGCCACTACACCCTGGCCCGCGAAGGCTGCATCGCCGTGGATCATGATCGGCAGGACCGGGAAGGACGTTCCCTGGTCGAGGCGATCCTGCTTGGCGCGGACAATTCCCTCAAGTACGGGGTCGACTGCTTCGAGGTGCGACGGGTTGGCCGCGAGGTAGACCTTGGTCTCCTTGCCGTTGTCCGAGGTGAAGGTGCCTTCGGTGCCAAGATGGTACTTCACGTCGCCGGAGCCCTGAACGGAGCGGGGATCCTGGGTGCCTTCGAATTCGCGGAACACCTGGGCATAGGTCTTGCCGGCGATGTTGGTGAGCACATTGAGGCGGCCGCGGTGGGCCATGCCAATGGCCACCTCGTCCAGGCCGTCGTCGGCTGCGTCCGAGATGATGGCATCCAGCAGCGGAATCAGGGACTCGCCACCCTCCAGCGAGAAGCGCTTCTGGCCCACGAACTTGGTCTGCAGGAAGGTCTCAAAGGCTTCGGCAGCATTGAGCTTGGAGACGATGCGCAGCTGCTCTTCGCGGCTCGGCTTCGAATAAGGGTGCTCCAACTGGTCCTGGAACCACTTGCGTTCCGCGGGCTCCTGGATGTGCATGTACTCAATGCCTGTGGTGCGGCAGTAGGCGTCGCGCAGGACACCGAGGATGTCACGGAACTTCAGCACGGACTTGCCGCCGAAGCCGCCGGTGGGCCACTCGCGGTCAAGGTCCCACAGCGTCAGGCCGTAGGTCAGCACATCGAGGTCGGGGTGCTTGCGCTGGACGTACTCCAGGGGATCGGTGTCCGCCATGAGGTGGCCACGAACACGGTACGAGTGAATCAGCTGCTGGATGCGGGCGACCTTGTTGATCTGGTCGGCAGGGTCAACCTGGAGGTCGGGACTCCAGCGGACTGGCTCATACGGGATGCGCAGGGCTTCGAAGATTTCGTCGTAGAAACCCTGCGCGCCAAGGAGGAGCTGGTGGACGAGCTTCAGGAACTCGCCGCTGCCCGCACCTTGGATGACGCGGTGGTCGTAGGTGGAGGTCAGCGTGAGGATCTTGCTGATGGCGTTCTGCGCAATGATCTTCTCGCTGGCACCCTGCCATTCGGCCGGGTAGTCAAGGGCGCCGACGCCGATGATGGCGGCCTGTCCCTTGGAGAGACGCGGCACTGAGTGGACTGTGCCAATGCCGCCGGGGTTGGTGAGGGAAACGGTGGTGCCGGCGTGGTCGTCCGCCGTCAGCTTCCCGTTGCGGGCCCGCTTGATGAGGTCTTCATACGTGTGCCAGAACTCCGCGAAGTTCATGGTCTCGGCCTTCTTGATGTTCGGAACCATCAGCAGGCGGGTGCCGTCAGGCTTGGGCATGTCGATGGCGATGCCGAAGTTGACGTGCGCAGGCTGGACGGCCACAGGCTTGCCATCCACTTCGTCGTAGTAGACGTTCATGGAAGGGAACTGGGAGAGGGCCTTGACTACTGCATAGCCGATCAGGTGCGTGAAGGAGACCTTGCCGCCACGGGCGCGTGCCAGGTTGGAGTTGATGACGACGCGGTTGTCGATCAGGAGCTTTGCCGGGATGGCCCGCACGCTGGTAGCCGTCGGAACCTCGAGGCTGGTGACCATGTTCGAGGCAATGGCTTTTGCAGGTCCGCGGAGGACGGAGACGACGTCTTCCTCGGGCGCGGTGGGTGCCTTGACGTTCTTGGGCAGCTGGGCCGGAATGGGCTGGACCGCGGTGCCCGTCTGCTTGGCGCCGTCTTTGGCGACAGTAGCCGGGGCTTTCTTGACAGGGGCAGGAGCGGCGGGGGCCGGGGCTGCAGATGCCGGAGGCGCAGTCGGCTGGGCCGGCGCCTGTGCCGGTTCAGCGGGAGCCTGCTCCACGACAGGAATTTCACGGGTAGGGGGATTGGCAGCGAGAGTGGCTGCTGAGGTTCCGTTGGAAGAAGAGCCGTCTACGGTTTCAAAGGATTCGAACAAAGGCCACCACTTGGAATCGACCGAATTCTTGTCCTGCTGGTACCGCTCGTACAGTTCGTCAACGAGCCACTCGTTGCCGCCAAATTCTTCGGGTAGACGGTGGCTGGGCTGCTCTGGCACTTGAAATACGCCTCTTCCATGAGTTTGATTTCCAGCTGGCATCAAAGTCGCCTTGGCAAACCATGATCCAGGGTCCGGGTCTGCGAACTCAGACCCATGCCAGTCTAGTGACGATGCACAGGTAACTGCCAATAGTGGTGACGCAAATCATGCCCACATCGGACACATGCTGACGCGGTGCCCGAAGGAGGCCATGAGGAGCCCCTGATGATGTTCGGCCAAAGCCCTGCCTGTAGACTGAAATCCTTATGGACAGTAATTCTAGGTGCCGGCCTGGGGGCTGTCGCCGGAGCCCCCAGCGGGATATCGCAGGGAACTCCGCGCAGCTTACCCACAGAGCCGGCAAACCCCGTTCACGTGCCCATCACACTTCGGCGTGCAATGCCGGAGCTGCCAAAGACTTAGTATCGGCATCTGCCGATCATCCTCCGCCGGGCCGATCTTCAGCCATCGCCCGGCACAAGGGCCGAATAACCTTCAGCCGTATGGGGGCCACGACCTAGATGGAATGGCTCCTTCTCGTCGCCGGTTTCCTCCTCATCATGGGAACAGGTTTCTTCGTTGCCGTTGAATTCTCGTTGGTTGCCCTGGACCAGGCAGCCGTGCAGCGTGCCGTGGACGACGGCGACCACGCCGCCGCACCTCTCCTCAAATGCCTCAAATCGCTCTCTACCCAGCTGTCCAGTTGCCAGCTGGGCATTACCCTCACCACCCTCCTGACGGGTTACGTGATGGAACCCTCGGTCGGAGCGCTGCTTGAGGATCCTCTTGCCGCCGTCGGGATTCCCGATGCGGCGGCCCACTCGGTTTCCCTTGTCATCGCCATGGCGCTTGCCACTCTCTTGTCCATGCTGCTGGGCGAGCTTGTGCCCAAGAATATGGCTATCGCCCTGGCTTTCCCCCTTGGCAAGGCCCTTGCCCGGCCGCAGCTTCTGTTCACCGCGATTTTCAAGCCAGCCATCCTCGTCCTCAATGGTTTCTCCAATAGAGTCCTGAACATCTTTGGCCTTGAGGCCAAGGAAGAGATCTCGGGAGCCCGGACACCGGCCGAACTGGCGTCACTGGTTCGTCGTTCGGCCGAAATGGGAACCCTCGACGCCGGCACCGCCAACTTTGTTGCCAGAACACTGAACTTCGCGGGAAGGTCCGCGGCCGACGTCATGACGCCCCGCATCAGGATGGAAACCATCGACGCCGACCAGCCGGTCAGCGACATCATTGAGGCCGCTCGTCGCACAGGCTATTCGCGATTCCCGGTTATCGGCGATTCAGCCGACGACATCAGGGGCGTGGTGCATGTGAAGAAGGCCGTGGCAGTGCCCTCCGACCGAAGGGCGAACCTCGAAGCAGGTGCCATCATGACCGACGTCCTGCGTGTCCCCGAAACCATCCACCTTGACGCCCTGCTCTCCGAACTGCGGGAAGGCAACCTGCAGCTCGCCGTCGTTCTTGACGAATACGGCGGAACCGCCGGCATTGCAACGCTTGAGGACCTTGTAGAGGAGATCGTCGGTGAAGTGGCGGACGAGCACGACAAGGTCAGGCCGGGGCTGTTGCAGAGCGCTTCGGGCGACTGGTACTTCCCGGGGCTGCTCCGCCCGGACGAGGTGACCGAGCAGATTCCCGGACTCACCGTTCCTGATGAAGCGGCCTACGAAACCGTGGGCGGCTACGTGATGAGCAAGCTGGGAAGGATCGCAGCTGTCGGCGATGTCGTCGAGACCGGCGGTGGAACCCTCACCGTGACCCGGATGGATGGGCGCCGGATAGACCGTATCTGCTTCCGTCCGGCTAAGGATGCCGAGGCTGGCAGCGACAATATAGCTGCCAGCACCGGCGGGGGTGCCTCATGAGTGACTGGGCCGGAATTCTCTGGTTGATCTTCCTGCTGATCGGCAACGCCTTCTTCGTTGGCGCGGAGTTCGCCGTCATATCCGCTCGGCGCAGCCAGATCGAGCCGCTGGCTGAGGCGGGATCCAAGGCCGCGCAAACAACCTTGCGGGCTATGGAGAGCGTTTCCCTGATGCTCGCCTGTGCGCAGCTGGGCATCACCGTGTGCTCGCTGTTGATACTTCAGGTGGCGGAGCCCGCCATTCACCACCTCATGGTGGTTCCCCTGGAGGCTGCCGGCCTTCCGATGGAGCTGTCCGACGTCATTGCCTTCGGTGTGGCGCTGGCGTTGGTGACGTTCCTGCACGTGACCTTTGGTGAAATGGTGCCTAAGAACATCTCCGTGTCTGTTGCGGACAAGGCCGCGCTGCTCCTGGCTCCTCCGCTCATGTTCATAGCGGGCCTGGTCAAGCCCGTGATCTGGACCCTTAACTGGGCGGCCAACCACATCCTTAGGGTCATGCGGATCGAACCGAAGGACGAGGTGTCGTCGTCGTTCACCCTGGAGGAGGTGCAGTCGATCGTCCAGGAGTCCAGGCGTCATGGGCTCGTTGATGATGAGGCAGGACTATTGAGTGGTGCGCTGGAGTTCTCCGAACACACCGCGGCCCACATTATGGTGCCGTTGGACAAGCTCGTCATGCTGAAGTCTTCAACCACGCCGGGGGAGTTTGAGAAGGCGGTAAGCCGGACCGGGTTCTCCCGTTTCCCCATGCTTGACGACGACGGAGTCCTGGCAGGCTATCTGCACATCAAGGATGTCCTGGCCATTCCGGAGCCGGGGCACCAGTATCCGATAGCGGAAAGCAGGATCCGTTCCCTCGCCAACCTCTCGCCGGACGATGAGATCGAAGATGCCCTGTCCGTTATGCAGCGGTCGGGTTCACACCTTGCGCGGGTTATCGGGCCGGACGGGCAGACCCAGGGCGTGCTGTTCCTCGAAGATGTGATCGAGCAACTGGTCGGCGAAATCCGGGATGCCACGCAGGCGCGGGGGATTCGCCGTCTGGGAGGCCAGGCGAGTCCGAAAGCGTAGCTCGTGACCCAAAGTGCGCGGCCGGGTTGGTGTCACGAATAGCAAGCAAATAGGAATCATTCGCAAGAAGGCTTAGACTGGACAGCGACAAGTTTTCTTGATTCCCATTCGAAAAGATCAGAGGTACCTGTGCTGCACCGCTCATTCTCCGTAACGCTCGCCGCCACGGCCGCCATCGCCCTCCTCTTGACGGGCTGCGCGACACCGGCGGGCTCCTCCTCCGCCCCCACGGACGACAACAGGATTTCCGTCGTCACGTCCACCAACGTATATGGCGACATCGTCAAGGCCGTGGGCGGGGACAAGGTTACGGTGAACGCGATTATCAGCAAGACCAGCCAGGACCCCCACTCCTATGAGGCAAGCGCCCAGGACAAGCTGCAGGTCTCCAAGGCAAAGCTTGTGGTTGAAAACGGCGGTGGTTACGACGGCTTCCTGCACAAGCTCGCGGACGACGCCAACGTCGACCACGACAACATCGTGAGTGCCGTCGAGGTTTCGGGCCTGGCGCCGGAGGGGGTGGCTTCCCACACCGAAGGGGAAACGTCCGGCACTGAGGAGCACCACCACGACCACGGCGACTTCAATGAGCACGTCTGGTACAACCTTGACGCCATGGCGGCGCTCGCCGACGCACTGGCTGGGAAGCTCTCCACGCTGGATGCCGCGTCCGCGTCGACCTTTACCGCGAATGCCGAAGCCTTCAAGGCCTCCCTTGGAGAGCTGCGCGGGCGCCTGGACGAGATGAAGAAGACCGTCTCCGGAACCCCTGTCGTCGTGAGCGAGCTCGTCCCGGTGTACCTGCTCGAGTCAGCCGGCTTGGAGAACAAGACCCCTGAGGCGTTTACCACGGCCATCGAAGAGGGCACCGACGTGCCGCCTTCCGTGCTAAAGGAAACGGAGGACCTCGCGGGCTCGCAGGAAGTAAGGCTGCTGGCCTACAACAACCAGACGGAAGGCACCCAGACTGAGGCTGTGAAGAGGGCTGCAATCGCCGGTGCGGTTCCGGTGGTTGACTTCACCGAGACCCTTCCGGACGGCATCAGTCCGGACGGCAAAGGCTATGTGCAGTGGATGAAGGCCAATGTGGAAAACATCTCAAAGGCGCTGGGCCTTTAGCTCTCAATATCCACGCCCCGTATCCGTCCTAAGATGTTAGGACGGATGCGGGGCGTTCCCGATGTTTCATCATTAGTGCACCGTGACAAGGACAATTATTTGAAACCGGTAGTGAGCCTCCAGGGGGCGAGCCTCCAATTCGGCAAGAGGGTACTCTGGCAGGGGCTCGACCTGGACATCAACCCGGGGGAGTTCCTCGCGGTGCTCGGGCCGAACGGGAGCGGGAAGACGAGCTTCCTGAAAGTGCTGCTGGGGCTGCAGGAGCTTCACTCAGGCCATGCCTCGCTTGACGGTCATGCCGTAGAACGCGGAAGTCGGCTAGTGGGCTATATCCCGCAGCAGAAGTCGTTCGCGCCGGACACGCCCATGCGGGCACGGGACCTCGTCGGGCTGGGGCTGGACGGCCACCGTTGGGGATTGCGCCTGTCGACGACCCGGCTGAACCGCCAAATTGATGAGTTGCTCGAACTCGTGGGGGCCACCGAGTATGCCAAGGTGCCCGTAGGCCTCCTGTCCGGCGGTGAGCAGCAGCGGCTTCGCGTGGCGCAGGCCCTGGCCACGGACCCCAAGCTCCTCCTTTGCGACGAACCGTTGCTGTCCCTTGACCTGCATCACCAGCAGGCCGTCAGCGCCCTGATCAACAAGCAGTGCCGCGAACATAACAGTGCCGTGGTGTTCGTAACCCATGAAATCAATCCGATCATCGAGTACGTGGACAGGGTGCTCTACCTGGCCGGCGGCCAGTTCCGAGTGGGTACGCCGCAGGAAGTCATGACCACAGAGGTTCTCTCCGGGCTGTATGACAGCAATGTGGAGGTTATCCACACCAACGGCAGGATTGTTGTGGTTGGCCTTCCCGATGCCACGACGCACCACCACGACTCCCATGTGACGGCAGGCACGGAACTCTAATGGACCTTGGAAGCATCTGGTCGACCATCTTCAACTTCGACAACTACGGCGAATTGTTGCAGCTGGTCCAAAATTCCATCTGGGCGGGCGCGGTCCTTGGGCTGCTGGGCGGCCTCGTGGGAACCTTCGTCATGAAGCGTGACCTGGCTTTTGCCGTGCACGGGATCTCGGAGCTGTCCTTCGCCGGAGCTGCATTCGCCCTGCTGATCGGGGCCGACATCATCTTCGGCTCCCTCATCGGTTCGGTGGCTGCCGCCCTCCTGCTCGGGCTGATGGGCGTCAGGGCACGGGACAAGAATTCGATCATCGGCGTCATCATGCCCTTTGGCCTGGGCCTTGGCATCCTGTTCCTGGCGCTTTATGAAGGCCGGGCGGCCAACAAATTCGGCCTGCTGACCGGCCAGATCGTTTCAGTGGACACGGTGCAGCTGCAGGCGCTGGCGGGAACCGCCGTCGTGGTCATGGTTGCCCTGGCCGCAATGTGGCGGCCCCTCACGTTCGCGTCCGTAGACCCCGAACTTGCCGAGGCACGTGGCGTGCCGGTGCGCGGGCTGGCCATTGCCTTTATGGTTTTACTGGGCATCAGCGTTGCGCTGTCGATCCAGATTGTGGGGGCCCTGCTGGTCCTTGCCCTGCTGATCACCCCGGCCGCGGCCGCGCTGCGGGTGACGTCCTCGCCGCGCCTTGTGGTACTCCTGAGCGTGGCCTTCGCGGTGACCGCTACGGTGGGGGGAATCCTCCTGGCGCTGGGCAGCCGGATTCCTATCAGCCCCTACGTGACCACGCTGTCATTCCTGATCTACGTTGCGTGCCGGGTGATTGGAACGGTGCGGGCCAAGCGCGGCATGAGCGGCAGGGTTGCTGCGCGGCTGCCGGAACCTGCTTCTGCCTAGCGCCAAGCCCGGCTAGTCTGCGGCCTGTCGCCTCCGCGGGCCTATTGCCTCTCGGCAGCCTTTTGCGCGGTGCACTCCGGGCACAGCCCGAACACTTCAACGGTGTGGGCTACCTCGGTGAAGCCGTGTTCGACGGCGATGCGCGCCGCCCACGTCTCCACCGCCGGTGCCTCGACTTCGACGGCTTTTCCACAGTTCCGGCAGAGCAGGTGGTGGTGATGGCCGGTCACGGTGCAGCGTCGGTAGACCGCTTCGCCGTCGGCATTGCGGAGGACGTCAATCAGTCCGTCGTCGGCGAGGGACTGAAGGATGCGGTAGGCGGTGGCCAGGGAAACCGAGATGCCCCGGTTCTGCAGGATGCGGTAGAGCTCCTGGGTGCTGACGAAGTCATCCAGGTCGTCCAGGGCGGCGCTTACTGCCAGCCGCTGCTTGGTGACGCGCTGCTCCTTTGGCCCCGTCGCGGCCTGCCCTGTAGCGGCGGCTTTGGTGCCTTGTGGCATTGACTAACTCATTTCCCCGGAATCATTTGCAATGTACTAGGTTACCAGCCGGGGCGTCGGGGACACCTGCGTCGGGGACACCTGCCTCGTGGACACCTCGGGGAGGGGAACCTAGGCTGGCCCCATGAAGCTGACTAAGTTCACGCATGCCTGTGTCCGGCTGGAGAAGAACCGGCAAGTGCTGGTGATCGATCCGGGAACATTTTCGGAGACCGAGGACGCGCTTAACGGAGCGCACGCCGTGCTGATCACCCATGAACACACTGACCACTTCGATGTTCCCGCCGTGGCCGGGGCGCTGCGGGACAACACGGACCTCCAGGTGCATGCACCGGCTTCTGTTGCTTCCCGGCTCAAGGAAAAGGCAGGGGACGACGACGGCCGCATCCACGTAGTCGAGCCCGGCAGCTCCTTTGAAGCAGCCGGCTTCGCTATCCGCTCCTTTGGCGGGCAGCACGCCCTGATCCACCCCCATATTCCGCTGGTGGCCAACATCGGGTACCTCGTGGACGAGAATGTCTACCACCCGGGTGACAGTTTCGTCGTTCCCGACGGCGTCAGTGTGCGGACCCTGCTGGTGCCCATCCATGCTCCGTGGTCCAAAGTGGGCGAAGTGGTGGATTTCGTTATCGGGGTCCGGGCGCCGAAGGCCTATCCGGTCCATGACGCGCTGCTCAACGAGCTGGGAAGGGGCATCGTCGAGGGCCACCTCACGCGGCTGGGCGCCAGGTACGGTACGAGCTATGAGAGGCTCGCTCCGCTGGAATCGGTGGAGGTCTAGGCCGCCCACCTGCCAGTCTCAAAGAACCGCTCGATGAGTGCCTCGTAAGGGGCGGGGTCCAGGCCCTGCCGTTCAAGCCATTCGGGATTGTAGTAGCTGCCGGTGTAGCGGTCTCCGCCGTCGCACATCAAAGACACGATGCTTCCCCGGCGGCCCTCTGCCACCATCTCCGAAACGAGCTGCCAGACGCCCCAGAGGTTCGTCCCGGTCGAAGGCCCGGCATGGAGGCCCGCGAGTCGATGCAGGTGCCGCATTGCGGCGACGGAAGCGGCGTCGGGGACCTGGATCATGCGGTCAATGACCGCCGGAATAAAGCTCGGCTCCATGCGGGGACGGCCAATGCCTTCAATCCGGGACGGCTTCCCCGTGCTGTAATTCCCGACGCGGTTAAGCCACCCCGGGTAGAACGCCGAATTCTCAGGGTCAACCACCGCAAGACCGGTGTCATGGCAATGGTAGCGAAGGTAACGCCCGATGGTTGCGCTGGTTCCACCGGTGCCGGCGCCGACCACTATCCAGGACGGAACCGGATGGGGCTCAAGGGCGAGCTGGTCGAAGATGGACTCCGCAATGTTGTTGTTGCCGCGCCAGTCCGTTGCGCGCTCCGCATAGGTGAACTGGTCCATGTAGTGGCCCCTGGTGCTCCGTGCGAGCTCCTCGGCAGCGGCATAGACTTCGGAGGCGTGCTCCACAAGCTTGCACTTTCCGCCGAACTCCTCAATGAGGGCTATCTTTTCGGGGCTGGTGGTCCTGGTCATCACGGCAATGAAGGGCAGGCCGATCAGGCGGGCAAAGTACGCTTCCGAAACAGCGGTGCTGCCGCTGGAAGCCTCCACGATGGTGGTGCCCTCCTTGATCCACCCGTTGACGAGGCCAAAGAGGAAGAGGGAGCGGGCCAGGCGGTGCTTGAGGCTGCCGGAACGGTGCGTGGACTCGTCCTTGAGGTACAGCTGGACTCCCCAGTCTTCCGGCAGCGGTACGGCATAAAGATGGGTGTCGGCAGAGCGATTGTTTTCAGCTGCGATCCGGCGGATGGCCTCATCGGCCCAGGCCCTCTCCGGCCCGCAGACACTGTCCACAACATGGTTCACCGCGTTATTCACCGCCCCAGCCTACCGGCCTGATTCGCGGGACCGGGTTAGTGTGGTGCTGGCCACACGACAGAGGAGAGCGATGCCGACCATCATTGACGTGACCGAACTCAGCCAGCGGCTGGCCGCGGGGAAGCGTACCGTGCTGCTGGACGTCCGGTGGGTCCTGGGGGATCCCCATGGCCATGCCCATTTCCGCCAGGGCCACATTCCCGGGGCCGTGTACGTTGACCTTCCCACAGAACTTGCCGATCCTGCCGAACCGGCACGCGGCCGTCATCCGCTGCCGCCCACGCGGACTTTTCAGGAACATGCCCGGGCCTGGGGAATCCGGGACGGCGATACGGTGGTGGCTTACGACGACGCCGGCAGTACCGCTGCGGCCCGTGTGTGGTGGATGCTGCGGAATGCAGGACTGAGATCGGTGTACCTGCTCGACGGCGGCCTCCGGGCCTGGCGCGAGGCAGGCCTTCCGCTGGCCCAGGACGAGCAAGAACCGGCGCCCGGGGATGTTGTCCTTGGCCAGGGGCAAATGGGGGCGGTCACGATGGCGGAGGCAGCGGACTGGCCGGAGGCAGGAATCCTCCTCGACGCCCGCGCCGGAGAGCGGTATTGGGGCGAGCTGGAACCCATCGATCCGCGGGCCGGGCATATCCCGGGAGCCGTCAGCGCACCAACATTGGAGAACCTCACGCCGGAGGGAAAGTTCCTCCCTCCCGGGATCTTGCGTGCACGTTTCGAACGGCTGGGGCTGCGCCCGGAGAGCAAGGTTGCTGTCTACTGCGGTTCCGGAGTCACCGCTGCACACCAGATCGCGGCCCTTGAGATCGCAGGCTTCCAGGCTGCCCTCTACCCTGGGTCCTTTTCCCAGTGGTCCAATCACACGGCCAACCCCGTGGCGACAGGACCAGGTCCTTGGGATGCCGAAGATAGAGCCGATCCCGACAATACCGGGGCCGCGGCCGGAGTCGCCCGTATGCCAAGTGGAAAATTGTCGTCGGCCGAGGGTAGCGTCGAGGCATGACGCCAGGACGACCTGTTCCCCCTCCGCTTGCCAAGCCGCTGCCCACCGCTGACTCTCGCCAGTATGGAGCTGAACACCTGGCCGGCGCCCACGGCTCTGGACACTTCGAAGGCGCCCACGTCTCGGGACACCTCTCGGGCGCCTACGGCGCCACATCTCCGGAGAGCGGGCTGGTGCCCCTGACCATTGCCCGGCGGGAGCCGAAGCCGGACGACGTCGAGATCGCCATTGATTTCTGCGGTTTGTGCCACTCCGACGTCCACGCTACACGGGGCGAGTGGCGCACCCCTGACTATCCGTTGATCCCCGGCCACGAAATCGTTGGCCGCGTCAGCAGGGTGGGGTCCGCAGTTAACGATTTCAGCCCCGGCGACCTCGTGGGGGTTGGCTGCATGGTGGATTCCTGCCGGGAGTGCGAAAGCTGCCTTGAGGGGCTGGAGCAGTACTGCGAACAGGGAAACGTTGGAACCTACGGAGCCAGGGATCCTCGCAACGGGAACGCCATCACCCAGGGCGGTTACTCGTCGTCAATCGTCGTCGACCGCCGCTTTGTGCTCCGCGTACCCGAAGGCCTGGATCCGGCCGCCGCTGCACCGCTGCTCTGCGCCGGCGTTACCACCTATTCGCCGCTGCGCCACTTCGCTGTCGGGGAGGGCGATGTCGTTGGTGTCGTCGGACTCGGCGGGCTGGGGCACATGGCGGTGAAGATCGCCAAGGCGATGGGCGCCGAGGTCACAGTATTCACCACCTCAAATTCCAAGATTTCCGCTGCCAGGGACCTGGGGGCCGACCACGTGCTGCTCTCCACTGACACCGATGCCATGGACAAGGCCAACCGGAGCATCGACGTCATTATCGACACCGTTGCTGCCCCCCACGACCTCAATCCGTACTTCCGTACCCTGCGCCGGGATGGTGCGCTCTTCCAGTTGGGGTTGCCGTCCGAGGCAATGCCGCCGGTCAACCCCGGTTCACTGATCCGTCGGCGTATCTCCTACGCGGGATCCCTCATTGGTGGCATCGCCGAGACCCAGGAGATGCTGGACTTTTGCGCCGAGCACGGTGTGGTAAGCGACATTGAGATCGTCAAGGCGGAACAGCTGAATGAAGCCTACGACCGCATGGTTGCCGGCGACGTGAAATACCGCTTCGTGCTGGACAACAGCACCCTCCAGGCCCCCGCAGGAAAGGCAGACGCATGAGCAGCGTGTTCACCAGGATCATCAACGGCGAAATTCCGGGACGGTTTGTGTGGCGGGAGGACGACGTCGTCGCCTTCCTGACCATGGGGCCACTTGCAGACGGCCACACCCTGGTGGTTCCAGTGGAAGAGGTGGATCGCTGGACCGACGCCTCGCCCGAACTGCTGTCGCGGGTGATGGAGGTGGCACGCAGGATTGGCGCCGCTCAGGTCGAGGTCTTCAACTCGGCACGGGCAGGCCTGACCATCGCCGGGTACGAGATCCACCACCTTCACGTCCACGTCTGGCCCTCCAATTCCATGGCTGACTACGACTTCGCCACTGCGGACCATGATCCCGATCCAGCCGTGCTGGATGCCAACGCCGAAAAGCTCCGGAACGGCCTGCGTGCCGCCGGTTACGGCAGCGAGGTTCCCACAGACTGACGCCGTAGCTACCCGGTCGTGGCAGTTACGCCGATGGTTATGCCGGGGCCAGCGCCTGGTTCAGGACCGCCCGGATGCGCTTTTCGGACACCGAATACGCCGTGCCCAGCTCGACGGCGAACAGGCTGACTCGCAGTTCCTCGATCATCCAGCGCACGCGGGTTAATTCGGTGCCCGCGCGGCGCCCCGGCAGCAGGGCTGCCACGGCGTCGTCGTAGTCGTCCTCCAGTGCCTGGACTATAGCCATGTTCAGGGCATCCCGCTGGACGTTGCCGGGAAGCTTTTCCAGCCGCTTCTCAATGGCCGCGAGGTAGCGGGGGAGCTGGTTCAGCTGTGCGTAACCCGTGCGTGCTACAAAACCGGGAAACACCAGTTGTTCCAGCTGGCTTCGGATGTCGTTCAGCGCGCTGATCAGCGGCAGGCTTGCCGTCGCCTTCAATTGCTTGTCGATCCTGCGGGTGCTGGCCAGGATGCGTTCGACGACTGCGGTCACCTTGAACACGGTATCGATCAGCTCGGCGCGGACCACTTCGTAGAGGGCGTCGAATGACTGCCTGTCCCATGGCAATTCAGCGGGGGTTAGCTTATCGATGGCAGCCAGGGCGCAGTCGGCGATCAAAGCGCTGACCGAGCCATGCGGGTTCTGGCTGAAGGTGAGTTTTTCGGTGTTGTTAAGGTGCTCCAGGATGTAGCGGTCAGGTGCGGGAACCCGGAGTGCCAGAAGCCTGATCACGCCTGCCCGCATGGCGGCTTCCTGCTCGGAGCGGCTCTGGAAGACGCGCAGGGAGACCGAGTCACCGTCGTCGACGATAGCCGGGAACCCCGTCACTTCATGGCCGTTCACGATGCGGGTAACCTGGCGGTCAATGGTGCCAAACGACCATTCCTTGAGCCCGGACTGCTCCGCGAAACCACGGGTGTTGTCCGCCGCACGCAGACTCCTTCCAGAATCCGCGGCCTGGCTATTGCCGCCACCACGCCGTCCATCGGAGCTGGCAGAAGCCTTGGCGGGCTTCCGCGAGGAACCCGGCAGTGCCGTGGCAGGTGTCGCCCCAAGGGATTCCGCGATGGCGCGTCGGGTAGCAGGGGCCAGGCGCTCTTGCAGGGCAGCCAGGTCCTTGCCTTCGTCAAGGACTTTGCCCTTGCTGTCTACCACCTTGAAGCTCACCCGCAGGTGCGGTGGTACGGCCTCCCAATTCCAGGAACCCGGGGGAATGATGTGGCCGCGGAGCCTGCGCAGCACGAGTTCCAGGGACGCTTCGAGGTCATCGGTGGCCGGATCGAAATCCGACTCCAAAGCCGCGACTGCCTGGCGGGCCACATCGGGCGCCGGGACGAAGTTCTTGCGAATCTGCTTGGGCAGGGACTTGATCAGCGCCGTCACGAGCTCCACCCTCTGCCCCGGGATCTGCCAGCGGAACGCTCCATCCTCAAGCTGGTTCAGGAAAAGGACCGGAACCTCGGCGGTCACCCCGTCCGAAGGATTAGGCGGCGATCCTGGTGCGACGGGGTGGAACTCATAGCTGAGGGGAAGCTCGAAGCCCTTGTGCAGCCAGGTTTTGGGATAGGCGGAGTCATCAAGCGACTCGGCGTCCTCGCTAATGAGCAGGGACTCGTCAAAGTCCAGCAGGGTAGGGTCCTTCTGGCGTGCTTCTTTCCACCACTTATCGAAGTGGCGCTCGGAGACCACATCGGGGCCGATTCGAGCGTCATAGAACTCGAACAGCGCCTGGTCGTCCACCAGGATGTCCCGCCGCCGCATGCGCGTCTCAAGTTCCTCGATCTCTTGCAGCAGCGCCCGATTGCGGTGGAAGAACTTGTGGTGCGTCTTCCATTCGCCTTCTACGAGCGCGTGGCGGATGAACAACTCCCGGGAAAGCTCGGGATCGATCCTGCCGTAGTTCACGCGGCGACCGGGAATAATCGGAACACCGTAGAGCGTGACTTTTTCGTGGGCCATCACTGCGCCCATCCTGCTGGACCAGTGCGGCTCGCTGTAGGAGCGCTTCACCAGGTCCGGCGCCACCTGCTCGACCCACAGAGGATCGAACTTGGCAGCAACTCGCGCCCACAGCCGACTCGTCTCCACGAGTTCAGCCGCCATGACGAACGCCGGCGACTTCTTGAACAGTGCCGAACCAGGAAAAATCGCGAACCGCGTGCCGCGTGCGCCGACGTACTCCCGCTTCCGCTCGTCGTACAGCCCGATGTGGCTTAGCAGGCCTGACAACAGGCTGACGTGGATGCCCTCGTGGTTCCCCACCGGATCGGCCTGGCGCTTGTTGTCGATGGTGATGCCCAAGGGCTTGGCAAGCTGCCGCAGCTGGGTGAAGAGATCCTGCCACTCACGGATGCGCAGGTAGTTGATGAACTCATTCCGGCACAAGCGGCGGAACTGGGTTGACGACAGTTCGCGCTGCTTGTCCTGGATATAGTTCCAGAGGTTCAGGTACCCCGTGAAGTCCGAGTTTTCGTCCCGGAAGCGGGCATGCTTCTCCGAAGCCAGCTGCTGCTTGCCTGAGCCGTCCCCCTGGGGGCGCTCGCGCGGATCCTGGATAGTCAGGGCAGCCGCGAGGATCATGACTTCCTTCACGCAGCCGCGTCTGCCCGCTTCGACAATCATGCGGCCCAGCCGCGGGTCGACGGGAAGTTGGGCGAGCTTGTGCCCGACGGCGGTGAGCCCGCCACGGGCCTTGTCGCCCGCCTTGGCAGTGCCTGCCTTCGACATGTCGGCCTCTGGGCTCGCCGCCTTTGGAGTGCTCAGGGCGCCGAGTTCGCGCAGGAGGGTCACGCCGTCGTTGATTGCCCGGGAGTCCGGTGGCTCGACAAACGGGAAGTTCTCCACATCCTTGGGTCCCCTCGCCACGCCCATGGCGGTCATCTGCAGGATGACGGCGGCAAGGTTGGTGCGCAGGATTTCGGGATCCGTGAACAGCGGGCGGGACTCGAAGTCGTCCTCTGAGTACAAGCGGATAGCGATGCCCTCGGACACGCGACCACAGCGCCCGGAGCGTTGGCTGGCTGAGGCCTGCGAAACCCGCTCGATAGGCAGCCGCTGGACTTTGGTCCGGTGCGAATAGCGTGAGATGCGTGCCGTTCCAGTGTCAATGACGTACTTGATGCCGGGCACGGTGAGGGAGGTTTCGGCGACATTGGTGGCCAGCACGATCCGGCGCTTGCTGCCCGGGTTGAACACGCGGTGCTGCTCCTGCAGGCTCAGGCGCGCAAAGAGCGGAAGCACTTCGGTGCCGGCGAGGCGGCGGTTCGTTTGGATTCGGGCGTTGATTGCCTCCGCCGCGTCCCTGATCTCCCGTTCGCCGGAGAAAAACACGAGGATGTCGCCGGGGGCTTCGAGGGCAAGTTCGTCGACGGCGTCGCAGACCGCGTCCAGCGGGTCGCGGTCTTCTTCGAGCTCGTCGTCGGAATCCTCGACGCCGTCCTCGCCTACGGCAGCACCGCCGGCCGGCTGGGAGAGCGGGCGGTAGCGGATTTCCACCGGGTAGGTCCGTCCGGAGACCTCGACGATGGGGGCTGGTGCTTCCTCGCTGCCGAAATGGCGTGCAAAACGCTGGGGGTCGATCGTTGCCGAGGTAATGATGACCTTCAGGTCCGGCCGCTGCGGCAGAATGCGCTTCAGGTACCCCAGGATGAAGTCGATGTTGAGGCTACGCTCGTGTGCTTCGTCGACGATGATAACGCTGTACTTCCGCAGCAGCTTGTCCCGCTGGATTTCAGCCAGCAGGATGCCGTCGGTCATTAGCTTGATCCTGGTGTCCTTGCTGACTTCGCCCGTGAAGCGGACCTGGAATCCCACTTCCTGGCCCAGCTCCACGCCAAGTTCGAAGGCAATGCGCTCGGCTACGGTGCGCGCGGCAAGGCGACGCGGCTGGGTGTGCCCGATCAGGCCCTTCTCGCCAAGGCCGAGTTCGAGGCACATCTTGGGGATCTGGGTAGTCTTCCCGGAGCCTGTTTCGCCGGCGATGATGGTCACCTGATTAGCGGCAATGGCTGCCATCAGGTCCTCGCGGCGCTCGGAGACCGGCAGCTCTGCGGGGTAGGAGATATGAAGAGTCATGGCTGCAGCAAGTCTACTGCGGCGTTGGCGTGCCGTTCCTATCGGCTGCCGTGCGGCCTGCGCCTGAGGCTGCCCTCGCCAGGCGGTCAGCAAGGCCGAGGGCATAGCCTTTGAATTCTTCCGGTTCGAGGATCTCAAAATCCAGGTCCAAGGACGCCAAGTGGGCGGCCGGATACTCGAGGCGGTCCCAGCCACCCCTCAGGATGGTGCAGTCGGCTCCGTCGGCGCTTAGCGCGGCGGCCTGGGGACCCGCCATCGCGGCCACCTGGTCCAGCGGAGCATAGAGCCGCACGACCACCTCATAACGGTAGGGGGACCTGGAAATGGACTGCTGGACGTAGGCCCCAATGTCTTTCGCGGGCAACGGCCGGGGTACGTACTTTTTCCGCTCGGACGGAAGGGACTGGATCCTGTCCGCCCGGAAGGTACGCCACGCTTCCCGTTCAACATCCCAGGCCACGAGGTACCAACGGCGTCCGGTGTCCACAAGCCTGTAGGGCTCCACGAGGCGACGGGCGGATTCACCATCCTGCTTCTGATAGTCGAAGCTGATCTGGCGCCTGTCCGCAATGGCTGAGGACACCACTGTCAGCTGCTTCGGGTCTACTGATGCAGCTGGGTTGGGCAGCGTGGTGACCGCCGCCCTCGACATGGCAAATTTCGGCTGGAGCCTGGAGGGAAGCACCTGCTCAAGCTTGGCCAGGGCCCGGACAGACGCTTCACCAAGGCCGGCTACCGCGCCTGCCGCCATAGAATTCAGGCCCAGTGCGACTGCCAGGGCCTCATTGTCGTCAAGGAGGAGCGGGGGGAGCTTCGCCCCTGCGCCCAACTGGTAGCCGCCTGCCGTGCCAGGGGAGGCATGGATGGGGTAGCCGAGGTTGCGGAGCTTGTCGATGTCCCGCCTGATGGTTCTTTCTGTGACCTGCATCCGTTCGGCTAGTGCCGGCCCCGTCCATTCCCGGCGGACCTGCAGGAGGGAGAGCAGCTGGAGCAGCCGCGCGGAGGTTTGGATCATGGGACCCAATCTAGTGTCTTATGCGATCAAAGAATCTGGTTCCTGGCCGCATAAGACACAGGACGGGTCCCGGCAGGGAAGGTTGGCCTAGAAGATCCTCATTGAGGAGTACGCGCTGCTGGGGAGGTCCAGGGCCTTCCATGGTTCTTCTGAAACGACGGGCGGGGTGTGGCCCCTGCCGTCTCCCCGGAGCAGGGATACGGTTGCCGAGGCGGCGACGGTGAGGAGCACGATGACTGCAATTCCGATGAGTTCCATGACTCCATGGTGTTCCTGCCTGGCGAGAAGAAATAGTGGCAGAAATGCCCCTTTTAGACAATTTTCTGCCACAATGGAGGCATGTTGAAAAGCGTCGCAGTCATCGTCGTTCCCAACTTTTCGATCTTCGAATTCGGCACCGTCTTCGAAGTTTTCGGCATCGATCGCTCCGCTAGGGGAACCGGCGTCCCGGCCTTCGACTTCCGCGTATGCACGCCGGTGCCGGGAGAGGTTCCTATGAAATCCGGCCTCTCCATGCACGTCGCCACTGGACTGGAGGCCACCGAAGACGCGGATCTGGTGATCATGGCGCCATATGGCCGGGATGAGGATGTGCCGGAAGCAGTCTTGGAAGCGCTCCGTCAGGCGCATCAAGGGGGTGCGTGGGTCATGTCCATCTGCTCGGGAGCCTTTGCCCTTGCCCGTGCGGGTCTTTTGGATGGCCGCCGTTGCACTACCCACTGGCACTATTCGCAGGAACTCGCCAGCCGTTATCCCAAGGTCCTGGTTGACGAGGACGTCCTCTACGTCCAGGACGATCGCCTCATCACCAGTGCAGGGACGGCGGCAGGCATTGATGCCTGCCTGCACCTCGTAAGGGTGGAGCTGGGCGCCAACGTGGCAGCCGCCATTGCGCGGGACATGGTGGTTCCGCCGCATCGCGATGGAGGCCAGGCGCAATTCATCGACAGGCCCATGCCGAAATGTGGTTCGCAGCCCATGGAGGAACTGCTGCGATGGATGGTGCACAACCTGCACCAGGACCACAGCGTCAACGAGCTCGCGACCCGCGTGCACATGTCGCCGCGGACGTTCGCCCGGCGATTCCGGGCGGAGACTGGTGCCACACCCGCCGCCTGGCTCAATTCGCAGCGGGTCCTGCGCGCGCAGGAGCTCCTGGAGAGCACCGACCTCAACATCGATGAAATAGCCCGGGAAGCGGGATTTGGACATTCTGTACTGTTGCGCCACCACTTCAGCAGGGTCCTGGACACGAGCCCGCAGTCCTACCGCAGGACCTTCCGGGGCCAGCTGCTGGATGCCAACTAGCGGCTCAGGAAAAAGCCAGCGACTTCGAAATAGCTAACGCCTTCGGGGCTCGCCCTCCGCTTTTGCAGAGTCGACCAACACCCGCCAAGGTCCCGTGACGGCCTGCTCCGGCAGCGTGGCGCGGCGCTGGCCCGCCCGAATCGAGTACGTGAAACGGTCGGGCTGAGGCTGCGAGCTATTTGCCCTCGCTGGGGCGGCATCCCATGGGCAGGCATCAAGAATGGGCAACCAGCGGCGCTTGTCGTCGTCCGTCACGGCTTCGACCGTCCACACGCGGTTCATCGCTGCGATGCCTCCGCTGCGCTGGACGATGATTTTCATGACGGCGCTGTTTCCCTTGCTGGCTGGTTCCGCCCGGCGGACACAGGCACCGACAGGGCGTCTAAACCTTTACCTTGACAGTGTCCCACGCCATTTTGACGGCGTCATGTTCCGCGGAATCCTCGCCGAACAACTCTTCTGCTGCTGAAAGCGTCGCCTTGGCAAAGCGGCTGAAAGTGCAGGTCGTCGGGAGGGAACCGCTGGTCAAGGCGCCGTACCAGATCTGGCCCGGTGCCTCCCACGCGTTTCCACCGATGGCGCTGGCTGCGAGGTAGAAGGCTTTGTTGGGGATCCCGGAGTTGATGTGGACACCGCCGTTGTCCGTGCTGGTCCTGACATAGGAGTCCATGGAATCTGGCTGCGGGTCCTTGCCAAGGATGTCGTCGTCGTATGCGGTTCCCGGGGCTTTCAGTGACCGCAGGGCACTGCCTTGCACCTGGTCCGTGAAAAGCCCCTGGCCGATTAGCCAGCTCGCTTCTGCTGCAGACTCGCCGTTGAAATACTGCTCCACTAGGGCTCCGAAGACGTCAGACATGGATTCGTTGATGGCGCCGGCCTGGTTCCGGTAAGCCAGGGCGGCCGTGTATTGGGTGACACCATGGGCAAGCTCGTGGCCAATTACGCTCAGGGACCGGGTGAAGCGCTGGAAGATCTCGCCGTCCCCGTCGCCGAACACCATCTGCTGTCCATCCCAAAACGCGTTGTCGTAGAGATTGCCGAAGTGCACGGTGGCATCCAGGGCGAGCCCGCCGCCGTCGATCGAGTTTCTCCCAAAAGCATCCGCATAGAGCCGATGCGTATGCCCCAGCCCTTCATAGGCCTCGTCCGCTGCGGCATCTCCGGTGGGCGGCTCGCCTTCCTTCCGGACCACAACACCTGGCAGTACTTCCGCATTGCCGGCATCGAACACCGTCCGCTTGGGCGGAGAGGGCGTGGCTTCCCGCAGGCTTGGGGGAGCAGCGGGTGTCCGGACGGCTCGCGCGGCCTGCACGGTCTGTACATGCAGCAGAGCCTCCTTGGCTGCCCGCGCTACGACAGACAGCCGCGGAGTGTGCTGCGCGGCCAGGCGGCGGAGCAGGTAGGGGGGAACAATAGAGCACAGCGGAGCCGTGCCGGGTCCACCGGATGCCCGGGATTGATTGTGGTTGTCCCGGAAAACAGCCTCAGATCCAAACGCGGATACAGGGGAGATGTGCATGCTTGCCCTTCCTGTCTGCTGGCGGGAACACGTTCCGAACCTGCCTTCACAACCAGCTTAGGAGCGGGCACCGACAATTTTCGAAAGGCGCCTGCATGTCCCAACAAAAACACCCCGCCAGCTGGGCTGGCGGGGTGTTGTCTGTGCCCTCGATAGGATTCGAACCTACGGCCTTCTGCTCCGGAGGCAGACGCTCTATCCCCTGAGCTACGAGGGCATTCAGGGTTCCCGCCGTTGCTGGTGGGACGTCCTAGAGCTTAGCAGGTTGATGGGGGGCAATGTAAAACGGACGGCCGGTCTACCGCCGTCGTCAGTACCCGGCGAAGGCGTCGACGTGCACTCGGCGCGCACCGGCCTTCCGGGCGGCCGATCGGAGGCTCTCGACGCTGGCCGGCGAGCCGGAAACGTAGACGTCCCGGACGCCGATATCGGGCACCAGTTCCAGCAGGCGATCGGAATTGATCCTTGCCCTTCCGGCGTCCTCCATAAAATCCGGAGGAGTTGAGCCATCGGAGAGCCGTGCAATGATGCGCGCCCCGGAGGCTTCCAGGACATCGGCGTAGGCCAGCTCGTCCCGGTTCTTGGCCAGGTACAGGAGAACGGTGTCGCGCCTTTCCTTGGTGTTCGACGCCAAGTGGGCCAGGAAGGGTGTGATGCCGATTCCGGCGGCGATCAGCAGCACCGGACGTTCCGGATCCCTGGGGGGCACGAAATCCCCGCCGATTGCGGTTGCATGGATTGTCTCGCCCGGAGTCAGGGCGAGCAGGGCGCGCTTGGCGGCCGAAACCGGATCCGCTGTTCCCACTCCCAGGGTCACTTCCGATGCCTCGGGCGGGCTCGTGATGCTGAACACCCGACGCCGGCCCTTGCCGTCACTGGGCGTGTGCGGAAGGTTGAGTTCCACGAACTGCCCGGGGGAGTAGCGGAGGGGCCGGGTGGGCGCGAAGCGGAATTCCGTGGCGACGGGGGACAGCGGTCGGGAGCCGAGCAGCTTCAGGGCCACTCCACCGCGCTGCCCTGCCAGGAAGGCCAGTGCGTTCCCCACCAGCAGGGCAAGCTCGGGAGAATTCGCGACGAAGCCGAGGTTGTACGGTACGGCAAAGACAACCCCGACGACGGCGGCCAGCGCCAGCTGTTGCCAGCGGCGCGGCGGCAGGGTCAGCGGTTCGGTGAGCATAAAGCCGACGAAGAACAGGAGCGGGCGCTGCGCGAGCGCCTGCCAGAGGGCGGAACCGAAGGTCATGCCCACCCTCAGCAGTTCCACCCAGATGATGGACGTGGCGACCAGGAGGAACGCTCCAGCCATGAGCATCTTGCGGGTCCGGTACACGATCAGGAACACGCCGGGAACAAGAAGCCACAGCATAGCCGGGGTCGCGGCCCACCAGGTTGCAACGTTCAGGCCAGTCAAAGATGTAACGAAGGCCCCTGTCGCCGCCGGGTTGAAGATGTGGCGGCCGCGGAAAGCGAGGGCGTATTTGGAGGCGGAAGCGATGACACAGGCCAGTGCGATGCCGGCCAGGTCAAGAGCCCCCAGCGACGGCCAAAAGAGGAAATACAGCAGCAGGCCTGTGATCAGGGAGGACTCCGAATGCGGCGTGATCCGGAACAAAGTTGCAAGCAGCCGGTTGGAACCGTATGTAAGGCCCAGGCAGAGAGCCAGGTGGACCATCATTTCGGCGAGGCCGAACGTGAGCCAGCCCAATACATCCAGGAGCATGCTGTAGGCCGCGAGCACTCCAAGGACCCATAGGATCAGCCGGTACATCGTGAAGCGGCCCAGCCATGTATCCATCCGGGCCTTTGTCTTGATCAAGGCGGCATTCATGCGAACAGTCTCCCCTTAAAGGCATCGGAATACCGTGCACGACCATCCGAATAGACCAGAAGCCAATCGAACTCGAATTCGTTTTCCAGCAGCGTGGATTCCACAAGGAACAGGGCCGTTGCCAGGGCATCCGCCTCCAGGGCGGTCGATGCCATGGCCCACGTGGCGACGACGGTCTGCACCGGGGCGCCGGTGGCACCGTCCAGGACGTGGTGCAGTCCGTCACCCCACGCCCTCCGGTTGGCGGCCGAGGCACACAGGGCCCTGCCCGCGAGTTCCAGGGTTCCGATCGCCTGGCTGGCGTCATAAGGGTGCTCGAGCGCCACGGTTATGGGTGTCCCTCCCTGATGTCGCATGTCCCCGCTGCCGTCTACGACAAAATCATGATGTCCGGAGCGCTCGAGTTCAGCCGACAGCAGGTCTACCAGTTGCCCCTTGCCGGCGGCTCCGATATCGAGGACCACCGGCTGCCTGGTTGTCACTGAACGGTCTTCCCATTGCAGTGCATCCTCCCAGCGTGGGGCTGGCAGCGGAGCGCCTTCAGCTCGCAGCGAATAATCCGCCCCATAGCCCAGCCGTTCCAGGCTTCCGCCGATCAGCGGGGTGACGCGGCCGCCGCTCATTCGGTAAAGGGAGGCATAGATCCGGGCAAGGTCCTCAGACCCCGACGGCAGGCTGTAGTGGCCGGGATCCCTCGCGATGCGCGTCACCAGGGAATCTGAACGGAACCTTGAATAGTTGTGGTCGTACTCCTCGACGATCTCGAGCAGTCGGCTGCCGACCGCCGCCTCCAGCGGGTCCGCCGTCGAGATTTCCCACTGCGTCCCGATTCCTTCAAAGCGGAAATCCGACCAGCCAGCAACTGCCACTGCCGCTACTTGGCCTGGTCTTTGATTTCTTCCACGGCCTGGTTGAAGCCGCCACTGGTCAAAGAGGAGCCCGAGACCTTGGAAACGTTCAGCTCATCGAGCTTCTTGCCGACGATCTGTGCGGCAATGCCGTCCTTGAACTCTCCCTGGAACTTGCGGGTGTTGGGGTTCGAGGGGTGGACGGTGATGTTCACTGCCGAAACGGTGTCATTGCTGAGTGTCAGCTCAACCCCTACCGTTTCCTGTCCGTTAGGCGAGGTGTACATGCCGTCCGCGCTGTACGTGCCGTCCTTGTATATAGTTGCCTGCCCCGCGGTGCTTCCCTGGGGTGAAGACTGCGTGGTGGCGAGCGTCGTTCCGGTAGTGGGAACCGTGGTTTCTGTGGGAGTGGCCTGGGGGGAGGGAGCACAGCCTGCGGCGGCACCGGCAAGGGAAAGTCCGGCGATACCGGCGAAGACGTTCTTGCGGATTGTCGAGGAAGTCATGCGTCTACTCATTTCTAAGGATGTTCAGGCTCATGGACAGTGAATGGCGCAATTACGCTTTTCACAACGTTCGATTCAGGCTATCGGTTCACTCGGTGCCGAAGTTCGTATCTTCCTGTGTCACCTGTGCGCTGGGTGATTGAAGTGTGGACGTCCTCGATTCCGTCACTTTGCAGGCCACCGGTAGGCTAGAAGGGTGACTCCCGAAGAACTTTCCACTGCCATATCCTCCTGCCTCAAAGACGCTGTCGCCGCCGGCGAGATAGCTCTTTCAGAAACTGCTGTCCCGCAGGACGTGCGCGTGGAGCGACCCAAGAACCGGGAACACGGTGACTGGGCCACTAACATCGCCCTGCAGCTCGCCAAGCAGGCCGGAACCAATCCCCGTGCCTTCGCAGAAGTCCTCAGCACTCGGCTCAAGGCGATTCCCGGCGTCGAAAACATTGAAATCGCGGGTCCGGGCTTCCTGAACATTACGGTGGAAGCCGCGGCCGCAGGTGCCCTGGCCAAGGCAATCGTAGAGGCAGGCCGGAACTACGGAACCAACACGGCGCTCGCCGGCCGGGTGGTCAACATGGAGTTCGTGTCCGCTAACCCCACCGGCCCCCTGCATATCGGCCACACCCGTTGGGCCGCCCTGGGCGATTCCATCGCCAGGGTACTGCGTGCTTCCGGTGCCGACGTGACAGCCGAGTACTACATCAACGACGCCGGCTCGCAGATGAACGTCTTTGCCAATTCCGTCTTGTCCCGGCTTCACGGCCGCGATGTGCCCGAGGGCGGCTACCCCGGAGAGTACATCAGGGAACTTGGCGACGAGGTCCTCAAGGCGCACCCGGCCATCCGCGAGCTCACGGACGAGGCTGCCCTGCCCGTGATCCGCGCGGCTGCCTACGAGGCCCAGATGAAGGACATCAAGGAGACGCTCGCTGAATTCGGCGTGACTTTTGACGTCTACTTCTCCGAGCAGGAACTGCACGACGCCGGCGCCATTGAGGCTGCCGTCGAGCGCTTGCGCGAGCAGGGCCACGTCTTCGACGACGGCGGCGCGGTCTGGCTGCGCACCACCGACTTCGGCGATGACAAAGACCGGGTGATGATCCGTGCCAACGGCGAACCTACCTACTTCGCCGCAGACGCCGCCTACTACCTGTCAAAGAAAGACCGGGGCTTCACCGAGAAGATCTACCTCCTGGGTGCAGACCACCACGGCTACATCAACAGGCTCAAGGCCATTGCCGCTTGTGCCGGCGACGACCCCGAGAGGAACATCGAGGTCCTCATCGGCCAGCTCGTCTCCGTCAATGGCGCCAAGTTGTCCAAGCGCGCGGGCAACATCATCGAGCTCAAGGACCTCATTGAGTGGCTCGGGAAGGACGCCGTGCGCTATTCGCTGGCGCGCTTCCCGGCGGACTCGCCGCTGACGCTGGATCCGGAACTGTTGAAGAAGAACAGCAACGAAAATCCGGTCTTCTATGTGCAGTACGCGCATGCACGTTCGCGGGGAACCGCACGCAACGCGATCGACGCCGGCGTGGACCGCAGCGCCTTCGATGCTTCGCTGCTGGACCACGAGACCGAGAACGAACTCCTGTCCTACCTGGGCAGCTACCCGTCCATTGTGGCCAAGGCGGCCGAGCTGCGGGAGCCGCACCGGGTGGCGCGCCACCTCGAAGTCATCGCCGGCGCCTACCACCGCTGGTACGACGCCTGCCGCGTTGCGCCCATGGGCGACGAACCCGTGACCGACACCAACCGCACGCGTCTGTGGCTCAACGACGCAACCAGCCAGGTACTGGCAAACGGACTAGGGCTGCTGGGCGTTTCAGCACCGGAACGGATGTGATTGATATGCAACGCAACGCTTCCGCTTCGCCCCTGGCCCCGGACTGGCTTGCGGTTCCCGAGGACCTCAACGCCCTGCACGCTCCGATGTGGGCCGCAGGAGTTGAACGCAACGACGCCGGGATGCTAGCCATCGACGGCATTCCCGTCAGCGAACTCAAGGAACAGTTCGGAACCCCGCTGTTCGTGATGAGCGAGTCTGACTTCCGTGCCCGCGCCCGTTCCTTCAAGGACGCGTTCGACCACGCCTTCGCCGACATCTGCGCCGGCGTAGATGTCTACTACGCCGGTAAGTCATTCTTGTGCACTGCCGTGGCCTCCTGGGTCGCCGAGGAAGGGTTGCGCCTGGACACCTGTTCCGGTGGCGAACTGGCCGTCGCAGCCAGGGCCGGCATCGCGGGCGCCAACCTCAGCCTGCATGGCAACAACAAGTCCGACGCCGAAATCAGGCGTGCCCTTGACATGAAGCTGGGCCGGATCGTTGTGGACAGCCTCGACGAACTGGATCGCGTAGCCAAGATCGCCGAAGGCCGCGGGGAGGCCGCCAAGGTCATGCTCAGGCTGACGCCGGGCGTGCACGCCCACACCCACGAGTTCATCGCGACCGCCCACGAGGACCAGAAGTTCGGCTTGTCCATGGCAGGGGACACCACGGATGAGGAGGGGCTTTCGGCAGCCGAGGAGGCTGTTGCCGCCGCAACCACCTATCACAGCATCGAACTCCTTGGCCTGCACTGCCACATCGGCTCGCAGATCTTCGAACCGGACGGCTTCGCTCTTGCCGCGGAGAAGCTCCTGACCTTCCTGGATTCCATGCAGCGCAAGTACTCCATCGTGCTGCCCGAGCTGGATCTCGGCGGTGGCTACGGCATCGCCTACACCCCGGTGGACACCCCTCGCCCGCCGGCCGAAATCGCCCATGCGATGGCCGCCGTCGTGCGTTCCACCTGCGCATCCCTGGAAATCACGCCGCCGCGGATCTCGATCGAACCGGGCCGTGCGATTGTTGGCAGCAGCACGTTCACCCTGTACGAGGTAGGCACCCTGAAGACTGTCCGGGTGGATGCACCCGCCGCGACGGCAGCGAAAGGGGCAGAGGGCGCCAACGGAAACGTTACGTTCCCGCGCCGCTATGTTTCGGTGGACGGCGGCATGAGCGACAATGCCCGTCCCGTGCTGTACGACGCGGATTATTCGGCCGTCCTGGCCTCCCGCGCCACCGAATCCGCCCCGCAACTGTCCCGAGTAGTGGGCAAACATTGCGAGAGCGGCGACATAGTTGTTAGAGATGTATATCTGCCCGAGGACGTGGCAGCCGGTGATCTGCTCGCTGTACCGGGAACCGGCGCCTACTGCTGGGCCCTGTCAAGCAACTACAACTATCTGGCCCGACCGGGCGTTGTCGCTGTGCGCGACGGCTCCGCCCGGCTCATCGTCCGCGGGGAAACCGAAGAAGATCTGTTGAACCGCGACATGGGAGTGGCGAATGTCTGAAGTGCGAACCCTGAAGGTGGCCCTGCTGGGCTGTGGCAACGTTGGGGCCCAGGTCGCGCGGATTCTAATTGACGACGCCGAGGACCTTGCAGCGAGGACGGGTGCCCGCCTCGAACTGGGCGGCATCGCCGTCCGGAACCTGGACACCGAGCGCGACGTCGAACTCCCGCGCGAACTCTTCACCACCGACGCCGAGACACTCGTCAAGGATGCGGACCTCGTCATCGAGCTCATGGGCGGCATCGAACCGGCCCGCACCTTGATCGTCACTGCCATGCAGAACGGTGCCAGCGTCGTCACGGGGAACAAGGCGCTGCTGGCCCAGGATGGTCCCACCCTCTACGAAGAGGCCGACAAGGCGCACGTCCAACTCTCTTACGAAGCGGCCGTGGCAGGTGCCATCCCGATCATCCGTCCCATCCGCGACAGCCTGTCCGGCGACCGGATCACCCGCGTCCTCGGCATCGTCAACGGCACCACCAACTTCATCCTCGACCAGATGGACAGCACCGGTGCACAGTTCGCCGATGCCCTGGCTGAAGCCCAGCGGCTCGGCTATGCGGAAGCGGACCCGACTGCCGACGTCGAGGGCCACGACGCCGCCGCGAAAGCCGCCATCCTCGCCTCGCTGTCCTTCCACACCCGCTTCGCCCTTGAGAACGTCTACTGCGAAGGCATTACGGCTGTCAGCGCCTCCGACATCGCCGCTGCGAAGGAAGCCGGGTTTGTCATCAAGCTGCTGGCGATCGCGGAGAAAGTGCAGGGTTCTGCCGCCGGCAATGGCGGCGAGGGCGTTTCGGTCCGGGTGCACCCCACGCTGCTGCCGCGGGAACACCCGCTCGCCGCAGTCCATGGAGCCTTCAACGCGGTTTTCGTTGAGGCGGAAAACGCCGGGGAACTGATGTTCTACGGCCAGGGCGCCGGTGGAACTCCCACCGCTTCCGCAGTCCTGGGCGACCTCGTGTCTGCCGCCCGCCGCGTGGTCCTCGGCGGTCCCGGCCGGACCGAAACCACCACCGGCCACGTGCCTCCCCTGCCAATCGACGCCTCCAGCACCAGCTACTACATCGGCCTCGATGTGGCTGACCAGCCCGGCGTGCTGGCCCGGATCGCGCACATTTTCGCCGAGCACGGGGTCTCGATTGAAATCCTGCGCCAGACAATCCACCGCGATGCTCAGTCCAATGTTGAATCCGCCGAACTGCGGATCATCACGCACCGGGCATCCGAAGCCGCGCTGGCGGCAACCGTCGAGGCCGTCAAGGGCCTGGACGTCATCAATTCCGTCACATCCGTACTGCGGGTAGAAGGGGTCTAAGTGGCTCACCAATGGCGCGGAGTAATCCGCGAATACGCTGATCGTTTGCCTGTAACGGAAGCCACGAAGGTCATTACCCTCGGTGAAGGCGGCACCCCGCTGGTGCATGCACAGAAGCTGTCCGAGCTCACCGGATCGCAGGTGTACCTCAAGGTGGAGGGCATGAACCCCACCGGCTCCTTCAAGGACCGGGGCATGACCATGGCCATGACCGCCGCCGTCGAGGCCGGCGCGCTGGCCGTCGTTTGCGCATCCACCGGAAACACCTCGGCCTCCGCGGCCGCCTACGCCACCGCCGCTGGCCTGAAATGCGCCGTGCTGGTACCCGAGGGCAAGATCTCCATGGGCAAGTTGAGCCAGGCCATCGCCCACGGCGCTACTTTGCTGCAGGTTGACGGCAACTTCGACAACTGCCTGGACATCGCCCGGAAACTGGGTGATTCCTATCCGGTGTTCCTGGTCAACTCCGTCAACCCGGCGCGAATCCAGGGTCAGAAGACGGGTGCCTTCGAGGTCGTCGACTCCCTTGGCGATGCTCCGGACATCCACATCCTCCCGGTAGGTAACGCAGGGAACATCAGTGCCTACTGGAAGGGCTACAAGGAGTACTCGGCTCCGTTCGAGACTTCCACAGGCACGCTTCCCGCCGTCTCCACCAAGACGCCAGCCATGTGGGGCTTCCAGGCTGCCGGCGCTGCGCCTTTTGTCGCCGGCCACCCCATCACTGAGCCGGACACGATCGCCACCGCCATCCGGATCGGCAACCCCGCTTCCTGGGACACGGCCGTCGAAGCCCGCGACGAGTCCGGCGGACTGATCGAGGCAGTGACCGACGACGAGATCCTGGCCGCACACCGCTGGCTGTCCTCCAAGGAGGGTGTCTTCGTTGAGCCAGGTTCGGCCGCAGGCGTGGCCGGACTGATCAAGAAGCACGAGGCGGGAGAGGTGCCGTCCGGGAAGACGATCGTCATCACCGTTACGGGCCATGGCCTCAAGGACCCCCAGTGGGCCCTCCGCACCGAAGACGGAAGCGATGTGCAGCCGGTCAAGGTGCCCAACGACGTCGTTACCGTCGCCGCCGAGCTGGGACTGGAAGAAAAGTAAGAGTGGACACCACGCAGCCCGCCGCGACAGTACTCAAAAGCGTTGCGGCAGGACAGCAGCTAACTGTCAGGGTCCCTGGAACAAGCGCCAATCTCGGCCCTGGTTATGACAGCCTTGGCCTGGCCCTGTCGCTCTATGACACCCTGACGGTTGAAACCCTGGACTCCGGAGAGCTCATCTTTGAGCTCTCCGGAGAGGGCGCCGATACCCTTCCCCGGGACGCGAGCCATCTTGTGGTCCGCGCGATCACCAACGCCTTGGCGCTCCTGGGCTTCCAGCACACCGGCCTGAAGATCACTGCCGACAACGTCAATCCGCATGGCCGCGGCCTGGGCTCCTCTGCCTCGGCCGTCGTCGCCGCAGTGGCGGCCGCCAACCAGTTGGTGCCCGAGGATTTGCGGAGGGATTCCGCCTGGATCCTTCAGGTAACCAGTGAAATGGAAGGCCACCCGGACAACGTCGCCCCCGCGATTTTCGGCGGACTGGCGTTGTCATGGCAGGACAGCGAGCAGTACAGCAGCACCCGCGCCGACGTCGTTCCCTCCGTGGTGCCGATCGTCGCCGTTCCGGACTATGAGCTGTCTACCGAAGCGGCACGCGCCCTGCTGCCTGCATCGATCGGGCACCATGCTGCAGCCATGAACTCCGGCCGCGCGGCCTTGTTGATCCATGCGCTGACCACTCAGCCCGAGTTCCTCCTCCCGGGCACCGAGGACTTCCTGCACCAGAGCTATCGCGCCGAGGCCATGCGGCCCAGCGCGAGCCTCATCACGGCACTGCGCAGCAGGGGTTATGCCGCCGTCGTATCCGGCGCGGGACCCACGGTCCTCACCCTTGCCAACGGCGAAACTGAAGCCTCCGACGTCGTGGACTTCATTGAAGCCTTTACGGCAGACAACACTCCGGATGTCCGGTGGCGAGTGATGAAGCTGGCAGTGGACGTTGAAGGTGCTAGAGTGGAGATGCACCGGCGGTAATGCCGCGGGCAGTTCCCAGACAAGGATTCGGGCCGCATCGTCCTTCCCCCTGTTTTACTGCGCCGTAGTCTCCGGTGCCGTCTCCTTTCGGCCTGTCGCAGGTATCCGCAGATAGCTCTCCGTATCCTGAAACCGTCAGCCCGCCGCTCCCAGGTTTTTCGGGGGCGTTGAAGGCGTATCAGTATCCGGCCCTGCTGGCCGACATCGTCGGCAAGGCCGAAATTCCGGCTACAGATCTGAACTGCAGCCCAGAACAAATCATCGCGTCCAGCTTCTGGTCCGGACGCCGTCGAGGGGGAAGGATCCTTCGTGACAGAAACCACTGAGCTGACACCAGCTGTGGACACAACAACTTCTGCTGCCGAATCGTCAACGGCCGCACCCGCCAAGAGCAGCGGCCTTGCCGGCCTGAAGCTCGCCCAGCTGCAGGCTCTGGCCAGTCAGCTTGGTATTTCCGGCGGTTCCCGCATGCGCAAGGGGGACCTTGTCGCTGCAATTTCCGCCCATCGGGCCGGTTCGTCGCCGGCAAAGGCCCCTGCCAGGGCCGGGAGGGCCACGCAGAAGGTTGCTGCACCCTCCGCCGCCGCTCCGGAAGCAGCTCCCGCCCCGGAAGCAGCTCCCGCCCCGGAAGCAGCTCCCGCAGCGGAGGCCGCCCAGGCCCCCGCACAGGAAGCAACCCGTGGTCGTGGCCGCGGACGCAGCCGCCGCGCCACCAGCGACGGTGTCGTAGCAGGCGCCGAAGCCCCCTCGGTTGAAGCACCCGCTGCAGCGGCTCCGGCGGCAGAAGCTGGCACGGCCGGCCAGGCCGCCATGGAAGCTCCGCAGGCTGAGGCCGGTGAGCGGCGCCAGCCGCGCACACGCAACCGCCGTCGTGCCGAAGCTGCTGCACAGGGCGTCGAAGCCGGCGAGGCACAGCCTGCCGAACAGCCCGCCGAAGCCCAGCCGGCTGAGGCACGCGCTACCGAGGAACGCACCGGCGAGCAGCGCGGTGAACGTGCCGGCGAGCAGCGCGGGGAGCGTGCCGGCGAGCAGGGCGGCGTCGAGGCCGGCCAGCGTACTGACCGCCGTGACTCACGCAACCGTCGCGACGAGGGCGAGGGCGAAGACGGCGGAAGCCGCCGCAGCCGCCGCAACCGTCGGGACCGCAATGAGCGGAGCGACCGCGGTGACCGCAGCGACCGCACTGAGCGCGGCGACGGCCGGGACGGCAACGCCCGCACCGACCGCTTCCGCGAACGCCGTCGTGGGCGTAGCCAGGGACCCGATGTCGACGATATCGAGATCACCGAGGACGACGTCCTCCTACCGGTCGCCGGCATCCTGGATGTCCTGGAGAACTACGCATTCATCCGCACCTCGGGATACCTCCCTGGAGCCAACGACGTCTACGTGTCCCTCGCACAGGTCAAGAAGTACAACCTGCGCAAGGGCGACGCCGTCGTAGGTGCCATCCGTGCACCGCGCGACGGCGAAGACCGCGGCCAGCAAAACGCGCGCCAGAAGTTCAACGCCCTTGTCCGCGTCACTACGGTGAACGGCAAGACTCCGGAGGAGCTGAAGGACCGCGTCGAGTTTGCCAAGCTCGTCCCGCTCTACCCGTCCGAGCGCCTGCGCCTGGAGACCGACCCCAAGAAGATCGGTCCCCGCGTCATCGATCTCGTGGCTCCGATCGGCAAGGGCCAGCGTGGACTCATCGTCTCCCCGCCCAAGGCCGGCAAGACCCTCATCCTGCAGTCGATCGCCAACGCCATCACCACCAACAATCCTGAGGTCCACCTCATGATGGTGCTTGTTGACGAACGCCCCGAAGAAGTCACGGATATGCAGCGCACCGTTAAGGGTGAAGTGATTGCTTCCACCTTCGACCGTCCCGCTGACGACCACACCACCGTTGCTGAACTGTCCATCGAACGCGCCAAGCGCCTCGTGGAAATGGGCATGGACGTTGTGGTGCTCCTGGACTCCATGACCCGTCTGGGCCGCGCCTACAACCTGGCAGCTCCGGCCTCCGGCCGCATCCTGTCCGGTGGTGTCGACTCGGCCGCGCTGTACCCGCCCAAGCGTTTCTTCGGCGCAGCCCGCAACATCGAAAACGGCGGCTCGCTGACCATCCTGGCAACCGCCCTCGTGGAGACCGGTTCCAAGATGGATGAGGTCATCTTCGAAGAGTTCAAGGGCACCGGCAACATGGAACTGCGACTGTCCCGCCAACTGGCCGACAAGCGCATCTTCCCCGCCGTGGACGTCAACGCCTCAGGCACGCGCCGCGAGGAGAACCTGCTTTCGCCTGAAGAGGTCAAGATCATGTGGAAGCTGCGCCGCGTCCTCTCCGGACTCGAGCAGCAGCAGAGCCTTGAGCTGCTGACCAACAAGATCCGGGAGACCCAGAGCAACGTCGAGTTCCTCATGCAGGTACAGAAGACGACGCTTGGAGCGAAGTCGGATAACGACAAGTAGCTGTTTTGCTGAGCCGCTGAATCCGGCGGTCCCTGCTCGCTAACGCCGCACGGAATTTCCGCCCCCGCCCCTCCGCCGGGTGGCTTTCGATCTACGATCGCAAGCCACCCGGCTCCGGCAGGCCCGATGCCACTCCCGGGGCGGAAATTCCGTGCGGCTTCGTCGTTAACCCGCCTCGTGCGGTCCTGTTTTTGTAGTCACAACTAGACTTATCTCCGAGTCGAAAGAGGTTTTGAATGTTTGAGTCCGTACAGGGGTTGCTCGATGAGCATGCCGATATCCAGAAGCAGCTCAGCGATCCTGCTGTTTATGCCGATCAGTCGCAGGCTCGGAAGTTGGGGCGGCGGTCTGCCCAGTTGCAGGGCATCGTGGAAGCCTATAACCGCTGGCGCGGACTCAATGACGATCTTGAAGCTGCCAAGGAAATGGCCGCCGAGGATCCCGATTTTGCCGAGGAGGTAGCCGAGCTCGATGCGCAGATTCCGGCTGCCCAAGAGAGGCTGCGGCGCCTGCTGATCCCGCGGGATCCTGATGATGCCCGCAATGTGATCATCGAGGTCAAGGGCGGTGAAGGCGGCGAGGAGGCTGCACTCTTCGCCGGTGACCTGCTGCGTATGTACAGCCGGTACGCCGAGACCCGTGGCTGGAAGACTGAATTGATCTCCGCCACTGAATCCGATCTTGGCGGTTACAAGGACGTGCAGATGGCCATTAAGGGATCCTCCAACGACCCTGCTGAAGGTGTTTGGGCGAGGCTCAAGTTCGAGGGTGGCGTGCACCGTGTCCAGCGCGTTCCCGCCACCGAGTCGCAGGGCCGCATCCACACTTCCGCGGCCGGGGTGCTGGTGTTCCCCGAGGTGGATGAACCGGAAGAAATCGAGATCAACCAGAACGATCTGAAGATTGACGTTTACCGCTCGTCCGGCCCCGGTGGACAGTCCGTTAACACCACGGACTCCGCCGTCCGCATTACCCACCTGCCTACGGGCATTGTGGTGGCCATGCAGAACGAAAAGTCGCAGCTGCAGAACCGTGAAGCCGCAATGCGCGTTCTCCGCGCCCGCATCCTGGCCCACCAGCAGGAACAGATCGACGCCGAAAACGCCGAACAGCGCAAGTCCCAGATCCGCACTATGGATCGCTCGGAGCGCATTCGGACGTACAACTTTCCTGAGAACCGGATCGCCGACCACCGCACGGGCTACAAGGCCTACAACCTTGACGCCGTCATGAACGGCGACCTGGAACCGGTGATTCAGTCGGCCATTGAAATGGACGAGCAGGCGCGCCTGGCCGCCATCGGCGAATAGCGGGAACCGGCTTTTCCATGACGCCTTCTTCAGGACAGCCGCTTTCTTCAGGGCAGCGCCTTGCCGACGCCGTGCGCGAGGCTGCCGAAATCCTTTCGGAGGCGGGGGTGCCCTCCCCTCGGGTGGATGCCGAACTGCTGGCCGGCCACCTGCTGGGCGTAGGACCCGGGCGACTGCGCGCCCTCCTGCTTGGCGACGTGATGGCACCTGCCGGCTATGCCGAACTTGTGGCCGAGCGTGCCCAGCGCGTACCGCTCCAGCACATCACCGGCGTGTCGTATTTCCGCTACCTCGAACTGCAAGTGGGGCCTGGCGTCTTCATTCCGCGCCCGGAAACCGAGTCCGTGGTCCAGCTGGTCATCGATGCCCTGGCCGGGGCGGCCCGGCCGAAGGTAGTTGACCTTGGCACGGGTTCCGGCGCAATCGCTGGTTCATTGGCGCATGAAATTCCGGGCGCCGAAGTGTATGCCGTCGAGTTCAGCGCCTTTGCCCATGCCTGGGCCGCCCGGAACCTGGCTCCGCTCGGCGTGAAGCTCATCCAGGGAGACCTCCGGGATGCACTGCCGGAACACAACGGAAGCTTTGACGCCGTCGTCTCCAATCCTCCCTACATTCCCGCGGAGGCGATCCCAAACGAGCCCGAGGTTGCCCTCCACGACCCGCCGGAAGCCCTGTATGGCGGCGGAGCGGACGGCATGGAACTTCCGACGGCGGCCGCGGCCACGGCAGCCCGGCTCCTCAAGCCCGGCGGCTACTTCGTGATGGAGCACGCCGAAGTGCAGGCTGAATGGATCTCCTCCATGATGGCTCGGATGGGGATGTGGTCTGGAATTACCAGCCACCTGGACCTGAACGGGAAGGAACGGGCCACCAGCGCCGTCCTTGCAGTCCAGCCAGGGGAACCGTCGCCAAGTCACTGAGTCGAGTAGTGAAAGAATAACGCTGTGACCACAACCTACAACTGCACCCTGCCCGAACAACGCTCCGAAGGCCTCGAACACGCACAGCGGGCCATCAACGAAAAGATGTGCGTGGTGATGCCTACGGACACCGTGTACGGCATTGCTGCCGATGCATTTTCCCCCCAGGCGGTCACGCTCCTGCTCGCATCAAAGGGCCGCAGCCGGCGCATGCCCCCGCCGGTCCTCATTCCGCGGCTGAGCGCCCTGGACGGCCTTGCTACAGATGTGCCGGAGGAGGCCCGGAAACTGGCGGAGGAATTCTGGCCGGGCGGGCTCACCCTGATCCTGCACGCGCAGCCCTCGCTGAACTGGGACCTTGGCGAAACCAAGGGGACTGTCGCGCTGCGCATCCCGGAAGATGAAGTCGCTCTGGAACTGCTTGCCCTGACCGGGCCGCTTGCCGTCTCTTCCGCCAATCGCACCGGCCAAGCCCCGGCCCAAACCGGTTCCCAGGCACGGGAGCAGCTGGCGGAGTCCGTGGAGGTCTATCTTGAGGACGGGTTCCGCCCCGTGGAGGGGACGGACGCCGTTCCCTCGACGATCGTGGACGCCACGTCCAGGCCCTTCCGGGTTGTTCGTTCAGGCGCGATTTCCCTTGAACGGCTACGCGAAATCGTCCCCGACATCCTGGGGGAGGGCGAGCAGGAGGCCGCGGGCGACAAGGCGGCGGAGCCCGCCGGAAAGGCGCCAAGCTCGCCCAACGGTGAGACCGAATCCGCATGAACCTTCGCCGCCAACGCGTCCCCGTCCTCGACGTCGACGCAACTCCCTTGCGCGTAGGGGAGCTTGTGAGCATCCTCAGCGAGTTCATGTCCGACGGCAGGACGCGGACCGTTCTGGGACATAACCTGCACAGTGTCACCTTGTACCATTCCAGGCCGGCTTTCCGGGCTTTGTATGAGAACAGCGACGTCATCCTGCTCGACGGAGCTCCCGTAGTGATGCTCTGGGGAATGGCTCACCGGCGTGGACCGCAGGCGCCCGGGAATGGCGCTATGGCCTATAGGCTTGGGTCGACGGACTGGCTTCCTGCCCTCGGAGGCGTGACTGACCTGCGCCGAATCGCGGTCATCGGCGCCGGAGCGGAGGCCAACGCCAAAGCCGTGGAGAGGCTGAAGGGCATTGTTCCCAAGGCCGAGGTTGCAGGAATGCCGGGCGAAAACTGGGCTGGGGGAGTAGAGGAGGAAGCCATCTCCTGGCTTAGGGAATTCCGGCCGCAGCTCGTCCTGCTCGGCCTTGGGATGCCATTGCAGGAAACAGTGCTTGGCAATCGGCTCGAGGAACTGCCGCCGTCCGTCTACTGCACGGTTGGCGGCGCCATAGAACAGCTCGCCGGAATCCAGAAGCTGGCTCCGCGCTGGCTGGGCAGGCTGGGCCTTGAGTGGGCCTGGCGACTGGTCCTGCATCCGGGCAGGGTGGCTTATCGAGTGTTCGTCGAGCCCTGGGTGCTCCTCGGACTCCTGGCGAAACGCCGCTTCAAGGGCCGTCCGGGTAGCACGGGCCGCAGGTAGAACCCTGCCCCCGCCTGGAATTCCTGCCCGCGCCTAGAATTCCTGGTCCTTGAGGGGACCAAAACCCTTCGCCCGCAGCCCGGACGAGAAAGCCTTGAACCATTCGGCCAGGCCGCGGAAGTCACCGCGGGGCAGGAAATAGCCCAAGTAGCCGCCGACGTCGGCAATGAGCGACTTTCCCCGCTTGTAGCGGCGGATCAGGTACCCGCGATTCCGATAGTAGAAGTGCCTCTTGAAGGCCGTCCCGGGAATGATGACATGCCACCGGGCGCCGAAGACGTGCCTGGTTTCGTCGAAGGCATGGGGATGCGTGATCGACGCCGTCGCCACCGTACCAAAGCGGATGCCGGCCTTTCGCAGGCGGAGCATGAAGTCCACCTCGTCCCCTCGGATAAACAGCCTGATATCGGGCAGGCCCACTTTGAAAAACACATCCGAGCGGATCAGCGCGCCATTGAAGAAATGCCCGACGTCGGGCAGGAACCCGGCCTTCTCTACTTGGGTGCGGTCATGGGTGACTTTTCCGTCGATCCGGAAGAAGAAGGAGAGCTGGTCCGGGTGGTCGGGAGCGACTACCAGGGGAACCACCGCGTCCAGGCCGCGCGACTCTGCCTCACGGACTAGCGTCGCGAGGCACTCGGTATCGCGAGGCTCGGCGTCGTCGTCCATAATCCAGATCCATTCGGCTCCGCTGGCAACCGCCTTCAGGATGGCCAGGGCGAAGCCGCCGGCACCGCCCAGGTTCGCCTCGGAACGCACGTAATCGACATTTCCATGGGCAGCAGCGATGTCCCTGGCCGGCGTCGTTCCGCTGTCTACAAGGCAGATTGTGTCCACCGGGAGCGATTGCTGCCCCACGAGGTCAAGCAGCACGGCCAGCTCATCAGGGCGGTCAAAAGTCACGGCAGCCAGAGCAACTGACGATGTCATGGGGGTTCCTTCCAGGCGCGCTGGGGAGCTCAATGCGGCTCGCCCTGAGGCGCGTGACACTAAGTCAGGCTGCCGTTGGCGCTAGTATCTTGACAGAGTCCAACTGTAGTACAGCAATATTCGGCGGTGCGCAGGGGGCGCGGGCCCTGGCCGGCAGCCGAGTCATCCATCGAAAGTCGATTCGCACAAAATTGAGTCCAGATCAGACACATGGCACAGCCATGCCGCGACCGAAAGCCCGTACCGTTCAGTCCTGGGCAGATCCTTCCGACACCAACTCCCCAGGAGCCGCCCTGTGATCATGTACTCCCTCATGATGCTCACCGCGGCTGTGGTGTCCTACTTCGCGACGTGGGGCGCACGCCTTCTGGGCGAACGGTTCCGCCTGTTCATGCCCATCCGCAGCCGTGACATGCATTCCAAGCCGATCTCCCGGCTGGGGGGGCTGGGAATGTTCGCCGGTTGCCTCGTGGCCCTTGTCGTGGCGAGTAACTCGTTCTTCGTCAAGGACATCTTCCGAAACAATTTCGCCCCGTGGGGCATCCTCATCGGCGCAGTAGTCATCGTAATCGTGGGAGTCGCGGATGACATCCTGGACATCCGCTGGTGGATCAAGCTCCTTGGACAGGCCGCGGCGGCAACAATCGTAGCCGTCTGGGGTGTCCGAATGTCCATCATCCCGTTCATCCCTGAGCCCATCAGGATTGAGTCGGAGCTGCTGAGGATCGTGCTGACCGCTGTCTTGATCGTCACCACGATGAACGCGGTGAACTTCATTGACGGGCTGGACGGGCTCGCTGCGGGCGTGGCGGCGATCGGCGGAATCGCGTTCTTCATTGCCGCTTACTGGGTGCACAGGAACGCAGTCCTGCTTGATTACTCCGACCTGGCCACGCTCCTGATGGCAGTGCTGGTGGGCAGCTGCGTGGGTTTCCTGCCGCACAACTGGTTTCCGGCAAAGATCTTCATGGGTGATTCGGGTGCCATGCTGATCGGCTTGCTTATGGCCTCGGCCGGTATCGTGTCCACAGGCCAGATCAGCTCGGGCCTTTACGACCGCGCAAACGGTATTCCCACAATCATTCCGATCCTCCTGCCGTTCGCTGTCCTGTCCCTGCCCTTGCTTGATTTGGGCCTTGCCGTAGTCAGGCGCACAGCCAAGGGGCGCTCCCCATGGTCCGCAGACCGCGGACACCTCCATCACAAGCTCATGGACATCGGCCATTCACACCGAACAGCTGTGCTGATGATGTACGTGTGGACATGCATCCTCGCCTTTGGCGGTGTTTCCCTTGCGATCTTCCCGTGGCAGATGGTCGTCACCGTTGTGATTGCAGCAGCCCTGGTGATGGCAGTCGTGACGGCGTGGCCGTACTTCACGCGGCGAGGAACTCCGGCGGGAGGCTAGCGCTGGGCCGGGCTTCACCGTCATTCGTTCCCGGATGTCTTCTATCTCATGTAGAATTCAAGGGCGGACATTCACTCGCTCGCTCCCCACAACTGAGAACTGGCTTACAGCCACGACGATTGGCACCCCCATGACTTCCAGCGCCGACGGACAGCAGTCCCGTCCACGCGGTGTCGGCGTTCGCGGAACCGCTAAATCGCTATGGATGGGGCTGCTGGTCCTAAGTTCGACGGCGGCAGTCATCGCCGTTGCGGCCACCTCCGTTGTTGCCGCCTTCCTGAACGGGGTTGAAGGAACGCTGTCCGCCGCCTTTGGCGCTGCCCTCGTCATGCTGTTCTTCGCCATCAGCCTCCTGATCGGCCACTACGTCGGCAGGAACAATCCATCTGGAGCAGTGGGACTCTTCGTCGCTACCTACTTCGTCAAGGTCGTCGGCTTCGCCGTGGTGCTTTTCGTCCTGGGCACGCCGGACTGGCTGCATGACCGCTGGTTCCTGATCGGCGCCATCGTCACCGTCGTTGCCTGGCAGGCCACCGAGATCTACGGCTTCAGCAAGGCCAAGCTCCAGCTCTATAACGACCCCGCACCGAGCAAAGGGGATGACGATGAGCACCCCTAGCAACGGTCGCGGTTCCGGCTCCCCGAACGGCAAGCCCCGGCGGGGCGCACCGTCGTCCGGAGACGCCAAAAACGACTCCGGATACAACGCCGGGATGGCTGTCTTCAGCTACATAATTGGCGGAATCATAGTCTGGAGTTTGATAGGCTGGGGTCTGGATAATCTGTGGGGGACCCGCTGGATTGTGCTCCTTGGCGCTCTGCTTGGAGCTGCAGGAGGGTTCTATCTTTCCCATATGCACGGCCACACCAGACTTCGGTCCACTGCTGGCGAGAGCGAAACAGACAGCGATCCGTCCCAGGACGGGAACAGCAATGCCTAATAATTTCACAGGGAAGACGGCTGCAGTGACTGCTGCCCGAATCCTACCAACGCCCAATGATGGACACAGCAGAGAGGAAACGCGTTGATCGCGCTTGCGCTCCCGGCCCAGGATTCAGGGACTTTCACTCCTCCCGGAATCGAAGAAATGCACCTGCCGGCAATCCTGCCTTGGGGTGCACACGACGGATTCTCCAAGCAGATGCTGCTTGTCATCCTGTCTGTCGTCATTATCGCTACATTCTTCATCCTCGCTGCACGCAAGCAGCAACTGGTTCCCGGCAAGCTGCAGTTCGCCGGTGAAATGGCTTACGGCTTTGTCCGTAACAGCATCGCCAAGGACATCATTGGCGGCCGCGACTTCATGAAGTACGTCCCGCTGCTGTTCTCGCTGTTCTTCTTCATCCTGGTGAACAACATCTACGGCGCCGTCCCGCTGCTCCAGCTCCCTAGCTTCTCCCACGTCGGTGGCGCCTACGTGCTGGCAGGAATTGTCTACGTCACCTGGATCGGCATCGGCATCAAGAAGAACGGCCTGAAGTACTTCAAGCTGGCTACCGTTCCCTCGGGCGTCCCGTGGTACATCCTGCCGATCGTCATTCCGATCGAGATCATCTCCAACTTCCTGGTCCGTCCGGTCACGCACAGCCTCCGTCTGTTCGCCACCATGCTGGCCGGGCACCTGATCGTTATGATCGCGGGTTCTGGAATCGAATTCCTCGTCATGCAGGAAAACGTCCTTCTCAAGGGCACGTCGGTTCTGGTCCTTGCCGGTGCGATCGCCATGTACATGCTCGAAGCGCTCATCATGGCGCTGCAGGCCTATGTCTTCACCCTGCTGACCGCCATCTACATTGAAGGCGCATTGCACGCCGAAAGCCACTAGGCACCCATCAAACTTCCCCTCGCGGGGATGAAGCAACCCAAACAACCTGCCACAGAGATGGCATCTTGAAAGGAAGAATAATGGAAGGCACCATCAACGGCTCCCTCAACCTCATCGGCTATGGCCTCTCCGCCATTGGCGGTGGTATCGGTGTGGGTCTCGTGTTCGCCGCGTACATCAACGGTGTGGCACGTCAGCCGGAAGCACAGCGCGTCCTGCAGCCGATTGCATTCCTTGGCCTTGCGCTGACTGAAGCCCTCGCCATCCTGGGTCTGGTCTTCGCCTTCGTTCTCGGCTAAGCCAGCCGGAACAAGCGAAAATCCACATTCGAGTAGATAGGACGGGTGAAATATGAATCAGCTGATCATCTCAGCCGCCACTGAAGGCGCCGCGGCAGCCAACCCGCTTGCTCCCAACCTCTGGGAAATGGGCGTCGTCCTTGCCGGCTTTGCTGTCCTCTTTTACATCGTGGTCAAGTTTGTTGTCCCGATGTTCGAGAAGACGTTCGCCGAGCGCGCCGAGGCGATTGAAGGCGGCATCGCGAAGGCCGAGAAGGCCCAGGCCGAAGCTTCTGCTGCGCTTGAAGAGTACAGGCAGCAGCTCACGGACGCCCGCGCCGAAGCCAACCGCATCCGCGAGGAAGCACGCGCCGAAGGCGCCCAGATCCTTGCCGAGCTGAAGGCCAAGGCCGCAGCTGAGTCTGCACGCATCACCGAGCAGGCTCACGCGCAGATCGAGTCCGAGCGCCAGGCCGCCGTTGTTGCGCTACGCGCCGAGGTCGGCACGCTGGCAACCACGCTTGCCGGCCGCATCGTTGGCGAAGCACTGGACGACGACGAGCGTGCCGCACGTGTTGTGGACCGCTTCCTGGCTGAACTGGAGACCCAGAGCGCAGGTGCAGCTAAATAATGGCAGGCGTATCGAGCGAATCGCTGACCAAGGCGCTGGACGAGCTGGAACTGAGGCTTCCGTTCGCTTCGCTGCAGTTGGCCAAGGAACTCTTCAGCATCCTGGGCACAATAGACAGCTCGGCCGGCTTGCGCCGCGCCCTGACTGACCCTTCCCGCAGTGGAGAAGAAAAGTCGGCGCTGGTCAAGCAGCTCCTAAGCGGGAAAGTCTCCGCTGATGCTGCGGACATTGCGGCCGGACTGGCCAGCTCACGCTGGGCTTCGGCTCGTGATATCGGCGATGCACTCGAGACCCTTGCCGCAACGGTGGTCATCGCCGTAGCTGAAAACAAGTCGGCCGTTTCTGCCTCCGGAATCACGGGGCTGGAAGCGCTGGAAAACGATCTGTTTGCCTTCAACCAGGCCGTTGCTTCCAGCCACGAGGTACAGCGTGCTTTGTCTGAGCCGCAGGCATCTGCCGCAGCGAAGATCGCCCTGGCAGAGAAACTGGTTCCTGGCGCAAGCCAGGAAGCCAAGGTTCTCATCGCCCAGGCAGTATCGAACCCACGCGGATATAAGCCGGCAAAGCTTGTGGCGAACTTCGCGGGGCTTGCGGCAAAGCGCCAGCAGCGCTGGATCGCAACCGTCACTGTCACCCGTCCATTGACGGATGCGCAGGCCAGCCGCCTCCAGGCGGGGCTGAACAATCTGTACGGCCGCGAGCTGAAGATCAACATCAACGTTGATCCTCGGTTGATTGGTGGAATCCGCGTGCAGGTTGGCGACGAAGTGCTTGACGCTTCCGTCATCGGCCGCCTGAGCGAGCTCCGCCGGCAACTCGCCGGCTAGCGGGACAAGCACAACTAACTGATACAAAAAACCGGTCATCGTGAGCAACGATGATCACGAAACAGGAGAGCAGGGACTGCAGATGGCCGAATTGACCATCAACGCCGACGACGTCCGTAATGCGTTGAACGAGTTCGCGGCGTCCTACGAACCCGGAAACGCAGAACGCGTCGAGGTTGGTCGCGTGACCACCGCAAGTGACGGCATCGCCCGTGTTGAGGGTCTTCCCTCGGTCATGGCGAACGAGCTGCTTCGCTTCGAAGACGGCACGCTGGGCCTGGCCCAGAACCTTGACGTCCGCGAGATCGGCGTCATTATCCTCGGTGACTTCACCGGCATTGAAGAAGGCCAGGAAGTCCACCGCACCGGACAGGTTCTTTCCGTTCCGGTCGGTGACGCCTTCCTCGGTCGCGTCGTCGACCCGCTGGGCGTTCCGATTGACGACCTCGGCGAGATCAAGGCCGAGACCACCCGTGCCCTGGAGCTCCAGGCTCCTGGCGTAACCCAGCGTAAGTCGGTCCACGAGCCGATGCAGACCGGCCTGAAGGCTATCGACGCCATGATCCCGATCGGCCGCGGCCAGCGCCAGCTGATCATTGGTGACCGCCAGACCGGCAAGTCCGCCATCGCGATCGACACCATCATCAACCAGAAGGCCAACTGGGCTTCGGGCGATGTGACCAAGCAGGTCCGCTGCATCTACGTCGCCATCGGCCAGAAGGCGTCCACAATTGCGGCGATTCGCCAGACCCTCGAGGACAACGGCGCGCTGGAGTACACCACCATCGTGGCTTCCCCGGCATCGGACCCCGCCGGCTTCAAGTACCTCGCACCCTATGCAGGTTCGGCCATTGGCCAGCACTGGATGTACGGCGGCAAGCACGTCCTGATCGTGTTTGATGACCTGTCCAAGCAGGCCGAGGCCTACCGTGCAGTTTCGCTGCTGCTCCGCCGTCCGCCGGGACGCGAGGCTTACCCGGGTGACGTCTTCTACTTGCACTCCCGCCTCCTGGAGCGTTGTGCCAAGCTCTCCGACGAGCTCGGTGCCGGTTCCATGACTGGTCTGCCGTTGATCGAAACCAAGGCGAACGACGTTTCGGCCTACATTCCGACCAACGTGATCTCCATCACCGATGGCCAGATCTTCCTTCAGTCCGACCTCTTCAACGCCAACCAGCGTCCTGCTGTTGACGTTGGTGTGTCGGTGTCCCGCGTTGGTGGTGCAGCACAGGTCAAGTCCATGAAGAAGGTCTCCGGTACCTTGAAGCTGGACCTGGCGCAGTACCGCGACATGCAGGCTTTCGCGATGTTCGCATCGGACCTCGACGCCGCTTCCCGCCAGCAGTTGACCCGAGGCGCACGCCTCATGGAACTGCTCAAGCAGGGCCAGTACTCGCCGTTCCCCATTGAGGACCAGGTTGTTTCCATCTGGGCAGGCACCAACGGTTACCTGGACGACGTTCCGGTTGAGGACATCAACCGCTTCGAAGCCGGCTTCCTTGAGCACCTGAAGCGCCGGTCCTCCATCCTCACGACGCTGGCACAGACCAACGTGCTGGACGATGACACCGTGGCTGCTTTGAAAACCTCGATCGTGGACTTCAAGAAGGGCTTCTTCGGCGAAGGCGACAACCACCTGGTTGGCGCCGGACACGAGGAGCACGAGGCCATCGATGAGGCGCAGGTTGACCAGGAAAAAATCGTCAGGCAGAAGCGCTAGTTTCGCTGGCAGGGACTGCCGGAAACCTGATGGTTTCCGGCAGTCCCGGCCAACGGGATCTTAGGAAAGGATAAGTATGGGAGCCCAGATCCGGGTCTACCGCCAGAAGATCAGCTCGACGACGTCGATGCGCAAGATCTTCAAGGCGATGGAACTGATCGCTACCTCGCGCATCGGCAAGGCCCGCGCCCGCGTAGCAGCTTCACTGCCTTACGCGAACGCGATCACGCGTGCCGTTTCTGCTGTCGCTAGCCAGAGCGAGATCGACCACCCGCTGACCACCGAGCCGGAGCAGATCCGTCGGGCTGCCGTCCTGGTAATCACCTCGGACCGTGGCCTCGCAGGATCCTATTCGGCAAGTGTGCTGAAGCAGGCTGAAGGTCTTAACGAGCTTCTCCGTGCAGAGGGCAAGGAAGTGAAGACTTACCTCGTCGGCCGTAAGGCCCAGGCGTACTTCGACTTCCGGAACCGCCAGTACGCCCGCGGATGGACCGGCAGCACGGATGCACCGCAGTTCGAGACTGCGCGGGAGATCGGCACTGCCCTCCTGGAAGACTTTGCCACGAGCTTTGAAGACGGCGGCGTGGATGAAATCCATGTCGTATACACGCGCTTTAAGTCCATGGTGACGCAGGAGCCGACGGTCATCCGCCTGCTTCCGCTCGAGGTTGTCGAAGAGGAAGCTGCCTCTGAGGCCGAATTGCTGCCGTTGTACGAATTTGAGCCGGAACCCGAGCAGGTCCTCGATGCCCTGCTTCCGCGCTACATCGAATCCCGACTTTTCGCAGCCATGCTTCAGGCGGCGGCCTCCGAGCTTGCCGCCCGGCAGCGGGCAATGAAGTCGGCCGGTGACAACGCGACCGATCTCATCAAGAAGTACACGCGTCTGCGCAACACGGCCCGCCAGGCCGAAATTACGCAGGAGCTTTCCGAAATCGTGGCTGGTGCCGACGCCCTGGCGTCCTGACCGGTTGAGGTTTTGGCTATAAGCCGCCCTGCACCAAATAGATAAACTTAACCCCACGCCATCTACTGAGCGAAGTGAGAGAGATGACTGCCACTGCTACCGAACACGTAGCCGCAACGGCCGGTGCCACCGGCCGCATTGCACGTGTTATTGGCCCGGTTGTCGACGTCGAATTCCCGGCTGACGCAATCCCCGCGATCTACAACGCACTTACCACCGAGATCACTCTCAACGGTGCGACCAAGACCATCACGTTCGAGACCTCCCAGCACCTGGGAGACAACCTCGTCCGCGCCATTGCCCTGCAGGCCACCGACGGACTCGTCCGCGGCACCTCCGTCGTGGACTCCGGTTCCCCTATCGCCGTGCCCGTGGGCGACGGCGTCAAGGGCCACATCTTCAACGTGCTCGGCAAGCCGCTGGACGTTGCTGAATCCGAGATCGAGGCTTCCGACTACTGGCCCATCCACCGCAAGGCACCGTCCTTCGCGCAGCTCGAGGGCTCCACGGAAATGCTCGAGACCGGCATCAAGGTCATCGACCTCCTCACCCCGTACATCAAGGGTGGCAAGATCGGCCTGTTCGGCGGCGCCGGCGTGGGCAAGACCGTTCTTATCCAGGAAATGATCACCCGTGTTGCCCGCAACTTCGGTGGTACTTCCGTGTTCGCCGGTGTTGGCGAGCGTACCCGTGAGGGCAACGACCTCTGGGTCGAAATGGAAGAGGCAGGCGTCCTGAAGGACACCGCCCTTGTGTTCGGCCAGATGGACGAGCCGCCTGGAACGCGTCTGCGCGTCGCGCTGTCAGCGTTGACGATGGCGGAGTATTTCCGCGATGTCCAGAAGCAGGACGTGCTGCTCTTCATCGACAACATCTTCCGCTTCACGCAGGCCGGTTCCGAGGTTTCCACGCTGCTCGGCCGCATGCCGTCCGCCGTCGGCTACCAGCCCAACCTGGCTGACGAGATGGGTCTGCTCCAGGAGCGCATCACCTCCACCAAGGGCCACTCCATCACGTCCATGCAGGCCATCTACGTACCCGCTGACGACTACACCGACCCGGCGCCGGCCACCACCTTCGCGCACCTCGACGCGACCACGGAACTTTCCCGTGAAATCGCATCGCGTGGCCTGTACCCGGCCGTCGACCCGCTGACGTCGACCTCGCGAATCCTGGATCCCCAGTACATCGGCAAGGACCACTACAACACGGCTGTCCGTGTGAAGCAGATCCTGCAGAAGAACAAGGAACTCCAGGACATCATCGCGATCCTCGGCGTCGACGAACTGTCCGAAGAGGACAAGATCGTCGTGTCGCGTGCACGCCGCATCCAGCAGTTCCTGTCCCAGAACACCTACACTGCCAAGCAGTTCACGGGCGTCGAGGGTTCCACCGTGTCCATCAAGGACACTGTGGAAGGCTTCGCAGCCATCTGCGACGGCGAGCTGGACCACATCGCGGAGCAGGCGTTCTTCAACGTCGGTGGCCTGGATGACGTCGAGCGCCAGTGGGCCAAGATCCAGGAACAGACCAAGTAGCATGGCTGAACTTGAGGTTGAGATTGTCGCGGCGGACCACTTCGTGTGGTCCGGAGCGGCCAAAATGGTAAAGGCCCGCACCAGTGATGGTGAAATCGGAATCCTGCCGGGCCACTCGCCCGTCCTGGCCATTCTGGCCGAGGGCGAGCTGGCAATCCAGCCGGTTTCCGGTGACCGCATCTCGGTAGCTGTGGACGGTGGCTTCTTCTCCGTAGACAACAACCGCGTGGTCATTGTTGCTGACAACGCCAATATGGGTGACGCGGCTACAGCGGGGATCCGATAGCACTACCTTGATGGACGATTCTCTACTGCCGTTCATCGCCCTGGCAACGGCGCTTTCGTTGCTGATTTTTACACTGTGCCTGTTTGGGGTGCGCCGCCATAACCTGCGGCGCGCCCTGGGCACGGTCGACGCCTCCATCCGCATGGCCAATCATGGCTGGCAGATGGGGGTTTGTCGTTATCAGGACACGGAGCTCGAATGGTTCCGGCTGCTGTCCCTGAGTGTGCGTCCCAAGCACAGGTTCCGCCGGAGTTCACTCGAATTGCTGGGGCGCCGCAAGCCATCGGACGATGAACTCGTCAAAGTGCAGCCCGACGTCGTCATTGTCGAATTGCGCCACGAAGGCGAGACCGTGCTGCTGGCCATGAACTTCGACGCCTATGCAGGGCTATCGTCGTGGCTCGAGGCCGGTCCCGTCATCGGTGTTGGCACCTGGCGCTGAGCGTGGATTTCTTATCCGTGGATTTCCTAGCCGACCTCAGTCTAGTGGACGGGCCGCTGTGGTGGTTCAGCATCCTCGCGGGTATTGGCGGTGCACTCTTCCTGTTGTGGCGCCGGTCCGGGAAATGGCCGCTATACGTTGGTGCGGCCGTGCTGCTGGCAGTGGGCACCGTCCTGCTGGTCCATTGGCTGCTGATATTCGTGACCTCCACTTTTCCGGCGGAGCTTCCCCCGGAGGTCCTGGCGTGGTCAATCCCGCCGGTGGCCGCCCTCTTCCTGTTGTTGTTGAGGATCCCTCGCGCTTCCTGGCGTGGACGCGCAGCCGGTGTGGTTGCGGTCCTCGGTGTGGTGCTCCTTTCTTCGGTGCAGATCAATGGGTACTTTGGCCTGCACCATACCCTCGGTGACCTGATGGGAACTGCAGTGGCGCGCATTCCACCCCTCGAGGAAAGCCTCAAGCGGCAGCCTGCGCCGGCCGAAGCAGTGCCCCTTTCCCAGTGGCATCCCACTGATGACCTGCCGACGGACGGCATCCTCCGAAAGGCCTCCATTCCCGGGACTGTTTCCGGTTTTGAGGCACGGGACGCCTTTATCTACCTTCCACCGGCCTACCAGGCTGCCCAGCGTCCCTCGCTTCCTGTCCTTGTGCTCTTCTCGGGCCAACCCGGCGCGCCGTCCGACTGGCTGACGGGAGGGGCGCTGCGAAGCCATATGGACCGCTTCGCGGCCAGCCATAACGGAATCGCCCCGGTGGTGGTGGTGGCCGATCCCAACGGCACCCCCGACGGAAACACGCTGTGCCTGGACAGCAGGATCGCGAAGGCCGATACCTATTTGTCCCAGGACGTGACCAGTTGGATCAGGCAGAACCTTGACGTCGACGCCGATCCCGGAAAGTGGGCTGTCGGAGGCTTCTCCTTCGGCGGGACATGTGCCATGCAGATGGGCACGCGCCATCCCGAAATCTTCACTTCCATCCTGGCTTTCTCCAGCGAGAAGGAACCGGCCCTGGCGAAGGAGCGCCGAAAGACTATAGAGGCTGCGTATGGCGACGACGAGGCCGCCTTTGACCAACAAACGCCCCTGACGCTCATGGCGCAGAAACGCTATCCGGGCAGCGCGGTGTACTTCGGCGCCGGAGCCCGGGATCCGGAATTCATCGGCTATATGAACCTGTTGGCGAATGCTGCCCGCAATGCCGGTTTCAGCGTTAAAACGACGGAAATAGCCAACACTGGCCACTCCTGGGATGCGCCATCAATGGGGATGGCGGATGCGCTCGGATTCCTTGCGGCGCGCTGGGGGATCCAGGAATGAGTTTGGCCGAGGCAACTCCGGCATCGCTCTCTTTCATGATCCGGACGGCGATGCGGCGCGCCCTGGACCATTTCCGGTCCACACCGTTCACCCTTCTGGTCCTGTTCATCTTCCTCGGGACCGCTGCCGTGACGGGAAGCTTCCTCGGCGGTCCTCCAGAGTCATTGCTTCGGCATGCGGGCGTCAGCCTGGGCGGGCTCAAGGCCGGAGAATGGTGGTCCATCTGGACGTCCCTGTTCTTTGCCACAAACCCCCTCGCCTATGTGACGGCAAGCCTGATGATCCTGGTCCTGCTGGGGTTGGCAGAGCGGAACCTTGGCACGGTCGCAACCGCGGCTGCCTTCTTCGGTGGCCAGTTTGTGAGTCTTACTGTCTACCTGCTCATTACCCAGCTGGCCCGTTACGCCGACGACGGGTGGCTGGGTTCTATGGCAGAGACGCGCCTGATCGGTCCCTACGCCGCGGTCCTTTCCGCCACGCTCGCCGCCAGCGGCCTGCTTCCGGCGCTCTGGCAACGCCGGCTCCGCGCGGCTGTTGTCTCGATAGCCCTCCTGCTTGTGCTGTACATCGGCCATGCGGAAACAGTAGTCGGGCTCCTTGGTGCCCTCAGCGGCCTGGCCGTGGGATTCTGGATCCAGAGCGATCACGGAACGCTGCACCTCCACCGCTCCACGGGACGCGAGGTCCGTAATCTACTGGCCCTGATGGTGGCCATTTTCGCAGTAGGCCCTATTTTGACCGCCGTCGCCAAGAGCCCTGCGGGGCCCTTGGCGCTCCTCCGTGACGTGGTCCTCAACCCGCTGCCGACACTGACCCAGCTCGAAGCAAACTGCGGAGGCAGCGTCGACGTCAGCTGCCTTGAGCTGGGACGCCAGCCCTACAACGGGCCCTTTGGGCTGGCCTTGGCCGTGGTTCCCATCGTGCTCCTGCTCATTTGTGCGGACGGCATGAGGCGAGGCCGTCGGATGGCGGCCCGGATTGCTGTCTTTATGCAGCTGGGCCTCGTCGCCCTGTCCACCGTGTATCTCGCGCTATTTGCCATGATCCCCAATTACTCGGGCCGGCCGCACCGGGCCTTGCTCAGTTCCGGTTTTGTCCACATCCTGCCCCTTGTCCTGGTTCCGCTTGTCCTGGCCGTCCTCCTCTTTGCGTATCGGGGACACTTCCGGGTGGAATCGGGGGCCCGGCTGCGTAGAAGGGTGGTGTGGCTGGTAGCGGGAACATGGTTGTTCTTGAGTGGTGCGTACACAGCTACCTGGTTCGCGGCCGGGGGCTTAACGCGCGACGGCGGCTGGCAGGGACTGCTTTTGGAACTGTCCCGCCAATACCTGCCCGTGCCGATCCCGGGCTCCTACAACAGGATCTTCGCCGGCCGGGATCCCCTCGAATCGTTTCTGTTTTCCTGGTCCGGAATAATCTTCTGGCTGGTGGCGCTGGCCGCTGTCTGGCTGTTACTGCTTCGACGCCACCATGGGACGTTGTCCGGGGACGACGATCGGGCGAGGGCCAGGTCCCTCGTGAAGCGGGGTGGTGACTCGCTGTCCTGGATGGCCCTCTGGGAACCAAACAAATACTGGTTCAGTCGCAGCGGGGAGGCCGCGGTCGCCTATCAGCAGCATGGAAACGTGGCGCTGACCCTGGCCGGACCCTTCGGCCGACGCGATCAACATGCGGCGGCGGCAGCGGAGTTCATGGAGTACTGCGCCGAACATGCCCTTGTGCCCTGCTTCTACTCCTGCACCGACGAACTCTGGCCAATGCTCAGGGCGCGCGGCTTCCAGCGGGTTGCCGTAGCGCAGGAGACACGGCTGGACATACGCTCGCTGGAATTCAAGGGCAAGGAGTGGCAAAACGTTCGCACGGCACTGAACCGCGCCAGGAAAATGGGGATCGAGGCGGTCTGGGGCAAATACTCCCACCTGCCACAGCATCTGCGCGCGCAGCTGAGTGAGGTGTCCGAGGAGTGGGCCGCCCAGAAAAAAGTCCCCGAGATGGGCTTCACATTGGGGAGTGTGGATGAACTCATGGACGAGGACGTCCTTTGTTGCCTGGCCGTGGATGCAGACGGCCTGGTCTACGGGGTCACCAGTTGGCTGCCTGTCTATGAAGAGGGCAAAGTAGTGAGCTGGACCCTGGACTTCATGAGGCGGAGGGGCGATGGATTCCCCGGCGTCATGGAATTCCTGATCGCGTCTGCAGTCCTTGAACTTCGTTCCTCTGTGGAAAGGATCTCGCTCTCGGGGTCTCCGCTGGCGAGGGGTCCGGAGGATAGTGAACGTGGCGAGATAGAGCGCCAGGCTGTGGGCCTGGCCGGGATACTGGACGTGGTGGGGCACGCCCTGGAACCCGTCTACGGGTTCCGTTCCCTGGCGACTTTCAAGTCCCGCTTCCAGCCGGATTATCGGACGCTCTACATGTTTTATCAGGACCCGCTGCAATTACCCGCCATGGGCCGGGCATTGACCCGGGCCTATCTCCCGGGACTCTCCGTCAGGCATTCAGCACGCCTGCTGAGGAAGCTTGTTGCCTGACCCACTAATTTAGCCTGTAAACATTCATGACAAAGTTTGTGTTGTTTCTGCGCTTAAACCAATACGCAGGCCCCGACATAAATGCCGAAACCTGCGTACTGGATGAATCTGCAGTTGCAGAATCAAGGGTTCATGCTAGACGACAGTTACGCCGGTAGCCTGCGGTCCCTTGGCGCCCTGGCCGATCTCGAACTGAACGCGCTGGTTCTCATCGAGGGTCTTGAATCCGCCGGTCTGGATCTCAGAGTAGTGAACGAAGACATCCCCATCGGAGTCGTCCGGGGTGATGAAGCCAAAGCCCTTTTCGGCGTTGAACCATTTGACGGTTCCCAGTGCCATTTATTTCTCCTCATTGTGGAACATTTCTAAGTCCAGCACACCGCGTGCCGACTTTGGTTACTCCGCGAGAAGACCTGGCCCCCAACCAGATAACACTGGCTGGTGTTGCAGGAGCTTCACGCTCGCAACACGTCTTGCGAGCATGAAAAACACCTACACAAAGACTGCTCTTAGACTTTCATGGCGAATGCAGGAGGTCAACGGTCTAATGCAGAAAAGCACTTAAATTTTATGTAAAGAAAAGGTAAACCCGGCAGGCAGCTTGTTGATTGGAAACGCCAACCGGAATACCTAGGACAACCATTGGCCGTGGCGGAGGACCCCGGCCAGGGCAATATCCCGGTCCACCACAACGGCATCAGCACAGAGTCCTCGCCGAAGGCCCCCGATCTCATCCGACCCTCCCAGGACGGCAGCGGGGACAGCCGTGGCCGCGAAGACCGCATCAGCGAGGCCAACCCCCGCAGCCACCGTGCACCGGACAACGTCCAGCATGGTCGCCGTGCCCCCGGCAATCGAGCCTGTGGCGTCAAGGGTGGCAACGCCGTTCTGCACGGTTACGGGGGAGGGGCCAAGCATGTAGCTTCCGTCAGAAAGGCCCGCGGCTGCCATCGAATCCGTCACGAGCACGATATTCGCGGCTCCCACGAGCTGGAACACCGTGGCGACTGTTCGTGGATCAAGGTGTACGTCATCTGCGATCAGCTCCACGACGGCTTTGCCCGATTGTGCCGTTCGGAGGCAGGCCGCCACGGGGCCGGGGGCCCTGTGGTGCATTGGGGGCATCCCGTTGAAGAGGTGGGTCACGGTGGGGAGCGAACTCACGCCGTCGAACCCGGCAGACTCGAGCCCTTCCCTGGCGGCTGCCAGCGAGGCTGCAGCCGTAGAGTCATCGCAGTCTGTGTGGCCCAGTGAGGGAGTGACGCCATGCGAGGTCATCAGGTCCACCAATGCTCCGGCTCCGGGCAGTTCCGGCGCATATGTCATGGTGGCCAGCTTTCCGGCGGCGGCTCCAATCAGTTCCTCCATGAGGGCAGGATCCGGGTCCAGGAGGTAGGCCGGGTTCTGGGCTCCGCAGCGGGCATGGGACAGGAAAGGTCCCTCCAGATGGATACCAGCAATGAGTCCTTCGTCCGCGAGCTTGACGAAGAGGCGGATGCCCCGCAGGAGGTCTTCCCGGGGTGCGGTCACCATGCTTGCCAGGAAAGTCGTGGTGCCCGAACGGTGCAGGAAGTCGATCGCCTTCCGCGCTGAGGTTTCCTCGCCCTCGGGGAAGTCTCCGCCGTTGCCCCCGTGGCAGTGCAGGTCCACGAACCCGGGGAAGATGTAGCAGCCCGCCGGGAAGACCCTTCGGCCGGCATCCCCGAAGGCTGGAATATCGAAATCAGTCGCGGGTCCTGCATGGACGATCCGATCGCCCTCGACCGCGAGGATCCCGTCCTCGATCACCCGCCCGTCCGTGACGATCGTGCCAAAAACGAGCTCGCGGGTAGCGTCAGATGGCGCTGAGGGCTGTTCGGGGGGAGTCATAACTCGATTCTAGGACCGGCTTTCCTGGGCGGTTTCAGAAGAGGCGGGATTCGCTGTCATCAACTCCGCGCATGGCGTCATAGTCAAGGGTCACGCAGTCGATACCGCGGTCGTTGGCCAGGACCTTGGCCTGCGGCTTGATCTGCTGGGCGGCAAAGATGCCGCGTACCGGGGCGAGAAGGGGATCCCGGTTGAGCAGTTCCAGGTACCGCGTAAGTTGCTCGACGCCGTCGATGTCGCCGCGGCGCTTGAGTTCGATCGCCACAGTCGCGCCGTCGGCGTCGCGAGCGAGGATGTCCACGGGACCAATCGCCGTGAAGTATTCGCGCCGGATCAGTGAAAAGCCAGGCCCCAGCGTCTCGATCTGCTCGGCAAGGAGCCGCTGCAGATCCGCTTCCACGCCATCCTTGATGAGCCCAGGATCCAGGCCAAGCTCATGTGAGGTGTCATGCAGGTGTTCATGGATGTTGATGATGAGCCGGTCATCAGTCTTGGCGGACTGGACGGTCCACTGTTCCACGACCCCTTCCTCCACCACGCTGTCGTCGGCGCTGGCCACGCGCAGGGTTGCCGGGGGGCTCATCCAGTTCAGCGGCTTGTAGGAACCGCCGTCGGAATGGACCAGGACCGAGCCGTCGGCCTTCACCAGGAGCAGGCGCGTAGCTAGCGGGAGGTGGGCTTTGAGCCGGCCAACATAATCAACAGAACAACGGGCAATGACGAGTCGCACCCGGCCAACCTTACCGGCTCCCGCTGCCCGCCTGCGGCAGAATAGAGGAATGCCCCGTTCTAACCGCCCGCGCCGTCCCGCTTCCGGAAAGGGCGGAAGGGCCCGCCCGGAAACTGCTCCGGAACTGGACCTTGAGCGGGCGCGTGCCGGCATAGCGCGACATGAAAGCGCCCCCGACGGCGACTGGATGGTCCGCACCATGACCGCCAGGAACGCAGAGAAGCAATACATCTGCCCTGGCTGCTCGACGGCGATCCTCCCGGGAATTGCGCATCTGGTTGTGTGGTCCGATGACCACCTGTTCGGTGAGGCGGCCGGCCTGGCCGAACGCCGGCACTGGCACACGAACTGCTGGGCGTCCAGGACTTACCGCTACCGCTAAATCCTTGGCTTAAGCTTGGAGGCATGACTTTCGACCCCTCCTCGCTCGTTTTCAGCACGTCGGAATCGCCGACCCCTATTCGGGCATCAACGGTCCTCCCTGCACGGCGCGAGAACGTGGAGTTTGTCACCGAAGACGGCAAGCTCCTGGTCGGTGAACTGGCGCTCCCCGAGTCCGGTCCGATTACGGCGACCCTGATCACCCTGCACCCTCTGCCCACCCACGGCGGATTCATGGACTCCCATGTCTACCGGAAGGCCTCGTATCGCCTCCCGGCCCTGACGGGGATCGCGGTCCTGCGCTTCAACACGCGCGGCACTTCCTCGCCGAGGGGCACCAGCCAAGGCAGCTTTGAAGAGGGGATCGGGGAGCGTTACGACGTCGAGGCCGCGGTGCGCTTCGCCGTCGAACGCGGACTTCCCAACCGCTGGCTCGTGGGCTGGTCCTTCGGCACCGAACTTGCGCTGATGTACGGGGCCGAAGAGCCTGTTGCATCCTCGATTGAGGGCGCTGTTCTCCTGTCTCCGCCGCTGCACCGGGCAACAGACGTCCACCTGAAGGAGTGGGGAGCCGCCGGCAAGCCCCTCACCGTCCTCGTTCCTGAACACGATGACTATTTGCGGCCGGTTGAAGCTGCCGAACGCTTTGCCCTCGTGCCCCAGGCGCGAGTGGTGGGCATCGCGGGTGCCAAACACCTGTGGGTGGGAGAAAAGTATGCCGCCCGTGTCCTGAACGAGATTATCGACGACGTCACAGAGGCCGGAGCGGGACCGGGCGGTCTCGCCCAGGAATGGACGGGCGCGGTGGCAACCGCTCCGGCGTAACCTTCTTGCGCCGTAGCATTAGGCACGAGTTGCCTAATGCTTGTCCTGCCTTGCGATGAAGACCTCTTTCATCAGCAACATCACGGCAGCGGCTGTGGGAATCGCGATCAGGGCGCCGAGCACGCCCAGCAGGCTTCCGCCGGCGATCACGGAGATCACGGCTACGGCTCCCGGCACGGCAACGGCCCGCTGCATGATGCGGGGTGAGATGAAGTACGCCTCGAACTGCAGGTAGGCGAAGTAGCAGATGGCAAAGACCAGCGCCGTCTGCCAGCCGAGGGTCAGGGATACGAGGATCACCACTACGCCCGCGATAACGCCGCCAACAAGGGGTATGAAGGCAAGCAGGGCCACAACGAAGGCCAGCAGCACGCTGAATGGGACCCCAAGAATGGACATCACGATGAACGCGAAGGTCGCATTCAGCAAGGCAACGCAGGCCTGGCCGATCACGTAATTTCCCACTGAACCCGTGATCGCCTCAGACAGGGCTTGAACGCGGGAGCGGCGGGAACGCGGGGCCAGACGATAAGCCCACCGTTTCATGGCCGGAAGGGCCGCAAGAAAATAGAGGCTCAGGACCAGGACGATCAGGGCGCCGAAAAGCGCGTTGGCCACCGTGGTTCCGAACCCCAGGACCCCGCCGAAAATGCCGCCCATGGCTTCGGGATTGTTCACGAACTTGTCCAGTTCTTCGGTGATGCGGTTTCGCACGCCAAATTGGGCGTCGATCGTGAGGAAGAACTCGGAGTTCAGGAATCCCCGAATCCAATCCGGTGCCTGCCGCACCAGCTCTGAGACCTGCTCCACGATGGTGGGAATGAGTGTGGCGAAAAAGCCGATGACGGCAAGGAATAGCGCCGAGACGGAAACGAGGATGCCGATGGGGCGCGGCAGCCGCTTGCCCTCCAGCCAGCGGACCACGGGGTCGAGCCCGAGGGCGATGAACAGGGCTGCAACGATCCAGAGGAGCAGCTGGGTAGTGTTCATCGCGATGTAATACAGCAGCAGCGCGACGCCCACTCCCACCGTTCCCATGAACCCTACGTAAACGGGGTGCTGGGCGGACATCCGTGGACCCGGCGAACCGAAATCCTGCTTCTCGGCCCCCGCCGCGAGTCCATCCTCTTCTTCGGGCGGCATCTCGAAGCGCACCCTGGGCTGGGCGCCGGGAATGGGTCGGCGCAGGCGACGCAGTACGGCCAGGAGGGCTCCGGGAGGGTGGTTTGGGCCGTCACCCTTCTCAGGATTCGTGGCGCCGTCGGTCCGTTCGCGAAGGGTCGGATCGCTCTGCTCTGTCACTGGTGTCTACTGCCTTTTCAGTTCGCCGCGGAGCCTTGGCAAGGCCGGTGTGATGATCATCGCAAACACTATCAGGACCGCGGATTTGAGGGCCTGGGGAGCCCGGAAGGTGTGGTCTGGAGGGGGCCTAAGGGGACACTCAACTGAGGGCTTGGTAACAAAACGGTTACTATTGAACCTCAACAACCGCTGATGATAGGGATTCCTGTGCGCTTGAAGACTGCAGTATCGCTGGTGCTGCTTGGCCTGCTGACACTGCTGGCCGGTATCGGCCAGCTGACCTTCTGGGCCCCCGCCGAAACCGTAACGGCAACGGCACCGGCAGACACCAAGGCCGCTCCATTGACGGTGATCGACCAAAAGCTTCGCACGCTCAACGGCGAACCGGTCAAGATCAGCGTCAAGGGGGAAGGAAACTTCGTCCTGGCGGCCGGGCGTCCGGATGACGTCGCCGCCTGGGTCGGCAAGACCGCGCACAACACCGTTTCCGGCGTATCCGAAGACAACAAGGCCCTCCAGGTGGGGCATAGCGAAGGCGAGGCCACAGCGCCGTCGCCCGCCGCATCCGACCTTTGGGTCAGCGTCGAGAACGCCAGCGGCGAACTCGACTACACGTGGAATCCGCCGGCCGACGGCGAGTGGTCACTCCTGCTGGCCAGCGACGGCACCAAGGCCGCGCCGGCGTCGGTGTCCATGACGTTCCCCAATAATGCGACCACTCCGCTGGCCGTTCCCCTGATCGTGCTTGGCATTATCATCATCCTCGCCGGTGCTGCCCTGCCGTTCCTCGCATCGCTGCTGGGTAAAGGCCGGGGACCGGGCTCGCCTGGCCGATCGGGAACCGGATCGGGAACTCCGGAAGAATTCAATCCCGAGGTGACCTCGGGCGTGCAGACGGCTTCGGGATTCGCCGCTTCCAAGGGCGCTTCCTCCAAGGACGGTAGGGTACGGCGCGTTCCTGCCCTGGCGGCTGCCCTTGCCACCGTGCTCGTGGCGGGCACGGCCGTGGCTGCCCAGGCAAGCAAGACACCCGAGCCGTCGCCCACGAATAATTCGAGCGAATCCCCTGCCCCTGCCGATGCTCCGGTTGTGCTGGATTCCCAGCTCAAGCGCATCCTGGAACAGGTGTCCAGCGCCGTCGCAGCCGGTGATGCTGCCAAGGACGCGACCAAGCTCGAGCCGCGCGTAGACCGGATGGAGCTCCAGGTTCGCACCCAGAACTACAAGATCCGTTCCCAGGTTGGCAGCTACGAGGCTCGTATGCCGGTCCGGGCCAGCAAGCTCTTGACCAGTGTGGTCAGCAGCCAGCGGTCCTGGCCGCGCTCCGTTATTGCAGTAACCGAAGGCGAGGGCAATGTCGTTCCCCAGGTACTGACGCTGGTACAGGCCGCCCCCCGGGAGAACTACAAGCTCACGAGCACGGCACCGTTGCAGCCCGGAACGTCGTTCCCCGCAATTCCCCGTGGCGGTACCTCGACGGTTGCTGCCGACGACAAAGCCGAGTTGCAGTACAGCGGAAGCGAGGCCTTGAACGGCCTGGCCGATCGCCTGACCAATGCCGACTCGGCCTTCAAGGACAAGCTGGCAGAGAGCACCTCCTCGCCCTACATCGCCGGCACGCTCGCCTATCAGGCAGACACTGTGGAGAAGGGCGTCAACGGCAACTTCACGTTCACCCACAAGGTCATTCCCGAGGCCACAGTGGTGTTCAGGACCTCTGATGGAGGGGCGCTCGTTGTGGGCCGCCTGGACTTCGCGCTGGACGGCAGCCCGAAGGCCGAGGGTGACAAGCTGCTGCTGAACGATGAATCCGCCGTCTTCGCGGGCGGCAAGGAGACCGGCACGGGCATGGTCATGAACTTCGCCGAGTCGGTGGCGGTCTACATTCCGCCGGCTGAGTCGAAGGAGCCCATGAAGCTCGTTGCCGCCACTCGCGGCCTTGTGGGGGCGAGCTTCAAGTAGCTCGCGGGCTGGTTGGCCGGCAGCGGTTAGAGTGGACGTTATGAGTTCGCCAGGATCACGTCCCGTCCCCCCTGCCGCCAGCCATCTCAACCTGCGTGGCGCCGTCGATCTCTCCTCCCTGAGGCGCCAGGCACCACCCGCACCTGCTGCGGCGCCCGGTCGCACTGCCGCTAACGGAGTCAGCGGAACGGAAAGCGGGAACGATGCTCCCAACGGCCAGGGTCCGTCCCTCCGCGTGGACGCCACCGAAGCCAATTTCCAGGACCTGGTTGAGCTTTCGGGCCAGGTTCCCGTTGTCTTTGTTCTGTGGGCCCGCTATTCGCCGGAGTCTTCCAACCTGCTGGAGTCGATGGAGGCCGTCGTCGAAAGTTACGGCGGCAGGCTGGTCCTCGCGGCCGCGGACATTGACGCGTTTCCCCAGCTGGCGCAGGCATTCCAGGTCCAGGCCGTGCCCACGGCGATCGCTGTGGTCAAGGGCCAGCCGGTGCCCCTTTTCCAAGGCTCCGCCGGCGAGGCCGAGATCCGCCCGCTGATGGACGAACTCCTGAAAGTCGCCGCCGCCAACGGCGTTACGGGCAATGTGGGCGGAGCAACGCCCAACGCCGAGCCTGCGCAGGCTCCTCTTCCGCCCCACCATCAGGCGGCCTTTGACGCCATCGAGGCCGGCGACTATGCGGCAGCAGCCGCAGCCTACCGGAAGGCGCTGGCGGAGATGCCGTCCGACGCCGAAGCCAAGGCCGGGCTTGCCCAGGTCGAACTCATGCAGCGCCTGGAGAAACCTTCCGCTGCCGATGCCGACGCCCTGAGGCAGAGGGCCGCCGACGAGCCGGATGATATCGACGCTCAGCTCGCTGTGGCCGACCTCGATATTTCCGGCGGGCACATCGAGGACGGCTTCAACCGCATCATTTCCTTCATAGGGCGCAACTTCGGGGCACCACGCGAGACCGCGCGTGTACGCCTGCTGGAGCTCTTCGACGTCGTCGGCACGGCCGATCCGAGGGTTGCCAAGGCGCGTCAGGGCCTCGCCCGAGTCCTGTTCTAATGCCCGTACCTGCCCTCTTCACGCCCCTGCGGCTGCGCTCCCTCGAGCTTCCGCATCGAGGGTGGGTCTCTCCCATGTGCCAGTACAGCTGTCTCCCAGAGGACGGCGGGGAAGGTATCCCCAACGACTGGCACTTGGTCCACCTTGGCTCCTTCGCCACCGGGGGAGCGGCACTCATGCTGACCGAGGCCGCCGCAGTGAACGCGGCGGGACGGATCAGCCCTCGGGATGCCGGCATCTACTCTGACGAGCAGGCTGAAGCCTGGGAACGGATCATCGCCTTTGTTCACCGCAACAGTGCGGTGGGAGGCAAGATCGGCATCCAGCTTGCCCACGCAGGGCGAAAGGCCTCCACCTACTGGCCCTTCGCCGAGCAGCGCGGCTCGGTGCCGCCGGCAGACGGTGGCTGGGGCATCGTTGGTCCTGGAAGCGACGCGTTCGACGGCTACGCCCAACCCCGGGCCATGACGGAAAGTGAAATCCTCGCCGTCATTGACGATTTCCGGACTGCTGCACGGCGTGCCGTAGACGCCGGATTCGACACCGTGGAGATCCATGCTGCCCACGGCTACCTCCTGCACCAGTTCCAGAGCCCGCTGGTCAATCAGCGCGAGGACTCCTGGGGAGGCAGCGAGGAGGGCCGGAACCGGCTCGTTCTGGCTGTTGTCGACGCCGTCCGCGCCGTGATACCTGATAGCATGCCGCTGCTGTTGCGGCTTTCGGCGACAGACTGGGCCGAAGGGGGAGTCGACGTGGAAACGTCGGTCCGGTTGGCGCGACAGGCTGCCGAACACGGAGTCGACCTGGTGGATGTCTCCAGCGGTGGAGCAGTCGCGCACCAGCAGATCAAAGCCGGCCCCGGCTACCAGACGGGCTTCTCGGAAAGGATACGCCGTGAGGCCGGGATACCGACCGGCACTGTGGGACTCCTGACGTCGTCAGGCCAGGCCGAGCATGCCGTCGCCACGAGCCAGGCCGACGGCGTTTTCATCGCCCGCGCCGCGTTGCGCGATCCCCGCTGGTGGCTTCGTGCCGCCTTTGAACTCGGACACCAGCTGCCGTGGCCGCCGCAGTACGAGCGGGCCCTGCCCGCCACAGCTACTAGGCCGCCACAGCTGCTGAAGCCTTCGCCACAGCTGCTGAAGCCGGCAGTAGGGTGGTGGCATGAGCCAACCTCATCCCGACCCGCCCTTCGTGCCAGGGACTTCTGACTCCGCACCCGCCCCTGCCCTTTCGCTTCAGGGCCTGGCCAAGCGATTTGGTGGCAAGGTCGCCGTCGACGGGTTGAGCCTGGACGTTCCAGCCGGTTCCTTCTACGGCATGGTGGGACCCAACGGTGCAGGCAAGACGACCACCCTGTCCATGGCCACCGGGCTCTTGCGCCCCGACTTCGGCACTGCGGTGGTCCACGGCGTCGACGTCTGGAGGCATCCGCTTGAGGCGAAGAAGCTCATGGGGATCCTCCCCGACGGCGTCCGGCTGTTCGACAGGCTGACGGGAGAGCAACTGGTTACGTACGCCGGGCTGTTGCGGGGCATGGAGCGGGACGTGGTCCGCGAGCGGGTAGCCGAGCTGCTGGTGGCCCTGGACCTCGCGGCGGACGGGGGCACGCTGGTGGTTGACTACTCGGCGGGCATGACCAAGAAGATCGCCCTCGCCTCCGCACTCATCCACGCACCTCGCGTGCTGGTGCTGGACGAGCCGTTCGAATCAGTCGACCCGGTGTCGGCTGCCAACATCCGCGGCATCCTGGAGCGCTATGTCGCTTCCGGAGGAACGGTCATTGTCTCCAGCCACGTCATGGACCTCGTCCAGCGCATGTGCGACCACGTTGCAGTGGTAGCGGGAGGCAGGGTGCTGGCTGCCGGAACAGTGGAGGAAGTGCGAAACGGCTCAAGCCTTGAAGAGCGGTTTGTCGAACTGGTAGGAGGCGGCACCAATACCGAGGGGCTGGAATGGTTGCGCACCTTCTAAGCCTGAAATTCAGGCTGCTGCTCAATGGCTTTCGCCGCAGTCCCGGCCAGGTCATCGGCATGGTCATAGGCGGACTCTACGCGCTGGGCCTAGCCGCTGTCCTCGTGGCCATCCTCGTCGCCCTGCGCTGGGCGGATCCAGGTGCCGCGCATGCTGTAGTGGTCCTTGGCGGCGCCGGGGCGATGCTGGGCTGGCTGGTGATTCCGCTGCTGGCGTCGGCCGCGGACATGACCCTGGATCCCGCCCGCTTCACCACCGCGGCCATTCCCATGCCACAGCTCCTGGCCGGGCTGACCCTTGCCGGCTTCATTGGTGTCCCCGGACTGGCCACAGCCGTCATCTCGCTGGCCACGACGGCGACGTGGTGGCGGAGCGTTCCGTCGGTTTTTGGCGCCTTGATCGGTGCGGTCCTGGGCGCCACTACGTGCGTGGTGCTGTCCAAGGTAGCGACGACGGCGACCGCCAGCCTGGCGTCTTCCCGCCGTTTCAAGGACGTCAGCAGCATTGTTTTCCTCATTCCGCTGATGCTGCTCGGTCCGCTTATCGCCACGGCCACCCAAGGCCTCACGGGTTCCGGCGCGTTCCTGCCCCGGCTCGCGCACACGCTCGCCTGGACCCCGCTGGGCGCAGCGTGGTCGCTTGGTGGAGAGCTATATGCCGGGGATTTTGGTGGCGGCGTGCTCAAGCTCCTGGTTGCCCTGGCTACGCTGGTTGGTTTGTTGTGGCTCTGGAAGCTGCTTCTGCAGCATGCACTCGTCACGCCGCCCTATGCGGGAACTGCGCGGAAGGGTTCCGGGAAGCTCGGCCTGTTTCGGGTCCTGCCGGCCACTCCGACCGGCGCCATCACCGCCCGCGCCTTGATCTATTGGCTGAAGGATCCCCGCTACGCAGCGTCCCTGGTGGTTCTTCCCCTGCTCCCGGTAATCCTGTTCTTTTCCGGCCGGCAGGGCGGGAGTTTTGAGGCACTGTCCCTGCTGGGGCCCATGACGGCATTCCTGCTCTCCTGGGCCATATCCGCTGATGTTTCCTACGACAGCACCGCCTTCGCGCTGCATTTGGCCACCGGCGTGAAGGGCGTGCATGACCGCCTCGGGCGGTCCCTCGCCTGCCTGGCGTTCGGCTTTCCCGTCGTGGTGGTTTTCACGGTCCTCCCAATGCTCGTGACTGGCCAATGGGAGCTTCTGCCCAACCAGCTCGGATTGTCGCTGGGGGTACTTTTTACCGGATTGGGGCTGTCCTCGGTGGTGTCGGCCCGCTACACGGTGGTTGTTCCGCTGCCTGGGGACAGCCCCTTCAAGAAGCCGCCCGGCAACGTGGCGCAGACCCTGGCCGTCCAGTTCGGCGGCATGTTCGTGCTGGCACTGCTAGTGACCCCGGAAGTGGCCCTGATGGTTGCCCAGATCATCACGGGGAGCCAGGTGGCCGGCTGGGCCAACCTCTTCTTTGGGCCGGCCCTGGGACTCGTTCTGTTCGCCGGGGGTGTGCGGCTGGGCGGCGAGTGGCTGGACGCCCGCGGCCCCGAGCTCTTTGCCCGCCTGACTGTAAACCGGTAAATCGCTAAATCGGTAATTCGTGGAACACTCTTAGTGGGACAGAAAGGTCGTGGACGATGGAAGTGGTCATACTCCCTGGCAGCAGGCAGATCGGAGCCCTCGCGGCCGATGCCATTGAATTGCTCCTGCAACGGAAGCCCAACGCTGTGCTCGGACTCGCTACCGGAACCTCGCCTCTGACCATCTATGAGGAACTGGCCAGGCGACATGAGGAACACGGCGTTGACTTTAGTGAGGCCCGTGGATTTGTCCTGGACGAGTATGTCGGCCTCGAACCTGGACACCCGCAGTCCTATCGTGAGGTCATTCGTCGGGAGTTTACCGACCGCGTGAACATCAAACCGGAAAACGTGCACGCCCCGGATGGCTCAGCGGCGGACATCCCCGCCGCGTGCCAGGCCTACGAGGAGGCCATCAGCGAGGCTGGTGGCGTGGACCTGCAGATCCTTGGCGTAGGAACGGACGGTCATATCGGATTCAATGAACCCGGCTCCTCGTTGTCCTCACGCACTCGCATCAAGACGCTTATCGAGCAGACGCGCAAGGACAACGCGCGCTTCTTTGGGAGCATCAGTGAGGTGCCCCACCACGTCCTGACCCAGGGGCTGGGAACCATCCTTGAGGCCAAGCATGTGATCCTTGTGGCAACCGGAGCACAAAAGGCACAGACGGTCCGTGATTTTGTCGAAGGGCCCGTGGCTGCCATCTGCGCTGCATCCGTCCTGCAGATGCATCCGCACACCACAATCCTCATTGATGAGGCGGCAGCATCCTCGCTAAAACTGGCCGACTACTACCGCCATGCCTATGACAACAAGCCCCAGTGGCAAGGACTGTAACGGCTAAGATGGGTTGCATGACTACCCTGCCTCCGGATCCATTCGAGAATGACCCCATGCGGCCCGGGGCCGGTTACTCCACGGCCACGATTGAGCGCGAGGAACTCCGCGAGGAAGTTGAACCCGGCGACCGGGAGCGCTTTTCGCATTACGTTCGCAAGGAAAAGATCATGGAGTCGGCAATGACAGGGGAGCCCGTGATCGCCTTATGCGGCAAAGTCTGGACTCCCGGCCGGGACCCGAAGAAGTTCCCGGTGTGCCCCACATGCAAGGAAATCTACAAAGGTCTTCGCCCCGGAAATGACGGCGGCGGCCAAGGCGGCGGACCGGGCAACTCCAAGTAGTGGAGGGCGGGCCGCTTTCACGGGCCTTCCGGCCCCTGACCATCGGCATCATCGCCCTGGTTGGTTCTGTCGCCTTTGAGGCCATGGCTGTTGCCACTGCGATGCCGGTGGTGGCACGGGAACTCAACGGCGAATCCGCCTATGGCCTTGCATTTTCGTTGTTCCTGACGGCTGCACTGGTGGCGACTGTAGCTGCCGGATCCTGGTGCGACTTGAAGGGCCCGAGGCCCGCGCTACTGACAGGGCTTGCCCTTATTGTCGGCGGGCTCCTGGTGTCAGGACTCTCCGGTGCCTTCCTCCTCATGACGGTGGGCCGGGCGGTGTCCGGCCTTGGAGGGGGCCTGCTGGTGGTGGCACTCTACGTCATTATCGGCGAAGCCTATCCGGGCAAGCTCCAGCCCATCGTGTTCGGGTGGATGTCCGCTGCCTGGGTACTTCCCTCACTGATCGGGCCACTGGTAGCCGGCTACCTTGCGCAGAGCGTGAGCTGGCGCTGGGTCTTCCTTGGCGTGGTTCCCATCACCGTCTGCGCGCTGGCCCTTGTGTGGCCGCGGATCAGGGAACTCGGCGCACCGGAGCCTCCCTCAATGGACGCGTCCCAGGGCAGGAGGCGCAGCACGCTTGGGCTCTTATTGGGGAGTGGCGTCTTTGTGCTCCAGTGGGCGCTGCACGGCACCGCAGAGCAGGCGTCGTGGTGGCTCGCAGCGGCTATGGCTGCCGGAGCCCTGGCTGTTGCCTGGGCCGCGCCGCGATTGCTGCCCGTGGGCGCCTTTCGGCTTGGGCACGGCCTTCCCAGTGTGGTGATGACGCGCGGCCTGCTCGCCATGGCCTTTTTTGGGGCCGAAGCCTTTGTTCCGCTCATGCTGGTAAACGCCCATGGCCTGCAGCCCGCGATGGCGGGACTGGCCCTTACTGGCGGCGCGCTGGGGTGGTCAATCGGGGCCTTCCTTCAAAGCCGGGTTAGGCTTGAACGGCATTGGATCCTGGTTGCTGCTGCGGCGGCCACCGGCGTCTCCATCGCGGCAATGGCGCTCCTGTCAGCTTCGGGAACGCCGTTCTGGCTCATCATGGTGGTCTGGGCGCTGACAGGTTTGTCTATCGGGGCCTCCTTCTCAACGACGTCGGTCCTCGTCCTGAACTTGTCGACGGCGAATGAGCGGGGCCGTAACTCGGCCTCCTTGCAACTGTCGGACCAACTGGGTTCCGTCGCCGGCACAGCCGGCGCCGGAACATTGTTTGCAGCACTGCGCGATCCGGCGCATCCGGAACAGATTGGTGTTTTTGTGGTTATTTGGGTTTCGCTGGCTGCAGCGGCCTTGCTCGGAATTGTTGCGGCTGCCCGCAGCGGCCCCGCCTCGGGTGGACCCGCCGGGCGGGTCAAGGAGCAGACGGGGGTGGGGTCCGCGTGACGGAAACCCTTTTTGGCGGTCCCTCCCTGCCCCCCGCCTACCCTGAACGCGCGGCCTGGGGCACAGCCCCCAAGCTGCGTGCCTGGCAGCAGGAGGCCCTGGACCTCTACATGCGGAATTCTCCGCGGGACTTCCTTGCCGTAGCTACGCCGGGTGCGGGTAAGACCACCTTTGCCCTGCGCGTGGCTTCCCTCCTGATTGAGAGCGGCACCATCAATCGCGTCACAATCGTGGCTCCGACGGATCACTTGAAGCGCCAATGGGCCGATGCTGCAGCCCGGGTAGGCATTGCAATCGACCCGAACTTCAAGAATTCCGACGGCCAGCACGGGCGTGGCTTCATCGGCGTCGCAGTTACATATGCCCAGGTTGCCAGCAAGCCGCTGCTGCACCGGGCGAAGACCGAGGCCGCCAGGACACTGGTCATCCTCGACGAAATCCACCACGGTGGGGAAGCATTGTCCTGGGGTGACGGCCTGCGGGAGGCCTTCGATCCGGCCGTGCGGCGCCTGGCGCTTACCGGAACCCCTTTTCGCTCCGACACCTCCCCGATCCCGTTCGTGGAGTACGCGGAGGACCGCGACGGCATCCGGCGCTCGCGTGCCGATTACACCTACGGCTACGGCAACGCCTTGCGTGACCACGTGGTGCGGCCGGTGCTCTTTATGGCCTACTCCGGGCAGATGCGCTGGCGTACCAGTGGCGGTGACGAGATGGCCGCGTCCCTGGGCGAAGCCGCCGTCACCAAGGACGTCACCTCCCAGGCCTGGCGGACAGCCCTGAATCCCGCCGGTGAATGGATCCCGGCGGTCCTTGCTGCCGCAGATAAGCGGCTGAGTGAAGTGCGGCGCACTGTGCCCGACGCCGGCGGCCTGGTCATTGCCACCGACCACGAAGATGCCCGGGCCTACGCCGGCCAGCTGAAGAAGATCACCGGGCAATCGCCCACCGTGATCCTGTCCGATGATTCCAAAGCCTCGAGCAAGATCGAGGAATTCTCCGAAGGCGACAAGCGCTGGATGGTGGCGGTGCGCATGGTCTCCGAAGGCGTGGACGTTCCGCGCCTGTCCGTAGGTGTCTATGCGACCTCCACTTCAACGCCGCTGTTCTTTGCCCAGGCCGTGGGGCGCTTTGTGCGTGCCCGAAAACGCGGTGAAACGGCGTCGGTGTTCCTGCCCTCGGTGCCGCCGCTTATGGTCCTGGCCAACTCCATGGAGGCCGAACGCGACCATGCGCTGGACCGGCCGGACAACAGCGACGGCGACGGCCTCTTCGACGCCGAAGAATCGCTGATGGCCGAGGCGAACAGGGAAGAGAAGGCCTCGGACGCCCTCACGAAGGGAAAGTTCGAAGCCCTCGATTCGCAGGCGTCCTTCGACCGGGTGCTGTTCGACGGCGGTGAGTTCGGCACGGGCGGGGACATCGGTTCCGAGGAGGAACTGGACTTCCTGGGCATTCCCGGGCTCCTGGACGCCGAACAGGTGGGCACCCTCCTGCGCCAGCGCCAGCACGAGCAGCAGTCACGCAGGAAGAAGCAGTCGCTGTCCGCTCCGGAGGCGCCGGCCGTCCCCGACCACCGCATGCTGATGGACCTGCGGAACGAGCTCGCCAAGAACGTGGCAGCCTGGTCCGCCCGGACGGGTACGCCCCATGGCGTGATCCACAACAAGCTCCGCGAGATCTGCGGCGGCCCCGCCGTCGCGCAGGCGAGCGAGGATCAACTCCAGAGCCGGCTCCGCAAGCTCCAGGACTGGTTCGTCGGGAGGAAGTAGCCGCAGCAGGCAGACAGGCAGGCAGGAAGTCCAGTAGCCCGGCCAGGGCAGGCTACTGGACGTCGACGCCGCCCAGCTCCATCTCGGTGAAGGCCTCCTCGAGGTCCTCGGCGATGCCCACTGTGAGCTTGCGCAGGACCGTGACGGAGTAGCCTGCCTGAACCGCATCCAATGCCGTGGCACGAACGCAGTAATCGGAGGCAATGCCCACCACCACCACGTCCTCCACATCATGGCTCTGGAGCCAGTCGTCCAGGCCGATCGCTTCGTCGTCGACGCCCGTTACGGGCAGGCTGGCAGGCGTCGTCCCCGGGGCAAGTTCGCCAGTGGGAACCTCGTCTTCGGGCGCCAGCACGCCCTCGAAGCCCGAGTAGGCGGCCGTGAACTGCCCTTTGCGGAAGTACGCCTGGATGTATTCGTCGTCGAGGTCCTCGTGCAGCTCCGCGCCTTTCGTTCCGGCGACGCAGTGCGGCGGCCAGCTGTCGACGTAATCAGGTTCGTCGGAGAAGTGTGCGCCGGGTTCGATGTGCCAGTCCTGCGTGGCGACGATGTGGTCGAAGTGCTGATGGTTGGCGTCCAGGTAGTCACTGATGGCACCGGCGACGGCGGCGCCACCCTCCACTGCCAGGGCGCCGCCTTCACAGAAGTCGTTCTGGACGTCGACAATTATCAAGGCTTTGGACATCAGTACTCCTCGTAAACCGTGGGAATTGCTGCTTCTCCGCGCTGAAGCCGGTTGACCACCGGAGGAAGCTCGAGCATGCTGGCTGCGTGCCGCTCCTGGGCACGCATCACTCCTTCATGCCCTATCCAGCCGGGAAGCAGTTCGCCGTTTTTGACGAACTGCTGCAGCAGGGCGCGGTCGTTTCCGTCGTCCTGGGGACGCTGGCCGATTCCTACGATTTCCTGGGTGGCGATCCCGTGGTGGTCCAGTTTGCGCAGCGCGTATTTCCGGCCGCCCACACTGGCCTTGTTCTTCGCTGCCTTGGCCACGGAGACGAACTGGCCGGAATCATCAGCCCGGCTGACAAGCTTGTACACCATGCTCGCGGTCGGAGCCCCCGAACCGGTGACCAGGGACGTTCCCACCCCGTAGGAGTCCACTGGGGCGGACTGCAACGCCGCGATCGCGAATTCGTCGAGGTCGGACGTGACGACAATCCTGGTGTTGGTATTGCCCAGATCATCCAGGAGTTCGCGTACCCATTGTGCCTGCGCCACGAGGTCTCCGGAGTCCAGCCTCACAGCGCCGAGCTTGTCGCCGGCGAGTTCGACGGCGGTCCGCACGGCGGTTTCGACGTCGTACGTGTCCACCAGCAGCGTGGTTTCCGGGCCGAACGAGGCGATCTGCGCCTCGAACGCCTCACGTTCAGAGTCATGGAGGAGGGTGAAGGAGTGGGCCGCGGTTCCCACGGTCTTGATACCGTACCGCCGGCCGGCTTCCAGGTTGGAGGTGCTGGCAAAGCCGGCGATCACGGCAGCCCGGGCGGCCGCCGTCGCCGATTCCTCCTGCGTGCGCCGCGATCCCATTTCGATGCACGGACGTGTCCCCGCCGCGCTGGTCATGCGGGATGCGGCCGAGGCGATGGCGCTGTCGTGGTTCAGGACAGACAGGATGTAGGTCTCCAGGATGCAGGCCTCGGCGAACGTGGCCTCCACGATCAGGACGGGGGAGTGGGGGAAATAGACCTCCCCTTCCGGGTAACCCCAGATATCACCGGAGAAGCGGAAGTCCGCAAGGTATTCGAGGGTTTCCTTGTTCACCACGTGGGTCTGTTCCAGGAACGCCAGTTCCTCCTCGCCGAACGAGAAGTCCGCGATGCCCTCCAGGAGGCGTCCTGTTCCTGCCACGACACCGTAACGGCGGCCGTCGGGCAAGCGCCGCGCGAACGCTTCGAAGACCGAGCGGCGATGTGCGGCACCGGAATGCAGCGCGGCCTCAAGCATGGTCAGTTCGTAGTGATCGGTGTAGAGGGACGTGCGGGGGTGGTCCCAGGCGGCGGATCTACTCACGGATTCACTCTAGTGTGCATCGCCCTAGAATGGACAGATGACCCCTAGCGTTGCGATTGGTACTGACATCGAGGAGCGGTCGGACACCGAACAACAGTCGTCCACCGATGTCCTGGCCGCCCCGGATATCCCTTGGAACCTCGTGATCTGGAACGATCCGGTCAATCTCATGAGCTACGTGTCCTATGTTTTCCAGAGCTACTTCGGCTATTCCGAGGCCAAGGCCAACAAGCTGATGCTCGAAGTCCACAGGAAGGGCCGCTCCATCGTGGCCCATGGCAGCAAGGAGCAGGTGGAGCAGCACGCCGTCGCCATGCACGGGTACGGGCTCTGGGCGACAGTCGAAAAGGCCGCCAGCGGCAACGCCGGTCCCGGCAAGGGGGGCGTACAGCGTGGCTAAGGCCTTCAAATACGGGCTCAAGGGCATCACCGGATACCTGGAACCGGCCGAGCGGGAACTCCTGCGGGGACTGGTGGACGACGTCATTTCGATGCTGGAACCGGAAGCCAGGGAGAACCAGGATCCGCTGGCGGCCCTGATCGGGCTGGACATGGAGGTCAAGGAGCCCAAGGACCGCGCCTTGCAGCGGCTGCTGCCCAATGTGATGAAGGGTGACGACGCTGGATCGCTGGAATTCCGCCAGCTCACCGAACGCTCCCTGCGCGAGGGCAAGATCGGCGCCCTGCGGGCGGTCGCCCTTGGGCTGGACAAGGACGATCTGGTACTCACGCCCGAGCAGGCCCGCTACTGGTCCATGGGGCTGAACGATGTCCGGCTGGTCCTGGCTGAACGGCTGGACATCCGGGACGAGGCCGACGCCGATCACGTCCACCTCATGCAGGACTGGTCGCAGGCTGAGGACGTGGAAAGCTACCTGGCTCTCGTGTACAACTTCACCACATGGCTCCAGGAGTCCCTGGTGCAGGCCATGCTGGCAGCCAGGGAACGAAAGGCCTGAGGCGGCTGTGACCCAGCCCTCATTTGTGACCAAGCCGACACGAGGCGGACAACACAAGTGATGGCTGCAACACAGGGGAAGCCTTATTCTCGAATAATCATGAACTCAGCATCCGGGACACATCACGCCGTTCCTCCGGCGGCAGGGCCGCAGGGAGACAGCCCGGACGGCGGCAGCCTCGGATGGCGACCGATAGGCGTTTTTGATTCAGGAGTCGGCGGACTGACGGTTGCCCGCTCCATCATCGACCAACTGCCCAACGAGTCCATCCTCTACGTTGGCGACACCGCCAATGGCCCTTACGGACCCTTGCCGATCGCCGAGGTGCGCGCCAACGCCCTCGGAGTCATGGACGAGCTGGTGGATTCGGGCGTGAAGCTGCTGACGATCGCCTGCAACTCGGCGTCGGCGGCGGTCCTGCGTGACGCGCGCGAACGCTATACGGCCCGTTACGGCATCCCTGTCATCGAGGTAATCCAGCCCGCTGTACGTCGGGCCGTCTCGGCCACGCGCACAGGCAGGATCGGTGTCATTGGAACCTCGGCGACGGTAGGCTCCCGGGCTTATGACGACACTTTCGCCGCCGCCCCCGACCTCACCATTACCTCTGTGGCCTGTCCGGAGTTCGTCAATTTCGTCGAGGCAGGAGTCACCACCGGACCTGAACTCCTGGAAGTAGCGGACGGATACCTGGCCCCCCTGCGCGAGGCCGGCGTGGACACTGTTGTCCTCGGCTGCACGCACTACCCGCTGCTGACCGGCGTCATCTCCTACGTCATGGGGGAGGACGTGACGCTGGTTTCAAGCGCTGAGGAAACCGCCAAGGACGTCTACCGTGCACTTGCCACGAACCGGCTCCAAAGAACACTGGCCACGCCACCCAGCCATGACTTCATTGCCACGGGCGATGCCGTGCAGTTCGAAACCCTCGCCCGCCGCTTCCTCGGACCGGAAGTTCTGACTGTCCGGCACGTGGACCACGTGGCCGCCCAGTATCCCACCGGCAGCCTGGCCCGGATCACGCCTGAAATGCTGGAAGCCGCCCGGGCGGGCTCGGCCGCTGCAGGAGGCCCCCGCCGTTCCCACTTCGTCGAGCCATCCGCAGGAGCGAAAATTTCCGGGGGAGGCCTTGGCCTGTGAAGCTGACCATTGTGGGCTGTACCGGATCATTCCCGGGACCAGGCTCGCCGGCGTCGTGCTACCTGCTGGCTGCCAATGACGGAAACCGGGTCTGGAAGATTGTGCTGGACCTTGGCAGCGGTGCCTTGGGCGCAATCCAACGCTACACAGACCTGGAAGACATCGACGCGATCTTCCTGACGCACCTGCATCCCGACCATTGCATGGACCTTTGTGGCCTGCACGTGGCGGTGCGCTGGAAACCGGGCGGCTGGGGACGGGACCGCATTCCGGTCTGGGGACCGGCTGCGACGGCGGACCGCATGGCTACCGCCTACGGGCTGGAACTGGATCCGGGAATGCACGAGGAGTTCGACTTCAGCAACTGGTCGGAGCGGCGCAGCGTGGAAGTGGGCCCCTTCAAGGTGACGCCCTTCGCGGTCAACCACCCGGTTGAGGAGGCCTATGCGCTGCGGGTGGAAGCCACCGAGCTGGACAAGGATGGGAGGCCCATGACCAGGGTGCTCACCTACTCCGGTGACACCGACTCCTGCCAGGGGCTTGAGGACGCCGCTAAGGAAGCAGATCTCTTTCTGTGCGAAGCTGCCTTCGAGGAGGGTCGCGACGACGGCATCAAGGACGTGCACCTCACCGGGAAGCGGGCCGGAGAGGCGGCAACGGCTGCCGGTGCGCGACGACTGCTGCTGACGCATATTCCTGTCTGGACCTCCCAGACGAAGGTCATGGCTGAGGCAAGGCCCGAATTCGACGGCGACGTTGCGGTGGCCGTTGCCGGAGTGCACTACACGGTTTAGGTATGGTGCTGTTTGGGCACGGCACCGAAGACTGCATGGGAATCGATAAGCTGGTTTCATGACTTCTGAAGCTACAACCACCCCCGTTATCCGCGCCGATGGCCGCACCCCTGATCAACTGCGGCCGATCAGCATCACGCGAGGCTGGTCCAAGCAGGCCGAGGGCTCGGCGCTGATCGAGTTCGGCAACACCAGGGTGCTGTGCACAGCTTCATTGACAGAGGGCGTTCCCCGCTGGCTCAAGGGAGAAGGCCGCGGTTGGGTCACTGCCGAATACGCCATGCTGCCACGGGCCACAAACACCCGCTCGGACCGCGAATCCGTCAAGGGCAAGATCGGCGGCCGCACCCACGAGATCTCACGGCTCATCGGGCGTTCGCTGCGCTCCATTATCGACACCAAGGCCCTCGGAGAGAACACGATTGTCCTTGACTGCGACGTGTTGCAGGCGGACGGCGGAACACGCACCGCGGCGATCACGGGTGCCTATGTCGCCCTGGCCGAAGCCATCCGCTTTGCCCGGGAGAACAAGATGATCGCGCGTGGAGCCGAACCGCTCATCGACACCATTGCAGCCGTCTCAGTTGGCATCATCGACGGAATCCCGATGCTCGACCTGCCCTACGTCGAGGACGTTCGGGCCGAGACCGACATGAACGTAGTGGTCACCGGGTCCGGAAAATTTGTTGAGGTCCAGGGCACCGCCGAAGGGGCCCCCTTTGACCGCGACGAACTCAACGCGCTATTGGACCTCGCGCTTATCGGCACAGGCCAGCTCGCAGCCATCCAGCGCGAGACCCTGGCGGAGGCTCCGTGAGCACAGGGGGCCCCGTGAGTTCGGACGGCGCACGCCCGAGGCTGGTCCTCGCGACACACAACAAGGGAAAACTGCGTGAACTCAGGGAGCTTCTCCGCGGCCAGGTGCCCGGGCTCGACGTCGACACCCAGGTGATTGACGCCTCCGCCGCCGGTGCTCCCGACGTAGCCGAAACGGGTGTGACCTTTGCCGAGAACTCCCTGCTCAAGGCCAGGGCAGTTGCAGAGGCCACCGGCCTCGTGGCCATCGCCGATGATTCGGGTCTCGCCGTGGATGTACTGGGCGGGGCTCCCGGAATCTTCTCGGCACGCTGGGCAGGGCGGCACGGCGACGACGCCGCGAACCTGCAGCTCTTGCTCGCCCAGCTGGCCGACGTACCTGACGAGCATCGGGGAGCCGCGTTCGTGTGTGCGGCCGCCCTCGCATCCCCTGCTTCAGATTCTGTCCCGGCGAACGAGGTGGTGCAGTATGGCCAGCTTGAAGGTACCCTCTTGCGGGAACCCCGAGGCGACGGCGGCTTTGGCTACGACCCCATCCTGCAGCCGAAGGGCATGGACAGGAGCTGCGCAGAGCTTTCGGCGGAGGAGAAGAACGCCATCAGCCACAGGGGCCAGGCGTTCCGCGCGCTGCTGCCAGCGATTGTGGAGGCACTCAAGTAGTTAAACAAGTCTGTCCCGGCGCTTGCGGCCCGGGACAGACTCGTATAACTAGCGTGGCTCAGAAGAGCGGTGAAGCTAAGGGTTGGTCTTGCGCTCCTCTTCGGGAGCGTGCTCCTCGATGAATTCCTCCACGACGTCCGTTCCGAACTGCGCGGCCTGGCGCTTCGCCGAGATGCCGCGAAGTACCTCCACGCCGATGGGAAGGACGGAGAGCAGGACGATGATGATGAAGATAATGTCCAGGTTCTCCCGGATCCACGGCACGCTGTCGCCCAGCAGGTAGCCCAGGAGCGTGACTCCGCCGCCCCATAGGACCGCGCCTATGACGTTGAAGAGGAAGAACTTCCGCTTATCCATCTGGGCTACACCCACAATCACCGGCACGAAGGTGCGGATGATCGGCACAAAGCGGGCCAAAATGAGCGCCTTGCCGCCGTGCTTTTCGAAGAACGCGTGGGCGCTCTCCACATTCTCGCGCTTGAAGAGGCGAGAGTCGGGTTTGTTGAAGATAGCCGGGCCGGCCTTGGAACCGATGAGGTACCCCGTCTGGTTGCCGACAATTGCCGAGACGATGATAAGGGCAGCCAAGAGCCACACATTGAATTTGATGGTGTCAGTGGCTACCAGCAGGCCTGCCGTGAACAGCATCGAGTCTCCCGGCAGGAAGAAACCCACCAGAAGCCCCGTTTCTGCAAAAACAATGCCGCACACCAACAGGACGACCCATGGCGCCAGGGCGGGGTCTGCCAGGAAAACCTGGGGATTCAGCCAGTCAGGGAGGAATGAAGCCATGTGCGGTTGCACTGGTCCTGCCCCCAAAGTGGATACGGCAAAGTCACTTATCGCAGAAAGGGTCACCGTCCAAGGGTACTGGAGGCCGCCAGCGGGATAGGCCACGTACACGTGTAAAGGAGATACGAAGCACAGGAAGACTCGCCGTCCCGTGGACCGGAGGCACGGCGATGGGACGGTAGCCTTGGGCTGTGGCTTTGGACTTTACGGCGATCGATTTTGAAACAGCGAACGGTTTCCGGGGCTCCCCTTGTTCGGTGGGCCTGAGCAAAGTCCGAGGCGGGGTGGTCGTAGAGGAGGCCTCCTGGCTCATGCGCCCGCCGGAACACCACGACCATTTTGACTACCACAACGTGCGCGTCCACGGCATTCGCGCTGAAGATGTGGCCGATGCTCCACGCTTTGGCGAACTCTTCCCCGAAATCGGCGCTTTCATCGGCGATGACATCCTTGCCGCCCATAACGCAGCATTTGACCTGGGCGTCATCCGTTCGGGGCTCGAAGTTTCCGGATTGGCAGGGCCGGCCTATGAGTACGTCTGCACAGTCATGCTGTCGCGGCGCTGCTATTCGCTGGTGTCGAACTCCCTGCCTTACGCGGCCGAGGAGGCAGGCGTGCCCTTGGTCAACCATCACGACGCCGCCCAGGACGCACGTGCCTGCGCCGGCATTCTCATCGATATTGCCAGAAGGAACAACGCCAACAGCATCGCCGAACTCTACCTTTCACTGGGACTTGCGATTCCGAAGCAGCCGGCGTTCGATCCCTTCCGCGGGCTCTCCAAGGCGACGACGTCGGCATTAGCGGCACGCCACGACGGTGCCGGTTTCGGCGGAGCCCAGTTAGGTGCTGTCGACGCCGGCCTGGTGGCAGGAACCTCGGTGGTCTCCGCCGTCGAACCTCTGCGGAAGCGGTCCGGCTGGCCTGAAGAAGGTCCCAATCCGCTGCCGAATCCTTCGGCCGAGCCCGGCCACCCGCTGTTCGGCCAGACCGTCGTATTCACCGGGGACCTTGGTATGCCAAGGCCTGAGGCCAAAGTTCGTGCTGCGGAAATGGGTGCACGGCCTGAAAGCCGCGTCACTGCCCGAACCACAGTGCTGGTGGTGGGGGATGGCTTCGTTGCCGCCGACCTGCGGACCGGGCGACTCACGGGCAAGGCACAGCGGGTCCTGGACCTCCATGGCAAAGGCCAGAAAATCGAGGTGCTCTCCGAGGGGGAGTTCCTGCAGATGGTGGGCGGATAGCGGGGAACCGCCCCTGTATGCGGTCATAGTGCGCAACAATGCTTCCAGGCCACAGACCGTCCCTCCTAGCCTAGGAAGATGACCAACGGGAACAACGCCGCCGACACCCGGACTGCACGAGACGGAGTGTCGGTTCCAGACTGGAAGGCGCTCTTCGCGTTCCCCAACTCCGTCAACGAGTATGCCGCCCGGATCACTGCCGGGCTCGTGGTCGTCCTCGCCGTCGCCACTTTGCTGACGGGCTGGGGCTGGGGACTGCTCCTTATCGCCGCCGGGTTCTGGCTGCGCGTGCTCTTCGGCCCGCGGATATCGCCCCTGGCGCTGTTGTCCGTCAAGGTCCTGGCCCCGCGCCTTGGCCGTGTGAAGCTCGTGCCGGGGCCGCCCAAGCGCTTTGCCCAGGGCATCGGAGCGGGATTGACGACGGCGGCTGCCGTGCTGTTCCTCGCAGGCGCCGCACCTGCTGCCTGGGCGTTGCTCGTCGTGCTGATCGTGGCGGCTTCGCTTGAAGCTTTCCTGGGCTTTTGCCTTGGCTGCGCTATCTTTGGCTACCTTCAGCGCCACGGCCTGATTCCCGAGGACGTGTGCGAGGCCTGCAACAACATCACCCTCCGCCGCCTCTAGGCTGCGGGGCTTCGGGTTTTCCCCTGTAAGGGGCGCCCATCAGCCGGACGTGACCGCTATCAGCCGATCCGCCATTCCTCGGATAATCTCTGTTCCTTCAAGTTCCCTAAGCCAGGATGCCGGCAGGGCCTCTTCCCCGTAGAGCGTGCCGAGGATATTACCGGCGATAGAGGCAGTGGAGTCACTATCGCCCCGGTGATTCACGGCAATGGCAATGGCGTTCCGGAAATGCTCCTCCGGATCCCTTGCCTCAGCAGTGGCGAGGACTGCATACGTGCCGATGGCGAGAGCCTCTTCAGCAACCCAGCCCTCACCCAAGGCCACGGACAATTCCTCCGGGGCAGGCTTCGCGCCGTTTTGTACCAGCTTCAGTGCCGCAGCGAGGCGTTCAAGCAATTCGGAGGCGGCATCAGGGCGTGCGGAGACATAGTCCAGCGCAGCGGTAGCTGCGGACTGGACGTCCAGGCCGCGGGTGATCTCGTGGATGATGAGGCTGAACGCCCCGGCGCTTTGGCGGGCTGATGGGTGCCCATGGGTCAGGGCAGCGCCGTCAGCACTCAGCTTGTAGATCGTCTCCCTGGAAATATGGGGGATGAGACCGAACGGCGCCGAGCGCATGACTGTGCCGCAGCCCTTGGAATCAGGGTTGACCGGCCTCGCGACTGTTCCCATGTGACCTCCGGCGAGGCCGCTGATGCAGGCCTTGCCGGGCGCCCGGCGGTGGCGAAGTATTTCGTGGCTATCGATCCAGCGGGGCAGGGGAACAGGGGCCGACGGCGGCACTTGCTCACCTTGGGTGGCGAGCCAGCGAAGGTAGGCCAGCCAAAGGCATGCTGTCTCGTCCGCGGCGACTCCCTCGTTGGCCCACTCGAGCGCCTCCACGAGTCCATCAACCGTGTAGAGCGTCATCTGCGTGTCGTCCGAGAAGTGGCTTCCGCCGTCGAGCTGTTCGAATGAGGTGAGGCCGCCCTTGCCGTAGCGCTCGCGGATAGCCTCCAGCGAGTCGAATTCAACGGCGTAACCAAGGGAATCACCCAGGGCGCCGCCCAGGAGGCAGCCGCGAACCCTTGACTGGTACGTAGGCATGGCTGTCTGGGGGAGGTGAACACTCATACGCCTAAATTTACCGCCCACTCCGGGCAGCTTCGCATTCAGTCGGGTACGCCCTATGGTCCGGCGCCCCAACAATCGCGGCTTATGGCCTTGGACGCTAAGCTCGATTCAGGAATCTTCCAGACTGGGCTGGCAGGATACTGCAGGTCGCTTTGACGTCAAGACCCGAACTCCCGAGACCCCGAACTAAGGATCAGCATTCCCTATGACTACCCCTGTGCCATCGATCGTGCGTGGTCCCGGACTTGCAGCCCGGCTGTCCGCTGAGGCTCTGGGGACATTGTTCCTTGTCATTGCTGCGCTAGGCGTTCCCCTCTTTACGATTCCCCAGTCCAATCCGTTGCCTGCGGCGCTGGCTGCGGGGCTGGCCGTGACAGCGGCAATGCTGGCCTTCGCGCATGTTTCCGGTGGACACTTCAATCCGGCCATCACCCTGGGCAACCTGATTGCCGGCCGGATCAGTCCGCTTCAGGGCGCCGCGTACTTGGGGGCGCAGCTTATCGGTGCCATGTTTGGCGCGTTGACGTTGTTCGGCGTCGTCCGCACAATTCCCGCCATCAGCGACAGCCGCGCCGCGTTCGACACCGTGACGGCCGGATTCGGTGAGCATTCATCGATCCAGGCGCCAATGGCCGGGGTCCTGCTCCTGGAAGTCGTTGGCGCAGCGCTTCTGGTGGCGATTTTCCTTGGAACATCGTCACCTCGGACGGGCAACAGGATGGCGGCGCCGTTCGCAGTGGGTCTGACCCTCGCCGTCCTCCTCCAGATTGGACAGTCCATCGGCAACGCTCCGTTCAATCCTGCACGCGCCACGGCTTCGGCACTTTTCAGCTCGTCATGGGCATTGGAGCAGCTTTGGCTTTTCTGGATTGCGCCCCTGGTGGGAGCGGCCGTCGCCGGACTAGTGTTCCGCGGCATTGGTGACGCAGCATCTCCCGCCGCAGCCAAAGTTGCCTCGGATCGTCCTGAACCGGCTATTCAGGATGCAGACCAGGATGACTTCGGGGTCACGGAAGATGGTTCGGTGACCAAGGCTTCCGACGCCGGTACGTCCGACGCCGGTGCGTTGCATGGCGACGCGTCCCCGTCCAAGCCTGCAGACTCAGGGACCGACGAGGCGCGGGACTTCTTTGACGGCAAGCGGAACTAGCGGCGCCTGCGAACTCAGGTAGCCCGATCATCCCGGCACGGCCGTGCCGCGCCAGGAATGTCACAGGCTCCGGCTAGCTTAAAAACATGCGGTTATTGCACACCTCGGACTGGCATCTGGGCCGGTCATTTCATGGCGTCGGAATGCTGGACGCTCAACGGCACTTCGTCGACCAGCTGGTTGACCTCGTGCGCCAGGAGGCCGTAGGCGTCGTCCTGATCTCCGGCGACGTCTACGACCGCGCCCTTCCCGGAGTGGACGTCGTGAGGCTGCTGGACGATGCCCTGGTCCGGATCACTGAGGCAGGTTCCCAAGTGATCATGACCAGCGGCAATCACGACTCCGCCATACGCCTGGGTTTTGCGTCCCGTTTGCTGGAGCGCGGGGGAGTCCATCTGCGGACCAGCATTGAAGAGCTCGATCGCCCCATCCTGCTGCCCCTCGACGGGTCCATTCCCGATGGGAAGGACAACGGTGGAGCCCAGCTTGCTGTCTACGGAATCCCCTTTCTCGAGCCCCGCCTGGTAGCCGACCGCTTAGGCACCGCTCCGGGACACTTCGACGTCACAGCCGCCGCCGTCGAACGCATACGTGCCGATCTCGAGCAACGGACCGGGCAGGGCATCGTACGCTCCGTTGTTCTGGCCCATACCTTCGCCAGCGGCGGAATCACCTCGGACAGCGAGCGGGAGCTCAGCATCGGCGGCCTGGGCGCAGTGCCCCTGGACCTCTTTGACGGCTTTGACTACACAGCCCTGGGACATCTCCATGGACGGCAGAGCTTGTCGCCCACTGTGCGGTACTCCGGATCTCCCATTGCCTATTCCTTCTCCGAGGCAAGGCACAGCAAGGGGGCCTGGCTCATAGATCTCGACGCCGGAGGCGTACGCGAGGTGAGGGAGGTTGACTGGGAGGCGCAGCGCCGGCTCGCGATACTGCGGGGACCTCTGGAGACACTGCTTGCAGCGGAGGATTACGGCTGGGCGGAATCGGCCTATTGCCACGTCACGCTGACTGACGTGGAGCGTCCCGTGCGGGCGATGGACCGCATCCGGGCTCGTTTTCCTGACACCCTTGTCCTGGGATTCGAACCGGAGGGCGCTGTGGAGGGGGTCCGGACGAGCTACAGCAGCAAACTGGCCGAGGCGCGGGATGACCTCGGGATATGCTGCGGCTTCGTGGAGCATGTCCGTGGACGCCCTGCCAACGAGGCCGAAGAATCAGCCCTCCGTGCGGCACTGGACGCTGTTCGGCTGGAAGGGGCTGAGCGATGAGGATTCATCGCCTTGAGATCGAGGCCTTCGGGCCGTTCGCGGGGCTGGAGGCCATTGACTTCGATCAACTTGGCTCCCATGGTCTTTTCCTGTTGAACGGCCCAACTGGAGCAGGAAAAACCAGCGTGCTGGACGCCATTTGCTTCGCTTTGTATGGCTCCGTTCCGGGGGCCCGCCAGGACGGGAAGCGACTCAGGAGCGATCACGCCGCCCCCTCCGCAGAACCCCGCGTGCTGTGCGAGTTTTCGGCGAGGGGGCGCCGCTTCGAGGTAACACGCTCGCCCGCCTGGGAGCGTCCGAGCGCCCGCGGAAGCAGCGGCTTCACAACCCAGAAGGCCAAGACCCTGCTGCGCGAACGCGTGGACGGCGCCTGGATCGAAAAGTCCGGCCGCAACGACGAGGCCGGGGGTGAAATCACCGCGCTGCTTGGCATGGACCGCGAGCAATTTACCAGGGTCGTCATGCTTCCGCAGGGCGACTTCGCTGCATTCCTTCGGGCCAAGGCGGCTGACCGGCTGGACCTGCTGCAGAAACTGTTCGGAACCCAGCGCTTCGAGTCGATTGAGCAGCAGCTTTCCCGGGAGGCGGCGGAAGCCAGGAACGATGTTGCGGACCATGAGGCAAGGTTGCGCCTCCTGGCCAACCAGGCGGAGGCCGAATTCGCTGCGCTCGACTTGGCGAAAGCCGAGTCAGCCGAGCACGATCTCCCTACCCAGCACGATCTCCCTACACTGTCCGGCGGCCTTTCCACACTGTCCGGCGCCGGCCCTGATTCCACCGAAGAACTGCTCAAGACATTCCGCGACGCCGCTGCCGCCGAAGCGGAGCGACGACGCGCTGAAGCCGAAGACGTGGCCTCGGACACGCAGCGGCTTGCACGCCGGTTCCAGTCCGAGCAGGAGAAGGCCGGCCGCCATCTCAAACTGGCGGCAGCAACTGACCGCCGGGCCGCATTGACAGCGGCCGAACCCGCTGTTGCCAGCTCTCGCCGTCGACTGGACCGCCACCGCCAGGCGCTGATGCTCCGCGGCCAGCTTGCCGCAGTCGATGCGGCGGGCGAGAAGAGTGCAGCGGCTGAGGCGCGGCTCAAGGCCGCAGCCTTCGCGCTTGCCGGGAAGATCCCCGGTGCAGCGGAGCCCGCCGTTCTCTTGACGGCGGTGACGGAAGACATCGCTGTCCTGGAGGCCAGGATTCCCGATGAACGGAAGCTCGAAGATCTCGTTGCCAGGATCGGAAAGCTGGAGGCGGAAGCTGTCCGCAACTCGGCACACCGGGAACGGTCGGCCGCTGCGCTTAAGGAAATCCAGCTGTCGGAAAACCGGCTTGCAACAGTGATCAACTCCCTGGAAGGACGCGCGGGCGGCCTTGCTGAAGCCGAGAGGGCAGCAGCAGACGCCCGCCTGATCATCGATGCCGTCGCCCGTTACGGGCAGGCCAGGGAGGCTGAGAAAGCGGTTGAACTCGGGCATCTTGAGGCCAAAGAGCATTCGCAATCCCTGCGCCAGGAGTGGCTGGACTTCCGCGAGGCGCGTCTTGCCAACGCTGCCGCAGATTTGGCCGCCCTGCTGGAAGAGGGCATGCCCTGCCCCGTTTGCGGAAGCGCCGAGCACCCGCAGCCCGCCGGAGCCGCCGGTGATGGCCTGGCCATAGCCGAGGAGGAGCAGCGCGCGCGGGAAGCATTCGACGCCTCTAGCGACGAAGTTGAGCAGCTGGCCCGTGAACTTTCCGAAGCGCGACAGCTAGTGGCCCTGCTCGCCGGCAAGGGCGGCTCCGCAGATGCCGCGGAAGCCAGCGAGGCCGGACGGCGTGCGCAGGCGGCTGTTGAGGCAGCACGGTTCGCGTCGGAGGAACTGGCAAGGATCCTCACTGAACGCACGCGCCTTGCCGAAGAAGCGGCTTCGCTTAACGAGCAGCTCATCCGGCTTGAGGCCGAATCACTCCAAACGTCCTCGCTGCTGGCTGCCCTCTCAGAGCAGCGCGATGCCCTGGATGCCCAGCTGTCGGCATTGCGGTGCGGGTATCCAAGCCTTCGACACCGGGTTGGCGCGCTGCACGTGGACAAACTCCTGCTCCAGGAAACAGTTCAGGCCGCCGAGAACGTCCAACGGGCTGCGGATTCCCTTGCCGAAGCAGAGTCGGGACTTCTGGAATCCCTGCCCGCCGCCGGGTTTGCCTCCGTCGAGGAGGCGCGGGCCGTGCTGTTGCCAGAGGACGAGGCTCGAGCCCTTGAACATGACATAGCGTCGCACGCTTCCGAGGCCGCCAGGGTCGAGGAGCTGTTCTCTTCCGAAGACCTTGGGCTGGCCGCCAAGGAGGTGGAAGTCGGCGAGTTACCCCTGGCAGCACAGGAGCTGGAAGACCTCCGCCGATCCGTATCGGCCAAGGAAGATGAGAGCCGCCGACTCTACGTCGCCACTGCATTGGCCGACAAGGCCGGCTCACGGCTGGCCGAGATTATGGACAAGTATGTGGCAACCGCGGAGGAGGGCCGGAAACCAAGGGAGCGGGCGGAACTGCTATCCCAGCTGGCAGAAACGGCCCGCGGGTCGGGGGAGAATTCCTACCGCATGAGCCTGAACAGCTATGTCCTGGCAGCGCGGCTCGAACAGGTCGCGCTGGCGGCGTCAGAGCGACTGGTAGCCATGAGTGACGGACGGTACACATTGCAGCATTCGGATGCCAAAGCCGCCCGAGGGGCCAGGTCCGGTCTTGGCCTTCAAGTGCTGGACGGGTGGACTGGACAGCTGCGCGATACCTCCACCCTTTCCGGTGGCGAATCCTTCATGGCCTCCCTGTCCCTGGCGTTGGGGCTTGCCGACGTCGTGCAGCAGGAGGCCGGAGGGATAGACATCGAAACCCTCTTTGTGGACGAAGGCTTCGGAAGCCTGGACGAACAAGCGCTCGAACAGGTCATGGATGCCCTCGAGGGCCTTCGGGATGGTGGTCGTGTGGTGGGGCTGGTCAGCCATGTGGGCGAAATGAAGCAGCGGATCGGCGCCCAGCTGCAGGTCATCAAGGGACGCCATGGTTCCAGCGTGCGCGTCTCAGAGGCCGTCCCCGCGTAGCGATCAAGGCAGTCGTCCTGCTCCGGTACCATGGAATGGTTACCGGGTATCGCGCACCGGGAGGAGGGACGGTGCGCATGACTGAACGAGCCCGGATTTATGACAAACCCTTCCTCCCCGGCCAGCGCTGCGCCGTCGGACCTTGATTCCCCTGCTGATTCCCGGACCACCCTCGCGCCGACAGGCACTGAGACCCCTCAATCAGCCCGGAAGCCCGGGCCGCAACGCGTACCGGGCCGCTTCGCCCGCCTTCCGGAACTGGCCGGGCGAACCTTCCTTCCCCTCGGGCTGTTTGCCCGCTTGCCGCTCGCAATGCTCACGGTAGGCACGTTGACGCTGGTTACCTCAGCCAGCGGATCCTATGCCATTGGAGGCGCGGCTGCCGGTGCTGTCGGGATTGGGTCGGCCCTGGGCGCCCCGGTCCTGGGCTCGCTAGCGGACCGCTCCGGCCAACGCACGGTGCTGCTTTGGTCCGCCGCGGCAAATTCGCTCGCCGTTACTCTCCTTCTGGTTATTTCGTACCTGGATCAGGGTCCGGCGTCCCTGGTGGACTGGTGGCTCGTGCTGACAGCGGCTTTCGCTGCCGGCGCCAGCTGTCCCCAAGTAGGCCCCATGGCGCGCGTCCGGTGGATGGCCCTGATAACAAGAAATCTCACATCGGGGACCAAGCGGACCAGCGTGGCCTCGAACCGCGCCGACCTCGACACCGCCCTCGCCTATGAAGGGACGGCGGACGAAATTACCTTCGTCCTGGGACCCGCCCTCGTGGGAATTCTGGCAAGCATGGTCGCTCCCTGGCTTCCGCTCGCAATCGCCGTGCTGCTGACGATCACGCTCGTTCCCCTGTTCGCTGTGCATCCCACACAAGGAGCCGTCACCCTTACGCCTCCCAAGGCGCGTGCCTCCGTCGAGCAGTCCGGGCCGGGGGCCGGAGCGTCCCGGAAACAGCGTCCTCGCCGATCGAGAGCTTTGCTCGCCGTGGCTCTGCCGGTCCTGGCCATGCTGTTCATGGGATCCTTCTTCGGCGCCACGCAGACCGCGCTGACAGCATTTGCCTCCGTGTTCGCTACTGCTGAAGCTGCGGGGCTGCTGTACGCGGTGATGGGATTGAGCAGCGCGGTGGCCGCGCTCTCTGTGGCCTTCTGGCCGCAGCGCTTTGGCCTGGGCGCCCGTTGGCTGTTTGCTGCCGGAGCCATGGCGTGCATTGCCTTGCTGCTCCTGTGGCAGGGAGGGCTCGGGACGATGATTGGGGTGCTGCTCCTTCTCGGCGTCCCGGTCGGGCCCGTTATGGTTACCGTTTTCGCCATCGGGGGGATCGTGGCACCCGAGGGACGCCTGTCCACTGTCATGACCGCCCTGGCCAGCGGAATCGTGGCCGGGACGGCCGTCGGATCCGCGCTTGCAGGGCAGTTGGCACAGGATCACGGCTACGCAGCAGCCTTCATGGTGTCTGTCTCAGCGGCCGGTGCTCTGTTCCTATTGGGCGCGGCATCCTTACCGTTGCTGCGTGAACGTCGCTAGGGCAGGTGGCCGCTGCACCCCAGCCAGGCAGCCAGGTCGAAGGCGCCTGGCTGAGTAAGACTCCTAGCCCAGCTGGGCTTCGATTCGTGCAGCGCTGGCCGCCAGTGCTGCGCCTACCGTATCGGGATCCTGGTCCAGGCGGATGTAGACGACGGCGATCGCCGCCGGCTTGCCGCCCGGAACCCGGATGGGGGCGGCCAGGGACGACAGGCCTGCAATGACCTCGTCATGGCTCGCCGCATAGCCGAGCCGCCGCGCCTCCGCGGCCTCCGGCCGGTAGGGGAGCTTAGGCGCGAGCTCGGACCATTCCTTGGGTGTCATGGAGGACTGGATAGCTATTCCGGGCGCACCCGCGGTGACCGGATGCCGCGTCCCTGGATGCTGGGCGAGGGTGGCCCCGGAATGACGAGGTTCAACCGTGACCAGGGTGACGCAGTCCTGGTGGTCCCAGACCGCAATGAAGGCCGTCATATTCCAGGTGTTGGCCAGCTGGCTGAGCTCGGGCAAGCTGGCGGTCTGCAGGTCCCGGGAGACTCCCCGCGCCAGGACGGCAAGTCCCGGGCCCGGCTGGACCCGGCCGGAGTCGTCGCGCACAAGCAGCGAATGGTCCTCCAAGGTTCGCAGGATCCGGTAGGCCACTGAACGGTGGACGTGCAGCGCCCCGGCTAGTTCCGCGATGGTCAGAGGCCGCTCTGCCGCTGCCAGGATCTCCAACGCCTGGATCCCCCGGGAAAGGGTTTGCGAGGGCGAGGGCTGTGAGGCTGGCGCCGCGTCGACCGAAGGCGCGGCGTCGGCGCTTTGGGCTGCGGGAATTTTCTCGGCTCGGACGGGACTCATGTGCTCAATCCTATGGTTGAGGCGGGAGCCAGGAAGCGAGACAACCCGGCACCATCCAATGAACTTCTTGTGCTGTGGATCACACGCTACTATTGTTCTACATGTGATTTGAATGTTCAATTATAGAACAATCAAACGTGGGACAGCTCAGCATGAGGAAGCGAGCATGATTGCCAAGCCAAGGCCATCAATCGGCAATGTCGCCGCGCCTCGAACCGCGGCTCCCCGCGCGCACCACTTTCGTGGCAGCCTTGGCAGGTTCGCCACTGGCGTCGCCATTGTCACTTTTGACGGCGTCACCAAACGCCACGGCATCACGGTTAATTCCTTCACCTCGGTATCCATGGACCCGCCCCTGGTCCTGGTCAGCATCGCCCGGGCAACAAAGGCCCACGACGAGCTGGAGGGCAGGCCTTTCACGGTGAACATCCTGGGGGCCGAACAGCAGCAGCTGGCAATGCATTTTGCCGGGCGGGCGGGCCGCGAGCCCGAGTGGGTCGAGGGCAATGTCGCGCCCCGGCTGGCCAAGGTCCTGGCCTGGTTCGAATGCAAGCCCTGGGCGGCATACGACGGCGGAGACCACACGCTGTACCTGGGGGAGGTGGTCGATTTCAATTACCGCAACGGGGATGCCCTGGCCTTTGCCAACAGTGCCTTCACCACCATTCCCGAAAGCCAGCTCGGAATGGAGGACCTTCTCTAGGCTGGCTTACCACCACGCTTCATCGGCAACAGCCGGCATGCAAGCTGCAGTTCAACGACGACTGGAGAGAACAATGGGTATTCGAACCGGACAGCAGTACCTGGACAAGCTGAATTCAATGAACCCGCATGTACTGATAGATGGCGTGGTTGTCAGCGACAAGATTGCCGAGCATCCGGCCTTCAGGCGGGTCGCGCGGACCTTCGCGCAGCTGTTCGACATGCAGCATGATCCCCGCTACGCCGAGTCGCTGACGTATGAATCCCCGACGTCGGGGGAGAAGGTCTCAGCTTCCTTCCTGATGCCGCGGACGCGCGAGGACCTGGCACACAGGAGGGCTGCTATTCGAACGTGGGCAGAGTACTCCAACGGCTTCCTGGGGCGCACCGGCGACTACATGAACAGTGCGCTGACAGCCTTGGCGGGGGCCGAGAAGTGGTTCGCCCAGGCCGATCCCATGTTCGGTGAAAACATCCGCCGCTACTACGAGTACTGCCGCGAAAATGACCTCCTCGCGACCCATACCCTGATTCCGCCGCAGGCCAACCGCTCCGTTTCTGGAACGGAGCAGCTGGGCGGACAGCTTTCGGCCAGGGTGGTGGAAGAGCGCGACGATGGCATAGTAGTCCAGGGTGCCCGGATGCTAGCCACCATCGCGCCCATCGCGGACGAACTCCTGGTGTTCCCTTCCACCCTGCTGCGCTCGGCTCCCGAGGACGCCCCGTACTCCTACGCCTTCGCTGTTCCCAACGATGCCAAGGGTGTCCGCTATCTCTGCCGGACCTCCCTCTATCACGGCGGCAGCACCCACGACGAGCCGCTCGCCAGCCGCTTTGAGGAGATGGACGCCGTCGTCGTCTTTGACAATGTGTTTGTGCCCAACGAGCGGATCTTTATGCTCGGACATCCCGAACTTTGCAACGCGTTCTACTCCGAAACCGGTGCCGGTGCCCTGATGACGCACCAGGTGGTCACTCGAACCATCGCGAAGAGCGAGTTCTTCCTGGGGCTGGCATCGGAAATCGCCGGCGCCATCGGCATCGACGGCTTCCAGCACATCCAGGAAGACCTCGCCGAACTGGTTGAAACGGTGGAAATCGGCAGGGCGCTCATGACGGCAGCCGAAGCGGAAGCGGCTCCCACTGAGGATGGAATCATGCTGCCGCGCTGGGCCACGCTGAACGCCGCCCGCAACTGGTATCCGAAGGTGGCCCAGAGATTTCCCCAGATCATCCGTAAGTTCTCGGCTTCAGGCCTGATGGCCCTTCCGGGGGAGGCAGACGTCGCGAGCGAGGCACTGCCGGACATCGAACTGTACCTGCAGGCCAAGACGCTTACCGGCCCGGAGCGCATCCGGTTGTTCAAGCTTGCCTTCGATGCCAGCATCTCCTCGTTCGCGGGACGGCAGTCCCTCTACGAGTACTTCTTCTTTGGCGATCCCGTGCGCATGGCCGGGGCGCTCGTGAACAGCTACGACCGGGAACCTGCGCGGGCACGGGTTCGGGAGTTCCTGAAGCGTGAAGATTAAAGTTCTTCGGAAAAAACTGTGCCATTGGTCACAATTTCATAGTACAGTTTCTAACTGACCGTTCTGTCGGTAATTCCGATTGGATCATGACCGGAACGCAGGCGGCTATCTTTTTGCCCTCACACCTGGAGTTTCAATGACCGCAACTTCCCCCGTCGACTCATACGCCGGGCCCAGCAGCAAGCGCGAAGAGCGCAGGGTCCTGGCCGGGACACTCGTCGGTACCACCATTGAGTGGTACGACTTCTTCATCTTCGCCCAGCTGACGGCGACGCTGCTGTCACCCCTGTTCCTGACCCCCCTCGAGCAGTCCAGCCCAGCCCTGGCCCAGATCCTCTCCTTCGCCACCATCGGCATCAGCTTCCTGTTCCGTCCGCTTGGTGCGTTTGTCGCCGGCCACATGGGGGACCGCCTGGGGCGCAAGGCGGTACTGGTCATGACGCTGGTGATGATGGGTGCTGCAACATCACTCATCGGCCTGTTGCCCACTTACGAGACCATCGGTTTCTGGGCACCCGTGCTCCTGATCTTCCTCCGTATCCTGCAAGGCTTCTCCGCAGGCGGCGAATGGGGAGGCGCTGCCCTGATGGCCGTGGAGCATGCACCCAAGGGTCGACGCGGACTCTTCGGGGCCTACCCGCAGATCGGCGTTCCCATCGGCATGATCCTGGCAACAGGCCTCCTCTTCTTCCTCAACTCCGGAATGTCCAAGGAAGCCTTCGGCACCTGGGGCTGGCGGGTGCCGTTCCTGCTCTCCGTGGTACTGATCGTGGTGGGCTACCTGATTCGACGCGCCGTGGGAGAGAGCCCGGTCTTCAAGGAACTGGCACAGCGCAAGGCCGAAAGCAAGGCACCATTGAGCGAGCTCTTCCGCAAGAACACCAAGGAAGTCATCCTTGCGGCACTGATCTTCATCGCCAACAACGCGGCAGGCTACCTGCTCATTGCATTCTTTATCTCCTACGCCACCAGGGCGCTCAAGATGCCGACGCCGCAGATCCTGCTTGCGACGACGGTCGCTTCCTTCGGCTGGCTCATCTTCACCATGGTGGGTGGCTGGCTGTCGGACAAGATCGGCCGGGTAAAGACGTTTGTTGCAGGCTACGCCCTGATGTTCGTGTGGATGATCCCGCTATTCGCGCTGATCGACAGCAAGGACATCCTGCTGTACGGAGTGGCACTGTTCGTCCTGACGATTGGCCTCGGCCTGTCCTACGGCCCGATGTCTGCGATGTACGCCGAAATGTTCCCGCCCCAGGTGCGCTACTCCGGCATCTCCATCGGCTACGCTTTTGGCGCCATCCTGGGCGGTGCGTTCGCCCCCACGATTGCGCAGGCCCTGCTCGACGGAACCAAATGGTCCGGCTCCGTCGGGATCTACATCATGGTCCTCTGCGTCATCTCCGCGGCAGGCGTCCTGCTTGCCAGGGAAACAAGGGGCCGTCCGCTCGGCGTCAGTGCCCACTGACGATTAGCAACGTGGGCGGGAACAGCTATGAGGCTGTTCCCGCCCACGCGTTTTGTTGGGGCTGCGTTATAGGCTTCCGCGGCGTCAGGCCGCCTGCGCCTTAAGGAGATCGATCACGTCGGAGTCGTCCAGTTGCTGAAAGCGCAGGTAGAAGCCTCCCACCGCCCGAAACTTCCCCGGGACGTACAGGACAATGACGGCGTCGCAAACGCGCTGCAGCGAAGAGCACGCCTCGATGGAGGACACAGGCGCGGCGGCGACGACGGCGGCCGGCTTCTGCCCCCGAACGGCCTCGACGGCGGCACGCATGGTTGCGCCCGTTGCCAGGCCATCGTCGATGAGCACTACAGTCTTGCCCCGGACATCGTGCCTGATTCCCGGATAGCGGGCCACCCTCCGCAGGAGTTCCTGGCGCTCGCGGACCTCGACGTCGTCGAGCCATTCCTGCCGGATCCCATGCCGCTGCTGGAGCGCCTCCACAAGGGGCCGGTTCACCATTCTGACGATCTTGCCGCCAAACCAGGCGAGGGCGCCAAACGCGGTTTCATCATGGCCGGGAATCCCGAGTTTGCGAACTAGCATGGCCCCGAAGGGCTGGTACAGGGCCTCCGCCGCCGCTGCTGCCACGGGGATGCCGCCCCGCGCAAGGCCCAGCAGGATGGTGTCGGGCTTTTCGCGCAGCTGCGGAAGGGCGGCGGCAAGGCGACTGCCGGCGTCGGCGCGGTCCTCGAAGCGAATGCCCACGTGTCTCACTTCCAACATTTTTCGGCCCTAAGCCAAGCCTACCGGTCCACGGCCCCCATGGCGGGCTGTTCCGCCTGCTTGCCGAGTCGCGCGTGCGCTGCCACGATGAGCCTGTGAACAGGCCTATCGGTTACTGGATCAAGCGGCTTGATGCCGCACTGGAAGCCCACCTTGACAGCACCCTCGCGCGGCTCAAGCTCAGCCGGCGGCAGTGGCAGGCCATCAATACCCTGGCCGAAACCCCGATCTCACCCGAGGAACTGGCTGAGGCCTTGCGGCCGTTCTGGGGCGACAACTCGGCCCTGCGGGAGAGGGAGTTGGCAGCGCTTGTGGGGCGCGGACTGATCATCCTCTCGGACGGGTACCTGACCCTCAGTGAGCTCGGTTATGCCAAGCACGCCGAGGCGAACCGGCTTGTGGAGGACAGCCGGCGGGAACTGTCCGCGGGCATTGGATTCGACGAATACGAGATCGCCCTCAGTGTCCTGGAACGCATGAGCATCAATGCCGAGCGCCTGGCCCGCTGATTCAGGCTCGGCTGGTTCAGGCCAAGCTCTTCAGGCGCACCCCGCCTCTGGCGCCTAAACTTCAGACGCCCAGGAACTCCACGGTTGCATCCTTGAATACCCTGCTGGTGATGGCGTTCGTGTGGTTCCTGCCGGGGATCAGCAACTGTTCGGCCAGGGTCCCTGCCTTGCCGGCAAGGGCTGCGAGCTCGGGCATGGTGGCGGCGCGCTCATCCTTCTCTCCGGCTACGAGGAGCATCGGAACGTGGGGCACAGCCTCAGCGGGGTCGTAGGGTTCACCCTTGATTGCCTCGATGAGCGACAGCAGCGCGAAGAGGTCATTGCCCGGCAGTAGCTGGGCCATCTTGAGCAGTCCGGCCGTGGACTGGTCGTCAATCGGGGTGCCATCGGCCAAGTGCCGCTGTGCGGCCACCAGGTCAAAGTCCGCCAGGGGGTCGTGCACGTTGGGCCCGCCCAGCACAATCCGGTGCACGAGTTCGGGCTGCGTCGCAGCGAACTCCCAGGCCAGACGCGACCCCAGGGAGTAGCCGATCAGGTCAAGCCCGCTGGAAGGATCACCTTCGCGCAGGGGGCGGGCGCCGGCGTCGGCCGCCACCTGCAAGAGATCAGCGCGGATGCGGCTGGGGGTGTACGAATCCAGGTCCTCCGGTGAGCCGCTGCGACCATGGCCGGGGAGGTCGACGAGGACGGCCCGCCGGCCGGCCTCCTTAAGTGCCGAGATCCATCCAGTGTCGATCCAGTTCAGCTGGGACGAGGACGAGAATCCGTGAATGAGCAGTATGGGCCGCAGCCCGGCATCCTTTTCAGGCGAGGGGTCATGGAGTTCGACGTACAACCGGGGGTCGGTACCTTCGACCGTGTGGCTGTGCTGTTGGCCCGTATGCCTGCCGCTCATGGTGTCCTTCCTCGCCTCTGCCGGACCCGTGACGGCCTGGCTACGCAACACTCTACCGGTCGGCCCCGTGCACGGAACTTCCGCCCCGGCGTCGCAGGATTTGGCTGGCTTTGGAGGCCGCGGCGATAGCTGCGACCAGCACGAACGTACCGACCAGTTGCAGCGCGCTCGCCGGCGCCGAGAAGCCCACCCCAAGGATCAGCGCAAGCAGGCCGAGGCCGAGCAGGGTCAGGAACGGGAACGCCTTCATCCGCAGCGGCAGGGCGCTACCGTCCCGATCGGCCCGGCGCCGCAGGATGAATTGGGAAACCAGCGCGGATCCCCAGACAACGAGGCAGGTGGAGCCCACGAGGTTCAGCAGGGCCGGGAGGACACGCTCGGGGAAGACCAGTTCAAGGACAGCCGCAGCAAAGCCGAAGGCCACAGAGATTACGACGGCGGCGAGGGGGACCTGCGCGGCGCTTAGCCTGGACAGGAAGGCCGGCGCTTCGCCGCGCTCGGAGAGGGAGAAGACCATTCGCGAGGCGCCATAGAGATTTGCGTTGAGGGCGGACAACAGCGCGACGACGGCCACGAGGGTAATGGCTGCACCGGCTCCGGGGATTCGAGCGGCATCCAGGACGCCGGCAAAGGGGGAGGCAAGGGCGTCCGAACCCACGGGAAGGACGGCTGCGATGACAAACACCGAGCCGATGTAGAAAACGAGGATGCGCCAGACAACTGTCCGGACGGCCTTTCCTACGCTGTGTTCAGGGTCTTCGGTTTCGGCGGCCGCCACGCTGACTATTTCCGTGCCTCCGAAGGCAAAGACCACAACAAACAGGGCCGCGGCGACCCCGCCCAGCCCGTTCGGGGCAAAGTCGGCGGTCAGGGCTGCCAGGCCGGGCGACGGGACTGCGGGAAGCCAGCCGAACAGCAGTGCGGAGCCAATCAGGAGGAACCCCACAATGGCGGCGACCTTGAGGATGGCGAACCAGAATTCGAACTCGCCGAAGTTCCGTACGCCGGCGAGGTTGATGCCTGTGAAGACGACCATGAAAAGGAGTGCCAGTGCCCATACGGGGATGACGGGCCAGATGGAGAAGAGCAGGCTCGCGGCACCGATGGCTTCGGCGGCGATTACCACCACCAGCTGCAGCCACCAGAGCCAACCAATGGTTGAACCTGCGGTAGCCCCCAACGCCCGTTCCGCATAGACCGAGAAGGCGCCGCTGTTGGGGTTCGCAGCCGCCATTTCGGCCAGAGCCCACATGACCAGGATGACGAGCGTTCCCGCAACGAGGTACGACACCAGAACGGCGGGACCAGCGGCCTGGATTCCCGCGCCGGAGCCCAGGAAGAGGCCCGCCCCAATGGCGCTGCCAAGGCCCATCATGGTGAGCTGGCGGGGCTTCATGGACTGGCCCAGGCTGATGGCCTGCCTGTCGGTACGAGGCGCGGCAGTGGACTTCGTCGTCATAGGTCCTACCTTCTTGGGGTTCGTTTCGATCACCTGTCCGCTCAGTCCTTGTGGGACCGGCAGTTCTCCAGTGTGATCAAGCTGACCCATAGAACTTACCGTACGGTCAGAATTTCTGTGGTGCCCGGTTTCTGCCACGGCCCATGATTGTCTGCTAAGGCGCGGGCAGCTCGCGACGGCGAGGAGCTTTCGACACATTTTGAATCCGGCAGCCGGAGGTTTAGCATTAGTTCTAGTCATTTTGACTTTAACTACTTCGGAAGCTTCCCGCGAGATTCAGCGGGAGTTTCAGCCGGGCTTCGCATCAACGAGGAGGGGGTGGACATGTTGTATTCAAATTCTGCGAACGTGGCGGAACGCAGGCTTGCCCCGCCGTCGCTTGCTATCTCGACGGTCATCTTTGCCCTGCGACCGAGCGAAACATCCGGGCGGCCCACCCTGTGGCTTCCGCTCGTACGGCGCATCCGCGAACCGTTCAAGGACATGTGGGCCCTGCCGGGCGGCCCGCTTACGCACGAAGAATCCCTGCAGGATGCAGCGTCGCGCAATCTGCAGGAAACCACGGGCCTCACCCCCCAGTACCTTGAACAGCTCTACGCCTTCGGGGGCCTCCACCGCTCGCCTACCCAACGTGTCGTGTCAATCGTGTATTGGGCCCTGGTGCGCCCCACCGAGGCCGTCCTTGCGGACGAGTCCGAAAACGTTCGCTGGTTTCGCGCCGACAGGCTTGGGGAGTTGGCCTTCGACCACAACGCGATCGTGGATTACGCGTTGTGGCGGCTTCGCAACAAGATGGCCTACGGATCCATCGCGTATCACCTGCTTGGCGAGTTCTTCACGCTGGCGCAGGTCCGGGAGGTCTACGAGGCCGTGCTGGACCGCCAGCTGGATCCGGCAAACTTCCGCCGCCAGCTCAAGGCCACACCGGAGATCCAGGAAACCGGCGAATACCTCCAGGGCGGGAAACACCGCCCTCCACGCCTCTATCGCTTTACGGGAACGCCCGGACTAGGGCCCGACAACAGGAGTACACCATGACCAGCGTCAACACAGCCGTCCAGCTGATCACGCGCGAGGAAGCTGAAAAGGGCCGGTCCGCCGCAGGGGCCACCTGTAGCTCTGCGCTGGCCAAGGGGCCCTGGGAATACGACATCGCCGAATCCCTTGCCGGGGTACCGGCCTATGGTCCCGGTGCATCCAGCGCTGACGTGGCGCCGGCCGCGACACCCCGCCAGGGCCAGCTGCCCGAACAGTACAAGCTTGCCAGCGATGCCGAACTTGATACCCGGATCCGTGCAGCCAAGCAGAAGCTCGGTGACAAGGCCGTCATCCTCGGCCACTTCTACCAGCGCGATGAGGTCATCCAGTACGCGGACTTCGTGGGCGATTCGTTCCAGCTTGCCAACGCAGCCCTTACCAAGCCCGACGCCGAAGCCATTATTTTCTGCGGCGTGCACTTCATGGCCGAGACCGCCGACATCCTGTCCACCCCGGAACAGGCAGTGATCCTCCCCAACCTCGCCGCCGGCTGCTCCATGGCGGATATGGCAGACACAGACTCCGTGGAGGACTGCTGGGAGCAGCTGGAAGAGCTGTTCGGAACGGACGTGGACGCAGACGGTCGTGTACCGGTCATTCCGGTCACGTACATGAACTCTTCCGCGGCACTGAAGGCTTTCTGCGGACGCAACGGCGGAATCGTGTGCACGTCCTCCAATGCCCGCACTGTCCTCGAATGGGCTTTTGAGCGCGGCCAGCGGGTGCTGTTCTTCCCGGACCAGCACCTTGGACGGAACACCGCCAAGACCCTGGGCGTGCCGCTGGAACAGATGCCCATGTGGAACCCCCGCAAGGAGCTCGGCGGCAATGACGAGCAGGCGCTCCTGGATTCCCGGGTTATCCTCTGGCACGGCTTCTGCTCGGTCCACAAGCGCTTTAACGTGGGCCAGATTGAGAAGGCGCGGGCCGACTTCCCCGGCATCAACGTGATCGTCCACCCGGAATGCCCCATGGAAGTGGTTGACGCCGCTGATTCCGCCGGCTCCACGGACTTCATCAAGAAGGCGATCGCTGCAGCCACGACGCCGACGGACTTCGCGATCGGCACCGAGATCAACATGGTGAACCGGCTGGCCGCAGAGAATCCTCAGCACAACATCTTCTGCCTGGATCCCGTCATCTGCCCGTGCTCCACGATGTACCGCATCCACCCCGGGTACCTTGCCTGGGTACTGGAGGAACTCGTTGAGGGACGCGTCGTCAACCGCATCACTGTGGACGACTCGGTGCAGGACCATGCAAAGATCGCGCTGGAGCGCATGCTGGCGGCCAAGCCGAAGTAGGCATGGCCAAAATAAGCCAGGCCGAAATAGGCACACCCGAAACAAACCGGACTTCAGGACAACCCCGAAATGAGCCTCACATGACTGCAGGGAGCTTTGCTGGCGGATGCACGCCTCAGCGGCTGATCGTCGTCGGAAGCGGCATCGCGGGACTGTACTCCGCACTGCTGGCCGCTGAGGCAGGAACCGAAGTGACCTTGCTGACCAAGGGCGCGCTCGCGGACAGCAACACCTATTACGCACAGGGCGGCATCTCGGCCGTCCTGGATGAGCCTGCTCCCGGCGATACAGTAGCCGACCATATTGCGGACACGCTCAAAGCTGGTGTGGGGCACTGCAACGAGGGCGCTGTGCGGGTGCTATGCACGGAGGCCCGCCTGGACATCGCCGGGCTGGAACGGTTCGGCGTGCGGTTTGACCTGGACGACGACGGCGACCCCGCCTTGGGGCTCGAAGCCGCCCATTCAGCGCCCCGGATCCTGCATGCCGGCGGCGACGCCACCGGTGCCCGCGTTGCCGCGGCACTCATCCGCAGCGTCCTTGATGCACAGGCCGCAGGCCGGATTCAGGTGATCGGGCACGCCCATGTAACGGCCCTGACGCAGCAGCATGGCCGGGTCACAGGCGCCGCGTTCCTGCAGGACGGACAGGGCCTGGGCGTTGAGGGCGACGCGGTCCTGCTGGCCACTGGGGGAGCAGGCCAGTTGTTCGCGCAGACCACCAATCCCTCTGTTGCTACTGCAGACGGCCTGGCGCTGGCCTGGCGGGCGGGCGCCGAGGTGAAGGACCTGGAATTCTTCCAGTTCCACCCGACCTGCATGGTCCGCTCTCCGCACGCAAGGGAGTCCGAAGGGAACCAGGATCCGCTGCTGATTTCCGAGGCGGTTCGGGGCGAAGGCGCCATCCTCCTGGACGCAGGGGGCAGAAGGTTCATGCCGGATTACCACCCTGACGGCGAGCTGGCGCCCAGGGACGTGGTCTCGCGCAGCATTGCCCTGCACCTTTCGGCGCTTGGTGACCCCAACGGCCATGTGTACCTGGATGCCCGACTGATCGAGGCCCACAAGGGGTCCGGTTTCCTTGAGAAGCGCTTCCCCACGATCAGCGCCCGGACACGTGATGCCGGCGTCGATTGGACGCGGGAGCTGGTTCCCGTTGCACCGGCCGCCCACTACTGGATGGGCGGCGTTACCACCGATCTTCACGGACGCACCACGGTTCCGGGGCTCTTCGCTGCCGGCGAAGTGGCCTGCACAGGGGTCCAAGGTGCCAACCGGCTGGCCAGCAATTCCCTGCTTGAAGGGCTCGTGTTCGGTCGCCGGGCCGTAGAGGCGTTCTTGGCGGAGCGGTCCGAGAACGGTGTTCCTCCTAGCGCTGACTCAGCCGCGGCCGGTGATACTGCCTGGAAGTTTGAACGGATGCCGGGGCCTGTCGAGGCATCCTTCAGCAATCCTGGAATTTTTTCGCGACCAGCCCTGCGTCGGCTCATGACGGCCAAGGCCGGCGTCATACGGACGGGTGGCCAGCTACGCGAGGCAGGCGCAGCACTGGCGGCCTGGACCGCCGTCGAACCCGCGGCAATCCCAGCCGACTCGTTGGATCCGCGGGCCCACGAGGATGCCAACCTCCTGCTGGCCGCACAACTGCTGGTCCACGCAGCCCGGGAACGGCGGAGCTCCCTCGGTGCCCACCACAGGGATGACACCCGCCCGCTCGAGATGACGGTCGACGACGACAAACACTACTCAATGAGCCGGAAAGCGAGCCTTGTCCTATGACCAGCCTGACCCTCCCCGCGGCACCCGTCCGGGACATCCTGGAGCGCGCGTTCGCCGAGGATGCGCCCGGCGGGGACATCACCTCCCAGCTGCTGATCCCGGCGGAGGCGCGCGCAACGGCCGTCCTGGGGGCGCGGGTTCCCGGTATCTTCAGCGGGGGAACCGTCTTCCGCGATGCCATGAAGTTCGTCGACGCCGACACCGAGGTGGAGTTGCTGGTTGCCGACGGTGAAGCGTTCGACGCCGGCGAGCACCTGGTGCGCGTCAGCGGACGGGCGAGGTCGGTGCTGCTGGCGGAACGGGTCGGCCTGAACCTGGCCCAGAGGATGAGCGCGATCGCCACCAAGACCGCCGAATTCGTCAGGCTGGTAGAGGGGACCAGGGCGCGCATCACGGACACCCGCAAGACCACGCCGGGGTTGCGCATCCTGGAGCGTTACGCCGTGCGCTGCGGCGGCGGTGCCAACCACCGCTACAGCCTCTCGGATGCGGTGCTGGCCAAGGACAACCATCTCGCGGTCATGACGGGCGGCGATCCCCTCAAGCTCACGGCACTGCTCAAAGCGGCCAAGGCCCAGCTGGGACACACCACCCACTTTGAAGTGGAAGTGGACCGGGCGGAGCAGATCGAACCCGTACTCGCGGCCGGCGTGGACACGATCATGCTGGACAACTTCAGCATCGACGAGCTGCGCGCAGGCGTCCTGCAGGTGGCCGGCCGTGCAATTGTCGAAGCCAGCGGCAACGTCAACGTGCACACGGTGGCAGACATCGCTGCTGCAGGAGTCGACGTCATCTCCATCGGCGGGCTCACCCACAGTGTTGCCGCCCTGGACCTCGGGCTGGACGTGACGCTGAGCAGCTCCGAAGCCCTGACGGCATCCAGCCTCGGGTAGCGAAGCCATGATTTTCCTTGACGCCGCCGCCACAACCCCGGTTCGCCGGGAAGTGCTCGAAGCAATGTGGCCGTACCTCTCTGGAGAATTCGGGAACCCGTCCAGCCACCACAGCCTTGGTGAGGCGGCTGCCAATGCGCTCGCAGGTGCGCGGGCAGCGGTGGCGGGGGTTTTGGGTTGCAGGCCCGGTGAAATCACGTTCACGTCAGGGGGGACCGAGGCCGACAATCTCGCAGTGAAAGGTATCGCCTTGTCCCGCAGGGCGAAGGATCCCTCCCTGGATCGCGTGCTCCTTAGCTCTATCGAGCATCCTGCCGTGGAGGAGTCGGCGCTTTACCTTCAGCGCGTCCACGGTTTCACCATCGACGTCGTTCCCGTTGACCACACCGGGCTAGTGACGCCGGAGGCGTTCCGCGCGGCACTGCAGCCCGGCACCGCGGTAGCGAGCATCATGTACGCGAACAACGAGGTGGGAACTGTCCAGCCGGTGGCCGAGCTTGCGGCTATTGCGGCGGAATCGGGGGTTCCGTTCCATACGGACGCAGTGCAGGCCGCGGGCTGGCTGCCTGTGCGGGTCCAGGACCTGGGAGTCGATGCGCTCAGCCTTTCAGGGCACAAACTCGGCGCCCCCAAAGGTAGCGGAGTGCTGTTCGCCAAGTCGAGGCTGCGCCTGGAGCCGCTGGTTCACGGCGGCGGACAGGAACGGGGCCGGCGCTCCGGGACCGAGAACGTTGCCGGCGCGGTGGCCCTGGCAACCGCCCTGACCTTGGCCAACGGGGAACAGGCGGACACCGTCGGGCGGGTCGTGGAGCTAAGGGACGGCTTCATCCGCCGGGTGCTGGACCGTGTTCCCGGTGCCATGCTGACAGGTCATCCCGAGCAGCGCCTGCCCTCGATCGCCTCGTTCTGCTTCCCGGGCACGAGCGGCGAATCGGTGCTCCTGGAACTGGAGCGGCTAGGTGTGTTGTGTTCCAGCGGTTCGGCCTGCGCGGCAGGTTCGGATGCCCCGTCGCCGGTACTGACGGCGCTCGGCATCCCCGCCGAGGTTGCCCAGACGGCGGTGAGGTTTAGTTTCAATTCGGCGATCACGGCAGCCGAACTGGAGGAGGCTGCGACCGCCGTCGAGTCCGCGGTCCTGGCTGTCAGGGGACTGAGCCGCTCCTAGGCGTCGTCCCGTGCCCAACTAGCTGGCAGTTGTTGTCGCCATGAGCCCTCATAACGACCACAATTGCGAGCTACTTGGGCCAGGTGCGCTTACTGCAGGGCGGCGGATCCGAAGGCGACGCTAAAGCGGTCGCACCACAGGACCACTGTGCGCAGCCCTTGCAGATCGGCGCCAGCAGGGATCGTGTAATTCTGGTTCCCATGGGTGGCCTTGATCAGTCCCAGGTCAAGGTACTTGCCGGAGCGGTACTTGAACCAGTCCCCGCCTGCATCCAGGTCGCTGAGCCAGACCTTGACGTCCGGGCCGTCGCTGCTGGCGAGGTTTTCCAGCCTGACCACATGGCTTCCATCAGGCAGCCGAAGCAGCACCGCGGTCCCGGACGTCGGGTGCTCCTGGGACTGGAAAGCTCCGGCGGCGAGGACGGCCGTCGTGGGTGAGGCAGTGTTCGACGGCGGTGCCAAAGTGCCAGGCGACGGTGACGCCCCGTTCGGTGCCGGCGATGCTGGATCTGGCGCTGGCGTCGTCACCGCGATTTCGGAGGCAGGTCCGGGTAGCGCCTCGTTTACCGTGCTGCTCGTGAAAAGCCGCCACGGCTGAAACAGCGCCGCGCCAACCACCAGCATTACAAGCAGGACTGTTCCAACCGCGACTGTGGAGATCGGATGCCTGCGAAGGGTCCCAACGATTCGGCTCGTCATGATTCAAGGCTAGGACGGCGAAGAACGACTCGCAGCGTTCAAAGATTACCGTCCCCTTACCGTCGCCTAAGAGCAGGCCAGATTATGAGGGCGGATAGAGTTCGCCCACAGGGACTTCTTTTTCGAGTCTGTTGGCTGGTCCGGCAAGCGGGCATGCCCAGGCTTCGTTATAGGCGCAGGAAGGGTTGTAGGCGAAATTGAAATCGAGGATGAACTCCTGCTCCGCTGCGTCGCCGGAGCCCGTCTTCCGAACACCATGCCAAGCACCCTTGATGGTGTCCAGCAGGTAGCGGCCCGCTCCGTAGCTGCCGCCATCGCGGCCGGCTGTTGCATCCCTGAAGGGCAGGAAGATTCCTCCGCCATAGCCCAGGAGGCGCCAAACGGCCAGACGGCCCAAATCGGGGAGATCAAAGGTCCCGAGCCTGACAAAGGGCACAACGCCGTCGGTTCCCGTGCGCACATTCATTTCTTCGCCGCCTCCCTCAGCTTCAAGGGAGGCATAGAGCCTGAAGGCGGGGTCGTAGTCTGCGGTGCGCAGTCCAGCGAACCGCTCCTTGGCGGCGGGCGTCAGCGCGGAAGCAGGGTGTGTGGCAAACATGCGGTCACGTTCCTGGCGCCAGTGAAGGTGCGCCTGGAAGGGGTCCTCGGCGGCGAGCCGCCGAACGGCGTCGTAGAGTGCGAAGGTTCGCAGTCGCCAATCGGCAATGTCGACGGCGGTCATGTCGCCGATGCCTGACGCCTCATCGAACGCTTCCTGGGCCATGCTCCCAAGCCTAGATGAAACACCTCCCCATCCTTCGCCGGAGACTGATCCCGGCGCCGGTAGGCTGGCCATATGAAAGGGACACCTGCAGTGGCAGGACAATCGGTAGCGCTCTGCCTTACAGCTCTGCTGGCCGTGTCGGCCCTGGCGGGTTGCAGCAGCGATGGCAAGGGGACTCCTGCCTGGACCGCGCAACCGGATCCTTCCTCCTCGGTACCGGGCACCACCTCCCAGGAACCTGGCAGCACGGGGACCTCGGCGCCTCCTTCCGATGGCACGGGTTCACCCACTCCTGGAACAGGAGGTTCTCCTGCACCAGGGGCGACTGCCTTGGCCTGGAAGAGCTACAGCGACGCTTCCAAGCGCGTAAGCTTCGAGCTGCCGCAGGACTGGATTGTCCAGTCAGTGCAGCCGGATCAGGGCTCGCTCCCGGGTGCCATGAAGATCGAAGTCAAGGATGCGAAGGGCCTCTACCTGGCGACGCTGCAAACCGGCCTCCCCCCTGCCTCCCCGGCGGCCTGCGCCACGGACGCGGGACGGCCCTACGTGGTGGTCAATAGTGTGCCCCTCGAGGTCCCCCATTCCGACGGCGAAGGCACCATCGCACCCCGAGTGGTGTTCCGGGTTATCCAGGGCTACAAGTTCTTCGGCTCCTACGGCATTACGAACATGGTGGGAGGGGCCGATGGAAAGGCCTGCCAGCTGCGGAACATAGTCCAGGGCCCGGCAGGCAAAGGCGATTACTACTTTGGTGACCTTGCCACGCTACGGGCGTTCGCCGTCGACGAGAAGGTTGCTCCGGCCAAATCATTCGACACGCTTGAGCAGGCGGCGAAGTACGTCAACGAAAGCTCGGAATTCGCCAATGTCCAACGGATGCTACTGTCTCTGAAGATCAATTCGTAGACCAGCAACTGGTCGATTCACCCCCAGCGGCGACATCTGGGGCTGTCCCGCCGCAACCAACTCCGGAGATCCATGGAACGTAAAGTTGCCGCCCGCCTCGTTTTCAAGACTGTCACCGATACCAAGGTGGCGCTGGCAATAGCCGTAGCCCGCAATCCCGGCTACGAGTCCCTGACAGAACGGCTCTCCATTACGGCAGCAGGAGAGGACGTTCCGGTCCAGGAACTGTCGGACCATCACGGCGGACGCTTCCACTACATGGAGTTCGCGGAACCCAGCGAAGTCACAGTGGACTACCAGGCGACCGTCGTGGGATCGGCGGATCCAGATGAATCCTCCCTTATGGAACTCATCAGGTATGTGCGTCCCAGCCGCTATGCCGAATCGGATCGGCTCCTTCCCACGTCCTATGCCGAGTTCGGCGGGATGCAGGGCGAGGAACTGCTGCAGGCCGTCAGGAAATGGGTTTCCAGTGAACTGCGGTATCTCAGCGGCTCGTCACGCGGGACCGATGGTGCGGTGGAGACGCTGCTCCATCGGCGGGGCGTGTGCCGCGATTTTGCACACCTTGCCATTGCGCTGCTTCGGTCCAAGGACATTCCTGCGCGCCTAACGGCTGTCTACGCCCCTGGCCTGAGCCCCATGGACTTCCATGCTGTGGCCGAAGCGCACATTAACGGAGCCTGGTACGTCATCGATCCCACCGGCCTGGCCCCACGGGAGACCATGCTTCGGATTACGGCGGGACGGGACTCCTCAGACACGGCGTTCCTGTCCACCGTGGGGGGCAGCCTGCAACTCCTGAACCTCAAAGTGTCCGCGATTGCCGAGGGAGACCTTCCCGTGGAAGATCCCTCCCGGCTCGTCACCCTGCACTAGCTGTGGTTGTGCGGGCTGTGGTTGCGCAGTAGACGTGTTCAGGCGGTAAACCCAAGGGGCTTAGCGTCCGGGCAAGGAAGCACGGAGCTTTTCCGTCAGGCGCAGGAGTTCCCGCTGCTCCTCCTCGGTAAGCGCCGGTGCGATGAGCGCGGTTATATCCCGCACATGCTCCCGGCCGATCTCCTTCTGCAGCTCCCTGCCGGCCTCGGTCAAGCCGAGCAGGACGCCCCGCCCATCCTCGGGCGCAATGCGCCGCTCCACCAGCCCGCGCTTCTCAAGCCGGTCCACGAGCCGGCTCAGGCTTGATTGACTCAGCAGCACGTGGTCGTTGATCTCATTGAGGCGGAGCTGCCCGGACGGACACCGCGAAAGCGTGAAGAGCACGTCGTACTCCTTGATCGGCAGCGCCTTGAAGGCCCGGCCTGCCTGCAGGCGGCGCATCACGGCCACCTGCGCGCGAAACAGGGACTCCCAGGTTTCGGCTGCCAGTCTCACGGCGGTCGATGAGGGAGCTTGGGTGCTCATCATGACTCCTTTCCTGCAGCTGCGCTGACTGCACGGGCTGCGGGCTGGTCGACGACGGTCTCGTCGAGGGTCTCGTCCGCCTGTCCGGCGAGCCGCGCTACCACCCGAGCCGCATGTGTCGGGGCATCGGGAACATGGGCGGGCTTGCTTTCCGCGAACTCCTTCCGCAGCACGGGCAGGACCTCCTCGCCGAAGAGATCCAGCTGCTCCAGGACAGTCTTGAGGGGCAGCCCTGCGTGGTCGATCAGGAACAACTGGCGCTGGTAGTCGCCAAAGTATTCGCGGAACTTCAAGGTCTTTTCGATGACCTCCTGTGGGCTGCCAACAGTCAGCGGGGTCTGGGACGTGAAATCTTCGAGGGACGGGCCGTGGCCGTAGACCGGGGCGTTGTCGAAATAGGGCCGGAACTCCTTGACGGCGTCCTGGGAGTTCCTGCGCATGAAGAACTGCCCTCCGAGGCCCACGATTGCCTGGTCGGCCTTGCCATGGCCGTAGTGCTCGTAGCGCTCACGGTAGAGCCCGATCAGCTGCTGGTAGTGCTCTTTCGGCCAGAAGATGTTATTCGCGAAGAAGCCGTCTCCGTAGTAGGCAGCCAGTTCCGCAATCTGGGGGCTGCGGATGGAACCGTGCCAGACGAAGGGGGGAACGCCGTCGAGGGGGCGGGGCGTGGAGGTGAAGTTCTGCAGGGGCGTGCGGTGCTTGCCGGACCAGTTGACCGTGTCTTCATCCCACAGCTTCCGCAGCAGGCTGTAGTTCTCCACGGCAAGCTCGATGCCGTCCTGGATGTTCTTGCCGAACCACGGGTATACGGGTGCCGTGTTGCCGCGGCCCATGACGAGGTCCACGCGGCCGTCGGCGAGATGCTGCAGCATGGCGTAGTCTTCGGCGATCTTCACGGGATCATTCGTGGTGATCAGCGTGGTCGCCGTGGACAGGATGATGCGTTTGGTCTGCGCCGCGATGTAGGCCAGCGTGGTGGTGGGGGAGGAGGAGAAGAACGGGCGGTTGTGGTGCTCGCCGATGGCGTACACATCCATGCCGATTTCTTCGACCTTCCTGGCAATGGCCACGGACGCCTTGATGCGCTCGTTCTCCGTTGGAGTGCGCCCGGTGGTGGGGTCGGTGGTGATGTCGCTGACGCTGAAGACGCCGATCTGCATGTGGTGCCTGCCCTTCCTGGCGGTTACTTGAATCTGCAACCAGCGTATCTGAAATAGATGCATTTGCATATATCGCTGATCAGAACAAGGCCCTTGGGTCTTTTTATTCCCTTACGAATTCTTCCGTTGAGACTGGCTGCTACGGCTGCTTTTCGCGGCGTCAACTCGGCTCCGGTAGAGGCCGGAAACATCGGGCAGCTGCTGGAGGGTCTGGAGCAGTGCCTTCTTCTCCCGCCGCCCCTCAACCAGGTTGTACAGAACCGGCACCAGGACAAGTGTCAGGGCGGTCGAGGAAACCAGGCCGCCTATGACAACGATGGCGAGCGGGCGCGAGATGAACCCTCCGCTGCCGGTGATGCCAAGGGCCATGGGGGTCAAGGCGAAAACAGTGGCCAGGGCGGTCATGAGGATCGGGCGAAGCCTTTGTCTCGCTCCGTGCATAATCGCCTCGGACACGCCCATTCCTTGCCGGCCGTCATGGGGGCGCCGGTACTGATTAATCAGGTCGATAAGCACGATTGCGTTAGTCACCACGATTCCCACGAGCATGAGCATTCCAATCAGGGACGGCAGCCCCAGGGAAACGCCCGTGAGCAGGAGAAGGCCGATCGCGCCGGTGGCGGCGAACGGGACGGACACCAGGAGGATCAGGGGCTGCACCAGCGACTTGAAGGCGGCAACCATGATGACGTAGACGATCGCGATCGCGGCCAGGAGTGCCAGCCCGAGCTGACGGAATGACTCGGCCTGCTGGGTGGTGGCACCGCCTATGGACGCCGTGACTCCGGCCGGCAGCTGAACTTCAGCCATGCGCTTCTGGACTTCGGCGCTGACTGCTCCAAGGTTTGACCCCGACGGCGTGACTGAGACGCGGGCGGTGCGCTGGCCATTGCTGCTGGTAATGGAGATGGGGACGTCTCCCTGCTCCACGGAGGCAATGCTGTCCAGCGTCACGGGGCCACGCGCCGTCGGAAGCTGTAGGGCCTTGACCGCAGCTATGCTGCCAAACCGGGTTCCCTCCCCGATCTGTATTGGGAATTCGTCGGTGCCGATTCGGACGGAGCCAGCCGGGACGGGGCTCACGGTAGCGGCGAGCACGGCGCCCACCTGCTCTTCGTTCAGTCCCGCCGCAGTTGCCTTGGCGCGGTCGACACGGACCTGGACCACCGGCTGGTTAGCAGCGAGGTTGGTGGCTATCTCCGAGCTTCCGGGAACGCCGTCGAGCGCGGCCACCATCGCATCACTGGCGGCCTGGAGTTCTTGGGGGTCACCTGCCCGAATGGTGACGTCCACGGTCGACGACGAACCGAAGCCGCTCTGCTGGGCGCCTACCGTAATCTTTCCTGCGGCACCTGCCTGGGCGAGTTCGCTCCGGACCCGCTCCTGCAGCGCCCCCTGGTCCGCCGTCTCATCCGTCACCACCGTGAAGGTCGAATTCGAGGCCCCTGTGGACGTCAGTGCGGTGAAACCGGTCTGGGCATTGCCTGAGGTGACCTGGACGTCGCGGATGCCGTCGATGCCCTGCAGGACCTGTTCCACTTTTCCGGCTTCATTGCTTGTGTCCTGAAGGCTCGTTCCGGGCGCCAGGATCTGCCTGATGGTCATGCTGTTTTCGCCTGAGCGTCCGAGTAAGTCGGTCGCCATGAACGGGACCATGGCCGCGGTGCCCGCCAGGATAAGTCCGGCAGCCACCACCGTTAGCACGGGGTGCCGCTGGGTCTTGCGCAGCACCGGCATGTACGCCCTCTGTAACAGGGTCCGCTGCTCCGCCGCATGGGCTTTGGCGGCAATGTCACTGGCAAGTCCTGTCGATCCCGAGGGAGAGGGCGATTTGAGGAACCAGTAGGCCAGTACCGGGACAATCGTCAACGACACCAGCAGGGAGGACAGCAACGCGATGGTCACTGTCAGGGCGAAGGGCCGGAAGAGTTCGCCGGCAAGTTCTCCGACGAAGGCAATCGGGAGGAACACGGCAACCGTGGTCAGGGTGGAGGCGGTAATGGCGCCGGCAACTTCCCTGACGGAGGTGAGGATTGCCGTGAGTTTGGGCTCCCCGTAGCTCAGGTGCCGTTTGATGTTCTCGATAACCACAATCGAGTCGTCCACGACGCGTCCGATTGCGATTGTCAGGGCACCAAGGGTGAGGATGTTGAGGGAGTAGCGTGTTGCCGAGATTCCGATGAAGGTGATCAGCAACGAAAGCGGAATAGATACGGCCGTCACCAGCGTGGACCGCACCGACATGAGGAACACGAGGATGACGGCCACTGCAAAGCCCAGGCCCAGCAGGCCTTCGGTAGTCAGGTCCTTGATGGACTTCTCAATATAAGGCGCCTGGTCGAAAACCGCCGTGAACCTTGCGTTGGCGCCCAGTTCGGCTTCCATGGCGGCGATTGAATCCTTTACCGCATGCGAAATCGCCACCGTGTCGCCCTCGGGCTTCTTCGTCACAGAGAGCGCGAGAGTCGGCTTTCCGTTGGTGCGGGTAATCGACGTCGGTGGCTCGTCCTTGATGCTGACGTCGGCCACGGTGCCGATGGTCGCCGCTTCCCGCACGCCTGCCAAGGGGAGGCCTTTGATGACGTCCACGGAGTCGATGGGACTGCCAACCTGGAGGGAGAGGGTCTTGCCGTGGTCCTCGATGGTGCCCGCGGGAACCAGGGAACCATTGTTTTTCAGGGCATTGCCGATTGCCTGGACCGACGCACCCGTGGCGGCCATGGCGTCAGGCCGAGGCTGGATCAGGATGTGTTGGCCTGCCCCGCCAGTCACATCGGCGCTGCGCACGCCGTCGAGCTTCAGAAGGCGGGGAACGCTCAGTCTCTGGAGATCGGCGTCGAGCTCGCTCAGGGACTTGTCCGAGGACACGGCCAGGAAAACGATCGGGAAATCACTTAGGTTGCCGGCGATGGGTTGCGGCTGCACATCCGCTGGCCGGATCCGCTTTGCGTTGGAGATGGCCCGGTCAATCTGGTTCCGTGCCCGATCCAGGTTCGAGCCGTACGTGAACACCATTGTGATCTGCGAAACCCCGTTGCGGGACGTCGCCGTGGTCGACTCGAGCCCTTCGACGCTATTCAGCGCGGCTTCGAGGGGCCGGCTCACCTGCTTGTCCACTACTTCGGGCGACACCCCCGGCATGGAGGTGATAACCGTAATCTGCGGAAACTCGATGGACGGGATCAGTTCCTGCTTGAGGGAGGACATAGTGATAACGCCAAACACCGCCGCGAAGACGGTGATCAGCGCAATCAGGGCACGATTGCCCAGCGATAGACGTGCCAGCCGGAACATTCCAACGCCTCCCGGGACCTTGGGGCCAGGTTATGACCTCTAGCTGTTGACGCTGGCCTCTTGGAGCTGGAGGGACCTTGCGGTGCTGGCTTCGATTTCCTCGGCGAGCTCGGGGTTGTCATTGAGCTTGACGCCGTAGCCGGGCATCATCTCCTTGAGCTTGCCCTGCCAACCCTTGAAATTCTTCGGGAAGGTCTTCTGCAGCAGCTCGATCATGATGGGTACCGCCGTCGAGGCCCCGGGGGAGGCGCCGAGGAGTGCGCCGATGGAGCCGTCCCGGCCCGCGATAACCTCGGTCCCGAACTGCAGGACGCCGCCCTTATGGGGATCCCTCTTGATGATCTGCACCCGCTGGCCGGCGGTGATGAGCTCCCAGTCGTCACCCTTGGCCTCGGGGTAGTACTCGCGCAGCGATTCCACCTTGGCGTCGCGGCCCTTGGCTACTTCCTTGATGAGGTACGCCGTCAGATCCATGTTGTCCTTGGCAACGGCCAGCATGGGAATGATGTTGCTTGGGCGGATGGACAACGGCAGGTCAAGGTAGCTGCTGGTCTTGAGGAAGTTCGTGGAGAAACCGGCGTAGGGGCCGAACAGCAGCGACCGCTTCCCGTTGACGTAGCGGGTATCGAGATGGGGGACTGACATCGGAGGCGCGCCCACGGAGGCCTGGCCGTAGACTTTGGCGGCGTGCTGGCTGGCGACGGCGGGGTCGGTGCAGCGGAAGAACTGGCCCGACACCGGGAATCCGCCGTAGCCCTTGCTTTCCGGAATGCCGGAAGCCTGGAGGAGGTGCAGGGCGCCTCCGCCGGCTCCCACGAACACGAACTTTGCATGGATACCTCCATGCTCACCGGAGGCGGGGTACTTGAGCTTGAGGTCCCATCCGCCGTCGGAAGCCCTGCGGATGTCAGTGACGTCGTGCCCGTAGTTGACCTCCACACCGTTGTTGCGAAGGTAGCCGGTGAGCTCGCGGGTCAGGGCACCGAAGTCGACGTCGGTTCCCTCGGCGGCACGGGTCGCGGCCACCTTCTGCCGGGGGTCACGGCCCTGAACGATTAGGGGAGCCCACTTGGCAATCAGCGAGGGATCCTCGGAGTACTCCATGCTGCGGAACAGGGTGTTGGGCTTAAGGGCTTCGTAGCGCCGGCGCAGGAAATCAACGTGGTCATCGCCGATGACGAAGCTCATGTGCGGAACCGTGTTGATGAAACGCTTGGGCGAACCGATCAGCGAGTTGTCCACCAGGTGCGACCAGAACTGGCGGGACAGCTGGAACTGCTCATTGATGTGAATTGCCTTGGCCGGTTTGACGCTGCCATCCTTCGCAGCGGGAGTGTAGTTCAATTCACAGAGTGCCGCGTGACCTGTGCCGGCGTTGTTCCAGGGTCCTGAGCTTTCCAGCCCCACTTCGTCGAGCCGCTCAAAGAGGGAAATGGACCACGTGGGCTCGAGCTGCTTGATGAAAGCCCCAAGGGTGGCGCTCATGATGCCACCGCCAATAAGGACGACGTCGGCGTGTTGTGTCTTGGAAATGAAGGTCACGATCAATCTCCGGGTACGGCGGCACTGGCTGTCACAGAATATCCCCGGCGTGCCTAATAACTGAAATTGCCGTGGGCCGTCAAGGCTTCAGGCGGACGTTTGTGAAAACTTCGTTTAAGACGGGCGACGCGGGGTACTTTTCAACCCGGTCGGAGAGCGCCAGCGCCGAGATCGGAAACGCGATCGGGACGGCCGGGACGGAGGCCGCGATCTGGGCGTTAATGGTCTGGTATTGGCTGGTCCGGTCCTGGCCCTCGGGCAGTCCGCGGGCACGGTCGATCTTGGAGAAGACCTGCGGATCCTTGTAGCCGAATTCGCTGTTGGTCTCACCAAAGAGGGGCGCCACGAAGTTGTCGGGATCGGAATAGGCCCCGTTCCAGCCCAGCAGGTGCAGGGCGTGGTCACCTGGCGACTGGACCTTCTGCAGGTAGCCCTCGCTCCATTCCACGGGAACAGGTTTGATGTTAAACCCGACGGCTGTCAGCTGGCGGCTGAGCTCCGCATAAATTTTTTCGGGGGTGGGAAGGTACGCCCTGGTGGCATTGAGGGGGTAGTAGAACTTGAGTTCTTCGCCTTTGTAGCCGCTTTCGGCCAAGACCTTCTTGGCCTTGTCCGGGTCATAGCCCAGGGAGGGCGCGTTGTTGTTGAAGCCACTCAGCTTCGGCGGTACGAACTGGGTTGCCTGTGCCGTGTTGTCGATGAAGAATCTCCGGATCAGGGTGTCCTTGTCAATGGCCATTTCCAGAGCCTGGCGCACTTCGAGGTTATCCAGCGGGGCAACCGCCTGATTGATGCCCAGGTACATGACGGAGAAGGGGTCACGCTGGACGATCTGCATGCCCTTCTTTACCAGTTGGTCGAAATTTCCGACCGTAACGAGGTCGTAGCCGTCGATCTTCCCGTCCAGCAGCGCCTGGAGTCGGGCCTGGGGGTGGTCATAGGGAATGAAGTTGATGCTGGCAATCTGTCCGCGTTCTCCCCAGTAGTCCTTGTAGCTGGAGAGCGACACGCCGCCGTCGTTCCAGGACGTGAAAACGTACGGGCCGGTACCGATCGGATGGTTCGCGTAGGCGGACATCGGCTGCCCGTCGCGCGACTGGTCCAGCACATTTGCCGTCTGTGCCGCCAGTGCCTGCGGGGAGGAGATGCCAAAGGCGGGAAGGGTCAATGCCTGGAGGAAACCCGTGAACGGGCGGGTCAGGCTGATGCGGACAGTGTCGCCGGAGGGGGTGGCGCAGGACTTGTAGATAGACAGGTCAGGAGTGTCCGAGAACGCCTTGAAGACGCCCTTGAATGTGATGCCCGGCGCCTTCGTCCTCACGTCCTGGGGGTAGGTATACCAGCGATCGAAGTTGGCGCAGACGGCAGCGGGGTCAAGGGGCGTTCCATCATGGAAGGTGACGTTGGGCCGGAGCTTGAAGTCGTAGCTTAAGCCGTCGTCTCCCTCTGACCATTCAATCGCGAGTTGAGGGGACGGCTGTCCGGTGGTGGGATCCACCCCGACGAGGCCTTCCAGGATCTGGCGGGTGACACGGTAGGACTCCGCGTCGGCAGTGAGGGCCGGATCAAGCCCAAGGGGTTGGGAGGCCGTTCCGAAGTTGAATGTGGCTGTTGGCTCGCTGGGTGCGGTAGAGGTGGTCGGCGACGACGGTGCGGGGCCCGGCACCGCCGTGCACGAGGCCAGGGCAAGCGCGAGAATTCCCGCGCCGATGCTGGCTGCCGCTCGGCTCAACGTGCTGAATGCCACTCGTAGTCCCCCTCAAAGTGGTTGGAAAGGCCGGGCCCGCAGCGAAGCGGACTGCAGTTCAGTCTAAGTGACGCTCCTGGCCGTGAGATGGCGATACCCCGGTCCGGGGACCGGGGTACTGAATGCCGGAGCATTGGTGCGCAAGGGGGGACTTGAACCCCCACGCCCGAAGGCACAGGAACCTAAATCCTGCGTGTCTGCCAATTTCACCACTCGCGCAGGTTCCGGCCTCCAGTCTACCTATGGTTGGCGTGCAGGCCGAAACAGGCTCGACGACGAGCCGAGAAGCTCGCGAACTACTTATCGAGTTTGAGGTCCCTGCGCAGCTTCGCGACGTGGCCGGTTGCCCGTACGTTGTACTGCGCCAGGGCCACTTTGCCCTCAGGGTCCACCACAATGGTGGAGCGGATCAGGCCCTCGTAGGTCCGGCCATAGTTTTTCTTCTCGCCCCAAGCTCCGTAGGCCTCGGCAACCTTGTGGCCTTCGTCGGACAGCAGCGGGAAGGTCAGCTCTTCTTCCTTGACGAACTTGGCCAGGTCCTTGACCGGATCAGGAGACACGCCCAGGACCTCGTAGCCAACCGCTTTCAGGGCAGCCAAGGAATCCCGGAAGTCGCAGGCCTGCTTGGTGCAACCCGGGGTGGAGGCTGCCGGATAGAAATAGACGATTGTGTTCCTTCCACGGAAGTCACCCAGGCGGACCTCGTTGCCTGCCGCGTCCTGGAGCGTGAAGTCCGGGGCAGCGTCGCCCTGCACAAGCCGTTCAGCCAAAAGTTTCTCCTTTGTTTCCAACGCCACGGTTCCTATGCGGCGATTCCCACGCGGCCTACCAGCTTAGTGATTTTCCGGCGCCGGACACGAATTGAGACCACAAGTCCCATTTTGTTCGCCGAAGTTGCCCGTTTCGGACACATGCCGGCTCAGGGCTTTATATACTGTCGGCTATGCCTGACATGGATCGTTGGCCCACCGGTCGCCTGTTGTCTACGGCGGCACGGCTCGTCGAGCATGCCTGGAACGAGAAGCTGAGTGCCATGGGACTCACGCACGCAGGCGTCATAGCCCTCGATGTCCTGGCCGCAAAAGGCCCGATGACCCAGGCGATGCTAGCGCAGATCGTGCGGGTGCAGGCTCAGACCATGGGCAAGACATTAGTGCGCCTGGAAACCCATGGCCACATCCAGCGCGTACGCAGCCAGTCCGACCGCCGCAGCCATGTTGTGTCCCTTACGGATGCCGGCGCGCAGGCGCTTTCCCAGGCCCGAGAACTTGAACGGGCAGTGCTTGCACCCGTGGCAGTCGATACCGACAAGCTCCGCCGGGAACTCCAGACAGTGGTTCGCGATCTTGCGGCCGGCGACTCTTCACAAGTCACCAAGGCCATCGTCAACGCAGTGGACCCGGCCGTCGACGTCGTTTGACCAGCGACAGCGAAGCACCCTGCGTGCGCGGCCGACTACCCTTCGGCGTCGTGAAAACAAATCAGCCCCTGACCTGCGTTTCCGCAGGTCAGGGGCTGATTCCTTTGTGCACCCCCCGGGACTCGAACCCGGAACCCATTGATTAAGAGTCAATTGCTCTGCCAGTTGAGCTAGAGGTGCATCCGTTGTTTTCGTTCAATCGAGGCCGTTTCTTTTCCTCGTTGATCTCCGCAACGACATGAAACTCTACACGAAGTTTGGTCGGGTGTGAAATCGGAATCCGGTGCCTGCCGTGGGCTAATTGGGAAGCCGATAAATCAGCGCGAAATCAGGGTTCTGATTGTTGGTGAGGACCCATAACCGTCCGTCCGGAGCCAGTGCAACGTCCCGAAGCCGCCCATGCATCTGTGTGAAATAGGCCACAGGCTCTCCGGCTGACTCGCCGTCGAGCGAAACCGACCAGAGGCGCCGCCCGCGTAACGCTCCCAGATAGGCCTCGTTGCCCACTATCGCCAGGCCACTTGGCGAGGATTCCGCCGTCGACCGCCATACGACCTTCGCGTCAATGAATCCGGGCCGGCCGGGAGCGCCGGTCACTTCGGGCCAGCCGTAGTTGCCACCGGGCACAATGAGGTTCAGTTCGTCATTGACGTCGGGTCCGAATTCACTGGCCCACAGCCGGCCCTCCCCGTCCCACGCGAGGCCTTGGACGTTGCGGTGGCCATAGCTGTACACGGGGTTGTCACCAAAGGGATTCCCCGGCGCAGGTTTGCCGTCCGGGGTGAGCCGCAGGATTTTGCCGCCGAGGGCGTTGCGGTCCTGGGGCTGGTTGCGGCGCTGGGAATCACCTGTTCCCACGTAGAGGAAGCCATCAGGGCCAAAGCGGATCCTGCCGCCATTGTGCGTCGATGCCTTGGACATGCCCTCGAAAATCACTTCGGTGGGACCGAGCCGAAACCGGCCATCCGGCTCCTGTTCCAGCCGGCTTCGCGCTATTCGGTTGTCAGTGGCCGATGTGTAGTAACTGTAGAGGTAGCGGTCCTCGCGGAAGCCGGGGGACAGGGCCAAGCCCAAAAGCCCACCCTCCCCGCCGGGATCGACCTTGGGTATCGTCCCCACGTCGGAGGCGCGGCCATCCCGCACCATCTTGATTTTTGCCGAGTCTCGCTCCGAAATGATGGCCGTCCCGTCTTCCAGGAACACGACCGCCCAGGGTATCTCCAAGGAGAGATCCAGTTTCGAGTCGAGCTGGGGCTGCCTGTCGATTCCGCCCTGGATGCTTCCGGTTCCGCCCTGGGTGCTTTCTTGGGGTTCCGGCCTGGGATCACCTTGGGGTGTGCAGCCTGCCAGCGCCGCTGCCAGGCTCCCGGCGACCAATGCGGACAGGAGCCGGGCTCCGGGAGAGCGCCCTGAGCCCGGCCCTCGGTGGTTCATGACTTGTTTGCCGCCGCCTAAAGCCGGTTTCGACGAGGCGGGCGGAAGCCCGCCGCCTCGGCATGGGCGGCGGACAGGAACCAGACTCCGGCCTTGGCGTCCTCATAGCCGGGAGTTTCCTCGTCGTGGTAGGTCATGGATTCCGCATCCCCCTTGACCACATAGCCCTCGGGACCGCTGCCGTCCGGGGCTGGAGCCGCGGAACCTTCGCCGTACGGGTTTTCGGCAGCCAGATGGCCGCCTCCCGAGCCTTCGGGGAAAATGTCGTCCGCAGCAGGGGCAGCCTCCGCAGCCTCCGCCGCCGCCGATTCAGCGCCCGGCAGGGTCGGCGTGTGGGGACCGGTGTAGTCATGGTGGTGGGTCGGCGTCGAGGAGTCTTCACTCCAGGTCGCCTCCCATTCGGCCCTGTCGGCCATCTCATTCTCGGGGCTGGCGGACGCTCCTCCCGGACCAGGGTCCGCAGGAACCACATCATCGGCGGTGACACCAGGTGCCGTCGTTTCGTCGACTGTCGCCTCGCTGCCGGTCCCCGCGGTTCCGGATCCGACGTCGGTGGATGGCCCTGAAGTCTCGGTATCCCAGTCGTCGACGTCGACGCCGCCGGCATCCGTTTCCCCTGCGCCTTCCCCTGCGCCTGGGGCGCTAGCTGCGGTCCTGGCGGCCGGGTCATCTGCTGCAGCCACCTGCCCGGCGATAAAGGTATCTTCGGGCCTCGGGGTGTCATCGACCGTCGGCGGTTCCTCGCCCAGCTCCGTCGGCGAGGGCTCTGCTATTGCAGTGCGCTGTTCCATGGCGGCTTCTTCATCATCCTCGGACTTTCCAGGGCCGGCTTCCTGCGCCGCTGCCGCTGCCGATGCGCCGGCCAGTCCGGTAAGTCCGGCCGTTCCTGCGGCGGCGGCACTGGCCGCGATGCCGCCGCCTACGGATGGGGGTGCCTGGCCGGGAATCGTCCCGAACGAATCAGCAGGAGCGGCGGTCCGTTCCGCAGCGGCCCCCTGGGAAGCAGCGCCGCGTGGGGAAGCAGCGCCGCTTTGCGTGCTTCCCCGGCTCATGAGCCACCAGACGATGGCGATAATCAGCACAATGACGATGACCCAGATTACCCAGTCCATAACAGAGCCCTTCTGTTCCTATGGCATGGCATGTTGCCGTGCTTTGACGTTACGTCGCTGCTATGGGGCTGTCTAGGTTCCTCCATCGGTTCGTCTATTCGTTCTCGCACCCGCTCGAGGGCCTTTGCGCTCAAGGGCGGTCTTGCAAGATGAGACGAGTGTCCAGTATTTGGTCGAAATATTGCCGGTTTTCCTCTTAACCAAGGCCTCGCTGTCGTTGGCCGCAGCGGGAGAGCCATAGACTTTGGAACATGAGTGACCACACCCAATTCGCGACAGAAGACAAGCCGGACATCAAGCCACGCAGCCGCGTCGTAACAGACGGAATTCACGCTGCACCGGCACGTGGTATGTTCCGGGCCGTAGGTATGGGCGACGACGACTTCGCCAAACCCCAGATCGGCGTCGCGAGTTCGTGGAACGAAATTACTCCCTGCAACCTTTCCCTGAACCGTCTTGCCCAGGGCGCCAAAGAGGGCGTTCACGCCGGCGGCGGCTTCCCTATGCAGTTCGGCACGATCTCGGTGTCCGACGGCATCTCGATGGGCCATGAGGGCATGCACTTCTCGCTCGTATCGCGCGAAGTCATCGCCGACTCCGTGGAAACCGTGATGCAGGCGGAGCGCATTGACGGCTCGGTGCTGCTGGCCGGCTGCGACAAGTCCCTTCCCGGCATGTTGATGGCCGCGGCACGCCTGGACCTGTCCAGCGTGTTCCTCTACGCGGGCTCCATCATGCCCGGCTGGGTCAAGCTCGAGGACGGCTCCGAAAAGGAAGTCACCCTCATCGACGCCTTCGAGGCCGTGGGCGCCTGCGCGGCGGGCAAGATGAGCCGCGAGGACCTGGACCGTATTGAAAAGGCGATCTGTCCGGGCGAAGGTGCCTGTGGCGGTATGTACACGGCCAACACCATGGCCTGTATCGGCGAGGCCCTCGGCATGTCCCTCCCGGGTTCGGCAGCACCGCCGTCGGCCGACCGTCGTCGTGACGAATTCGCCCGCAAGTCCGGCCAGGCTGTGGTAAACCTGCTCCGCTTGGGCATCACTGCCCGGGACATCATGACCAAGAAGGCCTTCGAGAACGCCATCGCCGTGACCATGGCCTTCGGCGGTTCCACCAACGCCGTGCTGCACCTGCTCGCGATCGCCCGCGAGGCCGAGGTCGAGCTGACGCTGGATGACTTCAACCGCATCGGTGACAAGATCCCGCACCTGGGCGACCTGAAGCCCTTCGGCCGCTATGTCATGACCGACGTCGACAAGATCGGCGGCGTGCCGGTCATCATGAAGGCACTGCTCGACGCCGGCCTGCTGCACGGTGACTGCCTCACCGTAACCGGCAAGACCGTTGCTGAAAACCTAGACGCGATCAACCCGCCCGACGTTGACGGCAAGATCCTGCGTGCCCTGGACAACCCGATCCACAAGACTGGCGGCATCACCATCCTGCACGGCTCGCTGGCTCCGGAAGGCGCCGTCGTCAAGAGCGCCGGTTTCGACGCCGACGTCTTCGAAGGCACCGCCCGCGTGTTCGAGCGCGAGCAGGGCGCCCTGGACGCCCTTGATAACGGGCAGATCCAGAAGGGCGACGTCGTCGTCATCCGCTACGAGGGCCCCAAGGGCGGACCCGGCATGCGCGAAATGCTCGCTATCACCGGCGCCATAAAGGGTGCCGGCCTGGGCAAGGATGTCCTGCTGCTGACCGACGGCCGTTTCTCCGGCGGCACCACCGGCCTCTGCATTGGCCACGTCGCCCCGGAAGCCGTCGACGGCGGCCCCATCGCCTTCGTCAAGGACGGCGACAGGATCCGCGTGGACATCGCAGCCCGGACGTTCGACCTGTTGGTGGACGAGGCGGAGCTGGCCGAGCGCAAGATCGGCTGGGAGCCGCTCCCGGCCAAGTTCAGCAAGGGCGTCCTGGCCAAGTACGCCAAGCTGGTGCACAGCGCCTCCACCGGCGCCTATTGCGGGTAACGGAGACCTTTGGTCCCACCCCAACTGACTCGCACTCGTTGTCGTTATCGAGCGTCATAACGACAACAACTGCGAGTCAGTTGGGCAAGGGGTCCGCAAAATGGACTTTGAGGTCCAAATAGTGAGATCGGCGAAGGCGCGGTTTGACACCTATCTCACTTAGAGGGAACACTGAACGCATGACCGCATTCGTTACCGCCGGCACCGTCGTCGTACTTACCAAGCGCGTGGCTTAGTAGCCCGACTGGTAACGAACTGTCACGCGCAACCCCTCGAAGAGCCGCAAGGCTGAGGGGTTTTTTTATTTGCCCTGCACGAAGCAGGCACCGCAAGACAGAAGCAGCACCCAATATCAACTGAAGATTTCCAGAGGAAGAGTCCGATGAGCAAAGGATCGCCGATCAGCCCCTCGCTGATGGCTGCAAAGTCCGCTGGAGCCCCCAAGGCTCCGGAAAAAGTTGACCGCACGGCTGACGCCGTCGTCGATGTTGCTGCAACTGTCTCTCCTGTCCTCGGGCCGAACAGCGTTGTACCCCCAACGGAAATGACCGGCTCGGAAGCTATTGTCCGCTCGCTCGAAGAACTCGGCGTCGACGATATTTTTGGTTTGCCCGGTGGCGCGATCCTGCCTACCTACGACCCCTTGATGGCCTCCAGGATGAATCACATCCTGGTCCGTCACGAACAGGGAGCCGGCCACGCTGCCCAAGGCTATGCCATGGTTACGGGACGGGTTGGCGTGTGCATCGCCACCTCGGGCCCGGGTGCCACCAACCTCGTAACCCCCATCATGGATGCCCATATGGACTCCGTCCCCATGGTTGCCATCACCGGTCAGGTGTCCAGCGGAGTCATCGGTACCGACGCGTTCCAGGAAGCCGACATCGTTGGAATCACGATGCCCATCACGAAGCACTCGTTCCTGGTGACCGACCCCAACGACATCCCCCACGTCATGGCCGAGGCATTCCATCTGGCTTCTACAGGCCGTCCTGGCCCGGTGCTGGTGGATATCGCCAAGGACGCCCAGATCGGCAAGATGACGTTCTCCTGGCCGCCGAAAATAGACCTTCCGGGCTACCGCCCGGTCGTGCGCGGCCACAACAAGCAGGTTCGCGAAGCCGCGAAGCTGATCGCCGCCTCAAGCAAGCCCGTCCTCTATGTGGGCGGCGGCGTCGTCAAGGCCCACGCTGCGGCAGAGCTGCGTGAACTGGCCGAGCTGACCGGCGCCCCTGTCGTGACCACGCTCATGGCCCGCGGCGTTTTCCCCGACTCCCATGAGCAGCACGTCGGAATGCCCGGTATGCACGGCTCGGTGTCGGCCGTGACGGCGCTTCAGCAGGCCGATCTCCTCATCACCCTCGGTGCCCGCTTCGATGACCGGGTGACCGGTGTGCTGAAGACTTTCGCGCCCTTTGCCAAGGTTATCCACGCTGACATCGACCCCGCGGAGATTTCCAAGAACCGCACGGCAGACGTGCCGATCGTGGGCTCCGTGAAGGAGATCATTCCGGAACTCACGGAAGCCGTCCGGACCCAGTTCGAGGCTTCCGGGACCCCGGACCTGGAGAACTGGTGGGCTTTCCTGAACAACCTGCGCGAGACCTACCCGCTGGGCTGGACCGAGCCGGAAGACGGCCTGATTGCTCCGCAGAAGGTCCTGAAGCGCATCGGCGAGCTGACAGGACCGGAAGGCATCTACGTCGCCGGCGTCGGCCAGCACCAGATGTGGGCCGCCCAGTTCATTAAGTACGAGCGCCCCCACGCTTGGCTTAACTCCGGCGGCGCGGGCACCATGGGCTATTCGGTTCCCGCCGCGATGGGCGCCAAGGTTGGCGAGCCGGACCGCGTGGTCTGGGCCATTGACGGTGACGGCTGCTTCCAGATGACCAACCAGGAACTGGCCACCTGCACCATCAACAACATCCCCATCAAGGTCGCCATCATCAACAACTCCTCGCTGGGCATGGTGCGGCAGTGGCAGACCCTCTTCTATGAGGGCCGCTACTCCAACACCGACCTCAACACGGGCCATGACACCATCCGCATCCCGGACTTCCTCAAGCTGGCTGAAGCTTATGGTTGCGCAGCCCTACGCTGCGAACGCGATGAGGACATCGACGCAACCATCCAGAAGGCACTCGAGATCAACGACCGCCCAGTGGTTGTCGACTTCGTGGTCAGCCCCAACTCCATGGTGTGGCCGATGGTGCCCGCCGGAGTCAGCAATGACCAGATCCAGGTTGCCCGCAACATGACCCCGGAATGGGAAGAGGAGGACTAGCCATGAGCCGCCACACACTGTCCGTTCTGGTCGAAGACAAGCCCGGCGTGCTGACCCGCGTTGCCAGCCTCTTCGCCCGGCGCGCCTTTAACATCAACTCCCTGGCGGTCGGCCCCACGGAGGTCCCCGGAATGTCCCGGATGACCGTCGTCGTCGACGCCGAAGGCGACCTCATTGAGCAGGTCACCAAGCAGCTCAACAAACTGATCAACGTGATCAAGATCGTGGAGCTGACCTCAGAATCTTCCGTACAGCGAGACCACATCCTGGTCAAAGTGCGTGCGGATGCCGCAACACGCCTGCAGGTGACCCAGGCTGCAGACCTGTTCCGTGCTTCGGTAGTCGACGTGTCCACAGACTCGTTGGTGATCGAAGCCACCGGTCATCCCGAAAAGCTCACGGCACTGCTTTCAGTCCTCGAGCCTTTCGGCATCCGTGAAATCGTGCAGTCCGGCACCCTGGCCGTTGGACGGGGATCCCGCTCCATGAGTGACCGGGCGCTGCGCTCGGCGTAAGCCACAGCCTGGAGCACTATCCGGCGCGCAGCCGCCCAGTATCCAGCACCACAAAAACCTATCTCCACAGAAATCCACTCAAGAGGAGTTACGCAAGTGACTGAAATGTTCTACGACGACGACGCAGACCTGTCGATCATCCAGGGTCGCAAGGTTGCCATTGTCGGCTACGGCTCGCAGGGCCACGCCCACGCGCTGAACCTGCGCGATTCCGGCGTCGAGGTTGCCATCGCCCTTAAGGAAGGCTCGAACTCGATCGCCAAGGCCGAGGACGCAGGCTTCACGGTCAAGAACGTTGCCGACGCCGCCGAATGGGCCGACGTCATCATGATCCTGGCACCGGACCAGCACCAGCGCGCGATCTACAACGACTCCATCAAGGACAAGCTGACCACCGGCAAGGCCCTGGCCTTCGCCCACGGCTTCAACATCCGTTTCGGCTACATTCAGGCGCCGGAGGGTGTTGACGTCATCCTGATCGCCCCGAAGGCTCCCGGCCACACTGTGCGCCGCGAGTTCGAAGCCGGTCGTGGCATCCCGGACATCATCGCCGTCGAGCAGGACGCCTCCGGTTCCGCTTGGGAACTGGCCAAGTCCTACGCCAAGGCCATTGGCGGCACCCGCGCCGGTGTCATCAAGACCACCTTCACTGAAGAGACCGAAACCGACCTCTTCGGCGAGCAGTCTGTCCTGTGCGGCGGGGTGTCCCAGCTGGTCCAGTACGGCTTCGAGACCCTGACCGAGGCTGGCTACCAGCCGCAGATCGCCTACTTCGAGGTGCTTCACGAGCTCAAGCTCATCGTTGACCTCATGTGGGAAGGCGGCATTGCCAAGCAGCGCTGGAGCGTTTCGGACACCGCTGAGTACGGTGACTACGTCTCCGGCCCTCGCGTCATCACCCCCGAGGTGAAGGAAAACATGAAGGCTGTCCTTGCTGACATCCAGTCCGGTGCCTTCGCCAAGCGCTTCATTGACGACCAGGACAACGGTGCCGTCGAGTTCAAGGAGCTGCGGGCCAAGGCAGAGCAGCACCCGATCGAGGCTGTCGGCCGCGAACTCCGTTCGCTGTTCTCCTGGCAGCAGCAGGACGTGGACTACGTGGAAGGCTCCGCAGCCCGCTAAGGTCCCCTGTGCCGGTTGGCTGCGGCGCTGCCGTAGCAATTCAACGCATTTGTCCGTTCGGGATAGGCTCTTTTTGACGCCTTCCCGGCACCGAGGCCGGACCCGGGTATCCCCGGGTCCGGCTTTCGGGCGTGAAGCATCGTTTCACCAAAATCCCCACCTGAATTAAAAGAGAGCTAAAGAGGTCACCGGTGACTAGCACCAAGCCTGTTGTACTCCTCGCTGAGGAACTTTCGCCCGCCACAGTCGAGGCCCTTGGTCCGGACTTTGAGATCCGCCAGACCGACGGCGCCGACCGCTCCCAGCTGCTCTCTGCAATCTCCGACGTCGACGCCATCCTCGTGCGCTCCGCCACCAAGGTCGACGCCGAGGCGATCGCCGCGGCGAAGAACCTGAAGGTCATTGCCCGTGCCGGCGTCGGCCTGGACAACGTCGACATCAAGGCCGCCACCCAGGCCGGCGTCATGGTGGTCAACGCCCCGACGTCCAACATTGTCTCCGCCGCCGAACTGACGGTGGGCCACATCCTGAGCCTGGCCCGCCACATTCCGCAGGCCAGCTCAGCCCTTAAGGGCGGCGAGTGGAAGCGCTCCAAGTACACAGGCATCGAACTCTTCGAGAAGAAGGTCGGTATCATAGGCCTCGGACGCATCGGTGCACTCGTGGCCGCCCGCCTCCAGGGCTTCGAAACCGAGATCCTCGCCTACGACCCCTACATCACCTCCGCCCGTGCCGCCCAGCTCGGCGTCAAGCTCGTCACCCTCGACGAACTGCTGGAGAACTCCGACTTCATCACCATCCACATGCCCAAGACCCCGGAAACGGTCGGCATGCTCGGCGCTGAGGCCTTCGACAAGATGAAGGAAACGGCCTATGTCATCAACGTGGCCCGCGGCGGCCTCATTGACGAGGAAGCCCTCTACAGCGCCCTGAAGGAAGGCAAGATCGCCGGCGCCGGCGTCGACGTCTTCGTCAAGGAGCCCAGCACCGACCTGCCGTTCTTCGAACTCGACAACGTCGTGGTCACCCCGCACCTTGGCGCCTCCACCGACGAGGCGCAGGAGAAGGCGGGTGTCTCGGTTGCGAAGTCCGTACGGCTGGCCCTTGCCGGGGAGCTCGTTCCCGACGCCGTGAACGTCGCAGGCGGCATCATTGCCCCGGACGTCCGTCCCGGCATCCCGCTGATTGAGAAGCTCGGCCGGATCTTCACTGCCCTGACCCACGCTTCCCTGACCCAGATCGACGTCGAGGTTGCGGGCGAGATTGCTGCACTGGACGTCAAGGTGCTGGAGCTGGCCGCCCTCAAGGGCATCTTCGCCGACGTCGTCACTGAACAGGTCTCCTACGTCAACGCTCCTGTCATCGCTGAACAGCGGGGCATCAACGCCCGGCTGATCACCACCCCGGACGCCGAGGACTACCGCAACGTGCTGACCCTCCGAGGCGCCCTGAGTGACGGTTCGCAGATTTCGGTAGCGGGCACCCTCACCGGCCCCAAGCAGGTCGAGAAGCTCGTCGGCGTCAACGGCTATGACGTTGAAATTCCCATCAGCGAACACCTTGTGGTGGTTTCCTATGCGGACCGTCCCGGCGTCATCGGCACCATCGGCCACATCCTGGGCATGAACAACATCAACATCGGCGGCATGCAGGTTGCGCGCCAGGCCGAGGGTGGCCAGGTGCTCGCGCTGCTGACCATTGACAGCTCTGTGCCGCAGCAGGTCCTCGACGCCATCAAGGCCGGAATCGGTGCTGAAATGGTTCGCGAAGTGGATCTGGAAGACTGAAGCTGGGAACTTACCTGAAATTCATGTGACCGGGGGCAACTCCGAAACTTTTCGATTGGCCGGTCTGCGTACAATGGCTTGGTCCGATTTCCGGATCCGGCGGCAGGCCGGCCAATACTTTTTCCACACCAGCGCGGGACTACCTTTGCATCCCTATGATGCGGCCAGGTGTGTGCACCCGCAATCAAGGACTCAGGGAGCCCCATGAACGCCGTCCAGAGGTTCATCAGAAGCCGAGTGCTGCTGCTGACCGCGGCCATCTTGATCATCGCGATGGGCCTGTCGGTCCTCATCCAAGGACAGTCCCAGGCGGCGCTCAATCGAACGGTGGACGAGAACTCGCGGGGCCTCTATGACATCCTCGTCCGGGCGAAGGCGGACACCTCCAGCGGGAAGGGTGCCCTTATCCAGCCCGAAATCGCCGGGGGACAGGGCGGCATCAGCTTTGACCAGCTGGAGAAGATCCGGACGATGGGCGGCACCGCAGTCGCTGCCCCTATCAGCCTCGTCTCCCGGGTCACGCAGAACCTCCAGGCGCCAAGGCTCGACGCCATGGACTACCTGGGCTACAACGCCGGACTCGTCGGTTCCGCAACCGTCGGAGCCCCCGCCGGTACCGAAGCCGCAAAGTGGCCGGCAGCGGAGTCTGTGCTGGATGCACAGCCAAAGAACTACCGGCTCACCGCCACCGCCGTGAGCTCCGATGGTGTCTCTGAACGGACACTGTTCAAGACCAGCGCCGAGGGCAGCCTGGGGAAGGGCAGGTTCGTCGAGGAACAGACCCTGGGCGGCAAGAGCATCCGGATCGCCGGCCCGGCAGGGGAGACCGGCATCAAGTTCCCCGCACCCGCCGGAGGCTCCGAGCACAACCTCTTCAACCTCTCTGTGGCACTGCCCCTCGCACCGGAGGTGACAGAGTCCGTGGTTGCCGTCGACCCCGCTGCGGAGCGTGCCCTCCTGGGCTCGGCCGGGGACTTCCTGGCTCCGCTGGAAAAGGCGCCGCCCGCAGATGCTCGGGATGCCGGCGCCATCGGCCGGCACTTCGAGAGCCTCTTCACCAACGGAATCGGCATGGATGAGCTCGAGGAGGGCCCGGACTTCCTGGGCGTCAAGCTTAAGTACTGGGCGCCGCTCATGACGCAGTACCAGCAGGCCAAACGCAACGGGGAACTGACCGCAGACTCCCAGGCCATCCCGCTCATCGTGCGCGAGGGGACCTCACTTGACCTGAAGTACTCGGTGAAAATCGAGGAAATCGATGCCAGTGGAAAGGTCGTCAAGGACGTCGGCACGGTGACGCGTTCGCTGGACAAGGACTATCTGCCTTTCGTGTCCCGCTCACCGTTTGCCCTTTCCTGGCCCGGTTCCACTGACCACAGCCAACTGCTCGGCAATCCCGGGAACTTCGGCCAGGGCCTGTACAACCCGGCACAATGGAGCACCGATTTCGCCGCCGCGCCCAAGTACCAGGACGGCGGCACCCAGTCCAACGGCGCCGTGGACAAGACCGCCACGCCAGGCGACTGGGTGACGGTCAATCGCCTTCCCGAGAGCTCGATTTCCGGGACCCCGGTGGACCAGACCCAGCGCAAACCCGTTGATGAGCGCTCCTACCGCGAAGGACTGGAAACCGGCAAGGAGCCCGCCAAACCGCTGCCGATGGTGTACGGCACGTTCAACGCGGACAAGGTCAAGGAAGCAGCGGGGGATATCAACAGGCTCCCGCTCGGCGGCTATGACCCCACGCCCTTGACCCTGAACAAGGACGCGGACGGCAAGGACGCTGGCAACACCGAACTCAAGCCGTCGCTGAGCGCCACCGGACTGGTCAGCCAGTCTGCAGGCGCCATCACCGACTACTACGGCCTGGCAGCGGCGCGCGGCTACGAGAACAACGCAGACGTCATCGACGCCGTACGTGTTCGCGCCACCGCCGCCGGCAGCTGGAAGCAGGCCCAGCCGGAAGTTGAAAAACTGGCGGCCGAGATCCGCAGCCTTGGTCTTGAGGCCACTGTTGTGGCCGGCTCTGCCCGCGAAGAGGCCAACATCTTCGTCCCCGGATATTCCAAGGACGACGCCGGCAAGGAAGCCCCGCTGGGCACCGTCCAGCAGTCGTGGGTCCGCCAGGATGCAGCTGATGCCGTCTCTGGCTCCCTGACCGGCACCAACCTCACGCTGCTGTTCCTGACCCTGTGCGGCGCCACCCTGCTGACCGGCGCGTCGACCGTCAGTTACATCCGCCAGCGCCGGAAGGAAGCCGGCGTCCTCCGTGCCATGGGCTGGACCCAGCGCAAGATCCGTTCCTGGGTCCTCGAGGAGTTCGCTATTGGGGCCGGGCTGATCGCCGTCGCGGGCCTGGCATTGAGCCTGCTCAGCTGGAACCTTGCCACCGTGCTCGTGTCCGTGTCGGTTCTGGTCATCTATCTGGCAGCTGCCTACTTCACGACCCACCAGTTGCGGCACCAGGATGTTGTGGACCAGGAGCCGCAGCACGACGATAAGCTCATCGCAGTCGATTCTCCGCTGACTTTTGCCAACCGCCAGCTGACCACCAACCGGTTCAACTCGGTATCGCTAGCCGTGGCGGTTGGCGTCTTCGGCGCTGCAGTGGGAGCACTCATCGCCGTCCTGATCGACATCCCCCGGGCTGCCGGAGCGAGCGCGCTGAGCGGCGCCGCGGCGACGAGCGTAGCGCTGCCGAGCATTGTCCTCGCGGTCGCCGGCGTGGCGGTGGGACTGGTGCTGACGCTCGTGACAGGACGTTTCGAGCTTCAGGCCAAGCGCCAGTATCTTGGCATCCTCGAGGCCATGGGCTGGAATCCGGACATGCTGGGCCAGGTCAGGTTCTTCGAGAATGCCCTTGTTGGTACCGTGGCACTGCCGCTGGGCGTCGTGGGGGCGCTGGGGCTGGGGCTCGTGCTGGCACCCTATGCGGCCCTTTGGGCCGCCCTGGCCGGGTTCCTGGCCGTTCTCTGCTGGATTCCGATTGCAACGAAAGTGGTCAAATGACTCTCAATTCCCACTCTGAGCCGATTCCGACCCAGGATCCGGCTGGAGATCCTTACCAGACCCGCGCCAACACCATCGTCAGGGCATCGGACCACGCCACCCCGCTCGAGCTGAGCAATATCACCATCCGCTACGGCGGCGGCAAGGGCGGAGCCGAGCCGGTCAACGTGGTCGAGGGCTTCAACCTGACGCTTCACGCCGGCGAGATGCACTGCGTCGCCGGCCGTAGCGGGTCAGGCAAGACCAGTATCCTCACCGTGGGCGCAGGACTGACGCTTCCGACGTCGGGCCGCGTCCTCTGGGAGGGACAGTCCCTTGAGACCATGGGCGACGACGAAATTGCGGATCGTCGCCGTGCGCTGATCGGTTACGTCGATCAGGGTGGTGCCCTGATCGATGGCATGAGCGCTTTGGAAAACGTCCTCCTGCCGGCCGTGCCCGATGGCGAGGTGGAACAGCGCCGGGACATGGCCAAGGACCTCCTGGACCTGGTGGGCCTTGGACGGCGCATGCGGCACCGCCCCGCCCAGCTGTCCGGCGGTGAACGCCAGCGGGTAGCCATCGCTCGTGCACTCATCCTCGGCACCCGCGTCCTGGTGGTGGACGAGCCCACAGCCAGCTTGGACCGTACGTCTGCCAACCGCATCATCAGCATCCTGAAGGACACCACGTCCGACGGCATCGCAGTCCTGGTGGCCTCGCACGACCATGAGCTCGTCCGGCTCAGCGACTCCCTGACCGAACTGAACTAGCCGGTCGTCATATGCGGCCCCGCGCGGTCATTCCACCCCAAAGAGAAGGTAACTTCATAGAGTGACGTCTCCAGAGAAATCTCCGTTCTACATCACCACGGCCATCACGTACCCGAATGGCGTTCCGCACATCGGCCACGCCTACGAGTACATTGCCACCGATGCGATGGCGCGCTTCAAGCGCCTGGACGGTTACGACGTGATGTTCCTGACTGGCACGGACGAGCACGGCATGAAGATTGCCCAGACGGCGGAGAAGGAAGGCATCACCCCCAAGGAGCTAGTGGACCGGAACGCCGAAGTCTACAAGGCCGCCCATGCCACCCTCGGCATCTCCTATGATCGGTTCATCCGCACCACCGATGCGGACCACTATGCTGCGTCGCAGGCCATCTGGAAGAGGATGGAAGCCAACGGGGACATCTACCTCTCCAAGTACGAAGGCTGGTACTCGGTCCGCGACGAAGCGTACTACGCCGAGGACGACACCCTGGTGAAGGAAGACGGAGTCCGCTACTCCAAGGAAACCGACACCGAGGTCACCTGGACCGCCGAGGAGAGCTACTTCTTCAGGCTGTCCGCCTACCAGGACAAGCTGTTGGCCCTCTACGAGGAGCAGCCGGAATTTGGTGCTCCCCAGTACCGGTTCAACGAGGTCATCAGCTTCGTCAAGCGGGGCCTGGAGGACTTGTCCATCAGCCGCACCACGTTCGATTGGGGCGTACCGGTGCCGGGGAACGACAAGCACGTGATGTACGTGTGGGTCGACGCTCTGACCAACTACCTCACAGGGGTCGGTTATCCGCAAACCGAGTCCGAGGCATTCCGCAAGTACTGGCCCGCGGACGTCCACGTGATCGGCAAGGACATTTCCCGGTTCCACGCCATCTTCTGGCCGGCCTTCCTTATGAGCGCCGGACTCGAGCTGCCAAAGCGCGTCATGATCCACGGCTTCCTGACCAATAACGGCGTCAAGATGTCCAAGTCCCTTGGCAACGTGGTGGCGCCGGAGGACTTCGTGGAACAGTACGGACTCGACCAGGTCCGCTTCTTCTTCCTTCGCGAGGTACCGTTCGGGGCCGACGGAAGTTACAACCACGAGGCCATCGTGGGCCGCATGAACGCGGATCTCGCCAACAACTTCGGAAACCTTGCGCAGCGTTCGCTGTCCATGGTGGCCAAGAACTGCGAGGGCAAGGTCCCTGCACCGGGCGCCTTCAGTGCTGAAGACACTGCCTTGCTGGGCCGGGCGGGCGAGCTCCTGGAAACCGCCCGCGCCGCTTTCGACAAGCAGGAATTCAGCCGCGCCCTTGAGGCGATCTGGACGGTGTTGGGCGACACCAACGCCTACTTCGCCGAGCAGGCCCCCTGGGTGTTGCGAAAGACCGACGTCGAACGCATGAATACGGTCCTGTACGTCACCCTCGAGGTTGTCCGCATCGTGGCCATCCTGGTTCAGCCGGTGATGCCTGGCTCGGCGGGCAGGCTGCTCGACGTCCTCGGCCAGTCGGAGGGCCTCGCCCGCCAATTTGCTGCGATCGGGACCCCGATTAAAGCCGGAATCGTGCTTCCGGCGCCGACGCCCGTGTTCCCGAAGTACGAGGAGCCCGCTGAGGCCTGAGCCGATTCAATCGACTAGTGCAGCGTGTCTTAAGT
>NZ_JAGGPK010000026.1 GCF_018613855.1 Arthrobacter sp. ISL-30
AACCCCAGCCAACCGGCTCAACGAACTGCTGCTGGCAGCCTAAACCCCAGCGTTGCCCCGACTACTTGACTCCGCCCGCCCATAGCGACAACTACTGCCAGCCAGTTGGGTGAGATTAGGAAAACGGCAGCCGGTTGAGTCTTTCGCCGAGGCGGGCATTGCGCGCCTCGGCCTGCTTGAGCCGCTCGAAATCACGACGCCGCCGCTCTCCCAGTACCGCCCACAGGTAATCCTCAGGCGTTGTCCCGGGCGGGGGCGGAGGAGCCACGTAGGCGGAAAGTTCGGAGGCAAGGGTCGCTGCCATGCCGGCACGGGACACCGGTGCCATTCGGCTGGACTGCTGGATGAACTGCGTCGCACGCCTTGCCACCCCGTCCGGAATACGGCCGAAATCTGCCAGTGAGACCCAGGGTTGCAGGTATGGCGGAACAACCGCCAGCACCAGGGGCCGGGACGGCACACGTTGCCGCAATGAGTAGGTTCCTGCGGCGATGTCCCCTAGTCGCTTGCACTTGTCATTGAAAAGCGCGACGGCGATGGCGAGGCCGCCAAACGTCAAATAGATCTCAACGAAGCCGATCAGGCCTCGGATCACGGCATGACGGAAGCGGATGGAACCGCCGTCGTCCCTCACAATGCGCAGGCCCGTAGCCAGCTTGCCCAAAGAACGGCCGCGGCTCAGGGTCTCTACCGCAACGGGCAGGACCACGAACGAGAACACGACGCTGACCAGTACCAGCGCCCTGAGCGCCGCCTCGTCGAGGCTGCCGGATGCCGAGTCAATCAGGATCAGCAAGCCGATCAGGACTGCCACACTCGTGAGGACATCCAGGATGAGGCCCAGTGCACGGGAGCCGAACGACGCTGGTCGAAGCTCGAGGACCACGGCCTCGCCGGTGATGATCGAACTCAAGCGACCTCCCTCTCCTGGGCTTCTTCCGGGCTGGTTCTGCGCGCTCCGCGTGTCGGTTGGCTGCTCCTGCCGCCGCCTGAAGTCTAACCCCGGGAGTTGGCGACCGGCAGGGGCTAGGGTAGTGCCGTGGATATCGATGCGTTCTCCGCGGTCAACGGGGACAAGTGGGCACGGCTGCACGAACTGGCGCACAAGGGCAGGCTCGACGGCGCAGAGACGGACGAGCTGCTGCGCCTGTACCAGGCGGCGTCCTCCCATCTGTCCTTGCTACGCTCCGTGGCCCCCGAGGGCTACCTCTCAGCCACCTTGTCCGCAACCCTCGCCCAGGCGCGGACGCGATTCACCGGCGCACGGTCCAACTTCATGGAGGACGTGGCGCGCTTCTTTGCCGCCTCGCTGCCGGCAGCGTTCTACCGCCTGCGTTGGATGACATTGTGGTGCGGACTCGCCTTCTGCCTTGTGGCGACGGCGTACGCGCTGTGGATCGGAACCTCACCCGACGCCCTCCGGGCGCTGGCCAGCGACGCCACGATCCGCCGCTACGTTGAGGAAGACTTCATCGATTACTACTCGGAAAATCCCGCAGCATCATTCGCCGGAGCGGTGTGGACCAACAACGCGTGGATTGCGGCGCAGGCGGTGGCCCTGGGGATCACCGGATTCTGGGTACCCATGGTGCTGTTGATGAACGCCCAGGGAGTGGGGATTGCTGCCGGCATTTTCACCGCGACGGACAAGCTGGATGTCTTCTTCAGCTACATCCTTCCCCACGGCCTCATGGAGCTGACAGCCGTATTTATCGCCTCGGCGGCAGGGCTGCGGATCTTCTGGGCCATGGTGTCCCCGGGCCCGCGTCGCCGCAGCCGCGCCGTCGCCGATGAGGGCCGGTCCCTCATTACAGTCGCGCTGGGCCTGGTGCTGGTCCTGTTTGTTTCCGGACTGGTGGAGGCCTTCGTCACTCCGTCTCCCTTGCCTGTCTGGGCAAAACTCGCCATCGGCGCAGCCGTGCTGGCGGCGTACTGGGTCTACACGCTGGCCTTGGGCGGCAAGGCCTACAGGTCCGGGGAGCGCGGCGACCTGGATGCCAACGATGCCGGCTACGGCGAAATCGCCGCGTAACGCAGCTTACGGATCGGTTGCAATGTGGCCACGGGCGGGGTGGCTCCTCGAATCCGCCGGACCCCGGACGGTAGGCTCGAAACAGAGACATTGCGCCGGTTGACCGATGACAGGCCGCGCACGACGCCGACGGAAGTGAAGCCGAAGTGAGTGAGAGAAACCCAAGACCGAAGGACCCGGAACAGGATCTCCACGCCGATGGAGATGAGCCGGCCTTCGAATGGATGACGCCCTCAAGAAAGGGAAGCCGCCCGACGGGCAGCGACCCAGAGCCGTCGAACACCTCTCCGGCGAACGCCTCTCCGGCGAACACCAAGGCAAAAGAAGCTTCTCCCGCCCCGCGGACCGCGCCGGCCACTGAGGCCTATCCTTCCCAGCCGGAAACCCGTGCAGACCGCAAGGCGGCCGAGGCCACGGGCGCTGCAAATGGCGGCTCCTACTTCGAGCCGCTGCCTACTTCCGCCCTCCACGTTCGTCCGCCGGACGCCGAAGTGCAACGCAGGCAGGCCGAACGCGACTCCGCCCTCAGGGCGAAACCCGTGCTTCCGAGGGTCTTCCAGGTCCTCCTGGCGGTGTTCTTTCCCGTCGTGCTCCTCGTGCTGGCCGTGCGCGCGGTAACCAGCCCACTGTTCCTGTGGGTGGAATACAACCGTCCGGGCTTCCCGGGCGACGGCTACGGCTTCAGCACCGATGACCGGATGACCTACGGCTCCTATGCAGTGGATTACCTGAGCAACTGGGCCGGTCCGCGTTACCTTGGCGACCTCATGAATCGCAACGGCGATCCGCTGTTCAAGGACGGGGAGGTCGCGCACATGGCTGACGTGAAGCTGGTCATCCTCTCGTCCTTTGGCGCCGGGGCCTTGCTGCTCCTGCTGGGACTTGTCGCGATCCTGTACCTGCGGAAGCGGAGCCGCGGAGGCGTCCGCCGCGGCCTGTTTGCCGGCTCGATCGTGACGCTAGTGATCATCGTCGCCCTGGCCACCCTCGCACTCCTTGGCTGGCAGCAGTTCTTCACTGAGTTTCACCGGATCTTCTTTGCCAGTGGCACCTGGACGTTCGCCCTGGAAGATACCCTGATCCGCCTGTTCCCGGGCCAATTCTGGGTCGACGCCGGCATCGCCATCGCGGCCCTTGTCCTGATCGCCGCCGTGGTGACTCTCGTCCTGACCTGGCCTACCCGCCGTCGTCGGGGAATCCTGCCTGACGAAGCTGCCGGCAAAGACGGTGCCACCCGTCAGGCAGCGGGGGAAACGGCGTAGAGCTTTTCGATTTCCTCCGCGAACGACTCGACGACCGCCGCGCGCTTGACCTTGAGCGACGGGGTAAGGTGTCCCGACTCGACGCTGAAGCCTGCGTCGAGCAGCGCGAAGCTCCGGATCGATTCCGCCGCGGAGACGTGCCGGTTGGCCTGATCCACGGCTGACTGCACAGCCTCCCTGACGGCGGGATGGTCCTTCGCGTCAGTGGGCGTGAGCATCGGAACTCCGCGCTCGGCGCACCACAGCTCGAGTCCTTCCGGGTCCAGGTCGACGAGGGCGGCCACGAAAGGCCTGTCTTCTCCGACTACGACGACGTTCGCCACCAGGGGGTGCTCCCGCACCGCCTCTTCGAGCGGGGCCGGCGCAACGTTCTTGCCCCCGGCCGTGACCAGGATGTCCTTCTTGCGGCCCGTGATGGTGAGGAAGCCATGCTCATCAAGTTCGCCGAGGTCGCCGGTGCGGAAGAATCCGTCGGTGAACGCTTCCGCCGTCGCCGCCTCATTCGCGTGATAGCCCTTGAAGACACCTATGCCCTTGACCAGGACTTCACCGTCGTCGGCCACGCGGATGGTGGTTCCGGGCAGGGGAATTCCCACGCTGCCCACCCGTGTCATGGCCGGCGTGTTGACCGTGCACGGAGCTGTCGTTTCCGTCAGGCCGTAGCCTTCCAGGACGGGTATGCCGGCCCCGGCGAAGAAGTGCGCTTCACGGGGGCCCAGGCGGCTTGCTCCGGAGACCGCGAAGCCCAGGACGCCGCCGAAGACGGCGTGGAGCCGGGGGTACACCAGCTTCCCGAAGACGGCGTGCCGGGCGGCGGCCAGCCATCCCGGGCCGTGTCCTTCCCCGCGCCGGGCACGGTCGCTGGCCTTGGAATATTCGATGGCGGCTCCGGCCGCGGCCGCGAACAGGCGGGTTTTTCCGGCCAACAAGGCCTTGTGGGCTGCCCCGGCATAGACCTTCTCGAAAATCCGGGGCACCGCCAGGAGGAAGGTTGGCTTGAAGGTGCGGAGGTCTGCCAGCAGGCCGTCGGCACCGGCAGTGTGCCCAACCGTGGCTCCAGCAGTCAGGCACACTACCTGTACGGCCCGGGCCAGCACATGGGCGAGCGGGAGGAACATCAGGGTCCGTGCCCCTGGCTGCAGCAGCAGCTCTGGCAGGAACGGAATGACGTTCCTGGCGATCAGGACGAAATTTCCGTGCGTGATTTCGCAGCCCTTGGGCTTGCCGGTTGTTCCGGACGTGTAGACGATCGAGGCGACCTCGGCCAGGCCTGCACTGGTGCGCTGGCGTTCAAGTTCGGCGTCGGAGATTCCGCGTCCTGCGGCGGCCAGGCTTGCCAGGTTCGGCGCGGCGCCGTGATTGTCCATGCGGACGACGGGCATGGGACCTTTCCCCAGCACTTGCGAGTGGGCAAGGACGTCCCGGACGAGCCGTTCCTTGTCGGAGCCCTCGACGAAGACCCTGCGCGCCCCGGAGTCGAGCAGGATCCATTCGATCTGGCTGGCGGACGACGTCTCATAGACAGGGACCGTGACCCCGCCGGCAAACCAGATGGCGAAGTCAACCAAAGTCCATTCGTAGCTCGTCGGCGACAAGACGGCCACGGCGTCCCCCGGGGAAAGTCCGCCCGCGATCAGTCCCTTTGCCAGGGCCGTCACTTCGGCAACAAAGCGGTACGTGCTGACATTGCTCCAGCCGTTGACGGTCCGGCGGGCGTAGAGCACATGATGGGGATCCTTGGCGCATCGTTCCATCAGTAGCTCTGTCACGTTGCTGTTGTTGTCGGCGTCGACCAGGAGCTCTGTGCTTGCTTCCCTCACGAAATTTACAGTCCTTTCATCAAATCCAGGAGGGCATCCACATCCTGATCCGCCAGTCCTGGTAGCTAATGACTTCGGCGGTCCAGATGGGGTAGAAGAAGGCGGATGCCAGAATCACTGCCATCGTGAACACCGCCACGACATAGAGGCCCGAGCGCCGCCTCCACGGCGGGTCCGTCCGTTTCCCAAGGACCAGGCCAAGGCCGTAGACCAGGGCCAGGATGAGGAACGGTTCGAAGGCGATGGCATAGAAATAGAACATGGTGCGATCCGGGAACAGGAACCACGGCAGGTAGCCTGCAGCGATGCCTGAGAGGATGGCGCCGGCCCGCCAGTCGCGGCGCCCGACCCACCAGAACAGCAGGACCGCGAGGGCCGCCGTCGCGCCCCACCAAATCAGCGGGTTGCCAACGGACAGGATGGCTGTGGTGCAGTTGCTCAGCTCGCAGCCGGGCGATCCCTGCTTGGGAGATTCATAGAAGAACGACGTCGGACGGCCCAGTACCAGCCAGCTCCAGGCACTGGCCTCGTAGGGGTGGTCCGAAGTGAGGCCCTGGTGGAACTTGTAGGCCTCAAGGTGATAGTGGGCGAGGGACCTGACGGAGTCCGGCAGCCAGTCCCACATGCCGGAGGGATTGCTCGCTGCCCACTGGCGATAGTAGGCATCCTTGGACAGGAACCACCCGGTCCAGCTTGCGCCATAGACCAGCACCGCGACTGGCACCACGCTCAGGAACGCGGGAATTCCATCCTTGATGATCCCGGCAGTGCGCCAGGAGCGGATTCCCGCTATCCGGCGCGCGCTGAGGTCCCACAATACGGTCATCAGGCCGAAGGCTGCGAGGAAGAACAAGCCGGACCACTTGGTGCCGATCGCGAGTCCCATGCATACCCCGGCTGCGATCCGCCACCACCGGACGCCCAGCCAGGGACCGGATACCAAGCTGCCGGCAGGGGGACGGCCGTCCGGTGAAGCACCGGCGATCGTTGCCAGCCGGAGCGCGAGGCGCCGCCGTCCGTCGTCGCGGTCCAGGAGTAGGGCGCCGAACGCTGCCAGCAGCCAAAACATGAGGAAGATGTCCAGCAGGGACGTCCGGGACATCACCAGGTGGTGCCCGTCCACTGCCAGCAAAAGCCCGGCGAGGGCGCCGAGGATATGGGACCGGAAGAGCTTCTGGGCAAAGAGGGCGAGCAGGAAGATGGAGAGCGTGCCAGCCAGCGCGGCACCGAACCTCCAGCCGAAGGGGTTGTCCGGGCCGAAAAGCCACATCCCGAAAGCAATCATCCATTTGCCCACCGGAGGATGGACGACGTATTCGGGGCTGTCCAGCAGGACCGTGGGATTGCCCGCGTTGAAGGATTCGTTAGCCTTCTCCGGCCAGCTCCGCTCGTAGCCGCTCACCAGGTACGAGTAGGCGTCCTTGACGTAATATGTTTCGTCGAACACGAGGCTGCGCGGAGTGTCCAGCCGCACGAAGCGAAGGACGCCGCCGATCGTTGCCGTGAGGACGGGAATCAGCCAGAACCAGATGCGGAGCGACGGCGAATAGTCGCGCCAGCTGTGGATTCCGCCGAGAAGCCGGCTGCGGAGGGACTCGGCGGTGAAGGCCGTGGAGGGCGCCTGGATCCAGTCGTGGCCTTCGAGGCTTCGAGCCTTTGTGGCGGTGACGGCGGCAACCTCGGGTTCCGCCGGAGCCACGGCGGTCGCGGTTTTGTCGGGACTGAGGAAAGACCGGGTCACCAGCCCATGCTACCGTTTGGCTCTGAAGCCGCTCTGCAGCATGGGTCTGGCAGCATTAGGCTTATTCACCCGGCATTAGGCTTAACGGGTGGATGATCAGCAGTCCGATAACGGGCACCCCTACGACGAGCACGCCATCGATACCGGGACGGGCGAGGCGGGCGGCCCTGAAATCGCTGGAACACCGACGGGGCAAGGGCGAATTATCCTTGCTGCTACGCCAATCGGAAACGTCGGCGACGCGTCCTCACGGCTGGTTGAGCTCCTGTCGACGGCGGACATCATCGCCGCGGAAGACACCCGCCGCCTGCACCGGCTGGTCCAGGCACTGGGCGTCACTGTCTCCGGCCGCGTCATCAGCTACCACGAGCACAACGAAGCTACCAAGACCGTTGAGCTCCTTGAGCTGGTCCGTTCCGGAAAAACCATTCTCATGGTTAGCGATGCCGGAATGCCTGCGGTGTCCGATCCGGGGTTCAGGCTGGTGGAGGGGGCGGTCGAGGCCGGGCTGACGGTGACTGCAGTGCCTGGCCCGTCGGCCGTCCTGACCGCGCTGGCGCTGTCCGGCCTTCCCACGGACCGGTTCACGTTTGAAGGGTTCCTGCCGCGTAAGGCCGGGGAACGTAGTGCCAGGCTCGCGGAGCTGCACGACGAACGCCGAACGATGGTCTTCTTTGAGGCACCGCACCGGCTCGAACCAATGCTGCGCGCCCTGCACGAGCGCTTCGGCCCGGCACGCCGGGCCGCCGTCTGCCGCGAGCTGACCAAGACGTACGAGGAAGTCCTGCGAGGCTCGTTGCAGGAGCTGCTGCAATGGGCGGAGGGCAACGAGGTCCGGGGCGAGATCGCCGTCGTCGTTGCGGGGGCTCCCGCGAAGGAGCCCGGTCGTCCGGAAGACAATGTGGCCGCGGTCAACGAGCTCGTGTCACAGGGAATCCGGCTCAAGGAAGCCGTTGCGGCGGTGGCCGAGGAGGCCCGGGTGAGCAAGCGCGAGCTGTATTCCGCAGTGCTTGCCGCGCGCTGAAATGCGTTGTGCAGGTGCACAGCTAATACCCCGGGCAGTAGTGCGTCGATGCGTAGACACTGGGAAGATCCGGGCAGTACGGTGGCAGTAAATCCAGCAAGCACTTGCCTGCTGTTTCCCTCCAAGGACACCTACTGACGAAGGAGTCACTGTGACTGTAACCGCCGAACGCGAAAGCGAATTGCTGGCCTCTGTCCCTACCGGTCTGCTGATCGACGGGCAGTGGCGGCCTTCCGCTTCGGGTAAGACTTTTGATGTTGAGGATCCGGCCACTGGCAAGGTCCTGTTGAGTATTGCCGATGCCTCGGCCGAGGACGGGGTTGCGGCCCTGGATGCGGCAGCTGCCGCACAGGATTCGTGGGCCAAAGTTCCGGCCCGGGAGCGCGGGGAGATCCTGCGTCGGGCCTTTGAACTGGTCACGGAGCGGGCAGAGGACTTCGCGCTGCTGATGACACTGGAGATGGGCAAGCCCCTGGCCGAAGCGCGCGGCGAGGTCACCTATGGCGCGGAGTTCCTGCGTTGGTTCTCGGAGGAGGCCGTACGTGCCTTCGGCCGGTACTCAGTCTCTCCAGACGGTAAGTCCCGGCTGCTGGTGCAGAAGAAGCCGGTGGGACCCAGCCTCCTGATCACGCCGTGGAACTTCCCGCTGGCAATGGCCACCCGCAAGATCGCCCCCGCAGTTGCTGCTGGCTGCACCATGATCCTCAAGCCGGCCAACCTCACCCCGCTAACGTCCCTGCTGTTCGCAGCCGTGATGCAGGAAGCGGGCCTGCCGGCCGGCGTCCTGAACGTTATTGCGACCACGAGCGCGGGGGCCACCACTGGGCCGCTGATCAAGGACTCCCGCCTGCGCAAGCTCTCCTTCACCGGGTCCACGGAGGTCGGCCGCCGTCTGCTGTCGGACGCCTCCGAAACGGTCCTGCGCACCTCGATGGAGCTTGGCGGGAACGCCCCGTTCGTTGTGTTCGAAGATGCCGACGTCGATGCCGCAGTGAACGGTGCCATGCTGGCGAAGCTGCGCAACATGGGCGAGGCCTGCACCGCAGCCAACCGGTTCATCGTGCACGAGTCCGTCGCTGATGAGTTCGCGGAGAAGTTCGCAGCGAAGATGGCGGAGATGACCACGGCCCGCGGTACCGAGGAGCAGTCCAAGGTGGGTCCGCTGATCGACGCCAAGAGCCGGGATAAGGTCCACGAACTCGTCGCCGACGCCGTATCCTCCGGCGCCACCGCCGTTGTGGGTGGGGCACCGGTGGACGGGCCTGGCTACTTCTACCAGCCCACCATCCTCAAGGGCGTCACCGAGGGCACGCGGATCCTGTCCGAGGAGATCTTCGGCCCCGTCGCGCCGATCATCACCTTCGACTCCGAGGACGAGGCCGTACGCCTGGCGAACAACACAGAGTACGGCCTGGTGGCGTACGTCTTCACCAAGGACCTGAACCGCGGCATCCGCATGGGAGAGAAGCTCGAGACAGGCATGCTCGGCCTGAACGCCGGCGTCGTCTCCAACGCGGCTGCGCCGTTCGGCGGCGTCAAGCAGTCCGGCCTCGGACGCGAAGGTGGCCTCGAAGGCATCGAGGAATACCTCTACACCCAGTACATCGGCATCGCCGATCCGTACGCGGGCTAGCTACATCGCAGCGAGGTGGCCTCGCGGCGATAACCGTAACCAGCAATGAAGGCGGGCGGCATGAGCCGCCCGCCTTCATTGCCGTAAGCGCCCGCCTTTATTGCTGCCAGGACCGCCAGTGAACACTCCTGATCACGCGACGCCAGGTCCGGGACAATGCCCGTCCTATGGAAACCGCTCCGCGCCCCACCATGCGGAAAGGCCAGGAGACCAGGCTTCCCCAGCGCGACATGACCGACGGCGGCAGCCAGTCCGCCCTGAGGCGCACCAACAGCCTCGCGTTGCCCTTCAAGGACGAGCGTACCGCCGCTATCCTCTCCGCTGTGGGAGCGGTGCCGGCATCGCCAGGGCGACCAAATTCCTGCCGCTCGAAGTCCCCGGTGAGGGCGATCACTGCCTCATGGCCGTCGTCGTCGAGCCCCCCGGGTTCACCAATCGCCTTGGAATGGCGGAGCCGAGTGGAGAAGAGCCGCGGAGTTTCACTGGGCGTCGTCCTGAACCCGTAGTCCTTGGCAAGGTCCTTCAACTCCGCCCACGCCAGGGCCGCCCCCTTGGCGGAACGTCCGGGGGTCCGGCTGGAAACGCCGGGTGCGAGGCGCCGGGCGCGGATGCCGGCGCGAACCAGCCTCGGCGATGCGAGCAGCAGAGCAACGAACAGGACGACGGCGGAACCGTACAGCACGCCAAGGATTCCGTTGCTGGCGCCCTGGGCGGCCTGCCCGCCGGCGGGAACAGGAACGGGCGGGGCAGCAGACGGCGCCGGGTCGGGAACAGCGAGCAGATCGTCCTCCTGGATGTTCGAGCTAATGCCACTTGGCGTTGAAGCCTCGGAAGCATAGTCCGGAACCACGCCCCGTGACGGCGTTGGCTCGAACGCCACCCAGCCAAGGCCTTCGAAATAGAGCTCGGGCCACGCGTGGGCATCGCGGGCGTCGACTTCGAATTCGGGGAACGAGCCCTGGCCGGCAAGCGCCATAGTGTCCCCGGTAAGCCTGCCCGGGGCGTAACCGATCGCAATCCGGCTGGGAATGCCCTGGAGCCGGGCCATGACTGCCATGGCGGACGAGAAGTGGACGCAGTAGCCGCTCTTCCGGTCAAGGAAATCGGCCAGGACAGATATCCCGTTGCCGTCGTAGCCATTCTGGATCGGGGCCTGCAGGGAGTACGTGAACTCGGCAGAGCGAAGGTAGCGCTGAATGGCGAGGGCCTTCGCAAAGGGGCTGCCGCTTCCGGCCACGTTGTTGGCCGTCTGCCGGATCGAGTCAGGCAGGTTGTTGGGGATCTGGCTGAATTCGGCGGGAATGTCCCTGGGCTGCTCCGTCGCCCGCGCCAGAGATTGAACCGTCAGGCGCGGTATGGAGGAGAAAACAATGTACTGCTGGTTCCTTGAGGTGGTGTTTTCCGCCTGGATGGTCAACGTGGAGGGGTCCCAGGTCCAGCGTCCGCTCAATCCCGTGACAGCTTCAGGAGCAAAGGGTGTAGGGAGATAGGGGCTCGTGAACTGGCCCGTGTCAATGGATGTGAGCTCCCGAATCACCTCTCCCTGCACCTCATAAGGAGTCGTGATGTTGTCAGGGCCGACCAGGCGGGCGAAGCTTCGGTCATCCGGCGCCCACGTTTCGCCCTCGAAACGGTCAATGGTGACGGAGCGCAGGTACACGGGACGGGAAGAACTGGTGGCGTAGGTGATCCGTCCTTCTCCGCTGGGGTTGCGGAGGCTGTTGCCCAGCGTGATCATCGGGTTCAAGCCGTTGGAGGATCCCCAGGGGTTGAGCCTGGATCCCTGCGGGAACGTTCCATGGTCGAAGCCCGGGATCGCGAGGGGGAGGACCAGGGCCGTCGCCAGCGCGATGATGCCCGTAACCGCCGTTCGCCTGAGATGTCCGGAGTTTCCCGTGGCCCCGGACTGCACGCGCGAATCGGGCGCATACCACTGGCTGAAGGCGAGGATCAGGAGGTAGCCTGCGGCGGTGGCGAGGAAACCAAGCAGTCCAACGCTCAGGGGCTTGATGGTCGCAGGTACCACCAGGATGGCGAGCAGGCCGATTCCGCTGGTTACAGGCATACCCAAAGGGACGGCCAGCGCGTCCATGAGCACCACCACGAGGCCAAGGCAGGCGCAGGTGACCAGGACGATGCCGATATTGGGCGCTACGGGGGCGCTTTCGGATACCACGGTGTCCCCGGCGCGGCGGATGAGCCGGCGCAACTGGCTCATCGTGTCAGCGGTCGGAAGGAAGCCGGCGAAACTTTGCTGCCGGAAGAACGTGAACACCAGGATTAGTACCAGCGAAACAAGGCCGCCGAGCGTCACCAGCAGCGGCTGGGCACGGAGGGCGCGCAGGAGCGCCAGCGTCAGGGCCACCGTCATGACGACCGTGATGACAGGAAGAAGCCATGCCCATCCCCGGAGGACGCCATTGAGGGACAGGGAGGCTCCGATGACTGCAAGGGCAATGGCTCCGGACATCGCCCAGGGATAGGCCCCCGCACCCCGTTCCCGTCGCCCTGGCGGAACCTGGCCGCGAACAGGCTGCAGCCGGGCGGTGTCGCCCGAAAGAGCCCGCTGATGGGACGTGGCGGTCATCGGGGCACCGCCGCTCCGCGTCGGACGTCCATGGCGGAGGCTGCCGCTATCAGGATCTGGCCCTGGTCAAAGGCGGACCATGCTGCGGCCAGCGGAGTCCGTGCTGTCACCGTCACCGCCCGCCATCCACCCAGGCGCAGCGCCTCGACGGCTTCCTCGCTGTTGTGCAGGTGATCTGTCACCGCTATGGCGAAAGCGTTCGCCCCGTAGGCGGCGGCCGGGGCCAGGGCCTTCGCCTCAGCCGGGCTGATGTTGCCAAGGAGCGCCAGGAGGGGTCCCCTGAGCCGGTGGGCAGCGAGTTTGTCCATCAGGTGGTCATCAAAGGGGATGGGGTCCGCGCCATGATGCCCGGCCGCCTCGGTACCATACTCGTTTTGGCGGGGCTCGTTTTGGCGGGGTTCGCTGTGGCGTGCGTGATGCGGGGCCGTGAGCTGGATGGCCGCGAGCCCTTCTGCGATGGATTGAAGGCCGGCCGCACCGCTGAATTCCTCGGCCTCCGGATCTGGAGCTGAGGGGGAGCGGCAAAAAGCCGGGTCGCCCGCGGAGTCAAGCAGGCGAAGGGAGTAGTTGTGCTCGGCCAGGTGGGCGCTGATCGAGATCGCCGCGGTGACTGCCCACTCGAAATTGTTCGACGTCGACAGCCGGAATCCGTCGTCATGGGAAGCCGAGGCTGACGCTGATGCCATTCCGGAAGCGAACGCGGAAAAGCGCTGGTCCAGGATGATCGTGGCCTCGGGCGTTGTCACAGATTCCTCCTGACGCACCATGAGCAGTCCGTGCCTCGCCGTCGCAGGCCAGTGCACCCGGCGCATGGGGTCACCGTGCCGGTATTCGCGCGTCATGACGTCGTCGTCGCTAGGATTGGCGCGAATCCTGGTGGCTGTCACCCCGTCGTTACCGCGCGCGCCTGCCAGCCCGGTGGCCGGAAGTTCGACGGCGGCCGGCGTCACGGTGAGGATATCGCCGTCGTCGATGGCATGGCGGTGCAGCGAGAGTCCGAAGGGATCACTGAACTCGGCTGTGACAGGCCCAATCCTGAATTGTCCCCGCTTGGTGGAACGCAAATGGTACTCATAGCGACTTGTGCCGCTTGAGGCCGAGCGGGCGGGAAAGCGGAAGGCCGGCGATTGCCCGAATCGTGGCGGCAGTTGCTCCTCCATGACCACCAGGCCGGAACCGACACCGGTTCGTGCCACGGCCAGCCGGACCATCGTCGTCGAAGAGGTCTCCACCGAGGCCGGATTGAACTCCCGATAGACCTGGAAGCGCGGTTTCAGGAGGCGTGTTCCCGCAAGGGAGACCAGGGGAAGGGCGAGGAGGAGGACAGCCAAGGTCAAGAGGTCGCGGCGGCCCATGATCTGCGCGGCCAGCAGCGACACCCCGCCGCTGGCCAGGAGGCCCCAGCCGCGGCTTGTGAACACATGCTTGGGAAGCAGGTCCAACAGTGCCATCTCGAAAGACTCCTAGCCGCTACGCCGCAACTGGTCGCGCTGCCTGCCACCCGCCACAACATCCTGGCTGACGGGGATGCCGGAGATGATTCCCCGGATCACGCTCTGCGGAGTGTCACCTGAACTGGCAGCTTTTCGGTCCAGGATGATCCGGTGGGCAAGGACAGGTTCGGCCACGGCGATGACATCATCGGGCAGGACGAAATCCCGCCCGTCCAGGGCCGCCGTCGCCTTGGCTGCCCTGAGCAGTTGGAGCAGCGAGCGGGGACTGGCACCGAGCCTAAGCCTCGCGCTGTCCCGGGAGGCTCGCCCGATGGCCACCGTATATTCCTTGATGGACGGTGACACGTACACCTGCTGGACGGTGGCGATCATCGCCGCGACATCGTCCGCCGTCACGACGGAAACCACTCTTGCCAGCGGTGAGACCGCCTGATGGGTCTCCAGCATTTCGATCTCGGATTCCTTGTCCGGGTAGCCCATCGAGATCCGGGCCATGAAACGGTCCCGTTGGGCCTCAGGGAGGGGATAGGTTCCCTCCATTTCGATGGGATTCTGCGTTGCGACCACCATGAAAGGCTCGTCCAGCCGGTAAGACTGCCCATCCACCGTGACCTGGTGCTCCTCCATGCACTCCAGCAGCGCCGACTGGGTCTTGGCCGATGCCCGGTTGATTTCGTCGCCGATCACGATGTTGGCGAACACGGCTCCCGGGCGGAATTCGAACAGCCGCGAAGACTGGTTATAGATCGAGACGCCTGTGACGTCGGAAGGCAGGAGGTCCGGAGTGAACTGGATACGGCTCACAGAACAATCGATCGTGCGGGCGAGCGTCTTCGCCAGGAGGGTCTTTCCAACGCCGGGAACGTCCTCGACCAGCAGGTGGCCTTGGGCCAGCAGGACGGTGAGGGCAAGCTTGGCCGCTTCGGACTTGCCGTCAATGACAGTGTTGATGGCCCTAAGGATGCGCTCGCTGGCATCCCGGAAATCTTCCGTCTCCATCATCCGTGGTTTATGGCCGTTGAGCTGGTTTCCGGCCGCGGGCACGGCGGGGAAGCCCTGACGCTGGACCAGGGGCTCGTCAACAGCGCTATGTCGCTTGGCATCCATCGGCAACCTTTCAGCCGTGGACGGGGTTCAACGATGGCCGCTTCCTCGCGTCCAGGGATCCCCATCTTTTCGTTACAGACTACTAACACAACTGCCCCCGCAGACAGAGAGTTCCGTTATTTAGTCAGCGCTAGGGTGGAGGGATGTGCAATTCCTCGACGCCCCATCCCTATCGGGGGCCGGACGACGCCGACTCCCGGAGGTCTTATCCTCCGGCGCCGGAGCCCCTGCCCGTCCCGGTGATTGACAACCACACCCACTTGGATTTCAGGGCCGGACTCCTGGAAGTTTCTATTGGCGATGCCATGGATGCGGCCGCGGCCGTCGGGGTAAGGGCAGCCGTGCAGGTGGGATGCGACCTTGAATCCTCAAGGTTCACAGTGGCCGCCGTGGAAGCAGATCACCGCCTCCTTGGCGCGGTGGCGATTCATCCGAACGACGCTCCGCGCTACGCGGAGCGAGGCGAATTGGAAGCGGCGCTCGCGGAGATCGAAGAACTTGCCGGCCACCCCCGCGTTCGGGCCATCGGCGAGACCGGATTGGATTTCTACCGCACCCATGGCGAAGGCCTCTCACATCAGCGGGAGTCCTTCCGACGCCACATTGACATCGCCAAGCGGTTGGGCCTCACGCTGCAGATCCATGATCGCGACGCCCATGACGATATCGTGCAGGTGCTGCATGAGGAGGGAGCGCCGGACCGTGTGGTCTTCCACTGTTTTTCAGGCGACGAACAACTCGCTCGGACCTGCAACGACAACGGGTGGTACATGTCCTTTGCCGGCACCCTGACCTTCAAGAACGCGGCGAACCTGCGCTCGGCACTGGCCATCGCTGAACCGCGGCGGATCCTCGTCGAAACGGACTCGCCGTTCCTCACGCCGCATCCACACCGGGGTCGTCCCAACGCCAGTTACATGGTGCCGTACACCGTTCGCGCCATGGCGGAAGTGACGGATTCCGAATTGTCCGAATTCTGCTCGCGGCTCACGGAAAACACTGTGGACGCCTATGGAGGCTGGGACTGAGCATCTCCACGTGACAATACCGGGTATGTAACATTTCTTGGTTGCTTTATAACGCTTCGGTTACAGTGGGGGACTATTAGCCGGGGTCGGGGAAGGCCTTCGGATAACAGTTCCGATGTTTCTTATTCGGGGCCTGGCGGCGCACATGCCCGCTGCAGCCGTTCCGGCATTGGCCGGAATGCACCATTGACGGTTCTGCAGACGGGATACCCCTGTGCGTTTTTCCCCGTGCCCGGACGGTCCAACAGTTACGGGCAGACGTGGTCAAGTTCTTCACAACGGACGGAAAGCTCAGCTACCTCAAGGTCGGCGCGCAGCTTCTGGTGCTTTCTGCACTGGTGCTGGGCCTTGTTGCCTTCGTTGGCAACAACAAGACCATCACCTTGAACGTGGATGGCGAAGTGAGCTCCGTCCAGACCTTCGGCGGAACTGTTGGCGAGGTAGTCAAGGCCGCCAAGGTGGAGTTGAAGGACGCGGACCGCGTATCTCCTGCCCTGGACGCGCGGGTTGATAACGGAACCGTTATCAATGTGAACCTGGCCAAGGCCGTGACCGTCAAGCTTGACGGTGCACAAAAGACCGTGAACACCACGGCATCCGATGTCGGAGCGCTCATAACGGAGCTTGGCGTCGCCAGCAGCTCCGCCGTCTCGGCACCCAAGGACTCGCAGCTTGAGGTAAGCGGCTCCTTCGTGGAGATTTCGACGCCGAAGACCGTAAGCCTCGTGGCCGACGGCAAGAGCACGGCCAGGACCACTACCTCAGCCGATGTGGCCGAAGTGCTGCGCGAGGCAGGCGTCGCATTGGGAGAGAACGACCGCGTCTCCCAGCCCGGCACCGCACCCGTTGTGAACAACATGGTTATCAAGGTGTCCCGCGTTGACACCGGCAAGACAGCCGCCGTGACCGAAGTCATTCCTTTCGAAACCGTGACCAGCGAAAGCGCCGAGCTGTACAAGGGCGAGCAGAAGGTCACACAGGCCGGCGTCCTGGGCAAGGTGGACAAGACCTTCAAGCTAGTGCTGGTGGACGGCCGTGAGGCCTCCCGAACCCTTGCTTCCGAAACGGTAGTTGCCCAACCTGTGACGGAAAAGGTCACCGTCGGCACCAAGGCGAAGGCAGCTGCCACCAACACCGGCGCCGCAGCGCCCGCCATGATGAACGAGGCCATGTGGGACAAGATCGCCCAGTGCGAGTCCAGCGGTAACTGGTCGGCCAACACCGGGAACGGCTATTACGGCGGCCTGCAGTTCGATATCCGAACCTGGCTGGGATCCGGCGGTGGAAGCTACGCGCCTAACGCCTCACTGGCCACCAAGGCTCAGCAAATCGACATCGCCAACCGGGTTTATGCGCAGCGTGGGCTGCAGCCGTGGGGCTGCGGCTGGGCAGCGTCCGCCTAAGCCAGGGGCTACGATACCTAGGTGACTGAACCGAACTCCGACCCTGCCGCCGTCGCACCCCTCCTGGGAGCGGCAGACATCAGGCGGCTCGCCGAAGAAATCGGTGTACGTCCCACCAAGACGCTTGGCCAGAACTTCGTCATCGACGGAAACACGATCCGCAGGATTGTGGCCGCTGCGGGAATCGATCCCTCCGAGACCGTCCTGGAAGTCGGTCCGGGCCTCGGCTCCCTCACCCTGGGCCTCCTGGATGCCGCCAAGTCGGTCGTAGCCGTCGAGATCGATCCCGTGCTTGCGGCGAAGCTGCCGGAGACCGTCCGCCGGTGGCGTCCGGACGCGGAGGACCGCTTCCATCTGGTCCTGTCCGATGCGATGAAGGTCATGGAGCTCCCCGTGGAGCCGACTGCCCTTGTGGCCAACCTGCCCTACAACGTGGCAGTTCCGGTGGTTCTGCACCTTCTCCAGCATTTTCCCGGCCTGCAGCACGGACTGGTCATGGTGCAGGACGAGGTTGCGGACAGGCTTGCGGCCAAACCCGGCTCGAAGATCTACGGCGTTCCTTCTGTGAAGGCAGCCTGGTACGGGACCATGCGCAAGGCAGGTGTCATCGGCATGAATGTGTTCTGGCCGGCGCCGAAGATCCATTCCGGACTGGTGGCCTTTACCAGGCAGGATCCTCCCGCAACCCACGCCACACGGGAACAGGTCTTTGCCGTTATTGACGCCGCGTTCGCCCAGCGTCGCAAGACTCTTCGCGCAGCACTGGCCTCCTGGGCCGGCAGCGCGGCTGAAGCGGAGCGATGTCTCGTGGCCGCCGGAATAGATCCCACCGCCCGCGGTGAAGTGCTGGACATTTCCGGCTATGTCCGCATCGCCGAAGCCCGTCATCCGGAAACCTCCTGATGAATGCAGTGAGAGGGCGGTTCGCCGCGAGGACCGTGAGGGTCAAGGCCCCGGGAAAGGTCAACGTCTCACTGAACGTAGGGCCACTCCGCCCTGACGGGTATCACTCCGTTGCCAGCGTGTACCTGGCTGTGTCGCTTTACGAGGAAGTCGCAGCAACCAGCACAGAGAACGGCGGCATCAGCGTCAGCATCAGCCCGGACAGCGCGCTTGACCTCGACGGCGTCGACATTCCCCTTGACGAGCGGAACCTGGCCTATCGTGCCGCGGCCATCATGGCCGACGTCTCCGAGAAACCAACCGGGGTCCACCTGGAAATCACCAAGCGCGTTCCCGTGGCCGGAGGCATGGGCGGGGGCTCGGCTGACGCCGCCGCCACCCTCCTGGCCTGCGACGCCCTGTGGAACAGTGGCCTTTCGCGGGAAGAACTTGCCCACCTCGCCGCCGAACTCGGCGCCGACGTTCCCTTCTCCCTTCTTGGCGGAACAGCAGTAGGACTCGGAGTGGGAGACGAATTGTCGCCGGCACTGGCCAAGGCGCAGATGGACTGGGTGCTCGTGTGCGCGGACTACGGACTGTCCACCCCCGAAGTGTTCCGGACCCTCGATCGTCTCCGTGAGGCCGAGGGCGTGACTGCCCAGGAGCCGAGCGCAGTGGATCCCAAGATCCTGCAAGCCCTTCGCAGCGGCGACCCCGATGCGCTGAGCCGGGTCCTCGTCAACGATCTTCAGCGCGCCTCCATCGACCTCGCGCCGCAGCTTCGCGACGTCATCGGCATGGGGGAATCCTGCGGCGCCCTGGCAGGGCTCGTCTCCGGCTCCGGCCCCACCATCGCGCTGCTTGCCCATAGCCCGGAATCGGCGGACGGCCTTGCCGAGGAGTTGCGCCACCTGGGCCATAACGCCCTCGCCGTGCACGGTCCGGTTCCCGGGGCACGGATCATCTCCGATACCCTCCTTTAATAGCTCCACGCACTCCTGCAGTAGAAAGTAGTACCCCTTGGCCCACCTGCTCGGCGGTGAGAACCTCACGGTCTCCTTCGCAACCCGTACCATCCTCGACGGCGTGACCCTCGGACTGGAGGACGGCGACAGGATTGGCATGGTCGGCCGAAACGGCGACGGCAAGTCCACCTTGATGCGCCTCCTGGCCCTCCACTCCACCCCCGACTCCGGTCGGGTAACCAAGCGAGGGGACGTCAACGTCGGGTACCTGGACCAGTCCGACGTGCTCGACGGTGATCTGACCGTTGGCTCGGCGATAGTGGGCGACCGGGCGGACCACGAATGGGCAGCCAATCCCAAGATCCGCGAGATCATGGGCGGGCTCGTCGGCGACGTCGACTGGCACGCCAATGTCCATGCCCTGTCCGGCGGACAGAAGCGCCGCGTCGCGCTGGCAAAGCTCCTGATCGAAGACCACGACGTCATCATGCTCGACGAACCAACCAACCACCTCGACGTCGAGGGTGTGGCCTGGCTCGCGCGGCACCTGAAGACCCGCTGGCGTGCCAACCAGGGCGCGTTCCTCGTTGTCACCCACGACCGCTGGTTCCTGGACGAAGTCTGCAACCGGACCTGGGAAGTCCACGACGCGATGGTTGACCCGTTCGACGGCGGCTACGCGGCCTACGTCCTGGCCCGCGCCGAACGCGACCGCATGGCCGCCGTCGTTGAGGGCAAGCGGCAGCAGCTCGTGAAGAAGGAACTTGCCTGGCTTCGCCGCGGAGCGCCTGCCCGAACGGCCAAACCGAAATTCCGGATCGAGGCCGCAAACGAGCTGATCGCCGACGTCCCCGAGCCGCGGGACGCCGTGGCCCTTAGCAAGATGGCAACGGCCCGCCTCGGCAAGGACGTCCTTGACCTTGAGAACGTCACGCTGGACTTCGAAGGCGGCGAGGCAGGACAGAAGCTGTTCAACAACATCACCCTCAGGCTCGCGCCCGGCGAACGGCTGGGACTCGTGGGCGTGAACGGGGCCGGCAAATCCACGCTCCTGAGGCTCCTGAACGGAGAGATCACTCCCTCCGCCGGCAAGGTCAAGCGCGGAAAGACAGTGGTCACAGCCGTCCTGAGCCAGGACGTCAAGGAACTGGACGAGGTGTCCGACCTTCGCGTCATCGAAGTCATCGAACGCGAAAAGCGCTCCTTCAGCGTGGGCGGCAAGGAGTTCACCGCCGGCCAGCTCGTGGAGCAGCTCGGCTTCAGCAAGGAAAAGCAGTGGACGCCGGTCAGCGACCTGTCAGGCGGAGAGCGCCGCCGGCTCCAGCTGCTGCGACTCCTCGTGGGGGAGCCCAACGTCCTGATGCTCGACGAACCCACCAACGACCTCGACACCGACACGCTTGCCGCCGTCGAAGACGTGTTGGACGGCTGGCCGGGCACGCTGGTAGTGGTCAGCCACGACCGCTACCTCCTGGAGCGGGTGACCGACCACCAGATGGCACTGCTGGGCGACGGAAAGCTGCGCGGCCTGCCCGGCGGAGTGGACCAGTACCTCGAACTGCGCGAGGCCGCTTTGGCCGCGGGCGCGATCGGCGGCCAGGACTCCTCTGGAGCAGGGTCGACGACGGCGGGCGGCGCGGCTGCAGAGGCGACTGGCCCCAGCGAGGCCGAGAAGCGCGAAGCCCGCAAGGACCTGAACAGGATCGAACGGCAATTGGGCAAGCTCTCCCAGCAGGAAGAAAAGATTCACAAGGACATGGCGGCCAAGTCCGAGTCCGGAGACTTCGACGCCCTGGGGGAGCTGAACAGCAAGCTGCAGGCGGTGCTGGACGAAAAAGAGGGCCTGGAGCTTGAATGGCTTGAGGCTGCCGAAATTCTGGGCGAGTAGGCGGCTTCGAGCCTTTGTCCGGCCCGGGCGCGGATTGATATATAGGGCATGATAGTCAAGTGAGCGACAGCGCAGGCCTTTCTCGGCACTCAGGTGAACCTTCGTCCGGGGAGACTGCGCCGGCTGCAAAGGTGGTTCGCTCGCGGATGACCGGGAGCCAGCGGCGTTCCCAGTTGATGGGAATCGGCCGTGGGCTGTTTGCCGCACGGGGCCTGGACGGAACCACCATCGACGAGATTGCCGCCGCCGCGGGCGTCTCCAAGCCCGTCATTTACGAGCACTTTGGCTCCAAAGAGGGCCTCTACACGCGAGTAGTGGAGTCTGAGTTCCGAATCCTCCTCGATGCCATCAATGAGTCCCTGGCAGCAGAGGCCAAGCCCCGGGTCCTCGTGGAACGAGCCGCGCTTGCCCTCCTTGGCTACATCGAGGACCGGACAGACGGCTTCCGGATCCTCATACGCGACGCCCCGCCGTCACAGCCTGAGGGCGCCTTCTCCGCCCTGCTGTCGCACGTCACGGACCGTGTGGAGCACCTTCTCGCAGACGAGTTTTCCCGCCGCGGCTTTAGCACGGCAGACGGCGCCATGTATGCACAGATGCTCGTGGGCATGGTAGCCATGACAGGCCAATGGTGGCTGGAAAGCCGCCAGCCCGACAAGCGTGCAGTAGCGGCCCACTTGGTAAACCTGGCATGGAACGGCCTGACGGGCCTGCAGAAGGAACCGGAACTGCGGTCCGAAGCATAAGGGTCAGGCAGCCCCCTTGCCTCCGCGGTGCTCCCGCCGAGTCGCGAACAGTTCTGGCTCATGGCAAACTAGATACTTGTGTGCGCGTCCCGGGCTTGACCGGACGGCCGCCGCCCCTTGGGCTGCGGTACCGTGCGTGCGCGGTCCGCTCTGGTGTAATGGCAGCACCCCGGCCTTTGGAGCCGTGGAGTATAGGTTCGAATCCTATGGGCGGAACGGTCTGAAGACTGCAGACGGTCCCGCGAATAGTGCTAGCCGAACAGTGTTAGTGCTGAGTCGACAGGATTGACCGTGCTGTTGCCACAGCCGGGTCCCCCCGCCCGGAGACTACCGACGCAAGGAGAGCCCGTACGTGAGCCCCGCCAATACCGGCCCAGCCGCCGTCATCGTCCTCGCGGCAGGCGCCGGTACGCGAATGAAATCCCGGACTCCCAAAATCCTTCACGAAATCGGCGGCCGCTCGATGGTGGCCCACGCGCTGTTGGCCGCCCGGGCCATCGAGCCGCGGCAGCTCGCCCTCGTGGTCCGCCACGAACGTGACCTCGTTGCCACCCATGTGGCCGCGATCGATCCGAAAGCAGTGATCGTTGACCAGGACGACGTCCCCGGCACAGGGCGTGCAGTGGAAGTTGCCCTTGAGGAACTGGACTCCCAGGGCGAACTCTCCGGAACAGTGGTGGTGACCTACGGTGATGTTCCGCTCCTCACCGGCGCGCTGCTTGCAGAACTGGTTGCCGCGCACGAAACCGAGGGCAACGCCGTCACCGTCCTTACGGCGGTCCTGGAAGACGCCACCGGCTACGGCAGGATCCTTCGCGCCGAGGACGGAACCGTCACAGGCATTCGCGAACACAAAGACGCCTCCGAGGCGGAACGCGAAATTCGCGAGATCAACTCCGGTATCTACGCCTTCGACGCCGCCGTGCTGCGCACCGCCTTGAAGCAGGTCACCACGGATAACGTCCAGGGAGAGAAGTACCTCACCGACGTGCTGAGCCTTGCGCGCGACGCCGGAGGCCGGGTATCCGCCGTCGTCACCACTGACCGCTGGCAGGTGGAAGGGGCCAACGACCGCGTCCAGCTGTCCGCTCTCGGCGCCGAACACAACCGCCGCATAGTTGAAGCATGGATGCGCGCAGGCGTAACCGTCGTCGATCCCGCGACCACCTGGATCGATTCCACCGTGACCTTGGACGAGGATGTCCGCATCCTGCCGAATACCCAGCTCCACGGCGCCACAACGGTGGCGCGTGACGCCGTCGTCGGACCCGACACCACCCTGACCGACGTCAGCGTAGGCGAGGGTGCAACGGTGATCCGCACCCACGGTTCCGGAGCCGTTATCGGGGAGCGATCCAGCGTGGGTCCGTTCACCTACCTTCGTCCGGGTACGGTGCTGGGGGAGACGGGGAAGATCGGCGCCTTCTACGAAACCAAGAACGTCACGATCGGCCGCGGCTCCAAGCTGTCCCACCTCGGCTACGCCGGCGACGCCGAAATCGGCGAAGACACCAACATCGGCTGCGGCAACATCACTGCCAATTACGACGGCGAGAAGAAGCACCGGACGGTGATCGGCTCGGGTGTCCGGACGGGCTCCAACACGGTCTTCGTAGCGCCGGTCGAGGTAGGCGACGGCGCCTACAGTGGCGCCGGAGCAGTGATCCGCAAGGACGTTCCCCCCGGAGCCCTCGCCGTGTCGCTCGCCTCCCAGCGGAACCTGGAGGGCTGGGTCCTGGACAAGCGCCAGGGCACCGGGTCCGCGAGGTACGCCCAGGCCGCACTGGATGCGCGCTCTGCGCAGGATGACCAGTTCCCCGAATCCTCAAGCACCACGGCAACCATAGAAGAGGGCAAATAGGAATGAGCGAAATTACCGCACACGGCGAGAAGAAACTGGTTCTCGCCTCCGGACGGGCACATCCGGAGCTGGCGCAGGAAATCGCCAAGGAGCTGGAAACCGAGCTCCTGCCCATCGACGCCTACGACTTTGCTAACGGGGAAATCTACGTCCGCTCGGCGGAAAGTGTCCGCGGCACCGACGCCTTTGTCATTCAGGCGCACCCGGCGCCGCTGAACAACTGGCTCATGGAACAGCTGATCATGATCGACTCGCTCAAGCGTGCGTCAGCCAAGCGGATCACCGTGGTTTCCCCGTTCTACCCGTACTCCCGCCAGGACAAGAAGGGCCGTGGACGCGAGCCGATTTCCGCCCGCCTCGTCGCCGACCTGTACAAGACTGCCGGCGCGGACCGCATCATGTCCGTGGACCTGCACACCGCGCAGATCCAGGGCTTCTTCGACGGCCCCGTTGACCACCTCATGGCCATCCCCCTCCTGGCCGACTACATCCGTACCAAGGTGGACGTTGACAACATCACTGTCGTGTCCCCGGACACCGGCCGCGTGCGGGTTGCCGAGCAGTGGGCTGAACGGCTTGGCGGTGCCCCGCTGGCCTTCGTGCACAAGATGCGCGACCTCACTGTCCCCAACCAGGCTGTTTCCAAGACCGTAGTGGGCCAGATCGATGGCCGTACCTGCGTTCTGATCGATGACATGATCGACACCGGCGGAACCATCTCCGGTGCCGTCCAGGTCCTGAAGAACGCAGGGGCCAAGGACGTCATCATCGCCTGCACCCACGCCGTGCTTTCGGACCCCGCAGCCCAGCGCCTGGCCGAATCCGGCGCCCGTGAAGTGGTGGTCACCAACACCCTGCCGATCCCGCCGGAGAAGCGCTTCCGGCAGCTGACCGTGCTGTCGATCGCGCCGCTTATTGCGCGCGCCATCCGTGAGGTGTTCGACGACGGCTCCGTCACCAGCCTGTTCGACGGCAAGGCCTGACGGTTTTCGAGGCCCTTCCCTCGTTTTCTTCCTAAAGGGAGCGTGCTGGTAGACTCTTCGGGATACCTTGGCGAGGGAGAGCACATCCGCGGTTACAGCGGTTTGCGGGTCTCCGTTATCGACTGGGTCTGAAAACTCCTTCAACGAAGGCGGAACGGCTGCCCTGGCGGCCGCGCTCCGCCGGGCGTAGAAGGTCATTCCAGACCTCCGCCCTTGCTGAATTAACACGCCTGTGCCTTCGAGCGCGGCGCCACAGTAAATCAAGGAGTACAACATGTCTGAGCAGAAGCTCTCAGCAGAACTGCGCACCGAATTCGGCAAGGGCTTCGCCCGCCGCGCCCGCGCCGCAGGCCAGATCCCTGCCGTCATCTACGGTCACGGTGCAGAGCCCCTTCACGTGAACCTGCCCGGCCGCGCCACCACACTGGCCGTCCGTACCGCCAACGCCCTGCTGTCCCTGGACATCAACGGCGAAGGCCACCTGGCCCTGGTCAAGGACATCCAGCGCGACCCGATCAAGCAGATCATCGAGCACATCGACCTCCTGACCGTCCGCCAGGGCGAAAAGGTCACCGTGGACGTCCCCGTGCACCTGACCGGTGAAGTTGCTCCGGGCGCCGTCGTCAACCAGGAAGCCACCACGATTTCCCTCGAGGCAGAGGCAACCCACCTGCCTACCGCCGTCGAGTTCGACATCGAAGGCCGCGAAGCCGGCGCACACGTCCACGCTTCCGACCTCGTGCTGCCGAAGGGTTCCACCCTGCTGACCGACGCCGACACGCTGATCGTGAACATCTCCGAGGCAGTTGCCGCCGAAGGTGCCGAAGAGGCAGAAGCCGAAGCCGCCGCTCCTGCCGAAGCAGCAGCAGAGTAGTCAACGGCTTCCTGCACCGCAGAAGCCCACGAGTGGCCGGGTCCCGAAAGGGTCCGGCCACTTGCTTTTGCCGGGTGCCCCGTCCGTCAACAACCTAGGATTGCTTTCATGACTGATACCTGGCTGATCGTAGGCCTTGGCAACCCCGGCCCCGACTACCGGAATAACAGGCACAATGTGGGACAGATGGTGCTTGACGAGCTCGCTTCCCGCGTGGGAGGAAGCTTCAAGCTGCACAAGGCGAGGGCACAGGTCCTGGAGGGACGGCTGGGAATAGGCGGGCCGAGGGTAGTCCTGGCGAAGCCGGCAACCTACATGAATGTCTCCGGCGGACCGGTTGCCGGGCTGGCCAACTTCTACGGGATCACCCCTGACCACGTGGTAGCAGTCCACGACGAGATCGACATCCCCTTTAACACAGTCAAGCTGAAGATCGGCGGTGGCGAGGGCGGCCACAACGGCCTGCGCGATATTTCGAAGGCGTTGTCGACGAAGGACTACTTGCGAGTACGCGTGGGCGTCGGCCGGCCGCCGGGCAGGATGGATACCGCGGACTTCGTTCTGAGGGACTTCGCTACGGCCGAGAAGAAGGAATTACCCTTCCTCCTCGACGAGGCTGCGGACGCCGTGGAGCTGCTCCTGAACCACGGACTCGTTGCCGCTCAGCAGAAGTTCCATCCCGCAAGGGCTTGATTTTCCGGCCCTTTTTCAGGGTCACCTCAAGTTAAGCTCAGCTTTGGCTCAGTATTGCTTGGCTGCCGCATCTTACTCTACTTACTCCAAAAAGCAGGTAGTACTCTACTCGTACAGCGGCGGCAGGACGGGGGTTTTGCCTACGTCGCAAGGTATCAAAGGAAGCCAAATGTCTAGGAAGACGCAAAGCTGGGGTCACGCTTCTGTTGCATTGGAACCGGCGGAGTACAGGGGCTCAAGGCCCCCAAGTCATTTGAAATGGTCCGAGGTGGCGCGAAGCGTCGAGCTGGAGCGAATCCGGACCGCGCTGACTACGCCGGATTGCCTTGGAGTAGTCATCACAGGTGCGCACGGCGTCGGTAAGACTTCCTTGGGGCGGTTGGTTGTTTCGTCCCTGGGCAGCGAGCCCTTCATCCTTCAACTACGGACATTGCCCGGGTCAGCCTCCACCCCCTACAGCTGCTTCAGCTTTATGCTTGCCCGATTGCCGCAGAAGTACCTGGGCTCACCCACCGGGATCCTGCAGGGCATCACCTCCATGATTCAGCAGGATGCCGGGGGCCGCGACGTGATTATCGTTGTAGACAACCCGGTGGGCATCGACGACATGAGCACGGGCGTCCTGATGAATATCCTCGTCACAGGGGCCGCACGCATCATCGCCATAGCACCGCACGCCAGTGAACTGCCGGCCGACTTCAACTGGCTGCTGCAGGACGGCAGGCTGACCGAGGTCCGCCTTGAGACCTTGACTCGGCGTCAGACCGGCGAGGTGCTGACGGCAATGCTGGGCAATCGCCTCACCACCGCACTGGTCAGTACCCTGCACGCCATCACGGGCGGTAACCCGATGCTCCTGGAGTCCCTGGTAACAGAACAGAGGATGTGCGGGAATCTGGTCCTGGAGGGTTCCGTCTGGACACTCCTGGACGAAATCGTCCTGCAGGGAGGGCATGGACTGGAAGAGATTGTCAGGTCCCGGTGGGCCCGCGAAGAGCCGGAAACGCGTGATGTCATCGAAATGCTGGCCTGCGCACGCCGGGTACCCCTCCAGAGCCTGGCCACTGTCTTCAGCGCCAAGACTCTCGCTGACATGGAAGATTCCGGCCTCCTCGCCGTAGACGACAGTGAGCGGCGCTGGGCCTCGCTGCGGCTGCAGTACATTGCCGACGTCGTTCGTGGATGGCTGACGGTGCCGCGCCGGCGGAAGCTGCGGTCCCTCCTGCTCGGTGACTCGGAGCCGGAGCTCTGGGAGATGACAGCCGAGGATATTCTCGCCTACGCCGCATGGACACACGAGTGCCAGGAGGTACTCGGTCCGGCACACGCACGGGCAGCCGCGGCTGTGGGGATCCAGCACTTTGACCCGAATTTTGCCCTCAGGTGCGTGGCTGATGTTCCCAGGGACAGCGTGCAATGGGTAGGCGCACAACAGCAGAAGGCCGAGGCCTACCGGCTGCTGGCCAAGTATGACCAGGCGCTTGCCGCACTTGATGATGTTGCCCCGGAGCAGCTCGAGGCACTGTCCGCCCTGGAGCTGGCCGGCTATTTTTCGGCCCGCTGCGAAGTCCTCAGATGGGTTCCCGGACGGTCCGAAGAAATACCCCAGGTCCTGGCCGACGCCCGCGACCGGCTGGAAGCCATGCAGGAGTCAGGCGGCGAGCAGGCAGCCGGCCTCGAAGATGCGATGAAGCAGCTGGAACTGGATGAGTACATCCAGCTGGCCCATATGGGACAGTACAGCGAAATCGTGCATTCGCTCGAAGAAGCCGAGCGCGAAAACCCGTGGGAAAACTCCCGGCACAGGCTCAACTGTTCGATTCTCCTGATCGAAGCCTACGCAATCACAGGCCGTGAGCTGGATGCCCTTCGGTTGTGCGAAGTGACCAGCCACCGGATCGGCTCGACCCCTGATGTTCCCGGACTCTGGGACCACTTCCGGCTCCGCGCCTTCTGCGCGATGCTCCAAGCAGGGCAGTGGCGCAGTTGCCTGCGCCTGCTGGCTTCCGGACCCGTCGCGACCCCCAACAAACTTCAGTACCGTGGCGCTGCCTTGGATCTCGCCCGGGGGATGGCCAATCTCTTCTCCGGTTGCGGGCCCAAGGCCCTGGATTCGCTGCTGGCGGCCGTTGCCCAGCTTGAGCATCGGCCGGTGATGAACCTCCTTCCGCTGGCCTATGCGGCAACAGCATTCGCCTACAGCCAGATGGGTGATTCCTCCAACTCGTACAAGTACCTTGCCTTGGGGGACAAGACGGGCGGGCCCTCCAGCTACATCGAATCCTGGGCCACGGGCTTCTGTGCGGATATGGCGCGCCGTTGGCTGGGCGAGCCGGAAGCCCGGGAGCGGCTCATCCAATCGGCGCGCGACGACATAGCACACGAGCGCTATACAACGGCCGGCATCAGCCTCGTAGGCGCCACAGTCAACGGCCGCGAGGAAGACTTCATCCTCATGGCTGAGGTCGCGGCTCATCGGCAGGGTCCGCTGGCCCGCCTGTCCGGGCTCATGGCGAAGGGATGCCGGGAGCGCAATGCGCGGACCATGATGGAGGCCGCCGAGCTCGCTGCCAGCCTGGAGCTGGATGCCATGGAAGCACGATGCGTTGCACACGCCCTGGACTTCTCAAGGCTGACCTCGGAATACACCATCTCGCGTCAGGCCCAGGCCCGATTGGAGCAGTTGTCCCTGGTGGTCGCGGAGCTGCCGCTGGTGCCGCAGGGAAACGCTCCACTCCTCACGGAGCGGGAGAGGCAGATTGCCCGCCTTGCCGGCCATGGTGTTTCCAATCGGGACATCGCCAGGGACATCGGAGTGTCGGTACGGACAGTCGAGGGGCACCTTTATCAGGTGTTCGCCAAATTGAGCGTGTCGTCACGGCGTGATCTTCTTGGCCTCGTCTAAAAGCATGGATGCCGGATCCCGCGGCCTGGCGGATGTAAATCCTGTCCGTTCCCATCCCTTGGTGGGCCGCAAAGAGTACATTGACGCCGCCGTCGGGGCCCTTCGCGGTGGTTCCACCGGCGCCGTCCTCCTCGTGGCGGAGGCCGGTTTGGGTAAGTCGGTCCTCGCGGAGAGCATAGCGTCAACGCTTGCCGACGAAATGATCGTGATGCGGGTGCACGGCAGCCCATCCCTGTCGAATGTCCCCTACGGGGTGCTGGCTCCCTACCTCGTTGACCTGCCCGATGATCCCACCAATTCCCAGATCGCCATTCTTCGAGCATTCTGGGCCCAGTTTGAACGGCTACGGGCAGGAAGGGACCTGCCGCTGCTCCTGGTCGTGGATGATGCCCACGAACTGGACGAGGCTACGGCCAACGTGATCGTCGATCTCATCACAGCGAACTGGGCGAAAGTGGTTGCTTCCTGTCGGCCCCGCCCAGGACTGCCGCCAGCCATGATGCAGCTGTGGTACGACAGCATGGCGGAGCGCTTTGAGCTGGAGCCGTTAACCCGGCAGAGTATCGGCGAGATCATCGAACACACGCTTGGAGCCCAAGTCCTGGCAAGCACCGTCCACATGTTCTGGACTGCATCGGAGGGCAATCCGCTCATCCTGAATTGCCTCATCCGGGATGCCCTCGAGGAAGGGGTGCTTGTCAGGAAAGACGGCGTGTGGCTCCTCACGGGGCGGCTCACCGCTGACGGCCCGGCACTGAAAGACCTGGTGCGCAACCAGCTCCTGCGCAGGACGTCCGTGGAGCGGGAGGCGCTGAAGATGATCGCCCTCGCCGAGCCCGTTGGCCTGAATGCCCTCGAAGCAACAGCCGGGGCGGACATGGTCCAGGCACTTGTCGAGAGCCAACTAGTGGCGGTGGAAGACGACGGCGAAACGAATCTCTGCCTGCGGTATCCGGTCTTTGGCGAGGCGATCAGGAGTATGGTCTCCGCTTCCAGGAGCCTCCAGCTGCGCCAGCAGCTCAGCAGCTACGTCGACCGCCAGCCGGCATCCGAGGCGTCCAGGCTGAGGATGGTTCGCTGGTCGCTTGATGCAGGCATGACCGTGCCCGAGCGGCAGCTGCTCAGCGCGGCCCGGCAGGCGGCGCAGAGTTTTCAGAACATTGCCGCCGTTAACCTGGCAGCCCGGATCCACGACGGCGCCCTCCGCCCGGCGGCACGGTCCGTCGCCGCGAGAGCCCAATTCAATGCCGGCCGCTACACTGAGGCGCTCCGCTCAATCGAGGCCGGGAGTCACTTCAGTGGTGTGGTTACTGCCACTGCAGGAGAAGTCCTCCTGCAACTGAACATCCAGCATTGCCTTGGACCGGGGCACCACCCGCCCTTGTCCGATATTGCCGTGCTTCGCGACGCCGCCCTGCAGAGGGAGAGCACCGACGAGGCCGTGCGGGGCTTGTATGCCCTTGACCTGGCCGGGGAGTTTGGCCTTCTTGGGGCAGCCCTCGACGAGCTGGAAGAAGTGCTGCTGAGGGGAGCCGAGGGATCGGAAGCAGATTCGCTTGCGATGTTCCTGCTGGCCATGCGGTCCGATGTCCAGTGTGCGCAGGGCGATCCTGTAGCAGCGCAGGCCACGTTGGAGAAGGCAGGCGCGCACTTGGGAAACCATCCCGGGGAGCTGTTCTTCTTTCCGGAATTCCTGATGTTCCGGCGTGCCTCCGCCCTGTTGGACGCCGGTGAATGGCGGGAGGCCGAGAGGCTCCTCTCCGACTATGAAGAGACAGCTGGTGCCGCGTTGCTGACCTTCGGCGGCAGCATCGAGTACTTGAGGGGAATTTCCTTGTTCCGGCAAGGCCGCCTTGATCAGTCCTTCAGCGTCCTCCGGCCGGCCGTAGAAGCGTTGCGAACGAATGATCCCCTGCAGCTCCTCGCCCCTGCCCTGGCAGTCGCGAGCTATTCAGCGGCAAGGTCCGGAGAGGTTCAGCAGGCACAAAGACTGCTGGATCAGTCGGCGGAGCTCGGCAGCCAGGGGACTGAAACGACGTCGGCCTTCGCGGACATGTTTACTGCGGCGGCCCGGGACGCACTGGTCAGAGGCGGCTCTGGCCTGGCTGAGCTCCGTGACATCCTCTCCCGGAGCGGGACTGCTCTTCCGGCGTCGACCGAACTTCAAGGATTGTCCCTCTGGCTTGAGCTTGACGGCGGGGAGGCAACTCAAGCAATTGAGGACCTGACTGCCGGCATGGCGGGGCGCTGGGCCAAGGCCTGGAACCTCTATGCGTCTGCACGCACAATCGTCGATCCCGTTGACTGCCTTGACGCTGCGGAGACCATCCACGGCCTTGGCACACTGCGGCTTGCCAGGGATTGTTTTGCCCGTGCGGCCGGACTTTACGAAGCCGCCGGGGACAGGCTTGGTGCCAGGCAGGCAATGGCACGGCGTGACCACTGCGAGCGAGCGCTCGGGGAGCGGCCCGGCTCCGAATCCCAGTCGGCACCCCTACCCGCCGTCATGCTGACGCGCAGGGAAAGGGACATTGTTACGCTGGCCGTCGAGGGGCTCACTGACCGCCAAATCGCAGAACGGCTGATGGTGTCGGTGCGGACGGTTGAAGGACATCTTTACCGCAGTTACGCCAAGCTGGGCATCCGGAGTCGCGAGGAGCTGCGTGGAGCTGCCGGGCTCTGAGCCCCGGACAAGAATTTCCCAACAAGAATTTCCCAACAAGAATTCCCGACAAGAATTTCCCGGGAACGGTGTACGCACCCCTGCCTGAACGGTTAACTGAGTAGCTCCAGCTACGCCCCATGGTCAATGCGGCGACTGAATCAAACAAGCTGAGTACAGCCAAGTGTCCTTCCCGGGTGGACCGAAACATGTGAGTACCGTTACGTAGCTAGCCCCCTCGAAGGCCCTTTTGAAGACGAGTAGGCGCTACGGATGCGCGCCGGACCGCCACGCGGTTGACTGAATATGTCAACTTGAAACGGGCAAGAAGGTCTCAGGATGCGTATTACCCCAGCTGGATTTGGCAACGGCCCCAGGCCGATGTGCTCCAGCTTTGCGCATCACTTCCTATGGCCCACTTTTCACAGGACACCTCGACTTGAATTAGTTCTTGAATCACTCCGGGTTCCACGTACTGGTCTCGACCGGTGCCCTGCCATGACAGGCAGCGGCACCCCCAGGACGGAGCCGGCGGCGTTAGAGTCTTCTGAGACCAAGGCTCTACCCCCAGCCGCCGCCGGCTCCCCAAACCTCCTTCCAGGCAGTGGCTGCGTCCTGAATCACCGAAAGGACGCCTCGGCATGGACCTCAAAGTAGCGTACGTGCCAGGCGCTTTCGACTTGTTCCATGTGGGCCACCTGAACGTCCTGAACTATGCCAAGAGCCGTTGCCACTATCTGATCGCCGGCGTAGTGTCCGACGAGATCCTGGAACAGGTTAAGGGCCGCCCGTCGGTGGTTCCGCTCGCGGAACGCATGGAGATCGTGCGAAACGTCGGCTACGTGGACATGGTGTTTGCCGAAACAGTCCGGGACGAAATGCAGGTGTGGGAAGAGCTCAGGTTCAACATGTTCTTCAAGGGTGATGACTGGAGGGGCACCCCGGAAGGCCGGCGACTTGAGGAGTCTTTCACGGCTGTGGGCGTCGAGGTCGTGTACCTTCCTCCTGCTGTCCACACCTCCAGTACGGCACTCCGAACTGAGCTGGGACTCATAGTGGAGCCGATCAAAACGGGATCATGGACCCAGGGAAGCTGGTTGTGATTCACAGAAGATTCACAAACGGCCTTTCGGGTTATGGGATAATTAGGTTCAGTTATTGTGACCTAATTAGCCAGGCTCCGGCAGTCGGCAAATTGGGCCGCTGTCCGTGCCGACACAGGAGCCCCTGCCGTGGTCGCTACACCTGCCCATCTCCTCCCCTCTGTTGGCCTCCCCTCGGCGGCACAGTTGGGAAACGAAGAGGTCCTTCGCATCCGCAATGACTTCCCGATCCTCCAGCAGCCGGTTAACGGGATGCCGCTTGTGTACCTGGATTCCGGCGCGACGTCGCAGAACCCGCTCAGCGTGATCGAGTCGGAGCAGGAGTTCTACGAGCAGCGGAACTCGGCCGTGCATCGTGGCGCCCATTTCCTGGCCGTGGAAGCGACCGAAGGCTTCGAGGACGCACGTGCCACTGTGGCATCCTTCATCGTAGCCGATTGGGACGAGGTGGTGTGGACGTCCAACGCCACAGAGGGGCTGAACCTTCTTAGCTATTCGTTCCTCAACGCTTCCTTGCCGGGAGCAGCTCCGGAAGCCGCGCAGTTCGCCTTGGGTTCGGGGGACGAAATCGTGGTGACGGAAATGGAGCATCACGCCAACCTGATTCCCTGGCAGCAGTTGGCGCAGCGCACTGGTGCCATCGTCCGGTACATTCCCGTCGACGATCACGGCGTGCTGGACCTGGAAGCTGCCGAAAGCATCGTGGGACCCCGCACGCGCATCCTGGCCTTCACGCACGCCTCCAACGTCCTGGGGACCATCAACCCGGTCGAGCGCCTGGTCCGCCTGGCCCATGGCGTGGGCGCGCTCGTAGTGCTCGACGCGTGCCAGTCGGCGCCGCACATGCCCCTGGACGTGAAGGACCTTGACGTCGACTTCGCCGTGCTGTCCGGCCACAAGATGCTGGCCCCTACCGGCGTCGGCGTGCTTTACGGCAAGTCGGAGCTGCTCAATGCAATGCCCCCGTTCCTCACGGGCGGTTCCATGATCACCACCGTCACAATGGAGAAAGCGGAATTCCTCCCGTCGCCGCAGCGCTTCGAGGCGGGCACGCAGAAGATATCGCAGGCAATTGCCCTGGCGTCGGCCGCCAACTACCTGACGGAGACCGGCATGGGCCGGATCCACGAATGGGAGTCAGTGCTGGGCATGCGCCTCGTGGAGGGCCTCGCCAGTATTCCGGGCGTCCGGGTCCTCGGCCCGGAGGCCGGCGTAGAACGGCTGGGGCTGGCGTCTTTCGACGTCGAGGGTGTCCACGCGCACGACGTCGGACAGTTCCTGGACAGCAGGGGTATCGCCGTTCGGGTGGGCCACCACTGCGCACAGCCGCTGCATCGCCGCTACGGGCTGACGGCCACCACCCGTGCCAGCACGTATCTTTACAACACCACCGACGACGTCGACGCCCTCCTTGAGGGTGTTGCCGCGGTCCGTGGATACTTCGGAGCGTAAGGAAGCGGCATGGGCCTCGAACAGCTGTACCAGCAGGTTATCCTCGACCATTCAAAGAGCAGGCACGGCAGCGGACTGGCCTCGACTGCAGCTCCGGAAGGAGCGGCGTCAGGGCAGTCGCATCAGCTGAACCCTGTGTGCGGAGACGAGATCACCGTCCGGGTTGCGGTGAGTGACGGGCATGTCAGCCAGATTCGCTGGGACGGGGCGGGCTGTTCCATCTCCATGGCTTCGGCCTCGGTGCTGTCCGATCTTGCGGAGGGTATGGAGATCGGTGAGTTCACCGGCGTCATCGCCACGTTCAGGGATATGCTGCGGTCCCGCGGGAAGGTGACCGCGGACCCCGAGGTCCTAGGGGACGCGGCAGCGTTCGAAGGTGTCTCACGCTACGCTGCGCGGGTCAAGTGCGCCATGATTTCCTGGGTGGCCGCGGAGGATGCGCTGGGCCAGGCAGTCTCAAAGTCCGGTAAATAGCCGGCCCCTGTTCCGCGAGTTCCTTGAGGAGCTCATCAAGTAACTCGCGGAACGGGGCGTTGCATAACCTAGGGCAGCAGGGCCGCTATCCCGATCCCCGCCGTTGCGACCCCCAGGACCATTGAAATGGTCACGAGCACAACATGGACGGTCAGGAATTTCGTGGCCTTGCCTGAGGCGTCATGGGCGCGCGGATCCTTCAAGACGCGCCGAAGGAACTGCGGCCACACCACGAGGGACCAGACGCCGGCAATGACCAGGATCCAGGACAGGGCTGCAGGCAGCTCCACCGGGCTTTAGTGGCTTTCCAGCCAGGCCTGGGCCTGCTGGGACTGGATGTTCAGCGCCTTGCCCACCATCGGCTCTGCGGCTTCGGCAATCTTTCCGCCGAGGAACGGCACGGACGAGGTTACGTTGCCTTCCAGCTCCACGCGGGTGCTGCCGCCCTCAGCCACCAAACGCTGGATGGCCGAGACGTCCAAGGGAGCGCCGGAAATCTTCAGGGCGATGTCAGTGACGCGGGAACCGTCGGCTGCCGGAGCCTCCCACTTCTCCGTCTGGGTCACCGTGAGTTTCTCGCCGACGAACTTGCGGGCGATCTCCGGCAGGCGGGTGGTGGGAAGGGTGCGCACCGTGATGGTGGTGAACGCACCAGCGACGTCGCCCTCGATCGCGAAGGATTCCAGGGTGCCGCCAACGTATTCGCTGGTGTGGCGAAGGAAATCTTCATCGACGAATGTTGCTGTGACGCGGTCAACGCTGTGCGGCAGGGTTGTGGATGCACTCAGGGCCATGGGTCCTCCGTGTAAGTCAGGCTTGGGGCTTTATTAGCAACCAACATCCTACGGGTTATGGCCGGTGATGCCCGCCACGGGACTCTTCGAGGGGTAGGGGCGGGGTAATCTGGAACGACCCGGGGTTTGTTCGAAAAATTCCGGGCATTTGTGTTGCCCGCCCAGCACCCACCCTAGGAGTTTGAGCCATGAGGGAGTCTCAGCCATGAGCCTCAACGGTCTGCGCCGCGCTTTGGCGGAGGACGCGACGTTCGCGCGTGTCCGGACGGAAGCGGCCCGAAGCTTCGACGGGCGCAGCAACGACTACCAGATCAGCGCCCCTCCCGGCCTGCGGGCTGCCCTTTTGGCGGAGATGGCTGACGGGCTGGAAGCGGAGGGGCGGGCCGAAGGCGCCGCACCGGTGGTGTTGGCAGTGACGGCCACGGGACGGGAAGCCGAAGACCTCACAGCGGCCTTGGGTGCCTATCTCCCGGCCGACGCCGTGGCGGCCTTCCCGAGCTGGGAGACCCTTCCGCACGAACGGCTCTCGCCGCGCTCCGACACAGTGGGCCGCAGACTATCCGTGCTGCGCCGCCTGGCGCACCCCGAATCCTCGACGGCGTCCGGCTTCCCGCAGCCGCTCCGCGTGGTGGTCGCTCCCGTTCGCGCCGTGGTCCAGCCGATCGTGGCCGGGCTGGGGGATCTGGTCCCCGTCACTTTGAAGGTGCGGCAGGAGAGGCCCTTTTCCGAGGTGGTCCGGAGCCTCGCCGATGCGGCCTATGCACGCGTGGACATGGTGACCCACCGCGGTGAGTTCGCGGTCCGCGGCGGAATCCTGGACGTCTTCCCTCCCACCGAGGACCATCCTGTCCGGGTGGAGTTCTTCGGCGATGAAGTAGACCAGATGCGGTGGTTCGCCGTGGCCGACCAGCGCTCGCTGTCCGGCCCGGCCGTGCACCACCCCACCGAGCTCCATGCACCTCCCTGCCGGGAAATCCTGATCACACCGTCGGTGATGTCCCGTGCCGCCAAACTCAAGGCGGAAATGCCAGCAGCGGCCGACATGCTGGAGAAAATCGCCGGCGGCATCGCCGTTGAGGGCATGGAGTCACTGGCTCCCGTGCTGGTGGACGCCATGGTGCCCTTCGTCGAACAACTGCCGGCCGGCTCCATTTCCGTGATCATCGAACCGGAAAAGGTCCGCACCCGTGCCCACGACCTCGCAGCCACTAACGAGGAGTTCCTCGAGGCAGCGTGGTCCACTGCCTCCGACGGCGGCTCCGCTCCGCTTGATCTCCTCTCCGGACATTCGACCGACCTCCATGCAGCCAGCTTCCGCTCCCTCAGGGACACACGCAGCGCCGCACTCGGCCACGAAGTGTCCTGGTGGTCCATTACGTCCCTCGCCACGGATGAGGACCTCGTCCTGGACATCGACGTCTTGAACCTGCATGCGCGGGAACCCAGGGGCTATCAGGGCGATGTGGCCGAAATGCTAGACTTCATCGGCTCGCACGTCAGGGACCAGTGGCGGATTGTGGTGGCCACCGACGGTCCCGGTCCAGCTCAGCGCCTCGCCGAGCTGTTCCACGACGCCGACATCCCCTGCAGTCGGGTGGAATCCCTGGAGAAGGAGCCGCAGGCAGGCCTCATCGAGGTGACCACTGCCGCCGTCGGACGCGGTTTTGTCCTGGACGGGCTCAAACTGGCGCTGCTCACTGAAGCAGACCTGCTGGGCCGCACCTCGGCCAGTTCCACGAAGGACATGCGGCGCATGCCGTCCAAGCGCCGGAACGCCGTGGATCCGCTGCAGCTGCACGCCGGCGACTTCGTGGTGCACGAACAGCACGGTATCGGTAAGTTCGTGGAGTTGATCCAGCGGAAGGTCGCGGGCGGCTCAAAGGATTCTGAAGGCGTCCGCGAATACCTCGTCCTGGAGTATGCGGCATCGAAGCGGGGCGCGCCCGGGGACCGTTTGTTCGTTCCCACGGACCAGCTGGACCAGGTGACCCGCTATGTAGGCGGTGACACGCCGTCGCTGAGCAAGATGGGCGGCGCGGACTGGGCGAGCACCAAGTCCAAGGCGCGCAAGGCCGTCAAGGAAATCGCCGGCGAGCTCATCCGTCTGTACTCGGCACGCATGGCCTCCCGCGGCTTCGCCTTCAGTACGGATACTCCCTGGCAGCGTGAGCTGGAGGATGCGTTCCCCTACGTCGAGACGCCGGACCAGCTGACCACGATCAACGAGGTCAAGGCCGACATGGAGCGGGAGATTCCCATGGACCGGCTGGTCTCGGGCGACGTCGGCTACGGCAAGACGGAGATTGCCGTGCGGGCTGCGTTCAAGGCGGTCCAGGACGGCAAGCAGGTGGCCGTGCTGGTTCCCACCACGCTCCTCGCGCAGCAGCATTATGAGACCTTCACGGAGCGGTTCTCCGGATTTCCGCTTCGGGTCAAGCCGTTGTCCCGTTTCCAGGGCACCAAGGAGGCCAAGGAAACCTCCGAGGGCGTGAAGAACGGCTCAGTCGACGTCGTCATCGGAACGCATCGTCTGCTGTCCAAGGAGTTCGAATTCAAGGACCTTGGCCTGGTGATCGTGGATGAGGAACAGCGTTTCGGCGTGGAGCACAAGGAAGCGCTGAAGAAGATGCGCACCAACGTGGACGTCCTGGCGATGAGTGCTACCCCGATCCCGCGTACCCTCGAGATGTCCCTGACCGGCATCCGCGAAACATCCACGCTGGCCACGCCGCCGGAGGAACGCCACCCGGTGCTGACATATGTCGGCCCGTACACGGACAAGCAGACCTCCGCCGCGATCCGGCGTGAACTCATGCGTGAGGGTCAGGTGTTTTTCGTCCACAACCGCGTCTCCTCCATTGAGCGCGTAGCAGCCCAGCTCCGGGAACTCGTGCCCGAGGCCCGGATTGAGGTTGCCCACGGACAAATGTCCGAGAGCCGCCTTGAAAAGATCATCGTGGACTTCTGGGAGAAGCGCTTTGATGTCCTGGTGTGCACTACCATCATCGAAACCGGCCTGGACATCTCCAACGCCAACACCCTGATTGTGGACGGTGCGGACAAGTACGGACTCTCGCAGCTGCACCAGCTCCGAGGCCGTGTGGGTCGCGGACGCGAACGGGCCTACGCCTATTTCCTGTACCCGTCGGAGAAGCCGCTCGGCGAGGTCGCTTTGGAACGGCTCAAGGCCGTGGCGTCGCACAATGAGCTTGGCGCCGGGATGCAGCTGGCCATGAAGGACCTGGAAATCCGTGGCGCCGGAAACCTGTTGGGCGGCGAGCAGTCAGGCCACATCCAGGGTGTCGGCTTCGACCTCTATATCCGCCTGGTGGGCGAGGCCGTGGCTGATTACCGCGGTGAGGCTGAGGAGAAGGCCGCCGACATGAAGATCGAGCTGCCCGTCAACGCGCACCTGCCGCATGACTACGTTCCGGGGGAGCGGCTCCGGCTCGAGGCCTACCGCAAGCTCGCCGCCGCTACCACCAATGAGGGCATCGACGAGGTGCTGGCCGAGCTCGTGGACCGCTACGGCGAGCCGCCGCAGCCTGTACAGAACCTGATCGCCGTCGCCCGCTTCCGGGTGGGTGCCCGCGAGGCCGGACTGACCGACGTCGCACTCCAAGGCAACTTCATTCGGTTCTCTCCGGCGCAGCTGCCCGAATCCAAGGTCATGCGCCTGAACCGCATGTACCCGGGGTCCCAGGCCAAGCCGGCGCTGGACGCCGTCCTGGTTCCCAAGCCCAAGACTGCCAGGATTGGCGGACGGGACCTTCAGGATGCCGAGATCCTCGAGTGGGCCAACAATGTGATCGCTGCCGTCTTCTCGGACGCGACTGTTTCCGCCGTACCGGCTGGCGGCTAAGCCGTGATGGGGGGACACCACGCCGCGTCTGGAGCCGCGGCGTGGGTAGCCATTGCCTCGACCGGCCCCTACACCCTGGGCTGGTATCCGCTGGACGCCACCGGGATCCTGATCGGCGGTATGACGACGGCGGGCACCGCCCTGGTCTGCGACTGGGACCACCGCCACAGCACTGTGGCGCACTCGCTGCCCCCGGTGTCCAATGTGGTGGCGGCCGGAATCGAGAAGCTTAGCGGCGGGCACCGCCAGGGCACGCACTCGCTCCTGGGCGCCTCTGTGTTTGTGGTCCTCGCGGCGGTTGCCTCTCAGTTCCAGGTTTCGACGGCGGTCGGGACGCTTTCGGTCGGCGCCGGCGTGCTGTGCATGCTCATGATCAACCTGGCGGCGAAGGCGCTCAAGCTCTTCCCGAAATCCGGCTGGATCAGCAACTGGATCTTCGCCCTTGTGATGGCGGGACTGGTGACGTGGTTCGCCCCGGAACAGTGGAGTTGGCTGCCGTTGTCCATGCTCGCGGGCGTGGTGGTGCACATCGTGGGAGACCTCGTGACAACCGGGGGAGTACCCCTGCTCTGGCCGATCGTCATCAAGCCACCGAAGTTCTGGCGGAAGATTCCCGTGCTGAACGATATCTGGAGGTCCAACGGGGCATTGTCCGTGCCGCTGCTGGGCAGGGCAGGCTCCAAACGGGAGTGGCTGGTCCTGATTCCGGTCAGCGGCTACGCGATGGTTGGCCTGTGCGTGGCTGCCTGGTCACTGGCAGAGTCCCACGTTCCAGCGGCGACCGCGCTGCTCAAGAGCCTTGTGGGGATGCTTTAGCGCGCCTCGTTAAGCAACTGACTCGCAGTTGTGGTCGTTAAAACTCGTCTTAACGACCACAACTGCGAGCCAGTTGGGTAAATGCGTGAGTCTTAGCTTTCGCCAGCGGAGTCTGAGCGGCCAAGGATGGTCTGCGGGATCCAGAAGGCCAGGGCGAACAGGACGAGGCAGACTGCCATAGGCCACGGGTTGTCCAGCGTCAGGAAGGACAGGGAGTAGATGGCGCCGAGGAACAGCGCGATCATGATCGCGAAGATGGCCAGGCTCGAGGCGAGGCTGTTCTCGTTCTCGACGGGCGTGCTGACTGAGTTCCTGGACGTTGATTCGTTCCTGGACGCTGCTTCGTTCCTGGACATTGATTCCTCCTCGGCCCCGCGGGGCTCAAACTGTGGCGGCTGCGGGCGCTCGTCAGTAGGCGGATGAACCTTGTTCACCCTTTGCTTCACCGCCGACGATGGCAATTCCGGAGCTGGCGCCAATACGTGTTGCACCTGCAGCAATCATAGCCTGAGCGTCGGCGAGGGATCGCACTCCGCCCGATGCCTTGACGCCCATGTCCGGGCCGACAGTGCTTCGCATCAGCGCAATGTCCTCGACGGTGGCACCTCCGCCGTTGAAGCCCGTGGAGGTCTTGACGAAGTCCGCGCCTGCCTCGACCGCCGCTTCACATGCGAGAACCTTCTGTTCATCGCTCAACAGGGCGGTCTCGATGATCACCTTGAGGATGGCCTCACCTGCATGGACAGCCTCGGCGACAGCCGTAATGTCGTCTACCAAGGTTCCCTTGTCGTTGGCGCGTGCGGCGGCGATGTTGATCACCATGTCGATCTCGTCGGCTCCGTCCAGCGCGGCGCCTCGCGCTTCAAAGGCCTTGACGTCGCTGGGGGTGGCTCCGAACGGAAAACCCACCACTGAACACGTCAGGACCCCCGTGCCTTTGAGGGCTTTGACCACGGTCTTCACCCACACGGGATTCACGCACACCGACTTGAAGCGGTACTCGGCCGCCTCGGCACAGAGCTTGAGGATTTCGGCTTCGCTGGCCTCGGGCTTGAGCAGGGTGTGGTCGATGTAGGAGGCGATCGTGGCGGCGTCGATGCTCATGGCGGTCCTTCCGTGGCGGGCCTTGTGGGCTAGGGATGCCGCGTTGATCACGGCTCGTCAGGTGACCATCTTGCCACAGGGAAAATGGGCCACATCGAATACCCTAGGCAGCCACCTGCGGCCGGTCGGCCAACTGGCCGCTCTCTTCGAGCAGGCGCGCCGAGCAAATCCCGGCTGCCGCCTCGGCGGACACCATGAGGCCAAGCCGGACGCCGTCGAACGACGCCGCGTCCCCGATGGCCCAGATTCCCGAAACCGTGGTGCTGAAGTCCTTGGCCACGGCGATTCCGCCGCCAGGTGCGGTGCGCAGTCCGGCGCTGAGCGCCAGCTCGTCCTTCGGCGACCGTTCCTCTGCCAAAACTACGAGGTCGGCGTTCATCCTGCTGCCGTCCTCAAACAGGATTCCCGCGGCCGGCAGCACGGAGCCTGCCACGGTGGGGACGACGGCGGCAGGCCGCTCAGTTGTCCGGATGGGGCGGACACCGCGGGCCCGAAGAACGGCCTCGGCCTGACCTGCGCTCGGGCCTGTACCCACCAGGATTCCCAAGGGGCGTCGGCCCAAAACCCGCGTGACCTCCTTGACGGCCTTGCCGATCCCGGCGGCATCGTCAACGGTGGAGTAGCTGAGGCAGCGGGTGGCACCCTCGACAGGGGGAAGGGCCGGGGCCGCACCGGTAGCGATCACGAGCAGGTCATAGCGGAACTCCATGCCGTCGGCGGTGGTGACGCTGTGCCCTTCCGGGTCGATGAACGCCGCTGGCTGCCCGAAGCGGACGGACACCTGCGGGAGGGCGGCCAGCTGGAGCAGCTCTTCGGTGCAGTCGTCCCTGTTGCTCAGGACGGTGATGCTGCCGGTGAAGCCTTTGCGGTCCAACTGCCGCACCAGGGCCTGGGCGGATTGCCCCGCACCGGCGATGACGATACGTGTTGGATTGGGTGCCGTGGTGGATGCGGTGGCGGACATGGGAGTGGCCCTTTCGCTGGATTGACCTGGTGGGTACGTGCTTGGCTCCAGCGTAGGGGCGCGGTTTTTCGGCGGTGTTTCCCCGTTGTTGCCCTCCGGGGACTGGCCGTTCGCTGATGTTTACCGGCCGGTAATAACGTGCATCACACTTAGTGGTCGGGGCGTCCTGTCCACTCATGAAAATGCCCCGCACCAGCACAGTGCTGGCACGAGGCATTCGCACTGACTCTTGGCTGGCAGGCGGACATGCCAGGCGGACTCAGACGCGGATCCGGTACCCCCGCTTGACGACTGTCTCGACGAGTTTTCCGTCAGGCAACGAGGACCGCAGTCGGCTTACCGTCATGTCCAGCGCATGGACGGAGCCGCGCAGTTCCAGGAGTTCGGACAAGGACTCCCGGGACAGCACCGCGCCGCCGGCGCCCAGGAGGGCCCGGAGCAACAGCAGGGGCGCGGGAGCCAGGTCCACCGCCTCGCCATTGATCCGCAGTGAGCGGCCTCGCAGCTCGATGTTTCCGCTGCGGGTGTCAAGCCTGCGGACGTGGTTCAGGGCCAGGTGCTCGCAGACGAGGCGGATCAGGGCGCCCATCCGGTAGCGCTCCGGAATCAGGGGAGTGAGTCCGGCGTCGACCAGTGGCTGCGCGGTGACCGGGCCGACGGCGGCAACAGTAACGGTGCCCTTGAGGCTCTCAATCAGCTGGCGGTACATGCCCATCTCGTGGGCTGTGCTCCACATGGCGTCCACGGCGGGCGCGCTGGTGAAGGTTAGGACATCCAGGTTTCCGCTGCATACGGCTTCGATCAGGCGGGGCAGCCTGTCCTCGCCGTCGGGCTTGACCCAGCGGTACGGCGTCACGGTCAGCACATTGGCTCCCGACATCCGGAGCCGCTCAAGCTGCCGCACATCGGTGTAGCCGTGAAGCTGCACCGCCACGGTCTTTCCCCGGACGCCCTCGGCCAGGAGCATGTCCACCAGCGTGGCGGTGGTCTCGTCACTGCTGATTCCGACGTCGGCAAGCCCGGCTGCGCGCACGGCGCCCCGTGCCTTGGGGCCACGGACGAACATCCGGCAGGCGGACAGCGTCTCGAGGAGCTGCTCGCCGATTCCGAAGGAGTCCGCAGCCTCACACCAGCGGCGCATCCCGTAGGCCGTCGTCGCGATGCAGATGTCCGGCTGGGCGGTGATGATGGCACGCGTGTCTTCGATCAGCCGTACGTCCTCCTGGACCGGCGCGATTTTCAGCGCCGGTGCATGCAGGACTTCAGCGCCACGGCGCTCCAGGGCTTCAATGAGGTCCCGGGAGCGTCGATGGGAAGTAACGCCGATGCGGAAACCATCCAGGGGGGCTTCCACCGGATCGAGTGCGGCGGTCTCCTGTGGGGCAGATGCCTGCAGGGCCGCGGCGGGCGCCGCGACCTCTGCAGGAAGTGTCTTAACAAGGCTCATGGAATTTCCTTTCACGCCTCCAACAGGGAAGCCGCCAGGCGGTCGAGATCGGCCGCCGCTTCGGCATGATTGCGGTTGGCTTCAGCCACCCGAACCACCTCGCCAATCACCAGGACAGCGGGGTTGCTGCAGTCCGTCGCCGCAGTAACGATGCTTCCAAGGTCGGCAATGGTGGTGCGCTGCCCGGGACGGTAACCGCGTTCGACCACAGCCATAGGCATGTCAGCTTGCATGCCTGCTCGGCGAAGACCTGCTGCGAGCTGGGGAAGCGTGCCGATACCCATCAGGATAACGATGGTTCCGCCGAGGCCCGCGAGGTGCTTGTGTTCCTTTTCCGTCAGCGGGGCATGACCGGAGACCACGGTGAACATGTGGCTGACTTCGCGATGGGTTACGGGGATTCCTGCCGCGGCAGGCACTGAGATGGCGCTCGTAACACCGGAAACCACGCGAACCGGGACGTTGGCGGCAACGCAGGCAGCTACTTCTTCGCCGCCCCGGCCGAAGACATAAGGGTCTCCGCCCTTGAGCCTGACCACGTTCTTGCCGGTCAGGGCTGCCTCGACCATGAGCTTTTCGATGTCGCGCTGGCCGACCTTGTGGTGGCCCGGCGTCTTGCCGACATCCACGAGCTCTCCGCTGGTCAGCCTTGTCAGCTCGCTGCAGGGGGCCAGCCGGTCATAGAAGACGACGTCGGCATCCCGGAGCGCGTTCACTGCTCCCACCGTGAGCAGATCCACCGTGCCGGGGCCGCCGCCCACCAGGGTGACGTGTCCCTCCGGTCCCGCCGGCGGTTCAACTGATACCGGGATGCCAGCCTCGCGGCAGCGCTGAAGCAGCGCGTCCCAGCCGGGTTCGCCGTCGTCCACTGCCGCCACCAGGAACGGACGCTCGGGCAAGGGACCGTCATTCGGGCCGCCGTCGGGAACGCTCAGGCGATAGACGATGGCGCCGGCTGCCTGGTAACGGCGTACTGCCTGCCGGGCGGACTTTTCCGAACCTGTGACCAGTACTTCACGGCCGTTGAGGTCGATGTTGAGCTGCATGGCTACCCCTATTCGCTGCTGGACCGTACCGGAATGCTGGAGGCGATGAGCACGCCGCCCTTTTCCTCGTTCGTGGCGGGACGGATCTGTCCGCGCTCCGGAACGAAGGAGATCGATTCGTCTTTCTGGTTCGGGGCGTTCACGAAGGAGCGGAAGCGGCGCAGGCGCTCCGGATCCTTCAGGGTCTCGGCCCACTCGTCCTGGTAGTTGTCGACGTGCTTCGCCATGGCTGCCTCAAGGTCTTCGGCGATGCCCAGGGAATCGGTGACCACTACGTCTTCCACGTGCTTCAGGCCGCCGTCGAGCTCTTCCTGCCAGCGGGCCGTGCGCTGCAGGCGGTCGGCAGTGCGGATGTAGTACATCAGGTAACGGTCGATGTACTTGATCAGGGTTTCGTCGTCCAGGTCCTTGGCCAGGAGCTGGGCGTGGGCGGGGGTAGCTCCACCGTTGCCGCCGACGTACAGGTTCCAGCCATCGGCCGTGGCGATGACGCCGACGTCCTTGCCGCGGGCCTCAGCGCATTCACGGGCACAGCCGGACACGCCCATCTTGAGCTTGTGGGGGCTGCGGAGGCCGCGGTATCGCAGCTCCAGGTTGATGGCCATGGCCACAGAGTCCTGGACGCCGAACCGGCACCAGGTGGAACCGACGCAGGACTTCACCGTGCGCAGGCTCTTGCCGTAGGCCTGGCCGGATTCGAAGCCGGCTTCCACCAGTTCCTTCCAGATTTCCGGAAGCTGCTCGAGGCGGGCACCGAACATGTCGATCCGCTGGCCGCCGGTGATCTTGGTGTAGAGGCCGTACTTTTCAGCGACGGCGGCAATGACGCCAAGGCCCTTCGGGGTGATCTCGCCGCCGGCGATGCGCGGGACCACCGAGTAGGTGCCGTCCTTCTGCATGTTGGCCAGTGCGCGGTCGTTGGTGTCCTGCAGGGTGCCGCGGCCGGCATCCAGGACGTAGGCGGAGTGCTGGCTTGCGAGGATGGAGGCGATGGTGGGCTTGCAGATATCGCAGCCGGCGCCGGTGCCGTACTTGGCCATGATCTCTTCGAAAGAGGTCAGTTCCAGGACCCGGATGGCATCGAACAGTTCCTGGCGGGAGAGTTCGATGTGCTCGCAGAGGGCCTTGGAGACCTCGACGCCGGACTTGGTCAGCTCGCTTTCCAGCAGCTTCTTCAGCATCGGGACACAGGAACCACAGCTGGTTCCGGCGCGCGTGCAGCCCTTCAGTTCGCCGAGTTCCTGGACGGGAGCGCTGCCCTCGCAGGCGCCGCAACCGTTGATGTTGTCGCGGATGGTTCCGGCGGTGACGTTGTTGCAGGAGCAGAGGATCGCGTCGTCCGGAAGTTCGGTTTCCGGAGCGTCGCCGCCGCCGGCAGCCGTGAGGTAGGCGCCCGGCTCGCCGGGAAGCTCGCGGCCCAGAAGCGGACGGAGGCTGGTGTAGGGGGTGGCGTCGCCGACGAAGATGCCGCCCAGGAGGGTCTTGGCGTCGTCGGTCGTGACAACCTTCTGGTAGACGCCGCGGGCAGGGTCGGCGTAGACGATCTCAAGGGAGTGCTCGGTCTTCGCAAAAGCGTCACCGAAGCTGGCGACGTCCACACCGGAGAGCTTGAGCTTGGTGGCGGTGTCGAAACCGGGGAACGTCGCTTGGCCGCCGTGGAGGCGGTCTGCGACGATTTCGGCCATGGTGTTGGCCGGTGCGACCAGGCCCAGGCACATGCCGCCGTAGTTGGCCACTTCGCCGATTGCCCAGATTCCGGGAACTTCGGTGGCGCAGTAGTCATTGATCACGACGCCGCCGCGCTGGCCCAGGCTGAAGAGCGGCTCCTCGCCCTCCGCCGGCCGGAAGAGTTCATCGCGCGGCCGGACGCCAATTGCGACGATCACGATGTCAGCGTCGATGATGCGCTCGTCAGCCATCAGGACACCGGTAACCTGGCCCTCTTCGTCAGTCAATACTTCCGAAGGGAAGACGCCGCCGTGGATTTCGAAGCCCTTGGCTTTGATGAGGCGGCTCATTGCCTGACCCGCGCCCTCATCCAGCTGTGTGGCCATCAGCCACTGCGCACCGTCGATGACGATCGGGGTAGCGCCCAGCTGCTCGGTACCAGCTGCGGACTCGAGTCCGAGCAGCCCGCCACCGATGGTGACGGCCTTAACCTTGCGGCCCAATTTCTCGCCCAGCTCGGCGATGGCCTTGTTAATGGCCCACACGTCTTCGAGCGTGCGGTAAACGTGGGTGTGCTCGGCGCCGGGGATGGGGAGTCGGGCGGCATTAGAACCCGTTGCGACTACCAGGTCGTCGTATTCGTACTTGTTGCCAGCGGCCGTGAGGACGGTCTTGGCAACGGGGTCGATCTTGACGGCACGCTCGCCAGTTTGCAGCGTCAAGGCTTCGTGCTCCCACATGGAGGCCTTGCCCAGGGTAAGGTCAACGTCGGTTTGGGTCAGGGCCTTGCTCAGCGCTACACGGTCGTAGGGAAGGTGGGCTTCTTCGGTGAGCACCGTAACCTGCCAGCCTTCAAGACCGCGGTTGTACATGGCGTCGGCGAAACGGTGGGCCGCAGGGCCGCCTCCGACGACAACGATGCGGCGCGGGTTCTCTGTACTTGAAGTGTGTCCGGTCACTGGTGGGCCTTTCGCATATGTTGCAGAAGGAGCTCCGCAACTTTGTCTATCCAGACTATGGATCAGCAGTTTCGCTTCAGTTTCCCGATTGTTTCGTGATCTTAACTTCTGCATCACGAACAGATTTCGGGGCGAGTGAGGTCTCTTTTACGAGCCGGACACATTCTTTGCATTCCAACGAAACACCGGACGCCTACCTTGATGTTGTGGCCGCAATGGCCCGGGCCTGGTTGGCGGTAGAGGTTCCGCCGGCTCAACAGGCTTAGCGAGAGGGGCTGAAATGACCGTAATTCTTGAACGCGTTGAGGGACAGGCTGCCGAAGCAGGCGCTGCCAGCTGGCACCCGGTATGCCCGGTAGACGAGCTGGAACTGGCCTGGGGAGAGGCAGCATTGATCGAGGGACGCCAGATTGCGCTGTTCCGTATCGCTCCCGGGGAGGTCTTTGCCGTGACCCAGCAGGATCCCGCCACCCTGGCCAATGTCATGGCCCGCGGCATCATCGGATCCCGGGGCAGCCGTCCCACGATTGCCTCGCCGCTGCACAAGGAGGTCTACGACCTCGAGACAGGCGAATGCTTTACCAACCCTGAACTGAGCCTCGCGACTTACCAGACCCGCGTGGTTGACGGTTACCTTGAGGTAGCTGTCTAGGCAGTAGTTTCCGCCGCTTCCCGGCTTTCCGGTGCTTCCTGACTTTAGGGGGCGGCAAATTCAACCTCCAACGCTCATGCTGGCCGGCTCCGAATTCGGAGCCGGCCAGAGGCGTTTCCGGCCCAGCTTGTTTCCGGCTTTGTTTCCGGCCGGTTTTGGCCGAGCGCTAGAGGCCGAGCGCCTCGCGGACGTCCGCAAGGACGCGGTCCAGTGCTGAGCGGGCCGCCAGGCGCGCCTCCGGAACTTCCGCCGCCGACTCGAGCGGAATGATGACTTCCAGATAGCACTTGAGTTTCGGCTCGGTGCCGCTGGGCCTGATGATAACGCGGCTCTGGTCGCGCGTGAGATAGAGCAGCCCGTCCGTTGGCGGGAGCTTCTCGCTTCCCTCGGCCAGGTCGGTGAAGCTGTCGACGGCGGAGCCGCCAAACGATTCGGGCGGATTGACCCTGAGCCTGTTCATCATGGCATCCAGCAGCCCAAGGTCCGCTACACGGATGCTGAGCTGGTCGCTCGCATGCAGCCCATGGATCAGATACAACTCATCCAGTGTGTCAAAAATGGTCTTGCCGGCCTCCTTGGCGGTGGCGGCGAGCTCCGCGATGAGGACTGCCGCGGAGATTCCGTCCTTGTCCCGCACCAACTCCGGGGCTACGCAGTAGCCAAGGGCCTCTTCGTAGCCGTACACGAGCCCCGGAACCCTGGAGATCCACTTGAAACCGGTCAGCGTTTCCTCGTGGGCGTAACCGGCGGCGGCCGCAATCCGGGACAGTAGGCGGGACGAAACAATGGAGTTGGCGAAGACTCCGCCGGCAGGATCTGTTCCGCGCGCAGCCAGCCGCGCCGCAATGTGCGCGCCGAGCAGTGCTCCCACTTCATCGCCCCGGAGCATGCGCCAGGCACCCGTTCCTGGATCTCCGCTTCCGGGATCCAAAGCGGCAACCGCCACCCGATCGGCGTCGGGATCATTGGCCAAAACCAGGTCTGCTCCGGTCCTTGCAGCAGTCTCGAGCGCGAGGTCGAGGGCACCTGGCTCCTCCGGATTCGGGAAGCTCACCGTGGGGAATTCGGGATCCGGCGCGGCCTGTTCGGCAACCACGGTGACATCTTTGAAACCTGCGGCGTTAAGTACTGACACCGCGGTCTCCCCGCCGACGCCATGCATGGGGGTCAGGACGATCTTCAGCTCGCGTGCCTTGAAGTTCTTTGCGTCCGCCAGGGCAGCTACTGCCGCCTCATAATCCGTGGCAATGGATTCGGGGAGCACAGTCCAACCGCCTGTGGCGAGCTCGATCGAATCGACGCTGCCCACTGCGGAAATCCGGGCCGCGATCCTGGCATCGAGGGGCGCGACAATCTGGGCGCCCCTGCCGCTTTCCTCGACGGCACGACCGCCCAGATAGACCTTATAACCGTTGTCTTGCGGGGGATTGTGGCTGGCAGTCACCATGACGCCGCCGTCGCAGTCCAGGGCCTTCACCGCGTAGGCAAGCAAGGGCGTGGGCAGCGCGGAGGGCATGAGGAAGGTTTCGATCCCGGCGGCGGTGAAGATCGCAGCGCTCTCTTCAGCGAAAATGTCCGAGTTGTGGCGGGCGTCGTAACCGACGACGGCTCGGGGCCGGGTACCGGGGGCAGCAGTGGCCAGGGTGTCAAGCAGGAAGTCGGCGAAACCTGCGGCCGCCCGGCGCACCACCACGCGGTTCATACGGTTTGGGCCGGGGCCGAGGGCTGCCCGCAGACCGGCGGTGCCAAATTGAAGAGTACCGCTGAAGCTGTCGGCGAGCTGCTGCCGGGCGGCAGGAATACCGCTGACGGCAAGTTCGGTGAGTTCGGCAAGAGCGGCGGCGGTGCTTGGATCCGGGTCCAGGGAAGCCCATTCCCTGGCTTCGCTGATCAGCTGGGTAAATTCGGGATCCGTGGAAGTCATAACGATAAAACTATCGTCAAACGGCGTCGAACTCCCGCCTGGGCGGACATCGATACGGTCACAGAACGGTATTACGGGGGCCGGAACGGGAGGTGAACCGCGCTGGGCTAGGAGGTAAACGGCGCCGGGCCGGCAGCATTGTGTGCTGCCGGCCCGGCGGTAATGAAATGAGGAATTTTGTTCCTACTTGTAGAGGCCCTCGCCACCGACGCGGACGTTCGTGGGAAGGTAGCCGAACGGGCCAAGCCCGTCCTGGCCGAAGCTGCGGTCAACCTGGGTCACGCCATCCTTGAAGTTGATCTTCACAGTGGGAGACAGGGAGCCGCCGCGGACACCGTTGACGTTGTCGATGAATGACTGCACCAAGCCGTTAGGCTGCACATAGTGCGAGTATGCCTGGAACTGGCGGCCGTTCTGCTGGCCAGAGATGGTCCCGCTCGGGTTGTTGGCCGGCAGGTTCAGGTCCGTTGGCGAGCCGAGCGCGAGGCCGGAGTTGTTCACCGGCTGGAAGTCGGAACGAACGCCGTCGCCGACGAAGCCGTAAACGCCGTCCGGGCCACGCATGCCGTCTGCATAGGTGAACTGGTGGCTGATCGTGTACAGGTAGTACTTGTTCTTGCCGTTTTCGTTCTGGATGAAGATCTGGGGACGCTCAGTCTGGTCGTTGACGCAGTTGGCGGACAGGATCGGCGGCAGGAACTTCCACTTGGTCAGGTCCTTGTTCTCGGCTACGGCCAGGCCAACGTTGCCGGTCTGGTAGAAGGCGCCGGTCTTCGTGTTGACGTCCGCGACCGTCTCGGCATGCTGGTCGCCCGGGCGGTAACCCAGGTCGTCTTCGGTGCAGCGGTACTCGCCGCGGTTGCCGGCGGTGTTGCCCTCGAAGACCATGAAGGTCTTGCCCGGGTGGGCCGGATCCTCGAACGTGAACGGGTCGCGGAAGGCAAAGCCCGGGTTCTGGTCCTTGGTCTGGTACATCTTTCCATCCGGCTCGAGGAGCTTGGTGTGCTCGAAGCCGTCGAAGGTGACGCCGTTCTGGTCGGCGTGGATGTTGCCGAGGGCCTTTGCGATGGCGGCGTCCGGGGCGATGCCGCCGCCGCCCGCGTTGCGCTCGGCAACGTCGTAGAACGTGGTCGCGGTGTAGAACACGTTCACGTGGTTGCCCTGCATCAGGCGGGTGGAGCCCGACCATTCGGTGTTGCCGACGGAGGTGTTGTCCAGGAACAGGTGTCCGCCGTAGTTCCACTTGTCCTTAGTCGGGTCGGCGTTGGTCTTGCGGAAGAAGTAGCCGATACGGGCGTTCCAGTGGCGCTGGTCGAAGCCATAGCCCGCGTGGCGGTCGGCGACGAGGGAGAAGATGACGTCCCAGCCCTTGTAGCTGATCTGGTTCGCGTTCTCGTCAGTCAGGGACCAGGTGTCCCAGACCCAGACGTCATCGTTCATAGCGGGGAAATCCTCGGGGATTTCCGGCATGGTGATGTCGGGGCTCATGGAGTTCTCGCCAGGCGCAACGTTGGGGTTGCTCTGGGCCATGATCTGGCGGGCGTCCGCACGGGTCCACTTGGCCGTGAAATCAGCCGCAGGGTCGAACGCCTGCTGGGAGTGCTCGGTCGGCAGGGCGAATCCGGGGGTGGGCGCCGGCATGTCGTTCGACGGCGGATCGGCCGGGATGTTTGCCTGTGCTGCCGGGGAGGCCAGCAGCGCGGCGGCGGCCACGCTGGCAGCAGCTGCCACGGAGACAGCCTGCCTCAGACGGCGGCGGGGCCGTGTTGGGGTTGAGTGAGATTTCATGCTTGCTCTTCTCGCGGAGTTTTGGATATTTCGTGGAAGATCGGGCGCAAGCCCTTATCCGAACTCAGGCGGCCCCGACATACGCTGTTGGCGCCATCGGAGACGCCGTTGTGTCGGGTGCTGACGGCCCCTTCTGGGGCGCCGTCAAAGGTGGCACCGGCACGTCGACTTGCCGGGGCAATTTCAAAGCTAGGCACTCAGCGGAAGCAAAGCAAAGTGCGTTTCATGCCCATAAAACGGATGTCAGACATATTTGTGCAAGCGCTTACATTTTCATTGCGCGCGCGTGCCACGTTCTGCTCGAATCGTCAATTATTTCTCGAGCGGTATTCGATTTTGTGAAATTTAACCTTGCGTTAATCCACGCCATTGTTGACTTGACATCGGTGTCGTCAGATGCAGGACATTACGGGAAAAGTTGTTAGCGATCCCATTAAACGGCTGCCGCCGCCAGTGCCTGTTCGGCAGGAAGGTTCGAGGGTCGCGACCGCCAACCTGCGAGCGTCCCTACAGTTTGGCGATGATATTGGCCAGAAGGCCTGAAATCCGTTTGGCCGCGGCCTGTCCCGCTTCGAGGACCTCGTGGTGGCTCAGGGGAACAGGGCTGATGCCCGCGGCAAGATTGGTGACCAGCGAGATGCCGAACACCTCCATGCCGGCATGCCGGGCGGCGATAGCTTCCAGTGCAGTTGACATGCCAACCAGATCGGCACCAATCCTCTTGGCGTACTGGACCTCGGCAGGGGTCTCGTACTGCGGGCCCGCGAACTGTGCATAGACGCCCTCTTCAAGTGAGGGGTCCACTTCACGGGCGAGACTGCGAATCCTTGCCGAGTACAAGTCTGTTAAGTCGACAAAGGTTGCGCCCTCAAGGGGAGAGGCGGCCGTGAGGTTGATGTGGTCACTGATCAGCACTGGAGTTCCGGGGCTCCAGTTGTCATTAAGGCCGCCACAGCCATTGGTAAGCACCATGGTTCTGCAGCCGGCGGCAGCAGCGGTCCTGACGCCATGAACTACGGACCTCACGCCCTTGCCCTCGTAATAGTGGGTCCGTGCTCCTAGTACGAGGGCCCGCTTGCCGTCCCGGGTCAGGACTGAGCGAATAGTGCCTACGTGGCCTTCAACCGCCGGAGCCGAGAAGCCAGGGACTTCCGAGGCACTCAGGGTGGCGGTGGTGTCGCCGATGAGGTTAGCGGCCTCCCCCCAGCCCGAGCCGAGAACGAGCGCTATGTCATGGGAATCAACGCCCGTCTCGTTGGCGATATAGTCCGCCGCAGTGCGCGCTGCCTCGAAGGGATCCGTGTTCATAAGCTGTGTGTTACCCACTGGTACAAGCTACAGGGACTTCCCAGCCATTGGATAGTGACGGGAACCACCGTGGGTACTCTCACCTCGTGCTTAGTGGCAGCTAATGGGCCAATAGGCAAGAATTGTCTTTTGTGACTACGCATCCAGACTTCAACTCACCCCGAATCGCGATCCTGGGCGGAGGACCCGGAGGATATGAAGCCGCAATAGTGGCCGCTTCGCTGGGCGCGAAGGTCACCATCATCGAACGGGCCGGCCTCGGCGGCTCTGCCGTTCTGACCGACGTCGTTCCCTCCAAAACGCTCATTGCGACGGCGGACCTCATGACCCGAGTGGGTTCCGCCGGTGAATTGGGCGTCAAATTCGACGTCGAGGGCGGGGACTTCCGGCCGGGCATGCGGGCGGACCTCAAGCACATTAACAGCCGACTCCTGGGATTGACACGGGAACAGTCCGGCGACATTCGTGCCGGGCTCGAAAGCCACGGCGTCAAGGTGCTGATCGGCTCAGGCAAGCTCCTGAACGACCACACCATCGAGGTCCTCACATTGGAGGGCATGCAGACCGTGGAAGCGGACGCCATCCTGCTGACCATGGGCGCCCACCCTCGTGAGCTTCCAACAGCCCGCCCCGACGGCGAGCGGATCTTGAACTGGCAGCAGATCTATAACCTTGACGAGTTGCCCGAGGAACTGATCGTGGTGGGATCCGGCGTCACCGGCGCCGAGTTCGCTTCCGCCTACAACGGGCTGGGGTCAAAGGTCACCCTGATTTCCAGCCGGGACCAGGTGCTCCCGGGCTCCGATACCGACGCGGCCAAGGTGCTGGAGGAAGTCTTTGAGCGCCGAGGTGTGACTGTCTTGTCCCGTTCGCGTGCCGAGGCCGTTGACCGCACTGAAGACGGCGTTGTGGTGACCCTGAGTGACGGCTCAAAAGTCGAAGGAAGCCATTGCCTGATGTGCGTGGGCTCCATCCCGAACACCGCGGGAATCGGGCTCGAGGAAGCCGGGGTGGCACTGACCGAGTCGGGCCACATCAAGGTCGACGGCGTCTCCCGGACTACGGCGTCGAGTATTTACGCCGCCGGCGACTGCACGGGAATCCTGCCACTGGCCTCCGTGGCCGCCATGCAGGGACGCATCGCGATCGCGCATTTCCTCGGTGACACCGTAAAGCCGCTCAAGCTGAACCAGGTGGCCTCGAACATCTTCACATCGCCGGAGATCGCCTCTGTGGGCGTTTCAGAGGCCGACGTGGAGTCAGGCAAGTACCAGGGCGACGTGGTGAAGCTTTCGCTGCGCAGCAATGCCCGAGCCAAGATGCGCGGTACCACGGACGGTTTCGTCAAGATTATTGCCCGCAAGGGATCGGGGACCGTAATCGGCGGTGTTGTGGTTGGTTCCAATGCCTCTGAACTGATCTTCCCGATTGCCATCGCCGTGACGCACAAGCTGCACGTTGACGACGTCGCCAGCACCTTCACCGTCTACCCGTCGCTCACGGGATCCATTTCGGAAGCAGCTCGCCGCCTGCACGTGCATATGTAAGCGCAAGCGGATCTCCGCTACGAAAACGGACAGCCGCCCCGGGATCCACGGGGCGGCTGTCCAAAATCGGTGCGAAAATCCAGAAGCTACTTGTCAGGCGGCAGGAGCCGCCTGGAAGTGTTTTTCGATGATGTCCTTAATGTCTGAGTGGCAGCCGCCGCAGCCGGTTCCGGCCCGGGTGGCCTTGGAGACGTCGGGGACGGTGGAGCAGCCGTCAAGGACGGCGTCTTCAATAACGGTGCCGCTCACCCCGGCGCAGCGGCAAACAGTGCGGTTGGGGTCGCTGTTGGCTCCGCCGGCCCCCTCAAGCTGGTCCGGACCGTCCAGGCGCAGCAACAGGGAGCGGTCCGCTGGAAGCTCGGCGCCGCGCTCAAAGAGGAGGACGAGTTCTGCCGCCGTGCGTGGCATCCCCACGGTGACCAGGCCCTCCAGGACGCCGCCCCGGGTGGTCATCTTGACGTAGCGGCCGTGCTCGGGATCGGCCCATTGCGAAACATGCCGACGCGGCCGGCCGTTGGCCGAGCCTGAATTCAGGAGCTCCTCGTCCCAAGGCTCGGCCGAATTGTCCCCGGCGACGGCCAGATTGATGCCGCGGGCCTTCAATACGACGATGCCCGGTTTTTCGGCGGGGAGCGGGGCCAGGGAATCGGCTGCCTCCTGGCCGCCGTCGGCAAGCAGCGTGAGGTATTCGGCGAGCCATTCGGCCTGCCGCCAACCAGGACCAACCAGGCCGGAAGGACCCGTGGCATTGCGGCATTCCAGGCAGTCGGTATCGGCACATCGAACCTCGGCACAGTCACCAATGGCAAACATATGGGGCTCATGGTAGGTCCGCAGATGGTGGTCAACCAGGATGCCTGTGGCCGTGGGGAGGCCGCAGCCTTCGGCGAGTTCTATCCGGGGACGGACACCGCACGAGAGGACGAGGAGGTCGCCGTCGATTGCCGAACCATCATCCAGCAGCAGTGCCGAGAAACTTCCGTCTGGTCCGGCCGTCTCGATTCCGATGGAGCGGGCGTTGCCTGCAACCCGGACCCCACCCGCCCGGAGGCTGGAGGAAAGCACTGCACCGCCGCCGCGATCGATGTTGCGGCCCAGTGGGAACGGTCCGTTGTGCACGACAGTGGTTTGGGCGCCTTCTTCGGCTGCGGCAAGGGCAGTTTCGAGGCCCAGGACCCCGCCGCCCAGTACCACTACCTTCTTGCGGCCAGCCACGGCCTCCTTCAGTACCGAAGCGTCGCGGAGGTCGCGCAGGGCGGTGACGCCGACTGGCAGCACCGGACGGGAAGGATCGGGGTTGAGGCCTCGCAAGTTGGGAATAACCGGCCTGGATCCTGTGGCGAAGACCAGGCGGTCGTAGCCGGGGGAGGTGCCATCAGACAGCACCACCTGCTGACGTGCGCGGTCAATCCGCTTGACCTTTACGCCCAGCCGGACTTCGACGCCGTTAGCCGTCAGCTCGGCGGCGTCGGCAATTGCCAGTGCCTCGGCTGTAGTGCGGCCGACGCCGAACTCGGCGACCATGACGCGGTTGTAGGCGGCCTCGGCTTCCTGTCCGATGACCAGGAGTTGGACGAGGCCGCTACGGACAGCCGGTACCAGTTCGTCAACCAGCCTCGCCGCCACGGGACCGAATCCCACAACAACAATGCGCTCGCTCATGATGCCTCCTCAATTTGCAGCAAGGTTTCCGCGTCTGCGGGTACCGAGGCCGCGTCCAACGGGGACGCAGGGCGCCGGACCCAGACCCGGCTGGTCTTGAACTCCGGCATTCCGGAAATGGGGTCGGTGGCCGCCTCGGTAAGGCGGTTGGCATTTTCCAGGCCGGGGAAATGGAACGGCAGGAAGACGGTGTCGGGACGGACAGCATTGCTCAGCTCTGCGCGGCACACCACCCGGCCCCGTTCATTGCTGACCTCCACGAAGTCCCCGTCCGCGATGCCCCTGGAAGCAGCGGCCGCAGGGTGCAGCTGGAGTCGGGCCTCCGGCTGGGACGAGAGAAGCTCGGCTACGCGGCGGGTCTGTGCGCCGGACTGGTAGTGCTCCAGCAGCCGACCTGTGGCAAGGGCGAGGGAATCGTCCGTAAAGTTCCGGCTGGCGCGCTTCGACGGCGACACCGGCACCAGGACTGCGCGGCCGTCGGGGTGGGCGAAGCCGTCCGCGAAGAGCCTGGGCGTTCCCCGGCTGCCCCGTGGGTATGGCCAGTAGGCTTCTTCGCCCCGATCCAGCATGGCGTAGTCGATGCCGGAGTAGTCGGCCAGACCTCCCTCGGAGGCAAGGCGCAGCTCCTCGAAGACGGTCTCCGGATCGTCACTGAAGGTACCCGGCGCCTCCAGCGCCTCGGCAAGGCGGGCCATCAGCCACAGCTCGGAGCGCACTCCCGGAGGCGGGCTCAGGGCCCGGCGGCGGCGCAGGACGCGTCCCTCAAGGTTGGTCAGGGTGCCTTCTTCCTCGGCCCACTGCATGACCGGAAGGATCAGATCGGCTTCCAGTGCGGTTTCTGACATAAAGAAGTCGCAGACCACCAGGAAATCCAGGCTCCGAAGCCCCTCCAGGACCGCCCCGGAGTCCGGCGCGGACACCACCACGTTGGCGCCGTGCACGAAAAGGCACCGGACGCCGTCGGGCTGTCCGAGGGATTTCAGGAACTGCACCGCGGGCAGGCCCGGTCCTGGAATCAGGGATTCCTCCACGCCCCAGACCTTCGCCACGTGCTGTCGTGCTGCGGGGTCGGTGATTTTGCGATAGCCCGGGAGCTGGTCGGACTTCTGGCCGTGTTCCCGGCCGCCCTGGCCGTTGCCTTGTCCCGTGAGGGTGCCATAGCCGCTGCGGGCCGAGCCGGGAAGCCCCAGGAGGAGGCTGAGGTTGATGGCGGCCGTGGCCGTATCCGTGCCATCCACATGCTGCTCTACGCCGCGGCCGCTGAGGATGTAGCTTCCTCCCTTTCGGGCGCCTTGGGCGAGACGGCGGGCGGTCTCCCGGATGAGGCCGGCGGGTACGCCGGTGATGGACTGGACGCGCTCCGGCCAGAAGCTTGCGAGGCTGCGGACCAGCGCCGGATACCCGGACGTGCGGTTTTCCAGGTACTCCTTGTCCGCCAGTCCCTCATGGACAACCACATGGGAGAGGCCCAGGAGGAGCACCAGGTCAGTTCCCGGCATCGGCTGGAGGTGGATGCCCCCGCCGTCGCCAGTGAAAGCTGCGGTGGCCGAACGGCGCGGGTCCACCACAATGAGGCCGCCAGCATCACGGGCGCCCTGGAGGTGTTGGACGAAAGGTGGCATGGTTTCGGCCACATTGGAGCCAAGGAGGAGGATGACGCTCGCCGAATCCAGATCCTGCACCGGAAATGGAAGGCCGCGGTCCACACCAAACGCGCGGTTGCCGGCTGCCGCCGCAGAGGACATACAGAAACGGCCGTTGTAGTCGATCCTTGAAGTGCCCAGTGCCAGGCGTGCAAACTTGCCCAGCTGGTAGGCCTTTTCATTCGTGAGTCCGCCGCCGCCGAAGACACCTACCGCGTCAGGCCCGTACTGCTTCCGGATGTCCCTTACCGCTGCCGTGACCAGCGATAAGGCTTCATCCCAGCCAATGGGGCGATGGACGCCGTCGGATCCTTTAAGCATCGGTTCGGTGACCCTGCCTGTGTGGTTCAACAACGACGCCGATGTCCAGCCCTTGCGGCACAGCCCACCACGGTTGGTGGGAAACTCCCGACCTGAGACTTCCAGGACGGGTGCCTCAGGTACGGGGTCTGACCCCGGCTTGGCAGCCGGGGTCAGGCTCATGGCGCACTGCAGGGCGCAATATGGGCAGTGGGTATCAGCGCCGGTGGGCATTGCTAGATGTGTCCGATCATGTTGCGCTTCTGGGCGGGGCGGATGTAGCAGAGCCACGTGACGGCCAGCATGACCACGTAGGCGCCCACGAAGCCGTAGAACGCGGGAGTGTAGGAGCCGCTGGCGGTGTTGGAAGCGTTGAGTACCTGCGGGATGACGAAGCCGCCGTAGGCGCCGATCGCGGAGATCAGGCCGAGCGAGGAGGACGCCAGGCGCTGGGTCTGGATCGTGCTGGCGCCGGTCCGGGCGGCGCGGCTGGACGTGGCGAAGATGACCGGGATCATGCGGTAGGTCGCGCCGTTTCCGAAGCCGCTGGCGGTGAAGAGGAGCAGGAAGAGAGCCAGGAACAGCCAGAAGTTCTTCAGCGGCAGGGTCCAGATCATAACCAGGGTGATCACGGCCATTGAAGCGAAGGACGCGACGGTCATACGGGCGCCACCCATGCGGTCAGCCATGCGTCCGCCATAGGGGCGGGCAAGGGAGCCAACCAGCGGGCCGAGGAAGGCCAGGGAGAGAGCCACGGCTCCCAGGTGGATGGACGAGAAATCAGGGAAGTAGTCCTTGATGAGCTTGGGGAAGACACCGGCGAAACCGATGAATGAACCGAAGGTTCCAATGTAGAGGAAGGCCATGATCCAAAGGTGCGGTTCCTTCAGTGCCGCGACGGAACCTGCTACGTCACCCTTGGCACTGGTGAGGTTGTTCATGTACTTCCAGGCGCCGAACGAAGCGAGCAGGATGAGCGGGATCCAGACGAGGCCGGCCATGGGGAGGTTCAGCGTACCGGCGGCAAGGAGCGTAATGGCGATCGGCACGACGAGCTGTGCCACGGCTGCGCCGAGGTTGCCACCGGCCGCGTTCAGGCCGAGGGCCCAGCCCTTCTCGCGGGAAGGGTAGAAGAAGGTGATGTTCGCCATGGAGCTGGCGAAGTTGCCGCCACCGAAGCCGGCCAGTGCAGCCACAAGCAGCATGACACCGAACGGCGTGTCCGGGTTGGATACGCAGAGCGCGAGCCCGGCGGAGGGGATTAGCAGCAGGAGCGCGGAGACGATGGTCCAGTTGCGGCCGCCGAACTTCGGCACCATGAAGGTGTACGGGATGCGGAGCGTCGCGCCGACGAGGCTGGGCATCGAGATCAGCCAGAAGATCTGCGAAGTATCAAACTGGAAACCTGCCGCAGGGAGCTGGACGACAACGATCGACCAGAGCTGCCAGACAACAAAGCCGAGGAACTCGGCGAAGATGGACCAGTACAGGTTGCGCTTGGCAATGGACCGGCCTTCGTTTTCCCATTGGTCCTTGTTTTCGGCATCCCAGTTGGCAATCCAGCGGCCGGGGCGGTGCTCCAGAACGGGAGCAGTAGTAGTGGCAGAACCCTGGGGTGCATCCAGGATTTCTGCGCTGCGGTCAACAGTCACGGTGTGCCTCCTTGGTGGGGACGTTGCTATTCCAAGGTAGGTTGGCCGCGTTTCACGCTCTGTCGCCGTTTGTTAACGTGCTGTGACATTTGCCTATCGGGGTACTAAGACGTGCCGTGAGGGCTTCGTGACCTTGGCAAAAAATGAGACGCCAGGCATAAGTCCAGATAGCGGACCGACTGGCCGTTCGGTGAACCAAGGCAACTATCATTGGACCCTATATATCCCTTAGCCGGGCAGGCCCGAAGATGTGTCAGTCTGGTGCGACCGAAAGCACTCAACAAAATGTCTTCAACCGCCACCTCACAGGGGACCAAGCCGGTTAACTCGCGCGGCCGGGTGATCTTCGCGAGCCTGATCGGAACCACGATCGAGTTCTACGATTTCTACGCCTACGCGACGGCGTCGGTCCTGGTCTTCCCGAGGCTCTTCTTCCCCAATGCAACCGACATCAACGCCCTCCTGAGCGCCTTTGCCATCTTTGGCGTTGCCTTTGTGGCCCGCCCTGTGGGTGCCATCGTCTTTGGCCACTTCGGCGACAAGATCGGGCGCAAGGGCACCCTGGTAGCGTCCCTGCTGACCATGGGCATCGCGACCTTCCTGATCGGGCTCTTGCCCACGGCCTCCATGCCGGGCTGGGCTGTCCTGGCGCCCCTCCTGCTGGTCGTTCTCCGTTTCTGCCAGGGCCTCGCCCTTGGCGGAGAGTGGTCCGGTGCGGCCCTCCTGGCTACCGAGAACGCGCCCGAGGGCAAGCGCGCCATCTTTGGCACGTTCCCTCAGCTCGGCGCGCCCATTGGCTTCATCGTCGCCAACCTCATCTTCATCTGGATGAACGTCGCCCTGTCGGCGGAAGAATTCATGGCATGGGGCTGGCGTGTGCCGTTCCTGCTGAGCGCAGTCCTGGTGATCGTCGGACTCTATGTCCGCTTGAAGCTGGTGGAGAGTGCGTCCTTCAGCAAAGTTGTGGCACAGGACAAGGTCCAGAAGCTCCCGCTCGCCGCAACCTTGAAGGGCCACTGGCGTCCCGTATTGGCCGGCACGTTCATCATGCTGGCCACGTACGTGCTGTTCTACATCATGACCTCGTTCACCTTGAGCTACGGTACTGCGCCTTCGTCCCTGGAAGCAGCGCAGACTGCCGCCGAAAAGGCCGGAAAGCCCCTCAACGCTGCGCAGATCGCAGCCTTCGTTCCGGGCCTCGGTATCCCGCGTGGCGACTTCCTCTGGATGCTGATCCTCGGCGTCGTTTTCTTCGGTATCTTCACCGTGGTCTCCGGGCCGCTGGCCGAGAAGTGGGGACGCCGGAAGTTCCTGCTGGGCGTGACCGCGGGCATCTTCGCCTTTGGAGTCTTCTGGTTCTCGATGTTCGGACCGGGCCAGGCTGCCGCCATGGTCGGCTTGATTGTCGGGTTTGCCTTGATGGGCCTGACCTTCGGTCCGATGGCGTCGATCCTGCCCGAGCTCTTCCCCGCCAACGTCAGGTACACGGGTTCGGCAGTGGCCTACAACCTGTCTTCGGTGATTGGCGCAGCCCCGGCATCGTTCGTCGCGATTGCACTGTGGCAGGCAGCCAACGGCTCTACCTGGCTCATCGGCCTGTACATGGCTATCGCCGCCGTGATCACGTTCGTGGCTCTGTGGTTCACCCGGGAAACCCGCGACATGGACTACGAAAACAACGTGGCTTAGGCCTCCCCTGAGGCAGGGCCTCTAGAACTGCAGCGGCCCCGGAGTGTTTCAAACATTCCGGGGCCGCTGCTGGTTACCGCTGACGTCTGAGGCTAGTCCTCGATGGTTGCGATCACGGCGCCCGCACTGACGGTTTCGCCCGCGTTGGCGCCGAGACCATGGATGGTGCCGGCCTTGTGAGCTGTGAGCGGCTGCTCCATTTTCATGGCTTCCAGAACCACGATGAGGTCGCCCTCGGCGACGAGGTCGCCGTCGGCTACTGCCACCTTCACGATGGTGCCCTGCATGGGCGAAGTCAGGGCGTTGCCGCTGGCGGCTGCTGCAGCTGTCCCGGCCGCCCGGGAGCGCTTCTTGGCCTTGCTGCCGGGCTTGGTGGCCGACGCTCCGGCGGAGGCGACTGCGCCCAGCGTTGCGGGCAGCACCACCTCAAGGCGCTTGCCGCCTACCTCCACCACGACGCGCTGGCGCTCACCGACGTCGGGCATGTCCAGGCCAGTACCGTCCGGCACCCAGGCGGGGATGTCGTTCACGAAGGCGGTCTCGATCCAGCGTGTGTGCACCTGGAAGGGACCTGTTGCAGGGGCGAAGGCGGGGTCTTCGACGACGGCGACATGGAACGGAACCACGGTAGGCATGCCGGTGATCTGGAGTTCGGCAAGCGCCCGACGGGAACGCTGGAGCGCCTGCTCGCGGCTGGAGCCGGTGATGATCAGCTTGGCCAGCATGGAGTCGAAGTTCCCGCTGATGACCTCGCCGGCCTCGATGCCCGAGTCAACGCGCACGCCGGGACCGGTTGGAAGCTTGATGCTTTCAACGGTGCCGGGAGCGGGCATGAAGTTCCGGCCCGGGTCCTCACCGTTAATGCGGAACTCAAAGGAGTGTCCGCGGACCTCCGGGTCTTCGTAGCCCAGGGCCTCGCCCCGTGCCAGGCGGAACTGCTCGCGGACAAGGTCAATGCCGGTGACTTCCTCCGAGACGCAATGCTCCACCTGAAGGCGGGTGTTGACCTCAAGGAAGGAAATGGTGCCGTCCTGGCCGACGAGGAACTCGCAGGTTCCTGCGCCGAGGTAGCCGGCTTCCTTCAGGATGGCCTTGGACGATTCATAGAGCCGCTTGTTCTGCTCGTCGCTGAGGAAGGGCGCGGGGGCTTCTTCCACTAGTTTCTGGTTGCGGCGCTGGAGGGAGCAATCACGCGTGGACACGACGACCACATTGCCAAAGGCGTCAGCGAGGCACTGGGTTTCTACGTGCCGGGGAGCGTCGAGGAAGCGCTCGATGAAGCATTCACCGCGGCCGAAGGCTGCCGTGGCTTCACGGACTGCGGAGTCGTAGAGTTCGGGGATTTCCTCGCGAGTGCGGGCAACCTTGATGCCGCGGCCGCCGCCGCCAAAAGCGGCCTTGATGGCGACCGGAAGGCCGAATTCATCCGCGAACTTCAGGACCTCGTCGGCTGATTCCACGGGGTCGGCAGTGCCTGGCACCAGCGGGGCGCCTACCTTCTCGGCAATGTGGCGCGCCCGCACCTTGTCGCCGAGGGCGGAAATGGCTTCCGGGGAGGGGCCGATCCACGTGATACCTGCCGCGATAACGCGCGAGGCGAATTCAGCGTTTTCGGCCAGGAAGCCGTACCCGGGGTGGATGGCGTCGGCGCCGGACTGGCGGGCGACGTCGATTAGCTTGTCCATCACCAGGTAGGATTCGGCGGCGGTATTGCCGCCCAGCGCGTAGGCCTCGTCAGCGAGCCGTACATGCAGCGCATCACGGTCCGGATCCGCATAAACGGCCACGGAGGCGATGCCTTCGTCCCTTGCTGCGCGAATGACTCGAACGGCGATCTCACCGCGATTGGCGATCAGTACCTTAGTGAGCGGGCGGGTGGCCTGTTCCGGCTTTGCTGACAAGTTGACTCCTTCTTTCTTCAAGGGAGCCTAGCCTGATTTTGAGGGTTCCGCCCATATTGCTGGCGGAATCCCCGCGTGAAGTGCCCCGGCTTTGTAGGGAAGCTACAAATACGGCGGAAAAGGTCCTAAGCGTTGCCGTCGACGGACCAGAGTTCGGTAATGCTCACGTTCGCGTGGCGCAGCAGTTCGCGCATGGTGGAGATGGACAGCCCGACGACGGCATGCGGGTCGCCGTCGACCTTGCGGATGAACGCCCCACCAAGGCCGTCGATAGTGAACGAACCGGCACAGTGCAGTGGCTCTCCTGTCGCAATGTAGGCATCGACGTCGTCGGTAGACATCTCGACAAAGTGGACCTCGGCGGAGGATACGGCTCCGATGGTGGCGCCGGTGCCGTCGGCCTCGGGATCGTCGGCGGCGGTCTCCCGGCAGTCAACCAGCCAGTGCCCCGTGTGGAGCACCCCCATCGAGCCGCTCATGCGGAGCATCCGTTCCCTGGCGACGTCGTCGGTGTACGGCTTCCCGTGCGATTCGCCGTCGAATTCGAATACCGAATCGCAGCCGATCACCAGGGCCCCTTCCGCCTCCGGCAGCGATGCCACCGCCTCCGCCTTCGCCCGTGCCAGCAGCAGCGCGGTATCGTGCGGGTCGGTCACCCCGTAGCGGGCCTGCACGGCATCTTCATCCACGTCCGAGACGAGGATTTCGTGGCTGATGCCCGCTTCCGTCAGGAGTTTGGTGCGGGCGGGGGACTGGGAGGCGAGGATCAGGCGGGTCACGTTTCAAGCCTAGTGGAGGATGCCGGGTGCCCATTTTGCGCGTTCCACTTCCCGCCTCCGAGGAACGGATCCAATCATGGACAAAGACTCTCATCCCGTCGTTCAAACACGGCAACTTGTAAAAACATTTGGCCGTACCCGGGCCTTGGACGGGCTTGACCTCACCGTTGTGCCAGGGGAGGTCCACGGGTTCCTTGGGCCGAATGGTGCGGCCAAATCAACCACGCTTCGGGTGCTTCTGGGGCTCATACGCCCCACCTCAGGGACAGCTCGTGTCTTTGGACGCGATCCCTGGGCTGAACCCGCCTGGAGGCACCAATACATCGCCTACGTCCCCGGAGATGTCAGCCTCTGGCCCAACCTCTTAGGGGGTGAAGTCATTGACCTGCTCACTGGCCTGCGCGGGGGAGCCGATGAACCACTGCGCCGCCGGCTCATCGAGGAGTTCGAGTTCGATCCACGCAGGAAGGCCAGGACCTACTCAAAGGGTAATCGCCAGAAGGCAGCGCTGATTGCCGCGTTTGCACGACCGGCACGTCTTTACCTCCTGGATGAGCCCAGCGCCGGACTCGACCCTGTCATGGACAGGGTTTTCCGTCGCCAGGTCCGGCGCGTGAGCGCCGACGGGGCGAGCGTCCTGCTCTCCAGCCATATCCTCAGCGCGGTTGAGGATATGTGTGATCGGGTCACTATCATTCGCGCCGGGGCCTGCGTGGAGTCCGGGACCCTTACGGGGTTGAGGCACCTGAAGCGCATACGCTTCCGGATCGACGGGAGCCTCGATCGCGCCCTGCTGGCCACGCTGCCTGGAGTGCATGACATACGCGCAGATGGGACCGCCGTCGAGTTTGATGCGGACGCCGCCTCCCTGGACTCGGTACTGACGGGAATTGCCGGGTCCGGGATTAGCGGGATCTCGGTTTCCCCGCCCTCCCTGGAATGGCCTCTTCTCTGCCCGCGACGCTTATGCCCGGCGCTGCGGCAAACCTGGCTTTGGCCTCTTTTGTCGCCGCCGGCCTTGCGGCAGCAGGGCTTCCCTTCGGCGGGGCGGTGGTGGCCGGGGTCGCCGTCGGCGCGGTTGGCCTGTTCTTTGTCGCCGTGTCCGTACTGGTGGCCCAGGCCATGCCCACCGGCCGCAGTGCGAATGGCGCCGCAGGGGAAATGGCGGCCCTGGCTTATCTTCTCCGGGGCATTGGGGATGCCTCCGGAACGCCACACGAAGGTATCCTTCACATCACCAGCGCCTGGCCATCCTTGCTGTCGCCGATCGGATGGGGCCAACGATCCAGGCCGTTCTCGGCGGCGGACCCCCTCCCGCTATTTGCATTAATCGGCGCCGCGGCAGTCCTAGCCCTGGCAGTAGTCGCCATCCGCAGGCGCAGGGACCTGGGGGAAAGCCCGCTTCGCGAACGCGCCGGCAGGGAGCGGGCCGGCGTCGGTGGCAGATCCTTACTCGGCCTTGCCTGGCGGCTTCAACGCTCCACCCTGAGTGACTGGTGCATCGCGGCCGCAACCCTGGGCACGATCGCCGGTGGCCTTGGTCCCCTGGTGTCCGACGTGCTGGCCGGCAACGAATCGCTGAAGGAACTGATTGGCCGCCTTGTGCCGGGCAGCCGGGCCGAGATCATTGACGTCCTCATCACAGCCCTGCTCGGTATCGCGGGCGTCCTTGCAGCGGCAGCCGGCATCCAAGCTGTGCTCCGGCTACGGGCGGAGGAGGCTGAGGGACGTGCTGAACTGCTGCTGGCGACTCCAAGATCCCGGACGCGCTGGCTGGGCGCAAACCTGACTATGGCGGCGGTTTCCGCGCTGGCAGTGGCAGCTACAGCAGGCGTCGCCGCGGCTGTTGCCTTGGCACTGTCCGGAGTTGGAAGCAGCCCGGCCGGCGTCATTGTGATGGCGGCACTGGCTCACGTGCCGGGCGCTGCAGTGTTCCTCGGAGCTGCATCCTGGTCTTCGCGACAGTGCCCCGCTTCACCATCCCGCTTGGCTGGGGTGCGCTGGTCGCAGGGCTCATCCTGGGTGAGTTCGGTGAACTGCTTGGCCTTCCGTCATGGCTGCAGGACGTCAGTCCGTTCCGTCATTCTCCGGCGATGCCTGTGGAACCCTTTGATCCTGCCTCCGCACTGGTGATGAGCGGGCTGGCCCTCGCGGGAGCTGCGCTCTCCGGTTACCTGATCCGGCGGCGAGACCTCACTGCATGAGCGCGACGTTACCGCTTGAACTGGGCTAGCCGGCGCTGTCCCGCTGGTAGACGTCCGGAATGCCGTCCTGGTCGGAGTCAAGCTTCTCTTCTTCCTCGGCCAGCCTGTAGTGCCGGTTCCTGATCCGCAGGACAACAGTAGCCAGCAATGCAGCGAGCAGGGACGCGCTGAGGATGCCGACCTTCGCATAGCCATCCAGAATGGTTCCGTGGCCGAAACTTAGCTCCGCGACCAACAGGGAGACTGTAAAGCCGATGCCGGCCAGCAGGGAGAGGCCGAAGACATCGATCCATTTGAAGGAGCGGTCCAGGGTTGCCCTGGAGAACGTTGTCAGGAGCCAGGTGGTTCCCAGGATGCCGATCGGCTTGCCAAGCACCAGGGCAATGATGATGCCCACCGCCACTGGTTCGGCCAGCGCGGACAGGAGGCCATCCCAGCCACCCACGGCAACTCCCGCGGAAAAGAAGGCAAAGATCGGTACCGCCACACCTGCCGAGATAGGCCGGAAACGGTGTTCGAAGATTTCTGCCAGTCCAGGTCCAGCCACGTGGCCGCCGCTCGATTTTGAACGCAGGACCGGGATGGCGAACCCCAGCAGGACGCCCGCCACTGTGGCGTGGATGCCTGATGCATGGACCAGCGCCCATGTGACGATCCCGAGGGGCAACAGAATGCCCCAGGCAGCAAGGGCTTTGGTTCCGAAGAACCGCCGGTACTTCTGGGCCAGCAAGGTGTACAGGCCCAACGGAATCAGGGCAAGCAGCAGCGGAGCGGGCTGGATATCGCTGGAGTAGAAGATGGCGATGATGCTGATCGCCAGAAGGTCATCCACGACGGCCAGCGTGAGGAGGAAGATACGCAGGGCACTGGGCAGGTGTGAACCAATGATCGCCAGGACGGCGACGGCAAAGGCGATGTCGGTGGCAGTTGGGATCGCCCACCCGCGCAGGGTCTCTGGACTGGCTATGTTAACGATCGCGTAAATCACGGCCGGAACCGCGACTCCGCCTGCCGCAGCTGCCACCGGAACGACCGACTTGTTCAGCTGCCGCAGGTCGCCCGCCACGAATTCGCGTTTGAGCTCAAGGCCCACGAGGAAGAAGAAAATGGCCAGGAGTCCGTCCGCCGCCCATGCACCGAGGCTGAGTTCCAGGTGCCAGGGCTCGTACCCGATCTTGTAATCCCGCAGGGCGAAATACGTTCCGGAGGCCGGGGAATTTGCCCAGATCAGGGCAACGACGGCGGCGGCCACCAGCAGTGCTCCGCCCACCGTTTCCTTGCGAAGGATTTCGCCGATTCGCAGGGTTTCCGCGTAGCTTCCCCGCTGGAAGACGGTGAATCGTGGAGGCAGGGGAGGACGTTTCCGGCTCATAGGGGAGTCCTTAAAGTTGAGTCGACAAATACACTGCCGACCAGACTTCCCGGCTCACCTCAGACCAGTCTACGTGCCAGCTCCGCCTCGCCGAATTCCCTGTCCGAACTGCGGACTCCGAAGTGCGGACCTCGCTAGTGCACCAGTTCCTTCGACACCTCCGGGGCAGGCTGCCGCAGGCGCGCGCCCTCCACATCCATGTCGGGCAGGATCCGGGCCAGCCAGCGGGGAAGCCACCAGGCCTTGTCGCCCAGCAGGTACATGACGGCGGGAACGATCGTCATCCGCACCACGAAGGCATCCACGAGCACGCCGAAGGCCATGGCGAAGCCCAGCGGACGCACTATGGTCAGGTGCGAGAAGATGAAGCCGGCGAAGACGCTGACCATGATGATCGCGGCGGCCGTGACCACTGCGGATGCATGGCTGAAGCCACTCCACACTGCATGCTTTGACGTTTCCCCGTGCGTGTACGATTCGCGCATTCCCGAGGTGATGAACACCTGGTAGTCCATGGCCAGGCCGAAGAGCACGCCGATAAGAATGATGGGTAGGAAGCTCAGCACGGCGCCGGGGTTGGCGACGTCGAACACGCCCCCGAGCCAGCCCCATTGATACACCGCAACCACCGCGCCAAACGCGGCAGCGAGGGACAGCAGGAACCCGCCGGTAGCCAGCAGGGGAACCACAACGGAACGGAACACCAGCAGGAGGAGGATCAGGGACAGGCCGACGACGATAGCCAGGTAGGGAGGCAGGGCGGCCCCCAGTTTGGACGAGACATCGATGTTGCCCGCGGTTTGTCCGGTCAGGCCGATGGTAACGCCCGTGCTGCTGCTGATTTCAGGACCCTTGGCGCGAAGTTCAGACACGAGTTCCATGGTGCTGGCGCTGGCCGGGCCTTCTTTGGGAATGACCTGGAACACGGCGGTGCGGCGGTCTTCGCTCAGGGCGACGGGCACGGCGCCGGTGACGTCATTTACGCCGCGGAGGATGTCGGTGACGTCATACTGCTTTGAGGTGGCTTGGTCCTCGGTCAGCCCTTCAGGGAACTCGCCCACAACAATGATCGGGCCCGTCATGCCTTCGCCGAAGCTGTTCCGGGTGAGGTCATAGGCCTTGAACGCCTGCGAATCGACCGGTTCGGAGCCGCCGTCGGGCAATGCCAGCCGCAATTGCGAGGCCGGCAGGGCCAGTGCGCCGAGCACAAGCACGCCGGCAAGGAGCGCTACCCACGGGTGCCGCGTGACCAGGCCGCCCCAGCCGCCGCTGCTGCGGCGTTCATCGGCATCGCGGTCTTCCTCCTCATGTTCCGGCCGGGCGTTGTGCAGTTCAGCCCTGGCCCAGGCGCGCTTGCTGACCAGACGCCGGCCGACAAGCGACAGGACGGCGGGGGTCAGGGTCAGGGCGACGACGACGGCGACCGCCACGGTGGCGGCGGCCGCGACGCCCAGCACAGCCAGGAAGGGCAGGCCGGGAACAACCAGCGCCGCCAGCGCGATGATGACCGTCAGCCCGGCAAAGAGCACGGCGTTTCCGGAGGTTCCGGTTGCCAGTGCCACCGATTCCTCGGGGTCCATGCCGGCCAGGAGCTGGCCCCTGTGGCGGTTCACGATGAAGAGTGAGTAGTCGATGCCGACAGCGAGGCCCAGCATCAGGGCAAGCATGGGCGAAATGGAACTCATGTCGATGACACCGGTCAGGGCGAAGGTTCCGCCCACACCGACCGCCACACCCACGAGGGCCATGATCAGGGGCAGTCCCGCAGCCACAAGGGTCCCGAGCATAACAATCAGCACCAGGGCGGCGACAGCGACGCCGACGATCTCGGAGACTCCGAACAACTGCGAGACGTCCTCGGTGATTTCTTTGCTGGCCAGGGCCGTGACGCCTGCGGCTGACACCTCCTGCACGACGTCCTGGACTTCCTGGCGGACCGCCGGGGTTATGGCATTGATGGACGTTGTGAACTGGACCTGCGCGATGGCTGCCTTGCCGTCCTCCGAGACGAAGCGCATGCCCTCGGAGGCCTCGAGCCGCCGCTTGCCCGCTTCCAGAGCTGCTGTTGATGCTTCGGCTTCCTTCGCTCCGGCGTCAAGCTTCTGGCGCCCCGCGTCGAGCGCCGCCCGCTGTTGCCCGAGTTGCCCCGCTATAGCCGCCGGGGGAAGTCCCGCAGCAGCCATTTGCTGTTCTGCTGCCGCAAGCTGCGCCTCGCCTGCTTCCTGCCGGGCGCGCCCCGCCTCCACTTCTGCCTTCCCAGCGGCAAGTTTTTGCTCGCCGACTGCAAGCTCGGCCTGTGCGCGGTCCAGTTGTTCCTGGGTTTCGAAAGGGTTCACAGTGGCTTGCACGTCCGGCAGGGTCTCGAGTTTGTCCAGCGCGGCGGCAACAGCATCCTTGCCAGCCTGGCTGAAACCGCCGTCGCCCGCCTGGAAAACGACGCTCGCGGAGCCGCCGGCCGATTCGGGCAGGTCCTTTTTCAGCTTGTCCAGCATCCGCTGCGTCTCGGTGCCGGGGATCTGGAAGTTGTTGGACATCGTGCCGTGGAAGCCGGCGGCAGAGCCGCCGACGGCGAGCAGCACCGCCAGCCACAGGGAGATCACGAGCCAGCGGTGACGGTGGGAGAACCTGCCGAGGCGGTACAGGAGGAGTGCCATGTCAGAACCGCTCTGGTGAAGGGGAGGTGGAAGTGGCGTGATGCGAACCGGGGAGGTTGGCAGGAGTGGCAAAGCCGGAGCCCAGCAGGCCCATGGCGTTGATGAGTTGCTGCCTAAGGATGGAAAGGGAAGCGGGGGAAAGGTCCGGGCCGCACGCCTCGAACCAGACCGTCATGGCGGCTTTCCCGCAGGAAATCACGGAGCCGGCCAGTGCGCGAAGGTACAGCTCATCCGTGTCGCTGCCGAGGCGTTCCCGGACGGCGTCGATGACCTTTGAAGTGCAGTTGTCCCAGGCTTCGAGTTCGGATCGGGCCAGCACCCTGTTGTCCTGGGTGAGGCTGAAGAGTTCGGCCATGGGGGCAGCAGCCATCGGATCTGCCAGCGCCATCAGGGCGGCCCGTGCGGATTCAAGGACGGATTCGTCGGCCGGACGCTTCCGGAATTCGATCAGTGCGTGCTCGAGGAAGCTGTCGACGACGGAGGCGAGTGCTGCCTCAAGGGTGGGGAAGTAGTTGAAAAACGTGCGCCGGGACACCCCGGCGCCCTCGGCGATGTCCTCCACGGTGAAGGCGCCGGCTCCCTTTGCCCGCAGGAGGGCAAGGGCCGCGTCCGCGATGGCCTGGCGGGTGGCGGCTTTGTTGAGTTCCCTCCGGGACAAGCCGGTCGGGATTGGAGAAGTCATGGTATTTACACTAAGTGCAAGTTTGCATGCTGCGCAAGTTTATATACTCGGGCGCCGCTCTCTGCAGTCGCTTTGACTATGCGGCCGCCTTAAAGAACGCATCCCCCGGGAAGAGTCCCGGGGGATGCGTTGAACAGCAGCAGATTCTGTGTGCTCAGGCCTTCGTGTCCGCGAGTTCGCGTGGCTTGTCGGTGTTGTTGGCGTTCGTGTTGGCGTCGCCGTCGCTGGCACCGCCGTCGGCAACCACCGGGGACTCGGCGTCGTCAATGAACGGGGTTCCCAATCGCGGTGCGTTGTACAGCGACTCGTCCAGGACCCCCTGGCGCTTGGCCACGATCGCCGGAACCAGGGCTTGGCCTGCGACGTTGACCGCAGTGCGGCCCATATCCAGGATGGGGTCGATGGCCAGGAGAAGCCCGACGCCGGCCAGCGGCAGCCCCAGCGTGGAGAGCGTCAGCGTGAGCATCACCACGGCACCGGTGGTCCCCGCCGTGGCGGCCGAACCCAACACGGAAACGACGACGATCAGCAGGTACTGGCTGATGTCCAGGTTGATGCCGAAGAACTGGGCAACAAAGATCGCAGCGATCGCCGGGTAGATTGCCGCGCAACCGTCCATCTTGGTCGTGGCGCCCAGCGGGACGGCGAAGGAGGCATACGCCCGGGGGACGCCCAGGTTCCGCTCGGCAACGCGCTGGGTGAGTGGAAGCGTGCCGATGGACGAGCGGGATACAAAGGCCAGTTGGACTGCCGGCCACACACCGGAGAAGTACTGCTTGATGGAGAGTCCATGGGCCCGGACCAGGACGGGGTACACAATGAAGAGTACGAGTGCGAGGCCGACATAGATGGCCGCAGTGAACTTGCCCAGCGAACCGATAGTGTCCCAGCCATAGATGGCAACCGCATTGCCGATGAGGCCCACAGTGCCGATGGGTGCAATGCGGATGATCCACCACAGGACCTTCTGGATCACGGCCAGGGCCGACGCGTTGAAGTTCAGGAATGGTTCGGCCTGCTTCCCCACCTTCAGGGCGGCCATGCCGACGGCGATCGCGATCACCAGGATCTGGAGCACGTTGAAGCTGACCGAGGTGGTCGCGCTGGCGTCGGTGACCGTGGTGCTTGCGCCGAGGCCGAGGAAGTTCTTCGGGAACAGGCCGGTCAGGAACGCCCACCAGTCGCCCGTTTTGCCGGAGTAGTTGGCCTCCTGGGTAATACCGGTGGCGGCACCAGGCTGCAAGAGCACGCCCAAACCAATGCCGATCAGCACGGCAATGAGGGATGTGATGGCGAACCACAGCAGCGTGTTCCAGGCGAGCCTTGCCGCGTTCGAGACCTGGCGCAGGTTCGCGATGGAGCTCACCACGGCAGTGAAAATCAGAGGAACGACGGCGGTCTGCAGCAGGGACACGTAGCTGGAGCCGATGGTTTGCAGTGTTGCGCCAAGGCCGTTCGGGGCCGCCTTTGTGCTGCCTGTGTACTTGGCGACGAGGCCAAGGACCAGGCCAATGACCAAGGCCGCGATGATCTGGACGCCGAAGGATCCTGCCCACTTGGGCAGCCGAAAGCCGGGCTTTCCGACGGGGGACGAGGTGTTGGTTGAGGTGCTCACCCGAACACGCTAGGTGTCTGGCTAATACCACGGCCAACACGCGTTGAGAAATGTTACGCCCATTTTCCGAGCTCGGGCTCTGCCAAGCCCAACAAATTCAGCGCAGGCGCAGGGTTTTGTGAACTTATTCCCCGCGCGTATGTGGCAAATATCTCGCTCTACGAAAGCAGCGCTCGCCTCAGCGTGTCCAGCCCCACTGACCCGATGTTCAGGGCGTCGGTGTGGAAGGCCTTCAGTTCAAAGCCCTCGCGCTTTGCAAGCTCAGCCCGGATTTCTTCCCACAGTCGCTGGCCCACCTTGTAGGACGGTGCCTGCCCCGGCCAGCCAAGGTAACGGGTAAATTCGAACTGCAGCTGGCCCTCACTAATAGGAAGGTTGGCTTTGAGGAAGTCCAAGCCCTTCTCAGGAGTCCACGTTCCGCTGCCCCAGCGCTCGGGAATCTCCAGTTCCAGGTGGACGCCAATGTCGAACACGACCCTGGCAGCCCGCATGCGCTGCATATCGAGCATTCCCATGTGGTCACCGGGATCCTTGAGGTAGCCAAGTTCCAGCATGAGTTTCTCGGCGTACAGAGCCCAGCCCTCCCCGTGTCCCGAAACCCAGCACACGTTCCGGCGCCAGTTGTTGAGCAGCTCCCGGCGGTAGGTCGCGGTTGCCACCTGGAGGTGATGACCGGGAACCCCCTCGTGATAAACAGTGGTGGTTTCCGCCCATGTGGTGAAGGTGTCTTCTCCCGCCGGCACTGACCACCACATGCGGCCCGGACGGGAGAAATCGTCGGACGGGCCCGTGTAATAGATTCCGCCTTCATCCGTTGGGGCGATGAGGCACTCCAGCGTCTTCATGGCGTCCGGAATATCGAAGTGCACATCGGCAAGCTCGGCGACGGCACGGTCCGAAAGGTCCTGCATCCAGGCCTTGAGCGCGTCCGTGCCCTTGATCTGCCTCGCGGGATCATTGTTGAGGATTGACTTGGCTTCCTCGATCGACGCACCCGGCTTGATCTGCTCGGCCACCCGCTCCTGCTCGGTGATCAGCCTTTGGAGTTCCTCAACGCCCCAAGCGTAGGTCTCTTCGAGATCAACCGTTGCCCCAAGGAAGGCCCGCGAAGCCAGGGCGTAGCGGTCCCGGCCAACAGCATCCTTCTCGGGGGCCAGCGGGAGGAGTTCGGACTCGAGAAACGAAGCCAGCCGGGAGTAGGCCGAACGCGCCGCCGCGGTTCCGGCGTCGAGAGTCCGCTGCAGCCCGGCAGGCAGCGGTTTGCCGTCGAGGCGGGCGCCGGCAGCGAGCTTGGCGAAGAAGCCGTTTTCGGCGGCATACTTCAGGGTCTGCTCAATCACAATCCGGACCTGCCGGGCGGCGGAGACCTTGCCGGCATCCTTTGCGGATCGCAGCGATGCGATGTAGCCGTCGACGGCGGCCGGAACATTCGCGGCCCGACCAGCAATATGCTCCCAATGCTCTGCCGTGTCGATAGGCATGAGGTCGAAGATGGCGCGGATGTCCTGGGCCGGTGAAGCGATGTTGTTCAGCTCGGCAGCATCCCAACCCGATTCATGGATCTCCAACTGGAGGCCCAGCCTTTCCCGCATGGCGTCGAGAGTGACGACGTCGGACGCGTCCTGGGGTGCCAGGGCTGCCAGCCGGTCCAGGGTTTCCCGAGCGGCCGCAGCGAACGCCTCGGCGCCAGCGGGGGAATAGTCCTGGTACTCCGTCTCATGGCCGGGCAGGCCGAGGGTGGTGGCAAAGGTGGGATTCAGCGCGATCAGCGTGTCCGTGTATTCGTCGGCAACGGCGTCGATGGCGGTGCGGGGGCGTATGTCAGCTGGAGTAGTCACCCCAAGAGCCTAGCCTCGCCGTCGTTCCCGGGAAAGGAGGCCGAGCTGTTCCGGGTGCTAGTGCGGCTTCGCCGCCGCCCCGCTGCCCAACGTGCTATCCGCGGCTTCGCCGCCAGGCCCCAGGGCCGGGGGTGGGCTCCAGCCTCAGCTGCTGGCGCCGCACCCAGTGACGCACGCTGGGTTTGGTGGATGCTGCCGGCTCGGGTGCCTCAAGGGAGGCAACGACGGCGGCAAGCGCGGCCAGTTCCTCCGGCGTGGGATCTCCCTTGGCCACTGTGAACAGGACAGGCTCGGGCAGGGCAGCGTTGAGGGCGGTCTCGGCAGGCTGTTCCTGGATGCTCACAGCGGAATGTTTCCGTGCTTCTTCGTGGGAAGGCTGGCCCGCTTGTCGCGGAGTGCCCGGAGACCCCTGATGATCTGCAGCCTCGTCTCCGAGGGCGCGATCACTGCGTCAACATAGCCAAGCTCGGCGGCCTGGTACGGATTCAGGAGCTCTTCCTCGTACTGCCGGATGATGTCTGCGCGCTTGGCCTCAACGTCGCCGCCGTTTTCGGCCACCCCCGCCAATTCGCGACGGTAGAGGATGTTCACTGCACCCTGGGCACCCATGACGCCGATCTGGGCTGTGGGCCAGGCCAGGTTGAGGTCGGCTCCAAGCTTCTTGGAACCCATAACGATGTACGCGCCGCCGTAGGCCTTGCGCGTGATCACGGTCAGCTTGGGGACTGTAGCTTCGGCGTAGGCATAGAGCAGCTTGGCTCCGCGCCGGATGATCCCCTGGAACTCCTGGTCCTTACCGGGCAGGAAGCCGGGAACGTCCACCAGCGTGATGATGGGGACGTTGAAGGCGTCGCAGTGGCGGACAAAGCGTGCGGCTTTTTCCGAGGCGGAGATATCGAGGGTCCCCGCGAACTGCATCGGCTGGTTCGCCACGATGCCCACAGTGTGTCCTTCCACGCGGCCGTATCCGATCAGGATGTTCGGCGCGTAGAGGGACTGCATTTCGAGGAAGTGGGCATCATCGACGATCTGTTCGATGACCTTGCGCACGTCATAGGGCTGGTTCGCCGAATCCGGAATGAGGGTGTCGAGGGCGAGATCGGTGTCGTCCACCTCGAGTTCCTGCTCGTGTTCCAGGACCGGTGCCTCGGAAAGGTTGTTGGAGGGCAGGAAATCAAGCAGTTCCCTCACGAACTCGATGGCGTCAGCTTCATCTGAGGCAAGGTAGGTGGAGGTGCCGGTGGTGGCGTTGTGCTGCCTGGCGCCACCGAGTGTCTCCATGTCGACGTCTTCTCCCGTCACCGTCTTGATGACGTCCGGGCCCGTGATGAACATGTGCGAGGTCTTGTCCACCATCACCACATAGTCGGTCAGCGCGGGGGAGTAGGCGGCGCCACCGGCACAGGGCCCCATGATGAGCGAGATCTGCGGGATCACGCCCGAGGAATGGACGTTGTTCCGGAAGATGTCGGCGAACATGGCCAGGGACGCCACGCCCTCCTGGATACGGGCCCCGCCGCCGTCGTTGATTCCCACCATGGGGCAGCCGTTGCGGAGGGCGAACTCCTGGACCTTGACGATCTTTTCGCCGTTGACCTGGCTGAGCGAGCCGCCGTACACACTGAAGTCCTGGCTGTAGATTGCTACAAGTCGGCCGTCCACGGTCCCGTAGCCGGACACTACGCCGTCGCCCAGGGGCTTCTTCTTCTCCATGCCGAAAGCTGTGGAGCGGTGGACGGCGAGTGCGTCGAATTCGACGAAAGAGCCTGGATCTACCAACAAGTCGATACGTTCGCGGGCAGTGTTCTTGCCCCGTGCATGCTGCTTCTCGATGGCCTCCGGGCCGGAGGGTTGTTCCGCGCGGGCCTGGCGTTCGCGGAAATCGGCAATCTTTCCCGCAGTAGTGGTCAGGTCGTGGCTCATCAAGTGTCTCCGGCTCTGTAGCTGAATGAAGCTGGCGGTATCCGGCGGAAACGCATTAAGTAGCATCCGCACAAAAATCCGGCCCTGTTGGCTAGTCTAGTGGCGCCATAGGCGCCAACCCCTGTAGAAACCCTACAACTTTCCGTTGTCTTATCGGAGCTCAATCAAGGCGCTGGCGGGCATTCCGCCAAAGTTACCCGCGAGTAACATACTTCCGCTACAGTGTCCCTATGACTCCAAGCGATGACGCTGTTGCACGCTCCGGCGGCCCCCAAGACCAGAGCCCCTATCAAGCACGCGGCTCCCTGAGAGGCCGCACCATACTCATGTCCGGCGGGAGCCGGGGCATTGGCCTCGCCATTGCCAGGCGCGCTGCCCGCGACGGCGCCAACATCGTCCTCATGGCAAAGACAGGGGAACCGCACCCGAAGCTGGAGGGGACGGTGCACACGGCGGCCCGGCAGCTGGAGGAAGCCGGCGGGCAGGCCTTGGCCCTGGTGGGAGATGTCCGTCATGACGAGGACGTCGCTGCCGCCGTGGCCGCCGCCGTCGAGCGTTTCGGCGGGATCGACATCGTCGTCAACAACGCCTCCGCGATCGACCTGTCCAAAACCGACGACCTGGACATGAAGCGCTACGACCTTATGCAGGACATCAACGTTCGCGGCACCTTCCTGCTGTCCAAGCTTTCCCTGCCGGTGCTGCGCAAGGCCGAAGGGGCGCACATCCTGACCCTCTCGCCGCCCTTGAACCTCGATCCCAAGTGGGCAGGAAGGCACCTGGCCTACACGATGGCCAAATATGGCATGAGCCTGACCACCCTCGGCCTGGCCGAGGAGCTCCGCAACGACGACGTCGCCGTAAACTCCCTCTGGCCCTGCACGCTGATAGATACTGCAGCGATTCGGAATATGCCGGGAGGGGAAGCCATGGTGAAGGCTGCCCGTGGCCCTGAAATCGTGGCGGACGCCGCCCATGCCATTCTCACAGGCAGCAATCTAGCGCCGGATGCTGCGGCGGGCAGCAACAGCGGAAACTTCTACACTGACGAACAGGTGCTCCGTTCCGCCGGCGTGAGCGACTTCACACCGTACAGCCTTGGGGCCCCCGAGGACCGCCTGGTTCCCGATATCTTCCTCTGAACTGGACTGGGTCCAGGGCACACCGACTATCGCACTGCTGGATAGGATTCTGATATGGATGCCGAACAGCCCGCCAGCGAATCGCCTAAGCTCCGCCCCAGCCTGGATCAGGAAGCCCTGACCAATGCGGATTTCCTCGCTTCAGCCGGAATCTCGCGGCTGCAGGTAGTGGAGTCGACTGGATCCACGAATGCCGACCTACTGAACGCCGTGGCACTGGAGCCGCGTGAGTGGCCTGACCTGGCGGTGTTGACGGCGGAGCACCAGACGGCTGCAAGGGGTCGCCTCGATCGCCATTGGGATTCGCCGGCCAGGGCCGCGGTCTCGGTTTCGATCGTGCTGCGTCCCGTCAATGCGCAAGGCCTTCCCCTGCCTTCGTCCAGTTACTCTTGGCTTTCGCTGCTGGCCGCTATCGCCCTGCGGGAGACCCTCATCGAAACGGCGGGCCTGCCTGCCGAGATCAAGTGGCCGAACGATGTCCTGGTCCGGGGACGAAAGATCGCCGGGATCCTGGCGCAGCTCAGTCCTGCACAGCTCGATCCTGGAAAATTCGGTTCTGAGAAGCCCGGCTCTGAGAAGCCCGGTTCTGAGAAGCCCGGTTCACGGGGCGACGGCATGGCCCGGGCGGTCATCCTCGGTACCGGACTGAACGTGCTGCTTGATGAAGCGGAACTTCCGGTCCCTACAGCCACATCCGTGCTGCTCGAACAGCCGCTGACGACCGACCGTACGGAACTCCTGAAGACTTACCTCTCCCGCTTTGCCTCGCTGTACCGCAGCTTTTGCAACGCCGACGGCGACCCTGCCGCCGGGCTTGCAGGCGGACCTTCCTTGCACAAGCGGGTGGAAGCTGCGATGGTCACGCTGGGCAAGGAAGTCCGGGCACAGTTGCCGGGCGACCACGAGATCATTGGCCATGCTTCACGGCTGGACGAATACGGTTCCCTGCTTGTGGTGGACCATGCAGGCCGGGAACACGTGGTGACCGCCGGCGACGTCGTACACCTCAGACCCACCGAAAGCGGCTATGCGTAAAGAGCTCCTGCCGGGCGAGCAGGTCATCGTTGTGACCCGCCGCCAGGCCAGGATGCTAGGGGGACCCGTTTTGGTTTTCATACTTGTCCCGGCGCTGGCAGCATATGGCTGTGCCTGGATAGTCAAAGGAGGGCCGGCCAAGCTCCTGCCGATCCTTGACGCCACATGGACGCCGTGGTTCCTGGCCGCCTGCATTGGGATAGCCGCCGCAATCATCGTGGGGTATAGCCTGCGGCGCTTCCTCAAGTGGCGGGCAGTTCGCTATATCCTGACGAGTCGGCGGATAGTTGCCAGGTTCGGCATGTTTCGACGGCGGGACTGGCAAGTGTCGCTGGCTGCCATTCGTAATGTCGGAGTTCAGCAATCGGTCCTCCAGCGGATATTTCGTTCAGGGAATATATCCTTGGATACCGGGCACCCCGGCGGCACGATCATGACGGACGTTCCGGAGGTGGCAAAGTTCAGAAGCTTCATACTTGACGCGATCGATGAACTCCCGGAGGGTGAGATTTTTGAGGCAGGTGCCGTGGAAGATTTCGCCGACGCGGATTTTTTGCGGGAAATAGGCGGAAATACGCGAAATGAGAGAAGGTGGAAGAGATGAGCGTTGAAGAGCCGGTGTCCGTCGAGGACATGGATATTGAGTCCGACGCCGTACCGGAGCCTTCCGACCCCGCCCTCTCAGACCCTGTACCTTCAGACCCTGTACCTTCAGATCCTGCACTTTCCGTCGCCGCGTCTCCGCCCACGGGCAGCCTGTCCGAGGAACGCATAGGGGCCAAGGCTCTTGAGGCCAGGCTTCTTGGCGGGGAACGCAAGCTGCGTCGGAGGGAAGTGGCTGCTGGAGCGGGGGTCTCCCTGCTGTCGGCGCGCAAGCTATGGCGTGCCCTCGGCTTCCCCAACTTCGGTGACGAAGACGTGGCCTTCACGGAACGCGACCAGGCAGCGCTGTCCACCATTGTCGACCTCGTCCGTGCGGGCAAGCTAACCGAGCAGGCCGCTATTTCGGTCACCCGGGCCATCGGCCAGATGACCGACCGCATGGTGGTCTGGCAGGTAGAAGCCCTGGTCGAGGACATGGTGGCGGAACAGGGGTTGAGCGATCCTGCGGCACGAAAGCTGCTGGTCAACGAGCTTCCCTCGCTCATAGACACCCTTGAAGAAGTCCTCGTCTATTCATGGCGACGGCAACTCAACGCGGGCGTGCAGCGGCTGGCGCTGAGGGCCGAGGCCGGACTGCAGGCCAGCGAGGCGGGCCGTGAGGGTGACGAGGACGATTCCCCGCTGCCGCTGGCACGCGCCGTCGGTTTTGCCGACCTTGTCTCCTACACGAGCCTCTCCCGGCGCATGAACGAAAAAACCCTCGCCCAACTGGTGCAGCGCTTCGAGAACAAGTGCGCTGAGATCATTTCCGTCGGCGGCGGCCGGTTGGTGAAAACTGTTGGCGACGAAGTGTTGTATATCGCCGAAACACCTGCCGCCGGGGCGGAAATTTCGCTGGCCCTGGCTCAGGCCTTTACCGAGGACGAGATCCTGCCCGAGGCGCGGGTCTCCATGGTGTGGGGCCGGATTCTTTCGCGGCTAGGTGACATCTACGGCCCGACCGTCAACCTCGCAGCACGGCTCACAGCCCTGGCCCAGCCCGGCACCGTCCTCATCGACGCCACCACCGCAGCGGCCCTTGGCCAGGACGAACGCTTCATCCTGGTGCCGCAGAAATCGGAGAACGTTCGCGGATTCGGTGAAATCCATCCGGTCGTCCTCGCCCGGGGCCGTGGCAGGGGCCTGGTTCTCGACTGAGTCCTCCCTGACTAAGCCCTTCCGACTAATCCCCACCGCCTCATGGGGAGCACTCCCCATCGCGGACCGCACGTCCTTCCATTTAGGCTGAGGTGGCGGCGGCCAGCACGTTGGAATGCGCTGGTCCCCGTGGGATAGTCTTAGGACTTGAAAAATTCCGCCGCCGTATGGGGGTACTGCGGAATGTCACCATGGCCAGCGTCGATCAGACGGTTTGGAGGCTGCGTCACGCGGCCGTGATAAAAGGGAATTGAATAGCTGTGTCAACTTTGTTCGGCAAGCTGGGGCTGAGGAAGCGCCGGAACAAACTCATGACCACCACTGGCCTTACTGCGGCAATCGCAGTGCTGGTGACCAGTGCCATCCTTTACCCCGGATACAAGACCGCAGAGGTGGAGCTTAACGACGGCGGCGTGTGGGTGGTCAGCAAGACCAAGAACGCCGTGGCGCGGCTGAACTATCCCTCCAAGGTGCTCGATGGAGCCGTCACCCCTGCCAGCACGACGTTCGACATCCTCCAGCACGCGGACACAGTCTTCGTGGACGACGATTCCGGTTCCACGCTCAACCAGGTCTCGGCAGCCAATATGCGCCTCGCCGGAGACAAGCAGCTTCCGTCCTCAGCCCAGGTGAGCTTTGGCTCCGAGGTTCTCTCCGTGACTGACCCGGCGGGCGGCCGCGTGTGGGCGCTGTCTCCCTCGACAATCAACAGCTTCGACGAAGAAGGCACGGAGCCTGTCCTGCTTGGCTCCGAAGGTGTTGTGTCCGCCGTCGGCGCCGATGACCGGATCTACACCGCGGATCCCAAGTCCGGCGAAATCAAGGCCACCAAGGTAGGCGCCGACGGCGTCAATGCCGGCTCCGACGTCACCATAGTGGAGGAACTCAAGGGAGCCGGCGATTTGCAGATCACGGTAGTGGGCGACAAGCCGGTGGTCCTCGACTCCGCCAACGGCAATCTCTTCCTCCCCGGCGGCAGGCGCCTCCAGCTTCAGGACGCCCGGGACGCCAAACTGCAGCAGACCGGCTCCGAGAGCGGTTTTGTGGCCATCGCCACCCAAAAGGCACTGCTGAAGCAGCCCCTCGACGGCGGAACCGCCGCTACCGTCACCTTCGACGGCCAAGGCATACCCGCGGCCCCGGTCCAGCTGGCAGGATGCGTCCATGCAGCCTGGTCCGGCGCCAACAAGTACGTTCGCGACTGTGCCAGCGACGCCGACGACAAAAAAGTGGACGTTCCCAAGGCCAGCGCCGCCCCGAGCTACGTGTTTCGCGTCAACCGCGACCTTGTAGTGCTCAACGACGTCAACTCGGGCAGCGTGTGGATGGTCAACCAGAACATGCAGCTCGTCAACAACTGGGACGACGTCGTCCCGCCCAAGAATGAGTCCGACGAGCAGGACCAGGATTCTGCGGACAACAACACCATCAACGTCTTGCCGGACCGGACCAAGCCCAACCGGCCGCCGGAGACCAAACCCGACGAATTCGGCGTACGTCCGGGGCGCACCACCATCCTGAGTGTGCTGGACAACGACTCGGACCCCGACGGCGACGTCCTGAGCGCCTCGGTGGGCGGCAACGCTCCGAAGACCGGCGTGTTGGAGAACATCTACGGCGGTTCGGCGTTCCAGATCTCGCTGCCGGCGGACGCCAAACCCGGTACGGAAATCCTCGACTACAATGCGGCAGATGGCAGGGGACTGTCCGCCGGCGGAAAGGTCACCCTCAATATCGTGGGGCCGAACGACAATAAAGCGCCGGTGTTCAAGCGGGCGGATCCCACCACCATCCTTGTTGAACAAGGCAAGACCGTATCGCAGAACATCCTCACCGACTGGATGGATCCTGACGGCGACGACCTGGTCCTCCTGGACGCCAAGGCCGACAACGAGCAGGACCAGGTGAAGGTCCGTCGCGATGGCCTGCTGACCTACCAGGATTCCGGTGCCGCTCCGGGCAAGAAGAACGTCACTGTCACGGTCTGGGATGGCCGTGCCACCACCACAGGTCGTGTTGTCATCAACGTCCAGCCTCCGGGGGCCCTTGCTCCGGTGGTCAATGCCGACCACGTCACTGCCGTCGTCGGACAGGACCTTGTGATCGCGCCGCTCAAGAACGACGTCGACCCCAACGGCGGCGCCCTCCGCATCGCCCATGTCGAAGCAGCCGGCCCTGCGGAACTTGGCCCCGTGACCGACGGCGGGACGTTCACCTTCCGCAGCGAAACACCAGGCCCGGTCTACCTGACGTACATCGCCAGCAATGGCCCACAAAGCAGCCAGGGACTGATCCGTGTGGACGTGGAGTCCGGGAAGGATGCCGGTAATCCGGTAGCTGTGCACGACGTCGGACTGCTGCCGGTCGGCGGTAATGTCCTGGTGGATCCGCTGGCCAACGACTCCGACCCCTCCGGGGGCGTACTGGTGCTGCAGTCAGTGGAACTGCCGGAAAATGCCACAGCTTCCGTCAGTGTCATCGACCACAGCGTCCTGCGCGTCACTGACGTTTCGGGTACCAAAGAACCATTCGTGTTCAAGTACACGATGTCCAACGGCAGCAAGTCGGCTACAGGAACAGTCTCCGTGGTCCCGGTCCCGGCCCCCGCCGTCGTCGAGGCCCCGCAGCCCAAACCGGACGAAGTAAACGTGCGCGTCAACGACGTCGTCACTATCCCGGTGCTTGCCAACGACACCCACCCGCAGGGCGAAAAACTCTCCGTTGACCCGGTCCTGGCCCAAGGCATCGCCGAGGAGGACGGCAAGGCGTTTGTCTCCGAGAACACCCTGCGTTTCATCGCCGGCCCGGCACCCAAGACAGTCAGGGCCATCTACAACGCCGTGGACCCCCAGGGCCAGAAGAGTGCGGCGGCCGTCACCATCCACATCCTGCCGCTGGAAGGCGCTGAAAACTCCCGTCCCCAGCCAAAGAACCTCACGGCGCGCGTAGTGGCCGGCGGCACAGTCCGTATCCCGGTCATGCTGGACGGCATTGATCCCGACGGCGATTCCGTACAGCTGACTGGCATCGACAGCACTCCGAATATGGGTACCGCCACGGTGGGAAGCAGCTTCATCGATTTCGTGGCCGCGGGCGACGGGGCTGGCACCGACACCTTCCGGTACAAGGTCATCGACCGGCAGGGCGCCGTTAACACCGGTACGGTGACTGTAGGTATTGCCCCACGAGGAGATACCAACCAGAAGCCAGCGCCAGTGGATGATCAAGTCATGGTTCGGCCTGGACGCGAGATCGCAGTCGACGCCACAGCCAATGACGCGGACCCGGACGGCGACCTCATTCGGATCGTCGGTGATGCAATCGAAGCCGATCCTGCGCTCCAGGCCCGGCTCAGCGAGGAGAGCGGCCGCATCCTCCTCACGGCACCCGGCGAGGAAGGGACCGTGAACGTCCGCTACTCCGTTGCCGATGACCGCGATGCCCGTGGACAGGCCAGTATCCGGGTCATCGCCAGGAACGACATCCCCCTGCTTGCTCCCATCGCCCGCGATGACCGGGTCACGTCCGCGCAGACCCTTGGGAAGACCGCCGTCGACGTCCCCGTCTTGAAGAACGATGAGGACCCTGACGGCGTGGGGGAGAACCTTAAAATCAGCACGACGTCGGAAACCGCCACACCCGGTGCCAACGGCAACCTCGTTGTCGAGCTGACCGAGCAGGCCCAGCTCATTCCCTACACGGTGGAGGACGTTGACGGCCAGAAGTCCACGGCTATCGTCTGGGTTCCGGGCGTCGGCCAGCAGGTTCCCACCCTCGCGAAGGACGAAGTAGTTGAGCTCGTATCGGGCCAGTCCGTCACCGTAGACCTTAAGGAATGGGTCAAGGTCCGCGACGGCCGCAGCCCTCGCCTGACGCAGCTGGACCGGATCAAGCTGATTGGCTCTGACGGCGGGGACCCCGTGGCGAACGACGGCACCGCGCTAAAGTACACAGCCAGGCAGGACTACGTGGGGCCCGGCTCCATCAGCTTCGAAGTCACGGACGGAACCGGCCCGGATGACCCGAACGGTCTCAAGGCGACCCTGAGCATCCGTACCAAGGTGCTGCCCGACCCCAACAAGAACAACCCGCCAGTCCTGCTGGGCAGTGACATTGACGTGCCGAAGGGCGACGCGGCCAGCATTGACCTGGAGAAGCTGACTTCGGATCCGGACCGCGACGACGTCCAGAACATGCGCTATGAACTCGTCGGCGGCAGCCCCGCAGGCTTCAATGTCAACCTGGACGGCAAGGTGCTCAAGGCCTCGGCGAACGACTCCGCGAAGACCGGCGAATCCGGAGCGGTACAGGTGAAGGCCACGGACTCCCGCGGGCTGGAAACAACCGCTACCTACAACCTCACCGTCACTGCTTCCAACCGTCCCAAGCCGGTGGCAAATGACGACGTCGAGCCGAACGCGGCCGCCGGCAAGGCGGTCACGGTTGACGTTCTCGCCAATGACGCGAACCCCTTCCAGGACGCTCCATTGAAGGTTGTCAGCGCCTTCACGGAAACGGGCCAAGGAACGGCGGAAATGAACGGTGACGCTGTGACGGTTACTCCGGCCGACGGCTTCACCGGAACCATGGTGGTGGCCTACACCGTGGAGGACAAGACCGGCGATGCCTCGCGCAACGCCACCGCGCGTATTCGGCTTACGGTCAAGGACGAGCCCATGGCCCCCACCACGCCCCAGGCAGCGAGCGTAGGAGACCAGACGGCCCTGCTGAACTGGACCGCGCCCGCTGACCGGGGTTCTCCGATCACGAAGTACACTGTGCGCGGTGAGGGCGGTTTCGAGCAGGACTGCCCGGCCAACACCTGCACCCTCAACGGCCTGACGAACAACACGAAGTATCACTTCACTGTCACTGCCACCAATGAGTTCGGCGAGTCTGATCCGTCGCCTGCCTCGGCTGAGGTACGTCCTGACGCCAAGCCGGACACTCCGCTGGCGCCCGCGCTGAAGTTCGGGGACAAGCAGCTCAACGTGACCTGGACCGCCCCGGCCAGCAAGGGCTCACCGATCAAGAGCTACGACCTGGAGATTTCCCCCGCACCGCCGGGACAAAACCCCCAGATCCAGAACCTTACCTCGACCAGCTACGTCTGGAACGGACTGCAGAACGGCGTGGCGTACAAGGTGCGGGTCCTGGCACGTAACGATGCCAAGGATCCATCGGATTGGAGCCCCTACTCGGCGGCCGAAACGCCGGCGGGGGTCCCCGCTACCCCCATGCCGCCTACGGTCTCTGGTGCAGGGTCAGTAGGCAGCCAGTCCCAATTGCGGGTCAGCTGGCAGGCTCCGAACAACAACGGGGACGCCGTTTCTTCCTACACATTGACCACCTACCGTGGCGGGACCGCCGTTACTTCGCAGCAGGTCGGCGCCACCTCGCAGAACGTCACGGTGGACAACTCCGAGGCCGACTACACCTTTACCGTGGCCGCCACCAACAAGGCCGGAACCAGCGGAACCAGCGGACGATCCGCTCCGATCCGGGCTGCCGGAAAACCCGGGATGGTCAACAGCGGCACCGTCCAGGAGACCGGGACAAGCGGTCAACTCAGGGTGACTTTCACCGAGCTGACGGACGCCCAGCGCAATGGCTCGAGGGCTGACGAGATCCGGTACAGCTGGTCCACGGCCTATGGGTCCGGCGCCATTGCAGCAGGTGGCGGGGTGATCAACGGACAACCGAACGGCACCAACGTAACCGTCAACATCATCGCTACGTCCATCAAGAACAACATGTCCGGTGACGCGAAGGCCATTGGCTCAGGGAACCCCTACGGGCCGGCTAACGCCCCCAATGTTGACGGTCGCAAGTCCGCCACGGGTGACGGCGACGTGCATTGGACCTGGAACAATCCGGCCATGAACGGACGTCCCCTTGACCACTACGAGGTCAGCTACGAAGGCGGCGCCTGGACTAGCGTGGGAACGGCCAACAGCTACAGCCGCTCCGCCGGCGGCTGGGATCAGTCGCGCACACTTCGTGTCCGTGCCGTGACCGTGGTTGATGGTGCCATTGGCAGTGCCACATCGGCATCCGGTAACGACCCCACACCGCCGCAAGCGCAGATCCAGGTCAAGGCAGCAGACGTGCGGACCTGCCCGGGCAAGCCGGGCCTGCCGGACTCCTATTCGCCATCCGGGCCGAGCTGCGGCGTCGGCTGGGTGGAGCGTTCCTGGGGCCGGCTGACGATCGACTGCACGAAGGATATCTACGGCAACGGCACGCCCTGGTACCGACTCACCCAGTCGGAGAAGTCCGGCTGGTACGTAAAGTCCACGACTGTGGACCTTTACGGTGCAAGGCCCGGCGGATGCTGACCGTGCAACGCGGGGTCACTTACGGCCTATCAGCAGCACCCTTATGGGCGCCAAGTGACCCCGCGTTTGCTTTAGACCCGGCTGCCCAAACACACACGCTCTTCAAAACAGAACCAAACGGGAGAGGAACACCCCATGACCATGACAATCGAGCAGGCCGAATGGTTTGCAGCTACCTTCGAGAAGCTCGTTGCCAATGTGGGCCAGGCGGTGCTGGGCAAGTCCCACGTCATCCGGCTGACGATCACCGCCATGCTGGCCGAGGGCCACGTGCTGTTCGAGGACGCCCCGGGTACGGGCAAAACGTCGCTGGCACGTGCCCTGGCTGCCACGGTTCAGGGTTCACACAACCGCATCCAGTTCACCCCTGACCTGCTGCCGTCCGACGTCACCGGCGTCACCATCTATGACCAGAAGACGCAGAAGTTCGAGTTCCACAAGGGCCCGATCTTCAGCAACATCGTCCTCGCGGATGAAATCAACCGCGCCTCACCCAAGACCCAGTCCGCGTTGCTGGAAGTCATGGAGGAATCGCGCGTCACGGTGGACGGCACCACCTACGAGGCCGGCAGGCCCTTCATGGTTCTGGCGACCCAGAACCCCATCGAGCAGGCGGGAACCTATCGACTGCCGGAGGCACAGCTGGATCGCTTCCTGATCAAGACATCAATCGGCTACCCGGACCACTCCTCAACGGTCCAGTTGCTTGGCGGCAGCAACCTCAAGGACCGTTCGCGTGACCTGACCCCGATCATCACCACGCAGGCCGTCGCCGACATGGCCGACCTCGCCGCCACAACACACATCGATACTGCTGTGCTGGAATACATCTCCCGGCTTTGCGAAGAGACCCGGAACGCACCGGAAACCCGCTTGGGGGTGTCGGTAAGAGGGGCACTGGCCATGGTCCGGGCGGCCAAGGTGTGGGCCGCCGGCCAGGGGCGCAATTTTGTCCTTCCCGATGACATCAAGCAACTCGCAAGCGTGGTCTGGACCCATCGCTTCGTTATGGACCCTGAGGCGGAATTCTCCGGCGCCACGCCCGAGGCCGTGCTGAAGCGGGTGCTGTCCGACGTCGCCGCTCCGCAGCAGCGTGCCAGCGTCTAAGGCAGCGCGCAAACGTTTAGTCCTGTCCACGAAACGAAGGTCTCTCAATGTCCGCCAGCACAACCCTCAGAAGGGCTGCTGAAATCCTCAGGATTCCCCTGGCCAAGGCCGGGGCCACCCGGCTTCCCGCCAAACTCCGCCCGTCCGCGGTGTGGTCAGAAGCCAGCTCTACCGCCTGGGAGGTGCTCTCGCCCGCTTGGGGAGGGTTCCGCCGATTGTGGCTCCGCTATGCCTGGCCGGTGCTGTCGGTAGTCAGCATCCTGGGCTGGGGCGTCCTCGCAGCCTCGATCCTGCTCTGGGTTACCGGACAGCTGTGGGGGTGGCAGGAGGCCAAGTCCGCGGCGCTTGTGGCCTTCCTGCTCTTTGTGTTCGCAGTGGCGTTCATCGTTGGAAGGTCCTCGTACGGCGTCACGCTTGACCTGGCCCGGACCCGGGTGGCCGTGGGCGATCAGGCAGTGGGCAGCATCGCAGTTTCCAATACCTCCAGCCGCCCGCTGCTACCGGCTGCCTTGGAACTTCCCGTGGGAGCCGCGACGGCCATCTTCCACCTGCCACGCATGAAGCCTGCCCAGGTCCATGAGGATCTCTTCACCATTCCCACCTCCAGACGCGCCGTCATCGTCGTCGGACCCGTGCGTTCCGTGCGAGCCGACCCGCTGCACCTTTTGCGCCGTCGGATCCTTTGGACCGAACCCGAAGACCTTTTTGTCCACCCGCGCACTGTAGCCTTGGCCGGTTCGGCGGCAGGATTCATCCGCGACCTTGAGGGCATGCCCACCACCGAACTCTCCAGCGCAGACGTCTCCTTCCATGCCTTGCGCGACTATGTCCCGGGCGACGATCGCAGGCACATCCACTGGAAGACCACGGCGCGGACCAACAAGCTGATGGTGCGCCAGTTCGAAGAGACCCGCCGGGCGCACCTGGCCATCTCGCTGTCCATCAACACGGACGAGTACGAATCCGAGTCCGAGTTCGAGCTGGCCATTTCCGTCGCCGCGTCGATCGGGCGTCAGGCCATCAGGGAGCAGCGGGAGCTGGACGTCATTACACAGAAAGGCCCGCTCCGCTGCGAGACGGGAAGGACGCTGCTGGATGACATGACAAGGATTAACGGGACGTCCCTGCGGCGCACCGCCGTCGACGTCGCCCGCACCCTCTCGGACACCGTCCCTAACGCCTCTGTTGTCTTCCTCGTCGTCGGCAGCCACGTGACGGCCACCCAGCTCCGCTCCGCCGCCGCCTCGGTGCCGCCGGGCGTCCGGACCCTGGCCGTGCGCGTCCAACAGGGCGCTGCGCCGGGCAGGGCGAACATCGCCGACCTGACGGTCCTTACCCTGGGCGAGCTGGATGACCTCGCACTGGTCCTGCGAAAGGCGGCCGCATGAGCACCGCTAATGGCTTGCGTCCGCGTTCAGCAGCACGTTCAACGGCGGCCCAGTCCGCCTTCGTGGGTGACCGCCCACTGTGGCATGTCGCCGTCGACGCTAGCGCGCTGATTGTGCTGCTGGGCCTCGGGGTGCTGGGCTTCAGCCTCAGCTTCGGCGGTGATCCCCGCTACCTCCTGGCCGGCCTGGGCGGTGTGCTGCTGGGGTTGGGCATCGCAGCCCTCAACGCCCACCTGCGGCTGGGACTCCTGATTACGCTGGCCTTCACCCTCGGGGTGTATCTGCTGCTGGGCACTGCCGTGGCCGTGCCGGATGCCGCGATCGGAGGCGTGCTTCCGAGCCTCGAATCACTTCGCACGCTGCTCCTGGGAGTGGTGTTCTCGTGGAAGGACATGCTGACGGTGGGCGTTCCCGTGGGAACGGCCGGAGGCATGCTGATTGTGCCGTTCCTCAGCTCGCTGCTCATGGCGCTGGCGGCAGGACTTCTTTCCTGGCGCCTCAAGAGCCCGTATTGGCCGCTCCTTCCGGTGCTGGTGCTGTTTGTTACCGGCATCGCGTTTAGCACCAGTGCGGGATTCCTGAATGTGGAACGTGGAGTCTCCCTCACCATCGTGGCGATAGTTTGGGCTGCCTTCCGGCGCGACGCCCTTCGGCGCAGTGGCACCCATACGGTCTCAGCCAACCGTCCGGAGGCGGATGCCGCCGTCGCCCGCCGTGGACGTCTACGCCGGCTGGGTATGCCAGCAGGTGTCATCGCCGCCGCCGTCGCCATCACGGCCGTTGCATCGCCCCTCGTGACCGCCAGTGACGATCGCAAAGTGCTGCGCAACAGCATCGTGCCGCCCTTTGACCCCAAGGATTACATCACCCCCCTGGCCAGCTTCCGGAACTTCGTGAAGGACAAGAAGGACGACAACCTGTTCAGCTTAAAGGGCCTGCCGAAGGACGGCCGCGTGCGGCTGGCGGCACTGGATGCCTACAACGGGGTCAACTACAACATGGACCCCAACGGTTCGGGGAACTTCAACAAAGTGGGCGACGCCCGGTCCTTGAACACCCTGGCCGATACCGGCACTTTGGCATCAGGATCCGCCTACACCCTGGACATCACCATCGAGGACTATCAAGGATTCTTCGTGCCGGGCGGCCGCCAGACCACCGGAATCAGCTTCACCGGCAATTCTGCGGCGGCCTCGGGGCTGTACTTCAACTCCGGCACGGACACCGCAGTCAGCACCAGGGGACTATCCCAGGGCGACAGCTATTCGGTGCAGGTTTCCGATCCCGGGAAGCTGGAGCATGGACAGCTCACCCAGTACGACTTCGCCAGGATCACCATGCCCGACGCCGAAGAGGTGCCGCCGGTTGTCGCCTCACAGGCCAATGAACTCTCAGCCGATGCCCCCACGGCGATCGACCGGGTTCGCCAGATCGAGGCCCATTTCCAGAAGACCGGGGCCTTCAGCAACGGACTTGTTGCCGATGGTCAACTCCCCAGCCTTCCCGGGCACGGGGCGGCTCGTATCCGCAGCCTGCTCACCGCCAAGCAGATGCTTGGCGACGACGAGCAATATGCAGTGGCGATGTCACTGATGCTGCGGCACCTGGGCATTCCCTCACGCGTTGTGATGGGTTTCTACCCCGATCCGAAGAGCCCGGAGAACGGCGCCGGGGAAATCCAGATCAAGGGCAAGGACGTGCATGCCTGGGTTGAGGTTGCCTTTGACCGGGCAGGCTGGGTAGCCTTCGACCCGACGCCACCCAAGGACAACGTCCCCATCCCGCCGGACCCCGAGAACAAATCCAAGCCCAAGCCGCAGGTGCTGCAGCCGCCGCCTCCACCACAGGAACCGGCGGAGCTTCCGCCGGACTCGTCGCCCGACGCGCTCGACGCTGATGAGAAGAAGAACAACCCTTGGCTGTTCTGGGGTGCGCTGCTTGCGGCGATCGGCACGGCCGCCATTCCACTGATCGTCCTCGCCCTTCCCTTGCTGCTGATCGCGTTCCTTAAAGCCCGACGCCGGAAGGGCCGCTTTCTGGATGGAGCAGCAGCAAACCGTGTCGGAGGAGGCTGGAGCGAGGTCATGAGCCTGGCTACCGACCTCGGCGCGACCATCGACGGCAAGGCAACACGGCGGGAGTCCGCCGGCGTGATTGCCGATGCGTTCCCGTCGAGTGCCCCCACCACAACACTGCTGGCTGAGCGGGCGGACGCCGCCATTTTTGGTGCCGGCCAGCCCAGCGAGGAGCAGGTCAAGGAATACTGGGGCATCGTGGATTCCTCGCTCAAGGACATGGCCGGCAGCGTGGGCTTCTGGAAGCAGCAGCAGGCCCGCTTCTCACCGAGGTCCCTGCTGGCGGAGGGCAGGAACGCCCTGCAACGCCGGCGGTCCAAGAGTGGCGGCATGAAGAACACCAACGAGTCATGACCCCCGCAAGTGAACAATGCCCCCGCTGCCGGCAGTCGGTACGCCTTGGAGCCACCTACTGCACACATTGCGGGGCGCCCCTCAGCAACCGTGCGGCGCGGATCGATCGCAACGCCGACAACCCCGTTCCTGATGCTCAAGGACAAAGGTCCGCGGCGAATCCCGGTAGGATCGCGATAGCGTCGGCGCAACCGGAAGCCATGGTGCTGCCGGGTACTGCTGGCCGGCCGGGATTGCAGGCAGCGCCGGGACAGTACGAACAAGCGGCCCACGGGGGAGGGACCAGAATGACCACCAAGCTTGATGTGGTACCGGCAGCAGCCGGCAAGAGGCTTGGCGCAGCCGTACTGGATTGGCTGGGTCCGCTGATCGTGCTCGCGATCGCGTTCGCCATCGGCATGGCAGGCATCACCACCACCCGCCGTGGCGGCTTCATTGTCTACGACACCAGCCTGTTGGTTCTCCTTGGCGGCATCGGCAGTGCCTTGACCCTCGTCTACCTGATTGCCCTTGTGGTTATTGAAGGACGATCAGGTAACACGATCGGCAACCAGCTCATGGGAATCCGTAGCACCGACGCTGACGGGTACGCGCCTGGTGGCGGCGCGGTCTTCCTGCGCGGCCTGGTCACGGGAGCGGGTGTGTTGCTCGCGGTCCTGGCCACGGCCCCGCTCGTGATGCTGGGCCTTTACGGCATCGCCGTGTGGGTGCTCCCCGGCTTGTTGCTGCTTGGGACTGCCTGGGCTGTCCTGGTGGTGGTTTCCAATAACCGTGACCGGGAAGGCAGGCTTCGGGGCTGGCATGACAAGGCCGCCAAGACGCTGGCTTTCGATGTCAAGGAGGGGCGGAACCCGGTGCAAACCGGCGGTATCCAAGGTCCCTACAGCTTCGCGCCGATTGATCTTCCCCCGGTTCAGGCTGTCGCGTCCCCGGCTCCCGGCATCGCTTCCCCCGCCCGCCTCAGCCAGCTGCACAATGCCAATCAGCTGCACAATCCCCATCAGCTGAATAACCCCAATCAGCTGCAGCCGCCCGTCCGGCTGTTTGCACCGTTGCAGGTGCCCGACGAGCTAGCCACCCAGTCGCAGCCTCCGCTGCAGGTGCCTTTGCAGGTGCCTGGAACGAGCCAGCACCCGGACGACGACGTTGACCGCACCCAGCTGCGCTCCGACGCCAGGCCACGGGAAGAGGCCGTGATGCGCATCAAACTTGACGACGGCCAGGATATCCGGCTGGCACGGACGGTGCTGCTTGGCAGGAATCCTGAGGCTCTGGCAGGAGAAGACGTCGAGCAACTGGTGCCTGTTGCCGATCCGGACCGCTCCATTTCAAAGACGCACCTCCACCTGCGGCTCGCCGATGGGGGCGCATGGGTCACCGACCGCAATTCCACCAACGGAAGCGCCGTGACAACGCCGGATGGCGTCCAGACCCGGCTGCTTCCGGGCCAGGAAGTTTTCGTCCGCCCAGGATCCACCGTTCAGTTCGGGGACCGCACATTCCACCTAGGACAGGCATGAACGCAGAGCCCGCCGAAGCAACGTCGGACAACGGAGGGGACCATGGCTTCCGCCTCAGCTACGGCTACGGAACGGACCGTGGCCTCAGGCGCGAACTCAACGAGGACTCCTTCATAGCCTCGGACCCGGTGTTTGCGGTCGCGGACGGGATGGGTGGGCATGAGGCCGGCGAGATCGCCAGCGGGTTGTGCGTCCGGACGCTCGGTTCGGCGCCGCAGCTTGCTACCGGTGCCCGGACGGCGTCTGCCGCTGACTTGCACGAATGCATTCTTGAGGCTGATTCCCGGATTCGGAACGCCACGGGCGCCCGTGCCGGAACCACATTGTCCGGAGTCGTCGTCGTAGAACAGCTTGGCTTGCCGTATTGGCTTGTCATGAACATCGGCGATTCGCGTACCTACCGGCTCAGCCAGGGGCAATTCCAGCAGGTCAGCGTGGACCATTCCGAGGTCCAGGAATTGGTGGATGCCGGAGATATCACTGCGGAAGAGGCTGCGACCCACCCCCGACGCCATGTGGTCACGAGGGCACTTGGCACCGGGGACGAGACCGAGGCGGACTTCTGGCTCCTCCCGATTGAGGAGGGAGATCGCATCCTCATCTGCTCAGACGGCCTCAATGGCGAACTCGGCGACGATCACATGTTCAGGATCCTCAGTACGGTGGGACACCCCCAGGATGCCGTTGATGCCCTCATCCAGGCGGCATTGCGGAACGGCGGCAGGGACAACGTCACTGTGGTGGTGGTCGACGCCAAGAATGTGCTCGGGGAAGGCGCTGTTGCCACCACAGCACCGCGACCTGTCGCCGCAGTCGAGGACGTCGACACCCTTCCCCGCCCCGTTGTAGCCGATGCTGTAGCTGATGCCGCCGCGGACGGTGCTGCTCCCTCTGGCGGTGCTGCTCCCTCTGGCGGTGCTGCTCCTTCTGACAGGGGCGGGAATGGCAATTAGCAGGTACGCGCCCGGAACATGGTTCGGCATCATTCGTTCGGGCACCATTGTCCTTTTGGCGCCGGAAACGCGGGAGGAGCTGGTTGCTGCACTCTGGGATTTCCTGGAGTACGAGCCGGAAGCCCATGAGGTGCTTCACGAGGTTACCCAGGGTTTTGGAGTGTCCCTGTCGCGGATCCCACCCTTTGGGATTATCGATTCACGGGATCCACTACGTGTTTTCCTGCGTGGTGGACTTGAACTGGAGGTCCACGGGGCATCCGGCAAGGAGACCATCAGCGGCCGGGACATCACCACCTGGAATGAGCGCCGGATTACTGGTGCGGAGTGGTTCGGCCTCAGGATCTCTGACGCCAGCCTGATTCCTGGGCTCAGTGCGCCCGCAGTACAGGCGCTGCCACTGGCCGAAGGCGTCGTAATGCTTAGCGGTTTCGCGCTGTCGATCGGAGCTGGGCTGTCGATCGAAGCTGGCTTGGCGAAAGGCGCTGGCTTCGCGAAAGCTGCTACGCGCCCGCTTGAATCGTTCGCGCCAGCTGTTGCGCCGCCGGAACGGCGCCACCCCGGCATCGAGTCGGAGGTTTCAGCGTCGGAGGTTTCAGCGGAAACCGTCATGGCATTCCACGATGACCTCGACATGACTATCGCCCCGGGCCTGAGCCCCGAATCGAGTGAAGGCGCACAAGCCGCTGAGGCTGCAGAAGCGGCTGGGGGTCCTGGGGCCGCTGGGGGCATAGGGGCCAGCGAGGGCGTACAAGCGTTTCAGATTTCGGAACCGGAGGCACAATCGGCCGCAGGAGCAGTCCGCACGGCACCGAACGAGCAAGCTGCCACCCCGGCACAGGAGGAGTTCACCAGCTCCTACGACCACCTGTGGGACAAGACGGTCATCCGCAACATTGAAGACGCTGCCATACGCGTCGATCCGGATGCCGAGGCGGATCATGAAGAAGTAGCGGCGCAGGAAAAAGGCTCTGCCCACGAAAAAACCCCCGCCCACGAAGAAGATTCGGCCGGCGAAGTAGTAGTCGATGCGGCCTCCACCTCCGCCCCGGCTGGCCCGCATCCGGAAAAGCCGGGAGACGAACCGAAGGAGCCGTTGGCACAGAGCAACGAGCCGTCGGTAAAGAGCACCGAGGCGCCTTCGACGCGGCGCTTCGAGGTGCCTTCCGGGCTTATTGATTCGGTACCTTGGAGCAGAAGCGAACGCCCGGCCCAGCCGCTGCGCCAAACCCAGCCCCTGGTGCCAAACCGGTCTCAACCCACAAACCAGCCCCTTTCCTCAAACCAGTCCAGCCCGCCTGTTGCAGAGGTACCTGGAACTGACAATGGGGGAGCCGGCCGCGAACAGGACAACCTTGCAGAAGCCGCTACGATCGATGGCGACCACGACGGGCAGACCGTCATGAAGAGCAGTCTCTCCGGACTCGGTCAACCCAAATCGGACGAAAGCAAGGCCGAAGAAGGCAAGGCCGAAGAAGACAGGGCGCTTGGAAACGCGAGCGGCCCCAAAGTACTGGCCCGCGTCTGCACCCAGGGCCACACCAATCCGCCAACTTACGCCGTCTGCTCAAGCTGCGGATTGCCGCTGGCGGGAGACGCTATCCAGGCGCCGCGTCCGAGGCTGGGCCGCATGAGGGTTTCCACAGGCGAAGTCGTTGACCTGGATCAGTCCCTAATTATCGGCAGGCAGCCTTCGGTTGCCTGTGTCCAGGGCGGTGCGATGCCGCGGCTTGTCCAGGTCGCCAGCCCCGGGGGCGATATTTCGCGCTCCCATGTGGAGGTCCGGCTTGAGGGATGGCACGTGATGCTGTGCGACCTCAAGGCGACCAACGGTACGGTGCTGGTCCGCGAAGGCCAGGCCCCCCGCCGACTCGCCCAGAGCGAAATGGCGATCCTCCTTGACGGGGATATCGCCGAACTGGGTGACGGCGTTTCATTGCGTTTCGAGGAGATTCCGTGAGTTCCAAGAGGCCCCCAGCACCGCCTCCACACATCCCCGGCTTCAAGTACGTCAGCCTCCTGGGCTCCGGCGGTTTTTCCGACGTGTTCCTTTACGAGCAGGACAGGCCCCGGCGCAAAGTAGCCATCAAGGTGCTGCTCTCGGACCTTAAAACGGAGGGCGCACGCCGTCGCTTCGAGTCCGAGGCCAACCTTATGGCACAGCTCTCCTCGCACCCTTACATCGTCACCATCTTTGAAGCCGAAGTGACGGACGACGGCCATTCGTACCTCGCCATGGAGTACTGCTCACGTCCCAGCCTGGACGTGCGGTACAGGAGGCAGCGCTTCAGCGTGGACGAGGTGCTTGCCGTGGGGATCCAGGTGGCATCCGCCGTCGAAACGGCCCACCGGGCGGGCATCGCCCACCGCGACATTAAGCCGGCCAACATCCTGGTGACCGACTACAACCGTCCTGCCCTTACGGACTTCGGTATTTCCGGCACGATCGGCGCCGAAGCGGACGACGACGCCGGGATGTCGATCCCGTGGTCACCACCGGAGCAGTTCCGGGGCAGCAACGTCAGCGGCGTCCTGGTGGACGTCTGGGCACTGGGTGCCACCCTCTATACGCTGTTGGCCGGGCGGTCGCCGTTCGTGTTGCCAGGACAGGACAACTCGCAGCGGGAGCTGATCGCCCGGATCACCAATGCGCCGCTTCCGCGCCTGGGACGCGCTGACGTCCCTGAGTCGCTGGAGCTTGTCCTCGCAACGGCCATGGCCAAAGCGCCTGGTTCCCGGTATTCCTCCGCCCATGCGTTCGCGCTGGCCCTGCAGCGTATCCAGGCGGAATTGAACCTGTCGGTCACGCCGTTCGAAGTACTCGAGGAGCCTCACTCCGATGACGGGCACCCGGACGACGGCTTCGAGGAGACTCGCGTCCGGGGTATCGCCTCCATCGACCCGGAGGCAAAGGGGACGGCAACAACGGGAACCGGCCCCACTTTCCCGGCGCGCACTTTTCCCGACACGAGGGCCGAACCAGCGCGGCCGGAACCAGCGAGGGCCGAACCGGCACGGCCGGAACCAGCGAGGACAGGACCAGCGCGGCCGGGGCCAGCGAGTCTCGTTTCGCCTCCACCCGAACCCGCCCTGCCGGAGCCCGCAGTGGAGGAGTCGTCGTCGACCGTTCTGAAGAGCCGGCTGCCCGCCCATCCGACAGTTGCCGCCGTGGATGCTCTCTATCAAGATCCAGACGAGCGTACAGTCCTGCGTGGGACGAAGACAGCGGAAGCGGAGTTCGCTGCCACCACGATCGGCCGTTCGGCCGCTCCCAGGCCCGGCGGTGACAAAGCCGACGGTCTGGGAGCCGACGTCGAAAGCCGGCCGGTCGACCACCGTCACCGAAACCTGTGGCTGGCGGCAACGGGCGCGGCAGTGCTGTTGATAGCAATCGTGGTGGGCATCGTCCTCGCCGCGGGGAGCACCCCCAAGGCCCAGGAAACGGAGGAGCCCAGCAGGCCTCCAGTGGACGCCCTGGACAGCGGGAACGTGCCCGACGTCGAAGCGCTCACCGGGTCTCGAACGGGGGCCGGAAAGGCGGTCTTCACCTGGAAGAACCCCCAGCCGAAGGACGGCGACAGCTTCAAGTGGCGGATCAAGACCGCCAGGGGCGAGGGCAGCTACGTGTCGATCAGCGCCAACCAGGTGGAAGTGAGCGAGAACCCCGCCGAACCGACCTGTGTTCAGGTCATCATTGTCCGATCGGACGGAGCGGCGTCGCCCGAGGGTGAAGGATCCATAGCCTGCCTGGCTGCCCAATAACAGTGGAAGGAAAAATGGGAGATCTGGCAATAGATTTCTGCGGGGAATGGTACGAGCCGTCCGATGAGGATGTCTTCAACATTGGTCGCGAGGGGGATCTGGAAGTCGATGACAATCCGTATCTGCACCGCCGCTTCTTGCAGATCGCACGGTACGACGGCATTTGGTGGCTGAACAATGTGGGCAGCATGCTCTCGGCGACCATTGCGGACGCCTCTGGCGGCATGCAGGCTTGGCTCTCGCCCGGGGCGAGGATTCCGCTGGTCTTCAGCCACACCAACGTCATCTTTACCGCAGGGCCGACCACCTATGAGTTCGCCGTCCACCTGAGGACCCCGTCATTCCGGCAGGAAGCCCGGGACGACGATTCCGCCGGGGATACCACTATCGGGCCCGTCGTCTTCACAGATTCGCAAAAGGCCCTCATCGTCGCCCTTGCGGAACCGATGCTGCGCCGGGAGGGGACGGGTTTCAGCGCCATCCCCTCGTCGGCGGAAGCTGCAAAGCGCCTTGGCTGGGCCCTGACCCGGTTCAATCGCAAGCTGGACAACGTCTGCGACAAGCTGGACCGGGTCGGTGTCGTGGGACTTCGCGGCGGCGGAGGGAAGCTCGCCACCAACCGACGGGCACGACTGGTTGAATACGCAGTTACGTCGCATCTGGTGACTGGTGACGATCTGTACCTGCTGGAGAACTTGAGGGGAGTCGACGAAGCGTGAAGTTCCGACTGACCCTGCGCCGGGAGCCTGCGGAAGCCAAAGACCTGGCCGTAACCGTTGATGGGCGGGCCACCGTTGCCGATATCGCCGGCGAATTATGGGCGGCGGACCCGGCCCGCAAGGGGGCCATACCGCCGTCGAACCTGTCCCTGCGCATCGACGAGGCCTTCGTGGCTGGCGGTATGACCGGAAACGTGCTGGACCCCGCAGTCAACCTCCTGGAATCCGGCCTCAGACCCGGCTCCACCGTGTCCTTGACCAGGGTGAGTGAACAGTTCGCCGTTCCCGGAGCCAACCGCGGTCCCGCCGCAGCCACGCTGCGGGTCTTTTCCGGGCCCGACGTCGGACGCGAATTTTCGCTGCCATCCGGCACCAGCTACATCGGCCGGGACCGGGACGCGGACATCCGGCTGTCCGATCCCATGACGTCGAAGCGGCACGCCCGCATCAGCGTTGGCGAGACGGTCGAAATCGTGGACACCAATTCGGCCAACGGACTCCTGATGGACGGGCTTCCGGTGACCCGGGCAACGCTGAATTCCTCGGACACCATCACACTGGGGGACACCACCGTGGGCGTGGTCTCCCTGTCCCGCAACGTCGCCGCAACGCCCACCTCTCCCTTGGTGGACTTCAACCGTTCCCCGCGGGTCGTGCCCCGTTTCGCCGAACCAAAGAGGGTTCCTCCTGCCGGGCCGAAGCGGCCGGACCACCAGCCGTTCCCGTACATCATGCTGATCGCGCCCATCATGATGGGCGCGATTCTCTTCGCCGTGACGCAGAACGTCCTGTCTGTCCTGTTCATGATGATGATGCCGTTGTTCATCATCGGCCATTATGTGGACCACAAGATGCAGGCGAAACGGCAGAAAAAGGAGGGGCACAAGCATTTCCGCGCCTCCATGGCGGCGTTCCGTGAGGACATCGAAGCGAAGCAGAACGTCGAACGGTCAGTGCGGCTCCAGGAAGCGCCCTCCGTCAGCGACACCGTGGACGCCATCTATAAGCTGGGCCCCCTGCTGTGGACGCATCGGCCGGAACACCATGGCTTCCTCGGGGTGCGGTTCGGGCTGGGCACGGCACTCTCACGAATCGAATTTGAGGAGCCGGCCAACAACGACACCGAGCCCGAGTACATGCGGGAAATCCAGGAATGCCTGCAACAGGTGCGCATGATCGACGGAGTCCCCATCGTCTCCCAGCTGCGGACCTCCGGCTCCTTCGGCGTGGCGGGCGAACGAGGGCTCGTGGATGATGTGGCCCGCGGGATGGTGCTGCAAATGGTCGGCCTGCATTCACCGGCGGAGCTGGTGGTCACGGCAATCGCCTCGGCAAGGTCCAGGGACCGCTGGAGCTGGCTGCAGTGGCTGCCCCATGTGGGTTCCGGCCATAGCCCGCTCGGCGGCGATCATCTCGCCGCAGGACCGGCAGCCGGGTCGTCCCTCCTGGCTCGGCTGGAAGACCTGGTGGAGCAGCGGGAAGCCCACGCCAGGGACCCCCGTCCCGTTCCGAGGCCCGGCCTGCAGAGCGACAATAACGAAGTGGCCCAGCCTGCCATTCCGTCCATCCTGGTGGTAGTTGAGGATGACGCCCCTGTGGATCGGGGCCGCTTGACCCGCCTCGTGGAGCGCGGTCCGGATTCGGGAATCCACGTCATGTGGGTTGCCGCAAACCTTCAGGCGATCCCCGCAGCATGCCGGGACTTTATGGCCGTCGACGGCGACCACGGCACCACTACAGGCCAAGTGCGGCTCGGCCGGCACAGCTATCCGGTCAGCTGCGAAACCCTCGACGCCGAACTGGCCCTCCAACTGGCCCGCATGATGTCCCCCCTGGTGGACGTCGGCAAGCCTGTGGACGACGACTCCGACCTGCCGCGCGCCGTCTCCTACGCCACGCTCATTGGCAAGGACTTCCTGGAGAACCCCCAAGTGGTGGCCGAGCGCTGGCAGGAGAATAACTCTGTCCATTCCTCGGCGGTTGCCAATCGCAAGGACAACGGCACATTGCGTGCCCTGGTGGGCTCCAGAGGCGTGGAGCCGTTCTACCTTGACCTCAAGAACGAGGGCCCGCACGCCCTCGTGGGCGGCACCACGGGAGCCGGCAAGTCCGAATTCCTGCAGTCCTGGGTTATGGGCATGGCGGCCGCGTACAGTCCGGACCGCGTCAGCTTCCTGTTTGTCGATTACAAGGGTGGGGCCGCTTTTGCCGACTGCCTCCACCTGCCGCACACTGTGGGACTGGTCACTGACCTGTCGCAGCACCTGGTGCGACGGGCCCTGACCTCGCTGCGGGCCGAGCTGCACTACCGCGAGCATCTCCTGAACCGGAAGAAAGCGAAGGATCTCCTGGCGCTCCAGCGTGAGGCGGACCCCGAGGCTCCTCCTTACCTCATTATCATCGTGGACGAGTTCGCGGCGCTGGCCACCGAAGTGCCCGAGTTCGTGGACGGCGTCGTGGACGTTGCGGCGCGAGGCCGTTCCCTGGGACTTCACCTGATCCTCGCCACACAGCGGCCGGCGGGCGTCATCAAGGACAGCCTGCGGGCCAACACCAACCTCCGTGTAGCCCTCCGCATGGCAGACGAGGACGACGCCGTCGACATCCTCGGAGTGCCCACCGCGGCCTACTTTGACCCGTCGATCCCCGGACGCGGCGCCGCCAAAACCGGCCCTGGACGCATCCAGGGATTCCAGACCGGGTATGCGGGCGGTTGGACCACGGAGAAACCGCAGCGACCACGCATCGATATTGTTGAAATGGCCTTCGGCTCCGGTCCCAGCTGGGAGGCGCCAGCCCCTGCCGATGCCGTCAAGGAAGACCCGGCCGGTCCAAACGACATTGCCCGGATGACGCAGAACATCATCCAGGCAGCAGACTGGCTGGGAATCGAACCCCCGCGCAAACCATGGCTCAACGAGCTCGCCACGACCTACGACTTCTCCAAGCTGCCGAACCCGCGAACCGATGAACGGCTCCTGCTCGGCGTCGCAGATGATCCGGCCCACCAGGACCAGCCAACGGTGTTCTACGAACCGGACAAGGACGGCAACATGGCCGTCTACGGAACCGGCGGTTCAGGCAAGTCCGCGGCCCTGCGAGGCATCGCGATCGCCGCCGCGGTCACACCACGCGGCGGGCCGGTCCACGTCTACGGGATCGACTGCGGCTCCTCGGGCCTGAGGATGCTCGACGGCCTGCCGCACGTGGGAGAGATCATCAGCGGAGACGACGTCGAACGGGTGGGGCGCCTGCTCCGCTGGCTGCGTGACATCGCAGAGGAACGCTCGGAGCGGTATGCCGAAGTGCGGGCTTCCACCATCGTGGAGTACCGCAAGCTCGCGAACCGGCCGGACGAAAAGCGAATCTTCCTGCTCGTCGATGGCATGTCGGCCTTCCGCGAAGCCTACGAATACAGCAGGCTGTCCGCGCTGTGGGACATCTTCCTCCAGCTGGCAACGGACGGCCGTCCGCTCGGCATCCACCTGGTCGTCAGCGGTGACCGGCCGAACTCGGTACCGCCGTCGCTCCTGGCCTCTATCCAGCGTCGGCTGGTCCTCAGGCTCACCTCCGAAGACGACTACCTGTCCCTTGACGTACCCAGGGACGTACTGGGACCGTCGTCCCCGCCCGGCAGGGGACTGCTCGGCAACCTGGAAGTCCAGCTGGCCGTGCTGGGCGGCAACTCCAACCTCGCACTCCAGGCCCGCGAGGTCAACAAACTCAGCCAGGCCATGCAGAGGCAGGGACTGGAGCCGGCGCCCCAGATCCAGAAGCTGCCCGAACAGGTGGACCTGGACATCCTGCCCGTGGGATCCACAGACCAGCCCGTCATCGGCGTCGACGACGAGTCCCTGGACCCGGCGTCGATCACGGCCCGCGGGCCGCTGCTGGTCGCTGGGCCTCCCGGGGCGGGACGAACCGTGGCGCTGGTGACGATGGCCTATGCACTGCGTCGGTCCAATCCGGAGACCGAACTGGTTTACATCGGGTCACGGAGGTCCTCCGTAGCCTCCCTGCCCATCTGGAACCGCTCACTTGTTGGGACCGACGCCGTGGAGGAATCCGTTGACGGATTGATCGACCATTCCTCGGACAACCCGGGCAAGCTGGCCATCTTCATCGAGGGACTCACCGAGTTCAGCGACACCCTGGCCGAATCCGGAATCGAACGGCTCGTCACCACATCCATCAAGGCAGAGCAGTGGGTCATCGGTGAATCCGAATCCTCCACCTGGTCTTCCGCCTGGTCACTGGCCCAGCCCTTCAAATCAGGCCGTAGGGGGCTTCTGCTCAACCCCGGCGACATCGAAGGCGACAGTCTCCTGAACACTTCCCTGGGCAAAGTCAGCACCAATTTCATTCCGGGTCGGGGCTACGTTGTCGGGCGAGGCAAGGCACGCAAACTGCAACTGGCGACGCCCCCGGAAAACAGGATTCCCGCTGGTTGAGTTTGTCCAAACCCGACAAGCTCGATTTGCGGCTGAAGTTGCTGCTGTAGGAAGATTCCCGAAACATCCCCAACACCGGGGCTGGCTTGCGTTGGCCCCGCAGAGGTAACCATGAACCGACGCCCCTCCGCGCCCAAGACAGCCGTGAACCGTCCGCTTCCCATCGCCCTCATGGCCGTGGCCCTGGCCATGTGCCTGACTGCTTTTCCGCTGGCAACCGCACACGCCGAAGCCGCGGATTGTGCGCCGGGCCAGGCCATCTGCTTGAACCCCGCGCCGAAGCCGACGCAGGAACCCAGACCCACTCAACCGCCGGCAGAGCCCCCCGCGCCAGAGCCGGCCGAACCCCAACCTGCGCCTGCAGCCCCGCAGGAGACTGCTGCCCCGGCTGCCCCGGCACCTCCGGCTGAAACAGCGACGGCGACGCCGGAGGCAACTGCGACGGATGGGCCTTCGCCTTCGGTCACGGCGACGCCGATCCCGTCCGCGGCATTGCCCAGTACTGCAGCGGCTCTTTCCACGGCACCGGACTGGAACAAACCCATCGAGGAGAACGCGAAGGCCAAGCAGGCGGCTGTCGTGGTGGGCAAGGGCGGACAGGGAGCGAACACCTTCGCACTGATGGCTATCATGGGCGGCGTGCTGTTGATCGGCCTTGGCGGCCTTGCCTTTGCCCTCTGGGGCCGGAACAGGCTGTCCTCCGAGTAACCCTGCCGCTCCTTCCCCCGAGTAACTAGCAGTTGGGGTCGTTATGAGGGCGGTGGAGTCATATGGTCGT